>SEFA01000137.1 GCA_004210455.1 Rubrivivax sp. | reverse complement strand
GCATCTTCATCAGCGTCATGCCGGGTGGCGCGCCTGCCGCCGGCTGGACGCTCTATGCGCCGCTGACGCTGCAGATGGGCCCGTCGATGGATGCCGGCATCTTCGCGATGCACATCATGGGCGCCTCGTCCATCATGGGTTCGATCAACATCATCGTCACCATCCTGAACATGCGCGCTCCCGGCATGACGCTGATGAAGATGCCGATGTTCTGCTGGACCTGGCTGATCACGGCCTACCTGCTGATCGCCGTCATGCCCGTGCTGGCTGGCGCCATCACGATGACGCTGACCGACCGCCACTTCGGTACCGCCTTCTTCAACCCCGCAGGCGGCGGCGACCCGGTCATGTACCAGCACATCTTCTGGTTCTTCGGCCACCCCGAGGTCTACATCATGATCTTGCCGGCCTTCGGCATCGTCAGCCAGATCGTGCCGGCCTTCGCCCGCAAGCGCCTGTTCGGCTACGCCTCGATGGTGTACGCGACGGCCTCCATCGCCATCCTGTCCTTCATCGTCTGGGCGCACCACATGTTCGCCACCGGCATGCCGGTGACGGGCCAGCTGTTCTTCATGTACGCGACCATGCTGATCGCGGTCCCGACCGGCGTGAAGATCTTCAACTGGCTGGCGACGATGTGGCGCGGCTCGATGACCTTCGAGACCCCGATGCTGTGGGCCGTCGGCTTCATCTTCGTGTTCACGATGGGCGGCTTCACCGGCCTGATCTGCGCCGTCGCGCCGGTCGACATCCAGATCCAGGACACCTACTACATCGTGGCCCACTTCCACTATGTGCTGGTCGCGGGCTCGCTGTACGCGCTGTTCGCCGGCGTCTATTACTGGGGGCCGAAGTGGAGCGGCGTGATGTATTCGGAGACGCGCGGCAAGATCCACTTCTGGGGTTCGCTGATCTTCTTCAACGTCACCTTCTTCCCGATGCACTTCCTCGGCCTGGCCGGCATGCCGCGACGCTACGCCGACTACCCGATGCAGTTCGCCGACTTCAATGCGCTGGCGTCCATCGGCGCCTTCGGCTTCGGTCTGATGCAGGTCTACTTCTTCATCGCCGTGGCCATCCCGATGATGCGCGGCAAGGGGGAGAAGGCGCCGCAACGGCCGTGGGAAGCCGCTGAAGGCCTGGAATGGGAAGTGCCGTCGCCGGCGCCGTTCCACACCTTCGAGACGCCGCCCAAGCTGGACGTGACGGCCACGAAGATCGTCGGCTGACCGGCGCCGGTCCAAGGGAACGAGCCATGGCCCTGACACCCGAGCAACGCAAGAGCAACCGGCGGCTGGGCCTGATCCTGGCCAGCGTGGCCCTGGTCTTCCTGGTCGGCTTCGTGGTGAAGATCGCGTTCCTCGGCGTGTCATGACCGGGCCGACCAAGCGCGCTACCTGGATCCGCAAGGAGAACCTGCGGATGACCGGCAAGTTGCTGGTCGTGGTGGCGGTGATGTCATGCTTCGGCTACGCGCTGGTGCCGATGTACCGCGCGATCTGCACGGCGCTGGGCATCAACGTGCTGTCGCTGTCGGAACGCCAGCACGCGGTGCGCGCCGAGGACGTGAAGAACACGCAGATCGACTACAGCCGGACGATCTCGATCGAGTTCGACGCCAACGCGCGCGGCCCGTGGGATTTCAAGCCGGCCAAGCGCCACCTGACGGTCCACCCGGGCGAACTGACGACGGTGATGTACACCTTCCAGAACATCCAGGCGCGGACCATGTCGGCGCAGGCGATCCCGAGTTACGCGCCCAAGCAGGCGACGCCGTATTTCAACAAGCTCGAATGCTTCTGCTTCAACGAGTACACGCTGAAGCCGGGCGAGCAGAAGGAATGGCCGGTGGTGTTCGTCATCGACCCGAAGATCCCGAAGGACGTGCGCACGATCACGCTGTCGTACACCTTCTTCGAGGTCGCGGGGAAGGGCAAGGCGCAGGCGGCCGCGCCGGTGGATGTGAAGGTCGGATCGGGCGCCTGAGCGTCCCGGGCCGGTGGAAACGACGATGTCCGATGACCTGAAGCCGGGCGAGGATCTGAAGCGGGCGATGCGCCGCAAGGGCTCCCTGCTGGGGACCTTCCGGGCGGTGGCCTGGTCCTTCTTCGGCGTGCGCCAGGGGTCGGGACACGAGGAAGATGTATCGCAGCTCAATCCGCTGCACGTGATCGTCGCCGGCGTCATCGTCGCGGCGATGTTCGTGGTCGGATTGATCCTGCTGGTCCGCTGGGTGGTGAGCAGCGGTGCGGCAATGAACTGAGAACCGAGTTCGAGGAGAAGAACGCATGTCGGCAACGACGACTCATGGCAACACGCCTTATTACTTCGTGCCCGGCCCGTCGCGGCATCCGGCGATGGCCGCGTTCGGCCTGTTCTGGGTGATCCTGGGCGCGGGCCAGTGGATCAACGGCCACGACTGGGGCAAGTGGTCGCTGCTGTTCGGGCTGCTTTGGTGGGCGTTCACGCTCAAGCAGTGGTTCGGCGACGCGATCCGCGAGAGCGAGAGCGGCCAGTACAGCGACCGCATCGACCTGTCGTTCCGCTGGAGCATGGGCTGGTTCATCTTCTCCGAGGTGATGTTCTTCGCGGCCTTCTTCGGCGCGCTGTTCTGGTCGCGCGGCTACAGCATCCCGACGCTGGGCAGCCTCGACAACGCGCTGCTGTGGCCCGACTTCAACGGCCTGTGGCCGAGCGTGGCGGCCGGTGCGACGGCCTCGCCGGCGGGCACGGTGGATGCCTTCGCGACGATGGGCCCGTGGCCCATCCCGACGATCAACACTGCGCTGCTGCTGACCTCGGGCATCACGCTGACCATCGCGCACCATGCGCTGATCGCCGGCAAGCGCGCGAAGACGATCGCCTGGATGTGGGCGACGGTGATCCTGGGCGTGACCTTCCTGGGCTTCCAGGGCTACGAGTACTGGCACGCGTACCAGGAACTGAACCTGAAGCTGAGCTCGGGCATCTTCGGCTCGACCTTCTTCATGCTGACCGGTTTCCACGGCTTCCACGTGTTCGTGGGCATGCTGATGCTGCTGTTCATCACGTTGCGGCTGATGAAGGGTCACTTCACACCGGATCGCCACTTCGGCTTCGAAGGCGCGGCCTGGTACTGGCACTTCGTGGACGTCGTGTGGCTGGGCCTCTACGTCATCGTGTACTGGCTGTGACCGCGCTTCGCAGCGCGATCCCCTGAACGAACAAGCGCCGCTCGATGCGGCGCTTTTCTTTTCCGGCGGTCGGATCAGGCGATGATCGACCGCCGGTCAAGGACCCTTCATTTCCCGATCGGCAGTCCGGTGGGGTGGATCCATCCCATCCAGGCGCTGAAGAGGATGAACAGGAACAGTGCCACCGACAGCCCGACGCGCACCGCCAGCGCGCGGGCCATGGTGGCCTTGCCCTTCTGCTTGCGCAGCATCAGGACGCCCGCCGAGAAGAGCGCGGCCAGGATGCCGATGAACGCGATGAGGACGATGACTTTCATGGCGGACGATTATTCCCATCCAGGCCCCTCGGGGCCATCGGGCCGGGCCCGAGGGCCTCAGGCCAGAGGGCGTCAGGCTGTCGTGGTGATCGCGACCGTCGCCGGCGTGGCGGCGGCGCTGTCGCTCGGGGCCTGGCAACTCGATCGGGCCGATCAGAAAAAGACGATGCAGCGGGCGATCGACGAACGCGGGCAGGACGCGCCGCTCGCGACCGCCGCGCTGCCGTCCGCGGATCAGCCGCCGCCGTCGGGGCTTGAACATCGTCGCGCAGTGCTGACCGGCGAATGGGAGACGGCGCACACGGTGTACCTCGACAACCGCGTGATGGACGGCCGCACCGGCTTCTACGTGGTGACGCCGCTGAAGCTCACCGGCCGTCACGACGCGATCCTGGTGCAACGCGGCTGGGGTCCGCGCAACGCGGCGCAGCGCGAGGCGTTGCCGCCGATCTCCACGCCGACGGGCGAGGTGCGGATCGAAGGCCGGCTGGCGGCGTCCGTGTCGAAGGCCTATGCACTGGGCCGGGACGCGGAGACGGGGCCGATCCGGCAGAATGTGGACCTCGCGGGCCTGCAGGCCGAGACCGGTCTGCGGCTGCTGCCGCTGGTGCTGCTCCAGACGGAGCCGGAACTGGCACCGCCGCCGGTCCCCGCCGCGGAGGCCGCCGACGGCCTGCACCGGCACTGGCCGCCGCCCGCGGTCGACATCCACAAGCATTACGGGTACGCGTTTCAATGGTTTGCGCTTGCGGCGCTGATCCTGGGTCTTTATGTCTGGTTCCAAGTCCTCGCTCCCTACCGCGCTGGCCGAGCCGCCCGCGCCACCAAGGTCTCCGATGAACAGCGTCTCCCGTGAACGGCGTCTCCCATGAGCAGCGCGATCCGCGATGAGCACGACCACGGTCGCGATGCCGCCCCGGCGCCGACCGACACCCCGCTGCCGCCTGACGGTCCGGTGACGATGGCGGTCCATTCGGTGCCGGTGCCCGACCTCGATCCGCCCAAGCGATCGCGCTGGACGCTGTGGCTGGTGATGCTGGTCTGCGCGGCGCCGGTGATCGCGTCGTACTTCAGCTTCTATGTGCTGGACCTGCGCGGTCGCGCCTACAGCGACCTGATCACGCCGACGCGCGATCTGCCGCCCGCGATGGCGCTGACGACGCTGCAGGGCGCGCCGGTGAGCGCCGAGTCGCTCAAGGGCCAATGGCTGCTGACCTACGTGCCGGACCGGGCCTGCGATGAAGGCTGCGAGCGCATGCTCTTCATGCAGCGCCAACTGCGCGAGATGCTCGGCAAGGACCGCGACAAGCTCGACAAGCTGGTGCTGGTGCCGGACGACGTCACGCTGACGCCGGCGCAGATCGACGCCCTGACCGGTCACGGCGCGCCGGCGACGGTGCTGCGCGCCCCGCGCTCGGCGATCGAGGGCTGGCTGATGGCCGCGCCGGGTCGCCGCATGGGCGAGCACCTGTTCCTGGTCGATCCGATGGGGCGATGGATGCTGCGTTCGCCGGCGACGCCGGAGCCGTCGCCGCTGAAGAAGGACCTCGAGCGCCTGATGCGCGCCAACGCCGGCTGGGACAAGCCCGGGCGGTGATGACGAGGACGACCCCCGCATGAACGGATTGGCGATCGGTTTCGATTTCGAGCCGCTGCTGGAGCTGCTGGCGATGGCCGCGCTCGTCGGCGCGGTGCCGCTGGTCTGGTGGCAATGGCGGCATCGCGGCGATTCCGCGGCGAAGCGGCTGCGCGCGCTCACGCTGCTGGCGACCTTCCTGACCTTCGACCTGATCCTGATCGGCGCGCTGACCCGGCTGACCGATTCGGGCCTCGGCTGCCCGGACTGGCCCGGCTGCTACGGCAGCGCCTCGCCGATCGGCGCGAAGGCCGAGATTCTCGCCGCGCAGTCGGCGATGCCGACGGGGCCGGTGACACACGGCAAGGCCTGGATGGAGATGCTGCATCGCTACATGGCGGGCGGCGTCGGTTTCCTGCTGGTGGTGCTGGTGATCCTCAGTTGGTGGGTGTGGTCGCGCGGCCGCCGCACCGGCGAGACGACCCCGTCGCCGTGGTGGGCGACGCTGTCGCTGGTGTGGATCCTGGTTCAAGGGGTCTTCGGCGCCTGGACGGTGACGATGAAGCTCTTCCCGGCGATCGTGACGACGCATCTGCTGCTGGCGCTGGGACTGCTGATGCTGCTGGCGTGGCAGGCCGAGTCCTACGCACCGAAGCCGCTGGCCTGGCCCGCGGGCCTGAGACGCGCGTTCGCGGCCTTCACGGTGCTGGCGATCGCGCAGGTAGCGCTGGGCGGCTGGGTCAGCACGAACTACGCGGTGCTGGCCTGCCAGGACTTCCCGACCTGCCAGGGACAATGGCTGCCGCCGACCGACTTCGAACACGGCTTCACGCTGTGGCGCGAGCTCGGGCGCGGCGCTCACGGTGGCTGGTTGCCGTTCGAGGCGCTGACGGCGATCCACCTAGCGCATCGCGGCGGCGCGATGATCGTGTTTGCCGCGCTGCTGGTGCTGGCCTGGGCGCTCTGGCGCGAGGGCGGTCCCGACGCCCGACGCTGGGCGCGCCGCCTGCTGGCGGTGGGCGGGTGGCAACTGGCCTCCGGGCTGTCCAACGTGGTGCTGGGGTGGCCGCTGGTGGCCGCGCTGGCCCATACCGGCGGCGCCGCGGCGCTGCTGCTGATGTGTGCGATCGTGCTGGCGCGGCTGCGTGCCGGCCGGACGACGACTGTGATTGAGCCGGCGCCCGTGCGCGCCGACATCCTGACGATGGGTTCGAAATGAGTTCCGCGACGCAGGCCGCCATGCCCTCCCGCTGGTGGCAGTTCTACCAACTGACCAAGCCCCGGGTGGTGCAGCTGATCGTGTTCTGCGCGTTCATCGGCATGGCGCTGGCGATTCCCGGCCTGCCGCAGGGCCAGGAGTGGATCCGGCTGATCGCCGGCACCGGCGGCATCTGGCTGGTGGCGGGTGCGGCGGCGGCGTTCAACTGCCTGATCGAGCAGCACATCGACGCCAAGATGAAGCGCACCGCGTGGCGGCCCACCGCGCGCGGCGAACTCAGCCGCAACCAGACGCTGCTGTTCTCTGGCGCGCTGTGCGCGCTGGGGTCGGCGATCCTGTACGTGCTGGTGAATCCGCTGACGATGTGGCTGACCTTCGCGACCTTCGTCGGCTACGCGATCATCTACACGATGGTCCTGAAACCGATGACGCCGCAGAACATCGTGATCGGCGGCGCGTCAGGCGCGATGCCGCCGGTGCTAGGCTGGGCGGCGATGCGCGGCGAGCTGGGCTCCGAAGCCTGGCTGATGTGCCTGATCATCTTCCTGTGGACACCGCCGCATTTCTGGGCGCTGGCGCTGTACCGCAGCGAGGATTACCGCAAGGCCGGGCTGCCGATGCTGCCGGTGACGCACGGCAACGAGTTCACCCGCCTGCAGATCTTCCTCTACACCTGGATCCTGTTCGCGGCGACGCTGCTGCCCTTCCTGACGGGCATGAGCGGCTGGATCTACCTGGCCGCGGCCATCGTGCTGGGACTGATGTTCTGCCACTACGCCTTCAAGCTGTGGAAGGCATATTCGGAAGCGCTGGCGCGCAAGACCTTCATGTTCTCGCTCCTGCACCTGTCGCTGCTCTTCGGCGCGCTGCTGCTGGATCACTACGTCAGTCCCTGGGTCAGTTGAGCTGACCCGGACGACGGACCTCGGAACCTTCCTTCGGATCGGATGTACGGATGATCTCGCGACGTTCTCTCGGACTCGGTGCCATGGGCGGCCTGGGCGCCCTCGGCGCAACGACGCTGCTGGCGGGCTGCGACAAGCTGGGCTTCTCCTCCGCGCCCAAGGCCAGCTTCCAGGGCGTGGACCTGACCGGCGCGGCCTACGCGCGCGGCTTCAGCCTGCCCGACCAGAACGGCAAGACGCGAACGCTCGACGACTTCAAGGGCAAGGTCGTGGTCGTGTTCTTCGGCTTCACGCAGTGCCCGGACGTCTGCCCGACCACGCTGGCCGAACTGGCGCAGGTCAAGAAGGCCCTCGGGCCGGACGGCGACAAGGTCCAGGGCGTGTTCGTCACCGTGGATCCGGAACGCGACAAGCCCGAGCTGCTGAAGGCCTACCTCGACAGCTTCGACCCCGGCTTCGTCGCGCTGCGCGGCTCGCCGGAGCAGCTCAAGGAGACGGCCAAGGAATTCAAGATCTACTACGCCAAGGTGCCGGGAAAGACCCCCGACAGCTACACCATGGACCACACGGCGGCCAGCTTCCTGTTCGATCCGCAAGGACGGGTGCGGGTGTTCTCACGCTACGGCGCGGGCGCGCAGGCGTTGATGAGCGATATCAAGGCGTTGATCGCCGGGCAGTAAACCAGCGCTCGGCCTGCGGGGGCCAGGGGGCCGGCCCTCATACGTGTCACATGTTCCTCAAATCGGGCCAACCCCCTGGCCCCCGCAGGCCTCAGGCACGGGTGGTGGTGGCATCGAAAAAGACGAAGGCCCCGCATCTGAACTGCACCCCAAAGGTTGGACATCAATCCAACCGATGGGGTGTTTTTCATGGCGAAGTACAGCGAGAGCTTGAAGCTCGAAGTGGTTCAGAAGTACCAAGCCGCAGGGCTGGGCT
>SEFA01000066.1 GCA_004210455.1 Rubrivivax sp. | reverse complement strand
GCGGGTCTTCTTGGGCAGCGGGTCAAAACCAAGCGAGCTTTGATTCATGCCCTCATCGTCGCTGACCGACGATCAAATCGCCAGTCGGGGTGACGAGGGGTTTTGCAGACTGTCCCTAACGGACATCTGAATCTCCTTCAACGATGAGTTGAACTCGGCTGCGATCCATGCCGAGTTCCTCCAGGGCGCCAAGATACTTCTTCAACGGCATCGTCGTGGCCGGGGCGAGCATGTAGTGCCCGGAGTGATTGGGGCGCAGGTCCTTCACCAGAACAAGATCTTGAGGGATCACGGCGCCCTTCCTGATGCGCCAGACCTTGCGTCCCGGCTGCCGCATCACGGGCACGATCGTATCGAAGGCGGAGAACCCATTGCCGTCGGCGATCACGACTTCCACGTCGTTCTGCACCGAGACGGCAACATCGATGCGGGCACGATCGTCAGTAAACAAGGGCCAGGTCCCGTTCCCCATCCGATAGAAGTCCTTTGAGACTGGGTGACGTCGAGGATGTAGAGATCCACGGGCGAGACCATGGCTTGCGATGCGGCGACGATGGGAGACATGTAGGCACCTCCATGAAGGAAGGCAGCTACTTTGGCTGGCGGCATCGCCATCGTCATTGGCCTATCCAAGTGAATGTCGTTGGCCTCGACTCCTCACAGAAGTCAGATCTAGTCTTTCGCGGGCAGTAGCGTCTTCGCCGCCTCGATCCTCAGCGCCATCGGTACGGTCGCATCGTTCATCACGTGGAGCAGGAACGCGCGCGGGTCGCTGAATGAGGTCGCCGGGAAATGAGCGGACGGGGCCGGCGCGACGTCGGACGACGGCGGTGCCAGCGCGGGTGCCAGGTCTTGCGCAGCAGGCGGTGCGAGTTGCGCCAGCGCCTCGCGCCAGACTTGAGGCGTGATGCTCTTCAGGGACTTCAGCAGGTCTGCCTGTCCTTCAACGCCAGGCGGGATGTCGAGCCAGGTCGCCTCGACGAACACCGGCGCCAGGTCCGGTGCGACGAACGCGGACCATTGGCCTTCCCTGACCTCGGCCGGCACCACAGAAACTTCCTTCAGGCAGCGGATCCGGGGCGCCGCGACGCCGCTCAGATAGCGCGCTTTCACCCCGTCGAAAAACGCGCTCGCCTCGTCCGCAGCGCAGCCTTGCTGCAGCGAGAACCACAGCTGGTAGCTGTTCTCCCCCGCGATGGCGATGCCCGGTGCAGGCAGCGACAGATCGAGCTGCACGCCGCGCCAGACGGCGCCGAGCAATTCCCAGTCCGAGGGGCGACCGACGTCGAGCACAAGCGCGCGCGCCGACCCTTCAGGACCTGCGGCGTACAGACGATGGAATTCGGTGGCGAGTCTTGACATCCTGGCGGCCTCGATGCGTTGCGGGAAGCGAACGGATTGTCGTCTGCTGGAACCACTGCGCGGTCCCTCCCTACCTATCCTCCCCTGCGTCATCCATCGACCGTGCGCGAGGCGACCGGCTAGATGCGACAAAGCTCCCAGGACAAGGACAAGGACAAGGACAAGGACCATGACACTCACAGCACTCCCGAACACAGCCGCGCATCACGTCGAGGCCCCGCCCATCGCCGTCATGCCGACGTCCGACGATCCCGCAGCGTTGCAGCCCGCGCTGACGGACTTGCCGGATGAGTTGCTCGAACACATCGCGCGCCGTTTGCCCGCGAAAGACGTGCTCGCGCTGGTGGCTGCCTCCCCGGCCCGATTCCTGCCTGCTTTGGAAAACCAGCGCAATCTCGCAATTGCCCAGCGCGACGTGACCGGGCTGGCCTCATTCAAGAACGCGCTGAATGCGATCCGCCGGTTGCGCCAGATGCAGCAGATCGACTTGCTGGAGCGTGTGGGACAGAGGTTGAGCGAACTTCGCCCCAACGATCAGCGCACCGGCCAGCCCTTGTTCAACGACGCCGTCACGGCATTGCCCGACAAGGTGCGACCTCAAAGACTGGTCGACCTCGCCCGGATCCTGAAGCACGGCTCTTCTCATGCGGCGTGCATGGCCGGCGAGAACGTCACCGTTGTCGGCAAACTTCTGAAGCTGGACGTCGAGCAAATCTGGGCATTGGAAGATGCAGTTATCCAAGGGCCCGCCAAAGACGCCGTCCGCGCCGCGGGCGCGACGGTCGGGGAAGTCGCACAGCGTCTCGGCGTCGGCTCCACGCCGGAACGGGTCCTCGCGCTGGAGATGCACCTCGTGGACGGTCCCGCCGGCGCTGAAGTCGCGGCGGGAGCTTCTGTGCCTGAGGTATCGCAGCGCTACGGAATAAGTTCCAGACGCGCGTTGGCGTGCCTGGAACTCACGGCGGCCAGGAGCAATCGAGCACCGCGCCTGCCGCCATCCGATCAACCCTGAGCCTTCAAGGACGCCAGCATGTCGTCCGCCATCGCATCCAGGTCGTAGCCGAGCTTCCAGCCCCAGTCGCGTTGCGCGACCGAGTCGTCGATCGACTGGGGCCAGCTCGCCGCGATGTTCTGACGGAAGTCCGGCGCGTAGTCGATCTCGAAGCCCGCGATGCTGCGGCGGATCGACGCGGCGATCTGCTCCGGCGTGAAGCTCACGCCCGCCAGGTTGTAGCTGCCCCACTCGGTGATGCGGTCCGCCGGCGCTTCCATCAGCTCCAGCGTCGCGCGCAGCGCGTCGGGCATGTACATCATCGGCAGCGCCTGGTCTTCCTTCAGGAAGCAGGTGTAGCGGCCGTGCTTGAGCGCCTCGTGGAAGATCTCGACCGCGTAGTCGGTCGTGCCGCCGCCCGGGGGCGTCTTCCAGCTGATCAGGCCCGGGTAGCGCAGGCTGCGCACGTCCACGCCGTGGTTGGCGTGGTACCAGCGGCACCAGCCCTCGCCCGCCAGCTTGGAGATGCCGTAGACGGTCGACGGGTCCATCGCCGTGGTCTGCGGCGTGTCGCGCTTGGGCGTCTGCGGACCGAAGGCCGCGATCGAACTCGGCCAGAAGATGCGTTCCAGCTTCTCCGTGCGCGCGAGCTCCAGCACGTTGAGCAGGCCCTTCATGTTCAGGTCCCAGGCCCACATCGGGTGCTTCTCGCCGGTCGCCGACAAGGCCGCCGCGAGGTGGTAGATCTGCGTGATGCCGTGGCGCTTGACCACCGCCGCCAGCGCGGCCGCATCGGTCACGTCCAGCATCTCGTGCGTCAGCTGCGGCACGCGGCCCTGCGGCGCCACGTCGCTGGTGATCACGTTGGCGTTGCCGTGGCGCCTGGCGAGCTCCACCGCCAGTTCGGAACCGATCTGGCCGTTCGCGCCGATCAACAGGATCTTCGTCATGGGGATCTGCTTCTGACTCTGCTTACTTCACCAGGCCCAGCTCGCGGCCCGCCTGCGCGAAGGCGGCGACCGCCTTCTCCAGATGTTCGCGCTCATGCACGGCGGAGATCTGCACTCTCACCCGGGCCTGTTCCTTGGGCACCACGGGATAGAAGAAGCCGACCGCGTACACGCCCAGTTCCAGCAGGCGCGCGCTCAACTGCTGCGCCTTGACGGCGTCGAACAGCATCACCGGCACGATCGGATGCGTGCCCGGCTTGATCTGGAAACCGGCCTGCTGGATCGCTTCGCGGAAGTAGGTCGTGTTGGTTTCGAGCTTGTCGCGCAGCGCGGTGCTGCCTTCGAGCAGGTCCAGCACGGCGATGGACGCGCCGACGATGCTGGGCGCCACCGTGTTGGAGAACAGGTAGGGCCGCGAGCGCTGGCGCAGCAGCTCGATCACTTCCTTGCGGCCGGTCGTGAAGCCGCCCGAGGCCCCGCCCAGCGCCTTGCCCAGGGTGCCGGTGATGATGTCGACCTTGCCGAACACGCCCCGATGCTCGTGCGTGCCGCGACCGGTCTTGCCCATGAAGCCGCTGGCGTGGCATTCGTCGATCGCGAGCAGCGCGCCGAAGCGGTTGGTGATCTCGCGCATTTTGTCCAGCTGCGCGATCGTGCCGTCCATCGAGAACACGCCGTCGGTGAACACCATGACGTGGCGGGCGCCGGCGGCGCGCGCGGCGACCAGTTGCGCCTCCAGGTCGGCCATGTCGTTGTGCCTGTAGCGGAAGCGCTTGGCCTTGCACAGCCGGATGCCGTCGATGATGGACGCGTGGTTCAGCTCGTCGCTGACGATGGCGTCCTGCTCGCCCAGCAGCGGCTCGAACAGCCCGCCGTTGGCGTCGAAGGCGGCCGCGTACAGGATGGTGTCCTCGGTGCCCAGGAAGCGCGCCAGGCGCTGTTCCAGTTCCTTGTGGATGTCCTGCGTGCCGCAGATGAAACGCACCGACGACAGGCCGTAGCCGTGCGTGCGCAGCGCCTCATGCGCCGCTTCCACGACCTGCGGATGCGAAGACAGCCCCAGGTAGTTGTTGGCGCACAGGTTGATGACCTCGCGGCCGTCGTTCGTCTTCACGATCGCGCCCTGCGGGCCCGTGATGATGCGTTCGCTCTTGTAGAGGCCGGCGTCACGGATGCCCTGCAGCTCGTTCTGCAGGTGGCGATAGAAGTCGTCGGTGGACGGGGGGACGATGTTGGTCATGCGGTGCTCCTGCGGCACAATCCGTTAAATCGAACGTGTTCGTTATATCGAACAGCCGTGCAGTATCAAGGAAGGTCGACACCGGGTCAAGGCGTCGCCGCCCTGCCCAACCGTAACGTCATCGCCGATGTCCGCCAACCCTTCCGAAAAACTCGAACCGCCCAGAGTCGGCGCCACGCTGCAGACCCTGCGGCAAGCGCAAGGCCTGTCGCTGGACGAACTGTCGCGAAGAGCGGGCGTGTCCAAGTCCATGCTCTCGCAGATCGAGCGCAACCAGGCCAATCCCACGGTGGCCGTGGTGTGGCGGCTGGCCAATGCGCTGCGGGTGGAGTTGTCGGAGCTGCTGGGCGGCGAAAGACCCGCCGCGCCGACGATCGAGGTCGTGGCGTCGCACGGGACGCCGGCCTTGTCGAGTCCCGACGGCCTGTGCCGGCTGCGCATCCTCGGCCCCATCGACCTGGCGGGCAATTTCGAATGGTACGAACTGACCGTGCAGCCCGGCGGCGCGCTGGAGTCGGCGGCGCACGAACCCGGTTCGCGCGAGCACCTGAGCGTGCTGGGCGGTGAACTGGAGGTGACCGCGGGCGGTAGCCGCCAGACGGTCAAGACCGGCGAGACCGCACGCTACGCCGTGGACGGCGCGCATGCGATCCGCAACCTGTCGAAGAAGACGGCGACGGCGTTGCTCGTCGTGCTGCACGCCTGACGCAATCGCGTCAGGAGCGTCGTCAGGGTGTCCAGAGCCACGGATCCACAACGTGGACTCCTGTCGCCTCGAAGTGCTTGATGTTGTGCGTCGACACGCTCATGCGGTTGGCTTTCGCAATCGCCGCGATGGCGCCATCGTCGAATTTCACGGGTCGCCCCTTTGCTTTGCCAAGGCCGACGATCTTTCCGAACTCGCGCGCAGCACTTTCGTCAAACGGCAGGATCCGCCCCTCGAAGAGTGGAAGGAGCTCCCGCTCTATCAGACGCTGAAGCCCTGAGCGACGGTTCCCCTTGGGGAGGACTTCCACGCCAGCGAACAACTCGGCCACGGTGACGGTAGAAATATGTAGGTCCCAAGGATCCTGGGCATTCAACCAACCCAGCACAGCCGCGCTTGGCCGAGGCTTCAGCGGTTCGGACACGACATTGGTGTCAAGCAGGATCATTCGAACTCGGCCGGTGTCACTTTCGTCGTGCGGCGAGGAAGCTTCAAGCCCGCCGGGCCCATCCGCTGACCAATACGCGCGAGCGCCGTACCCAGACCTTCCGCAGGCACCGCGGCATCCTCCAGGATCTGGCGGATCTCGGCCTCGGTGCTTCGACCGTGACGCGCGGCACGACGCTTGAGCGCCTCATGGGCGACATCCGAAAGGTTCCTGATCGTCACGGCGGCCATTGATATCACTCCAATGAGAGTTTGCTATCAAGTCTAGCCTCAATCGGATCTCAAACCGAGAACAGCAGAATCTGGCCGTCTCACGAACAGAAGCGGCAACCCCCTGTTACTTGACCGCCGCGTCAGCATCGTCACAATGGGCCGCATTCGCGGAGGCGAGGGAGCGTAGTCAAGGCAGTCCACATGCAGCAACGCTCGTTTTCAGAGAAGCATCCCCACATCCCTACCCCGACCCAGCCGGCCACCATCGACACCGAAACCCAGGCGAAGCAGCTGCAGCTGCTGGATGGATCCGCGCGTCTGCGCGTGGCCGAGCAAAGAGCGCGCGAGCACCGTTCCACCCCCCTGATCGACAAGGCGGCGTTGCCGCTGGGCGCGACACCCAAGTACGGCATGAAACCGACCGGCGCGACGCGGCCCAAGCCGCCGTACCGGCGCGCGATCTATTCGGTGGTGGCGCTGCTGGCCGTGGTCGGCGGCGTGGCCGTCACCTACCTGCGCTAGCCGGCATCGTCGACGACGCCGCCGGCGTCAGGGCGATCGCGGACCCGGCCTGTCCACCGATCGCGGCGGACGACGCGATGGCGATCACGTCGGGCGTCACGCGCCCGATCAGCACGCCGACGGTCGTCTGCTCCCAGCCGGCGTTCTCCCACAACGCCGCCAGCCCTTGCTGACGGTCCGCCAGCAGCGCGCGGATGAGGGGTTCGGCGATCGTCGAGGCGGGGTCGCACAACAACACCAGGCGTTGCGCGCCCTCCTCCTCCAGGCGCCCGATCCAGTCCAGCTTCTGCAGGTGCTGGATCACGGGCTCCAGCTGCAGCGGGTCGACCGACATCCGCTGCGAGAGGCCGATCATGGACAGTCCCGATTCGCCCCCGGTGCGCGACGCGTCGAGTTCGCGGATCACGTCCAGCGCGAGCGCCAGCTGCATGCCGGGCTTGTTGGCGCGCACGCTGACGCCACCGGCCAGGGCCGGCGCGTTGGCCGCCAGGATGGCGCCGAGCAGCACGATCGACCAGCCGACGTAGATCCAGATCAGGAAGATGGGCACGGCCGCGAACGCGCCGTAGAGCGTCGAATAGGTCGGCACCTGCTTCACGTACCAGGCCAGCGCCAGCTTCGCCAGGTGGAAGGCCACGGCGACGAAGGCGGCGCCGGTGAGCGCATGGCGCCACCGCACGTCCGTGTTGGGCACGTAATGGAAGAGCCCCGCGATCGCGGCCCAGAGCACGAGCAGGTCCACGCTGTTGAGCAGCACGACGAGCCCGCGCGGCATGTTGTCCACCAGGTTCTGGCTGGCGGAGATCAGCAGGCTGGTGACCGTCAGGCTGCCGCCCAGCAGCAGCGGCCCGAGCGTCAGCGCCGCCCAGTACACCAGCACCCGCTGCGCGATCGGCCGCGGTCGCTGCACGCGCCAGATCTGGTTGAGCGTACGATCGATCGTCAGCATCAGCGACAGCGCCGTCACCGCCAGCACGACCAGGCCGACCACGCCGAGCCGGTTCGCCTTCGCCGCGAACTGCGTCAGCGACATCAGCACCGGGCGGGCGATGTTGTCGGGGATCAGCGACTTGAGGAAGTACTTCTCCAGCGCGGACTGGAAGCTGGAGAACATCGGGAACGCGGTGAACAGCGCCAGCGCGACGGTCAGCAGCGGCACCAGCGAGATGAGCGTCGTGAAGGTCAGGCTGCCGGCGGTCAGGCCCAGGCGTTCCTCGCGGAAACGCTGCACGAACAGCCGCAGCGTGCGCGCATACGGCCACGTCAACAACTCGCGTCCGAGCTCCCGGATTCCCTCGCGCCAGCTCTGCGTCTGCGCCCGAACTTCACTGATCATGCTGGCTATGATGCCAGCCATGTCAAGCCTCGACGCCGCCCCTTCGATGAGCTCCGCGCCGGCTACGCCGTCGACCCCTGCGCCGATCCATGCGCCGACCCCACGCTCGGCGCCCACCGCGCGCGAACGCGGCAGCCGGCAGCTGGCGTTCTTCGCCACGCTGGCGCTGGCCGTCGTGTGCCTGGCCTGGGAACTCTGGCTCGCGCCGACCGGACGCGGCACGCTCGCGATCAAGGCCTTGCCGCTGCTGCTGCCGCTGGTCGGCCTGTGGCGCTACCGCATGTACACCTACCGCTGGGTCAGCCTGATGATCTGGCTCTACGTGACCGAAGGGCTGGTGCGCGGCACGTCCGAAGGCGGACTCGGCATGGTGCTGGCGTGGATCGAGGTGGTGCTGTCGGTGACCATCTTCGTCGCCTGCGCCGCGCAGATCCGGCAGCGACTGGCTGAAGCGAGATCGGCTGAAGCGCAGCGGCTCGACGACGAAGCGGCGCAGTCCGCAGCCTCGAAGGAAGAACGATGAGTGCCGCCCTCATCGACGCCCTGCGCGCCACGCTGGGCGACGCCCATGTGCTGCTGCCCGCCGAACACGACCTGTCCGGTTTCGAGCGCGACTGGCGCAAGCGCTACGTCGGACGCGCGCTGGCGGTGGTCCGCCCGGCCGACACGGCGCAGGTCGCCGCGGTCGTCACACTCGCGCGCGAACACGGCGTGGCGCTGGTGCCGCAGGGCGGCAACACGGGACTGGTGGGCGGCGGCGTTCCCGACGATTCGGGGACGCAACTGCTGCTGAGCCTGCAACGGCTGAACCGCGTCCGCCAGATCGATCCCTCGAATCTGACGATGACCGTCGAGGCCGGCTGCGTGCTGCAGTACGTGCAGCAGGCGGCGCGCGAGGCGGGCTGGCTGTTCCCGCTGAGCCTGGCGGCCGAGGGCAGCTGCACGATCGGCGGCAACCTCGCCACCAACGCCGGCGGCACGCAGGTGCTGCGCTACGGCAACGCGCGCGAGCTGTGCCTGGGCCTGGAGGTCGTGACCGCCGACGGCACGGTGTGGGACGGACTGTCCGGGCTGCGCAAGGACAACACCGGCTACGACCTGCGCGACCTGTTCATCGGCTCCGAGGGCACGCTGGGCGTGATCACCGCGGCGACGCTGAAGCTGCATCCGCTGCCGCGCGCGCGGATGACCGCGCTGGCCGCCTGCGACACGCTACGCGATGCCGTCACGCTGCTGGACCTGGCGCGATCGCGCTGCGGCGCGGCGCTGACCGGTTTCGAGGTGATGAACGCGCTGTCCCTCGCGCTGGTCCGCAAGCATTTCCCGCAGCTGGCGCAGCCGCTCGGCCCTCGTCCGTGGACGGTGCTGCTGGAGCTCTCGGACAGCGAGGGCGAGGAACACGCCCGCACGCAGTTCGAGGGTTTGCTCGAGGAAGCGCTGGAGCGCGGCGCGATCGACGACGCGGCGGTGGCGGAGAGCCTGTCGCAAAGCCAGGCGATGTGGCACCTGCGCGAGTCCATCCCGCTGGCGCAGAGCGAGGAAGGCCTGAACATCAAGCACGACATCGCGGTGCCTGTGTCGCGCATCCCGGACTTCGTCGCGCGCTGCGACGCGCTGTTGGCGGAGCGCTTCCCGGGTTCGCGGCTGGTGAACTTCGGCCACCTGGGCGACGGCAACCTGCACTACAACCTGCAGGCGCCGGAAGGCGTCACCGCCGCCGAGTTCCTCCGCGACCACGAGGCCGCGGTCAACGAGGTCGTCTACGACCAGGTGACGGGGCACGGCGGCTCCATCTCCGCCGAGCACGGCATCGGTCAGCTCAAGCGCGAGGAACTCGCGCAGCGCAAGAGCCCGGTGGCGATGCAGCTGATGCGACAGATCAAGCAGGCGCTGGATCCACGCGGATTGTTGAATCCGGGCCGGGTGGTCTGACAAGCCGCAGGAGATGCGATTCGTGCACACGCCGCGGGTCGAGCAGCGTTTTCAGGGCATCGTCACCGCTCTGATCTTGCGGATCTGATTGTTGCCCCTGTCTGCGACATAGACCACGCCATTGCCATCGACCGCAACGGCGATCGGCGCATCGAACGTCGCCGTCATGTTGTCACCGTCGGTCGCCCCCGGCGCCCCGGTCCCCGCCAGCGTGGTGACATCCCCGGCTGGGGTGAAATTCCGGATATTGTCGAGGCGGTCGGTCACATAGACATTCCCGTCCCCATCCACGGCGACCGATGACGGGGCCCACGTCGCGAGACGCGCCAGACCATGTTCGCCGGCGAAGTTCTTTGGAAGAATCGCCGTCCCGCCAAAAATGAACGGAGGCACAATCCGCGCCCTCCAGTCCGCAGGCTTTTGATGTCCCTGTCGTCGTCCACTTCCCATTCCAACTGTCTGTCGTCGATCGCGGTGGCCTGCGCGGTGGCGATCCTGGCCATGTCACCCGCCCTGCCCGCGCACGCGCAGTCGTCGACGCCCTCCGAGCAGCCGCTCGTCCATCTGCAGCACACGACCTGGACACTGAAGGACGGCATGCCCGGCCCGGTGATGGCGATCGCCCAGACGACCGACGGCTATCTATGGCTCGGGACCGGTGCCGGGCTCTTCCGATTCGACGGCGTGCGCTTCGAGCGCTTCGATGCGCTTGCCGGTGAATCGCTGCCGAGCCGGCAGGTGCTGTCGCTCTTCGCGACGAAGGACAACGCGCTGTGGGTCGGACTGCTCGACGGCGGCACGGCGCTGGTGCGCGCGGGGCGGATCCTGCATGTCGATCCGGCCAAGGATCATTTCTCCTTCTCCACCCGCGGCTTCGCGGCCGAGCGCGACGGCACCTTGTGGGTCGCCACCGGCCGCTCCCTGCTGAAGCGGCGTGGCAACGCCTGGACGCCGGTCGGCGTCGAATCCGGTTACGGCAACGGAACGCCGATGGGGACGATGAGCATCGAGGTCGACGCGCGCGACAACCTCTGGGTCGTCACCGATCGCGGCATGTACGTGAAGCCGGCCGGCACGACGCGGTTCACCGCGGTGGACGTCCCCGGCCTCGGCCAGGCGCAGCTCGCGCTCGACGCCGCCGGACGGGCCTGGGCGAACGACCGCTCGGACGCGGTGCGCGGCTTCTTGCGTCTGCCGCTCCCCGGCGAAGCCGCCGGCCCGTACCACGCGGTGCCCAAAAGCTTCTTCATGCCCGCCTTCGACCGCGCGGGACGACTCTGGTACGGCGCGAAGGACGGCCTCAACCGAATCGAGGTCCTTGACACGCCCGCCATCCCGCCCGCGATCGCGGGCTCGGCCCCCACCGCCCAGTTTCTCGGCGTCGACAAGGGACTGTCCGGCGAACTCGTGATGCGCGTCTTCCAGGATCGCGACGGCGCGATCTGGGTCGGTACCAACGGCGGACTCGACCGCTTCCGCGGCGCGGCCGTCGATCGCGTCGACCTGCCGGAGCGCACGGCAGGCATCGCCATGGCGGCCGATCACGACGGCGGCCTCTGGCTCGCTGCCGGCGATTTCGTGCATCACCGCGCCAAGGGCGACCGGCACTTCTCGATCTGGCCGCTGTCGCGTCGACTGGAATCGCTGACCTCCGTGTTCGTCGACAGCCGACGGCGCCTGTGGATCGGCGGCCGCACCGGCCTCTGGTACCAGGACGCCGGCAAGGCGGGCGGCCCGCTGACCGCCGTTCCCACGCCGGACGGGCAACCGTGGAGCGTCCCGAGCTTCGAGATCACCGAGGCCGCCGACGGCAGCATCTGGTTCAACGCGCACCGCTACGGCCTGCTCCGGTTCGCCGACGGGCAGCTCACGCGGCTCTCGGGCAGCGGGGCATTCCCGCGCAAGGGTCCCGACGCCCTGGCCGCCGACAGTCGCGGACGGATCTGGATCGGCTACGGAGACGGCACGCTGCTCCGCCATGAAGCCGGCGTGACGACGACGCTCACCCCCGCGGACGGCGTCCGCGTCGGCGCGATCAAGGTGATCGTCAGCCAAGGCGACCACGTCTGGATCGGCGGCGAACGCGGCGTCCAGCGGGTCTCCGACCCCGCCCTGCCCCTGCTTCGATTGTCTGATGCGGAGGCACTCGACGGCGTCTCGGGCATCGTCGAGACGCCCGACGGCGAGCTGTGGCTCAACGGCGCGAACGGCATCACCAGGCTCGGCGCGGACGAGGTGCGTCGCGCGCTCGGCGACGGGCCAGCGGACGAGCGTCGGCCGTCGAACCCGCCGGCGGGTCGGCATATCGATCTGAGCGACGGCCTGACCGGGCGCGCCGAGCAATCCTGGCCGCTGCGCACCGCGGCGCGCACACCGGACGGCCTGCTCTGGTTCACGCTCAACAACGGCGTCGTCCGCATCGATCCGTCGCGCCTGGACAGCGCGCCCTTGCCGGCACCGCCCGTCGATGTGCAACGTCTGCTGGTGCATGGCGAAGCGATGACACCGTCCGTCGGGCGCGCTGCGCAACTGCCGGCGGGTACGCGTGACGTCGAGATCGCCTACACGGCGATCAGCCTCGCCCAGCCCGAGCGCACGCGCTTCCGCTACCGGCTGATCGGTCAGGACCGCGACTGGCAGGCCGCGGGCGCGCGACGCCGCGCCTTCTATACCAACCTCGGTCCGGGGACCTACGACTTCCAGGTCGAGGCCTCGCAGGGCGGCGGACCGTGGAGCGCGGCGCCCGCGACGCTGCGCTTCGAGATCGCCCCCACCCTGACGCAGACCGCCTGGTTCCGCGCGGCCGCGGTGCTCGTGGGTCTCTCGACGCTGGGCGTCCTGGCCGCGCTGCGCGCCCGCCGACGCCGTCTGCATGAACAGGAGCGCCTCGCCGCGCGTGTGCAGGAACGCGAGCGCATCGCGCGCGACCTGCACGACACGCTGCTGCAAGGCGTCTACGGCCTGATCCTGCGCTTCGAGGCGATCGCGCGCCGGCTGCCGGGCAACGAGCGCGCCGCCATGGAACGCGTGCTGACGGACGCCGATGCGCTGCTCATCGAAGGCCGCGACCGCGTCACCGACCTGCGCCTGCCGCCGCCGGACGCCAAGCGCATCGAGCACACGCTGGAAGGTCTCGGGCGCGAGCTCTCGCACACGCACGGCGCCGCGTTCGCGCTGAGTGTGGAAGGCACGCCCCGGGCCCTGGCACCGGCGCTGTCGGAATCCTTCTGCCTGATCGCGCGTGAAGCGATCTTCAACGCGTTCCAACACGCGCAGGCCGAGCGCATCGAGGTCACGCTCCGGTACGACGACGCGGGCTTCGCGCTTTTCGTGCGGGACGACGGCGTCGGCGTGCCCGACGAGGTGCAGGATCGCGGCGGCCGTCAGGGCCACTGGGGCCTGGCGGGCATGCGCGAGCGCGCCGGACTCGCGGGCATCGCCTACCGCCTCGCCTCGCACGCCGGCGTGGGCACGGAGGTCGAATTGCGTGCTCCCGCCGCGTCGGTCTACGAGCTGCCCGACGGGGGCTCGTCCCGCAGGTCCGGCGATGGCTGGTGGCGCCGTCTGCATCGCGGCTGATCGACAGACCGACGCCGAAGGAAAAAGAGCGCCTCGACGAGGCGCTCTTTTCGTGGACTGCGTGGCGTCGCCGGACCGGAGGTCAGTCGTCGCCCGCGCCGTGGGCCGTGAAGTCGACCGGGCGGCGGTGCTTGCCGCTGACCATGTCCCAGGCACGCTTCAACAAACGGAACACGAAGCGCACGAAGGTCAGGAACAGCACGAATTCGACGATGCCCGCGAGCAGCGCCCCCGCCGTCGTCCAGCGCGCCTCGCGACGGTGGAACTTCGCCAGGAAGCTGTCGCGCTTGATCTCGATGCTGTCGTAGAAGCTCGGCACCATCAGCAGCGTCAGGAAGGTCGACGTGATCGTGCCGCCGATGATGGCCACCGCCATCGGGCGGTAGAACTCGCCGCCCTCGCCGATGCCCACCGCCACCGGCAGCATGCCGGCGATCAGCGCGAAGGTCGTCATCAGGATGGGACGGAAGCGCTTGCGGCCCGCGTGCATCAGCGCCTCCTCGCGCGGCACGCCGGCCGCCTCCTCCTGGCGCGCCGCGTCCAGCAGCAGGATGGCGTTCTTCGCCACCAGGCCGGCCAGCATGATGATCCCAATGAAGCTCATCAGGTTCAGCGTGCCCTTGGTCAGCAGCAGCGCCACCACCACGCCGATCAGCGACAGCGGCAGGGACAGCATCACGCCCAGCGGCGCGGTGAAGCTGCCGAACTGCATCACCAGGATCAGGTACATCAGGCCGATGCCCGAGGCCAGCGCGATGCCCATCGCGCTGAACACCTCCTGCTGGTCCTTGGCCGCGCCCGCCAGCTCGATGCCGTAACCGGGCGGGAAGTTGATGGACTTCGCCAGCTTCAGCGCGTCGCTGGTGACCTCGCCGGGCGAGCGGCCGTGCGCGTTGGCCGACACCGCGATCATCCGCTTGCCGTCCGCATGCTGGATCTTGGCCGGCCCCTTGCCCATGGTCACCGTGGCGATCTGCTCCAGCGGCACCATCACGCCGGCGCCGCTCACGGCGATCGGCAGGCGCTCGATGTTGCTCGCGTCGACGCGGTCTTCCGGCGCCAGCCGCACCGCGACGTCGCGCGTCTCGCTGCTCGGGTCGATCCAGTCGCCGACCTCCACGCCGGCGAAGGCCACCCGCAGCGAGTTGGCCGCATCGCCCACCGAGATCCCCAGCGTATTGGCCAGGCCGCGGTTGAGCTCGATCTGCAGCTCGTTCTGCGGATCCTGCTCCGACAGGCCCACGTCCACCGCGCCCGGCACGCGGCGCAGTTTTTCCATGTAGTCGGTGGTGATCTCCATCAGCTTGCGCGAGTCCGCGCCGGAGAACCGGATCTGCACCGGCTTCTGCGCGCCGTTGTTCAGGTCGTCGAGCACCACGTACTCCGCCCCGACCAGCCGCGCCACCCGCGTGCGCAGGTCGGCGGCGATCTCGGCCGCGCTGCGCTTGCGCTGGGTGCTCTTGCCCAGGTCCACGTAGACGCGGCCGCCGCTGGCGTTCACGCTCTCGTTGGTGGCCACGGTCTCGGGCATCTCGCGCGCCAGCGCGGACGCGGCGCCCATCTTGAGCCGTGCGTATTCCAGGCTGGACGAGGCCGGCGTGCGCACCTCGATGGCGATGGTCCCGGAGTCGGAGGCCGGCAGGAAGCTCGTGCCGCCCATCGTGACCTGCAGGAAGATCGCCAGCACGAAGCTCAGGACCGCGAACACGGCCATCCAGGTGCGGTGGTGCAGCGCCCAAGCGATCACATGGCCGTAGCCGTCGGCCTGGCGGTCGAACCACTCGTTGAAGGCGTGCAGCTTCTTCGACACCCAGTTCGTCTTCGGCGCTTCATGGTGCCCCGGGGGGTCGCCCCAGAACGCCGACAGCATCGGGTCCAGCGTGAACGAGATGAACAGCGACACCAGCACCGAGGCCACCACCGTCAGCCCGAAGGGCCGGAACCATTCGCCGGACACGCCCGGCATGAAGGCCACCGGGATGAACACGGCGACGATCGAGAAGGTCGTCGCCGCGACGGCCAGGCCGATCTCGGCCGTGCCCTTCAATGCGGCCGTGCGGCGGTCGGCGCCGCGCTCCATGTGACGCACGATGTTCTCGCGGACCACGATCGCATCGTCGATCAGCACCCCGATCGCCAGCGACAGGCCCAGCAGGCTCATGAAGTTCAGCGTGAAGCCGCACAGCCACACCGCGATGAACGCGGCGATCACCGAGGTCGGCAGCGACAGCGCCGTGATCATGGTCGAACGCCAGGAATTCAGGAACACGTAGACCACGAAGATCGTCAGGCCCGCGCCGAACACCAGCGCGTGGATCACGTTGTTCAGGCTGTCCTGCGCGTCCTGCCCGCCGTCCTGCACCACCTCGAGCTTGGTGCCCTGGGGCAGCGTCTTGCCGATCTCCTCGACCAGCTTGCGGACCTCCTTGGCCACGCTCACCGTCGACGCGTCGCGCGAGCGTGTGACCATGATGCCGACGTTCGGATGGCCGTTGCGCACCGACAGGCCGGTCTGTTCCGCGAAGCCGTCCTGCACCGTGGCCACCTGCCCCAGGCGGATCAGCTCGTTGCCCGAGCGCTTCACCACGATCTGGTTGAAATCGGCCGGCGACTCGATGCGGCCCAGCAGGCGGATGCTCTGGTCCTCGAGCTGTCCGCGCACCTTGCCCACCGGTGCCGTCGTGTTCTGCATGCGCAGCGCGTTGACGACCTCGGTCACCGAGACGTTGAACTCACGCAGCTTCTGCGCGTTCAGCAGCACCGACAGCTCGCGCTTGAGCGACCCGTTCACCGTCACCGTCGCGGCGCCCGGGATGGCGCGGAAGCGGTCGGCGAACTGGTCCTCGGCCATCCGCGAGATCTCGGCATGCGACTGGCTGCTGGACGACAGCGCCAGCTGCATGATCGGCTGCGCCGACGGGTCGACGCGCTGAAGCACGGGCTCGCGCATCTCGGTCGGCAGCTTGTGGCGGACCGCGGCGATCGCGTTGCGGACCTCGTCGGCCGCCTCGATCATGTTCTTGTCGAAGTTGAAGAACAGCAGCAGCTGCGCCGACCCTTCGCCCGAGGTCGAACGCACCTCGTTCACGCCGGAGATGCTCTGCAGCGACTTCTCGATGCGGTTGACGATCTCGCGCTCGGAGGTCTCCGGCGACGCGCCGGGATAGCTGATGCTGACCACCAGTAGCGGCAGGTCGACGTCGGGCCGCTCGTTGACGCGCAGCTTGGACAGGGCCAGCAGGCCCAGGGCCATCAAGCCGATGATGATCACGATCATCGCGATCGGCTTCTTGACCGAGAAATTGGAGAGGAACATGGTTCAGGCTCCTGTGCGCGTCAGGGGGCCGAGGCGGCGGAGGCCACCGGCAGCACGGGCAGCGGCACCACGGTCGAGCCCGCGGAGGTCGAGGTCGAGCCCGAGTTCGTCAACCCGGTCGGCGGCGTGCCGCTGGCGCTTGTCATGGCGGGGGCCGCAGTGGCCGCGGCGGCCTTGCTGAGCTCGACGCGCTGACCGTCGAGCAGCGTGCTGGTCGGGCTGCGCAGGATGCGATCGCCCTGCTTCAGGCCGCCGGTCACCACGTAGAGGCCCTGGCGGTCGTCCCGCGCACCCAGGTTCACCGGGGTCTTCGAGACCTTGCCGGCGTCCACGCGCCAGACGAAGGACTTGTCGCCCTCGCGCACCAGCGCGCCGTCCGCCACCATCAGCGCCGAGACGCTGTTGGTCTGCACGCGCCCTTCCGCATAGAGGCCGGCCACGCCGGGCTGCTGCGCGCCGGCGAAGTCGACCAGCACCTCGACCTGGCGGGTGTTGGCGTTGGCGGCCTGCGCGATGCGGCGCACCTTGCCCTGGAAGTCCACCTGCGGATAGCCGTTGACCCGGAAGTACACGACCTGCGCAAGCTTGAGCTCGGACATGCGGTCGGCGGACACCAGGCCCTCGAAGCGCATCGACGCCGGGTCCATCACCTTGATCAGTTCCTTGCCGATCTGGGCCGAATCGCCCGGCGAGACCTTGCGATCGCTGACGACACCGTCGAACGGCGCGCGCACCTCGGTGCGCTGCTGCTGCTGGCGCGCGGTGGCCACACGGGCGCGCGCGGCGACCAGGTCGCTCTGCGCGTTGTTGCGGCGGATCTCGGCGTCTTCCATCGCCTGGATGGAGCTCATGCCCTGCGCCTGCAGCGTCTTCAGGCGCTGGTACTGGCGCTCGGCCTGTTCGAAACTCTGCGAGGCCGCCCGGGCGGATTCGTCGGCGGACTGGACCGTGTCGCGGATGGCGGTGTCGTCCAGGCGCACCAGCAGGTCGCCGCGCTTCACGCGCTCGCCGTTTTCCTTGTAGACCTGCAGCACGATGGCCTGCAGTTCGGCGCGCAGGTCGGCGCGACGTTCCGGCTGGATCGAGCCGGTGATCACCGGGCCGCTCGCGTAGGCGCTGACACCCAGCGTCTGCACGTCCTCGGCGGCCACCAGCAGGCTGGGCGCGCTGGCCGCCTCGGCCGCGGGCGATGCCTTCTTGTCGGGGGAGGACTTGCCGCAACCGGCAAGCAGGGATGCAACGACAAGGGCGATCAGCGACAGACGCAGCATGAAGCGGGCTCCGAGGGAACGAGGCAGGGGGTGGTCAAGAGGTGTCCTTCGTGCGAAAGCCGCAAAAAGGCGCGCTAGCTTAACTTCAATGACCCTGCATGCAGGTGGTCACGTCCTGCAGTTCATCCCAGGGAAACAGCGCTTCGTCGCCCTGAAGCGTGCCTGGCCGTCACTGCCGGTTTGGTTACGTGGCGTTTCGTCCCCGCTTCAGTCACTACGCCCCGCCGGCGACCGTTGCGCGCCCCGACTTCGTCCCGATTGTTCAAGTGGCGTCAACGTCCGCCATGAAATTGCGCACAGCTTTGGTATTGACGCACCGTACACCCCACGATCTCGGGGGAAATCCCGCTTTATTGCTGAATGTTAAGAAATAGACTCCAGACGTTATTTATCCTTTTTGCCGATTCGACGTGATGCGCGCACTTTCAATCGTCCACGTGGTTTTCTCATCTCGCCTCGCCGGGGGCGAGCATCACTGTGTCGACCTGGCCAACGCCCAGGCCGCGCTGGGCCACACCGTTCATGTGATCGGGCAGGCGGGATCGGCTGTCCGCCATGCGCTGGACCAGCGCGTCAGCTTCCACGGCCTTCGCCTGCCCGTGCTGCGTGCCGCGCGCGTGCGGCGGCTGGCCGACAAGCTGGGCGCGGACGTCGTCCACGGTCACCTCGGTCCCGCCTGCAAGGCCGTGACAGCGGCCAGGCACAGCGCGCGCGTCGGCACGCTGCATGTGGGATACAAGACGCATCACCATGCGCGGATGGACGCGCTGGTGTGCGTCAATTCCGCGCAGGTCGGTCATCTGAAGGAATTCGGCGGCCTGCATCGCGTCATCTACAACTGGGCCCCGGTACGCAGCGCCGGATCCTGCGCCGCGAAGGCGCCGTCGGGATCGCTGCGCATGGAGCTCGGCATCCCGCACGCCGCGCCGGTGATCGGCTGCGTCGGCCGGCTGCACGCGGCCAAGGGCATGCACACCCTGATCCAGGCCTTCCGGCAGCACGCGCCGGCGAACGCCCACCTCGTGCTGATCGGCGAAGGCCCGCAGCGCGCCGAGCTTGAAGCGCTGCGCGGCGACGACAGGCGCATCCATCTGCTCGGCTTCCGCTGGAACGTGGACGAACTGCTCGGCGAGATGGACCTCTACGTGTCCTCGTCGCGCGAGGAGCAGTTCCCGCTGGCGATCCTCGAAGCGATGCGCGCGCGACTGCCGATCGTGGCGACCGCGACCCTGGGCGCGAGCGAGATGCTGGATCCGGCGCAATCGGCCATCGTGCCCATCGACGACGCGTCGGCGATGGGCCGGGCGATCGCGGCGGCGATCGAGCAGCGCCAGCGCGACCAGCGCCGCCCGGTCGACTACGACATGCAGCGCTACGACCGCTCCACCGCCGTGCGCGCCACGCTGGGTCTTTACCAGGACGTGCTGGCGCGTCAGGGCGCCCGGGTGCACGACCTGACCGGGCTGAGCGTCGAAGACGTTCATGGTTAAACGGCCGAAGTCCGACTTCTGGACTGTCGGCGTCGTTCCCGAACGCATCGATCGGCTCACACCCGAGCGTCTGCACGAACTGCGGGACCGCATCGTCTGGATGCCCGAGGCGGGCGACTGGCGCTATTACGCCGATCCCTTCGCCCTGCGCGAGGGCGACGCCCTGCATGTGTTCGTCGAACACTTCGACTACCGCACCAAGCGCGCCGACCTGCAGCGGCTCACGCTCGATCTGGGCAGCGGCGCGTGGAGCGCGCCCAGACCGGTGCTGCGAACGCCCTTCCATCTGTCCTATCCCTTCGTCTTCGAGCACGAGGGTCAGGTCTGGATGGTCCCCGAGTCCAGCCAGGCCGAGGAAGTCGCGCTCTATCGCGCGGTGGACGGCGCCGAGCGCTGGGAACGCTGGGAGCGGGTCTGCGCGCTGCTGCCCGGCGTGCGAGCGGTCGACGCCTCG
Organism: Rubrivivax sp.; assembly: GCA_004210455.1. GTDB lineage: Bacteria > Pseudomonadota > Gammaproteobacteria > Burkholderiales > Burkholderiaceae_C > Roseateles. The sequence goes on along the minus strand of SEFA01000066.1, from coordinate 12,592 downwards.
CTGCTGCGGCACGACGGGATCTGGTGGATGTTCTACGCCGTCATCGGGCCGGACAAGCGCGATCAGCGGGAACTGCATGTCGCCCATGCACCGTCGTTGCAGGGGCCATGGACGCCGCACCGCGCCAATCCGGTGAGGTCGGCGCACGACGGCGCCCGCCCGGGCGGCACCCCCTTCGTCGGCGCGGACGGCCTCGTCACGCTGCCCGTGCAGGACAGCCGCAACGGCTACGGAGCGGCGACGCGCTGGCTGCGCTTCACGCGCCTGTCGACGGAGGCCGTCGAGGTCCAGGCCTTGCCCGAGACTTTCACCGGCGACCTCGCCCATCGTGACTTCGCGTGCGGCCTGCACACCATGTCCGCCTGCGGCGACATCACGCTCATCGACGTGAAGCGTATCGACCGCTCGCGCCATCGGCAATGGCTGGACTGGCAGCGGCGCGTCAGGCGATGGGCCGGGAAGCGCTGAGGACCGGTCAACTCGACGGCGCGATGTCCTCCAGCGGTTTGCGTTCCGCATCGACGCCGAAGCGCAGCGCGAGCAGCCCCGCCACGATCACCAGCACCGCGCCGACGCCATAGCCGATCGCCACGTTGCCGCGGTCGGCGCTCTCCACCAGCCATCCGAACAGCAGCGGCGCCGCGAAACCGCCCGCGCCTGTCCCGACCGCATAGAAGATCGCGATGGCCATCGCGCGCATCTCCAGCGGGAACACCTCGCTCACCGTGAGGTACGCGGAGCTCGCCGCCGCGGAGGCGAAGAAGAACACCGCCGACCAGCACAGCGCCTGCGAGCGCGCGTCGAGCACGTCCGCGACGAAGGCCACGCCGGTGGCCGCCAGGCCCACCCCGGCCAGGCCGTAGGTCAGCGCGATCATGCGGCGGCGCCCGACCCGGTCGAACAGCGGTCCCAGCAGCAACGGTCCCAGCACGTTGCCCAGCGCGAACGGGAAGATGTAGAGCGCCACCCGATGGTCGGCGACGCCGTAGAAGCGCGTCAGCACCAGCGCGTAGCTGAAGAAGATCGCGTTGTAGAAGAAGGCCTGCGCCAGCATCAACGACAGCGCCACGCCGCTGCGCACGCGATAGCGGCGCAGCAGCACATGCAGAACCTCACGCATCGTCGGCACCGGCCGCTGCTCCCGCCGGTCCTTCGGCGCCACCGCGGGGAGCGGTGGCAGCGCGCCGTGCTGGGCGACGACTTCGGCCTCGATGGCGTCGAGGATCCGGCTGGCTTCCTCCACGCGTCCGTGGCGCAGCAGCCAGCGCGGGCTTTCCGGCACGTGGCGGCGCACCAGCACCATGCCGACCGCCAGCAGCGCGCCCATCGCGAAGCCCACGCGCCAGCCCTCCACCGGTCCCAGCACATCCGGATGCAGCAGCAGCAGGCTGGAGGCGGCGCCCAGCGCGGCGCCGATCCAGAAGCTGCCGTTGATGGCGAGGTTCACGCGACCGCGCACGCGGGCGGGGACCAGTTCGTCGATGGCGGAGTTGATGGCGGCGTACTCCCCGCCGATGCCCAGGCCGGTGATGAAGCGGCACAGCGCAAAGAAGGTGAAGTCGGTGGAGAACGCGGTCGCGAGCGTGGCCACGGCGTAGATTGCGAGCGTGGCCAGGAACAGCCGTTTGCGTCCGAGCCGGTCCGACATCCGTCCGAAGACCAGGGCGCCGACGATCGCGCCGGCGAGATACAGCGAGCCGGACCAACCGACCTGGACGGCCGAGAGACCGAGGGTGTCAGGTCTTTCCAGCACGGCGCCGACGGAGCCCACGAGGGTGACCTCCAGGCCGTCGAGCACCCAGGCCACGCCGAGGGCGAGCACCACGCGCCAGTGCCAGCGCGACCAGGGCAGCCGATCCAGTCGGCGTGCGATATCGAGGGAATCCGTCATCGCGGCGGAGGCGGCAATCGGCGTTCCGGACCGATCTGCCGACCGCACGGCTTCCATACCCGAAGTCAGCGAGTGCGAGTGGGGCCGGAATGGGGCTTGGGGTCCCTGGAGGGGCGCCCCATGCCCCGTGGAGAGCCCGCGCTTGGCTTCACGCAGTCGTTTTCACGCAGTCGTTCTCACGCCCTCTTCGCCCAGGCGGCGGCGGCCTCCTCCCACACTTCCCGGCTGCGCGCCACGAGCAGCCCGGGTTGTCGATCGCCCGCGCGGTAGGGCGTGCCGTCGAGCCGCGCCGCGACGCCGCCGGCTTCGGCGATGAACAGCGAGCCTGGCGCGTGGTCCCAGGCGAGTTTGCGCCAGTAGAGCGTCGCGTCGAACGCGCCTTCGGCGAGTGCGGGGTACTCCGCGCCGGCGCAGTTCAGTCCGGGCAGGATCTCCGCGCCCGGCCAGGTCGCGACCCGTTCCTGATGTTCTTGCGGCAGGAAGCGCGTCTTGACGACCGCGCGTTTCAGTCCCGGTCCAGCGGCCGCGCGCAGCCGCTCGGACTCCCGCCAGGCGCCCTGCCCGCGCCGGGCGTGATGGAGCACGCCCGAGATCGGGTTGAGCATCCACGCCCCCACCGTCACGCCGTCTTCCAGCAGCGCGACCATCGACGACAGCGGCTCGCGCCCCGAGATGAAGTTGAAGGTGCCGTCCAGCGGATCCACCAGCCACACGGCGCCGTCGTCGAGCTGGTCGAGCAGTTCCGGCGTCTCCGCGCACTGTTCTTCGCCCACGACGCGTGAACCGGGCACCAGCGCGCGAAGTTCGGGGGTGAGGAAGGCCTCGACGTCGCGATCCACCGTCGTGACCCACTCGCCGGGGGCCTTTTCCATCACCTCGTCGTCCGCCAGATGGCGGAAACGCGGCGCGATCCAGGTGGCGGCGGCGTGGCGCAGCAGCGCGGCGACGGGGTCAGGCGTTGTGGAGCTCATCCGGGCATGCTACCCGCAGCGCCATGACCGCGAAGCGAGCCCCTTTTCAACGGATACGCCGGTGCCCGCTCGCGCTAGGATCCTGGCCTGAAGGGGTTGCACATGGTCACGACGATCAAACGCGAAGAATTCTGTTTCCTGGTGGTCGACGACTTCTCGACCATGCGCCGCATCATCTCCGGGCTGCTCCGGGAACTCGGCTTCAAGAAGATCCTCGAGGCCGAGGACGGCAAGGCTGCGCTGCGCCAGCTCGAGATCTCGGCCGAGTCGGGTGAGCCGGTCCACTTCGTCCTCAGCGACGTGAACATGCCGGTGATGAACGGCTTCCAGTTCCTGGAAGCCCTGCGCGCCAGGCCGGAATCCGATCCCTTGCGCAAGGTGCCGGTGCTGCTCGTCACCGCCGAGGGCCGCAAGGAGGACATCATCCGCGCCGCCCAGCTCGGCGCCACCGGGTACATCGTCAAGCCGTTCAACAAGGACACGGTCGGCGACAAGATCCATCTGACGCTGAAGAACCGGAACATCCTGGTCGATTGAAGGCGGCAGGTCCGCGCCCGTAACTCCCGTAACGCCAAGCGGACCGCGTGACCCCGCCTCGGCGCGGGACACTCGCGCCCCAACGCCACTCCCGCTCCCCCGCATGACCGACCGCCGGCATCTTCTCGCCGCGGCGTTGGGCTCGCTGCTGATGCCGACCGCCCGGTCCATCGCGGCGCCCGCGCTGCCGGACGCCACCGGGCCCTACGCCCTCCCCGGCACCTTCGTCCATCCGCTCCCCGATCCGGTCACCGGCCGCCGGTATGAGGTCTGGGTCGACCTGCCGCCGAATCCACCGCCATCCGCATCCGCATCAGCAACAGCGACGACAACAGCGACCGTCGGGCCTCGCCCGGCCGTGTTCGTGACCGACGCGCCCTACGCCTTCCCGCTCGTGCGGGCGCTGCGCAACCGCGTCGGTCAGCAGGGACGCAACCTCGCCGACTTCGCCGTCATCGGGCTGGCGGGACCGCCGGATGAATCCGCCGTCGACATGCGCTCGCGCGACTACACCCCGAGCGATCCCCGCACCCGGCCGGGCCGGCCCGCCGATCGCTACGGCGCGCCACGCTACGGGGAAGGCCCCGCCTATCTGAAGTACCTCGCCGACGTCGCGGTACCGGCCATCTCCGAGCGGTACCGCATCGATCCGGACCGCCGGGTCCTGCTCGGTCATTCCTATGGGGCGCTCTTCGCCGCGCAGGTCCTGTTCGCCCAGCCCGCGCTGTTCAGCCATTACATCCTCGGCAGCCCGTCGTTCTGGTTCGACCGGCGACTGATGTTCGAGCGCGAAGCCGCGTACGCGAATCGTCACACCGACCTGGCCGCCCGGATCTTCCAGTACGTCGGCGCCTACGAGGCCGTCGCGCCGGGACCGCGCTTCAACAAGGACGCCGACCTCGTCGCCGACGCCCGCCGGTTCGAGGCGCTGCTGCGCAGTCGCCGCTATCCGTCGCTGCGCATCGAGACCCGCGTCCTCGCCGGCGAGGACCACCTCACGGTGGCGCCGGCCGGGGCGACGCTCGGCCTGCTGCGGGCGCTGCCCGGCAAAGGGCCTTACGAGGCCTGAGGCGATTACCATCCTCGCCACTGCATGGAGAGGATGTCGCATGGGGGCGAAGACTTGGATGCTGGTCATCGCGGACGGCGACGCCCGCGCGGCGCTGGAAGCGCAGCCCGCGCTCGATCGCGAGGCCTCGCGCGCGCTGGCCGAGCAGCTCTTCCCGGGCGAGACGCTGGAACTGATCGGCGAAGGCGATCTGAGCTACACCAATCCGCCCGACCCGCTGATGTTCATCGGCTGCTTCCCCGGCGTCAGCGTCATCGCGGCCAGCGAGTTCGCCGTCGACCATCCGTCGCAGTTGCCGGGCCGCTTTCTCGACGTCGCCGGCAAGCGCCGGATCACCCTGCATGCGATGCACAGCGTGGTCGACTGGTTCGCCTTCGCCGTCTGGGAGGACGGCCGGCTCATCCGCTCCCTGAGCCTGGCGCCCGACAGCGGCATCCTGGAGGACATCGGCGAGCCGCTGCCTTTCGAGGCCCCGTTCTGGGCGGAACAGCAGCGCGCGACCGTCGGCGGCAAGGACGAGGAGGACGAGGACGCCTACCCCCTGCCCTTCCATCCGCTGGAACTGGGGGAGGCGGTCCTGCTCGCCCGTTTCGGTTACCAGCTCGAAGGCGGCGGCAAGGCGAGCGTCGATCCGTGCTCCATTCCGCTGCTGCACTTCCAACGCGCCGGCATGCGACGCAAGGCAGCGCCCGAAGCGCCGGAAACACCCGACCCCTGGTGGAAGTTCTGGTGAACCGGGCGGGTTCAGGCTTCGCCTGGCCCCCCTGATCCGCCGGGACTGCTGGATGCGGCAGGTCCGCCCAAGGCCGTCACCACCTCTAGCGGCGCCTGCACCAACTCGATCAGCACCCCCTCCCCGCCGATGGGGAACTCGCCGCTGGACTTGGGGTGGATGAAGCAGATGTCATGGCCCGCCGCACCCTTGCGGATGCCGCCAGGTGCCAGGCGAACGCCGTTCGCGGTCATCCATTCGACGGCCCTGGGTAGATCGTCGACCCACAGACCGACGTGATTGAGCGGCGTCGCATGGACCGCCGGCTTCCTGTCCGGATCCAGCGGTTGCATCAGATCGACCTCGATCCGCCGCGGGCCCTCGCCGATCGCGCAGATGTCCTCATCGACGTTTTCCGACTCGGACACGAAATGCCCGATGACCTGCAGTCCCAGCACGTCCACCCACAGCCGACGCAGCGCCGCCTTGTCCGGTCCGCCGATCGCGATCTGCTGGATCCCGAGGATCCGATAAGGCCGGGTCGCATTCGTCGTCATATTAATCAGCCGTCAATTACTAATAGAAGGGATTCCCCTTCGAAACTGAGCGCAGCCGCCCGCTGGAAACCCGTGAACTTATCACGGCTGACACGCCCCGACTTGCCTGGAACCCCAACCCGCCTCCTGGCGTCGGCGGACTTCGTTCACACGATTTACATCGTGTTGCATCGACGCAAGGTGGCAGTCCGACGTCCTCGCTCCCTGTCGATGAAAGGGCTTGGACTTCAGGATCTCGCCTAAGTGCCGATCACCATTGGATGTCTGCCACGTGACAAGCGCACGATCGTTCGATGACTTGGCCTGGACTCCTTGCCGGGGCAAGCATCTCCTCCCCCGCGTTTGCGGGCTTTACGCCGCTTCTGTAACCGTGAACTGAGGCCGACTCCCGGCCCTTTTGTTCCGTTCACGTTAAGCGAGCCACCAATAACATTTCCGGGCTAGCTCAAGTTTGTCATTCGGCGTCCGAAAACCGACTGACGGCATCCGGAAGTTCGGCTGCCCGCTAACAACAAGCTGACCCAAATCCACCTCGCGCCTATGGGCGCATCCGCCCCCATAGGTTCACGGAGTTCCAAGATGGCATCGCTGATTACCAACCTGACGACCGACCAGATCGCCGCCCTCACGTCGACGACCCTGGCGCGCCTGACCAGCGAAGACTGGGCTGCGTTCACCACCGAGCAATTCCAGGCGCTGACGACCTCGCAGTTCGCGACGCTCGGCACCAAGGCCGTCTCGCTGTTCACGACGACCAACATCGCGGCCATCGAGTCCGACGATCTGCGCGCCCTGTCCACGGCCGCGGTGCAGACCTTCACCAGTACCCAGCTGAACGCCCTGGGCTCCGACCAGTTCGGCGCGATGACGACCAAGCAGGTCGGCGCGATGACCACCAGCCAGGTCCGGAACCTGGAGTCGGACGACCTGAACGCCCTGGCGTCCGACCAGATCCGCGCGCTGAGCACGCAGCAGGTGGCCGCCATCGCCACCAGCTTGATCGGCTCGCTGGCCTCCGACGACCTGCAGGCCCTGAAGACCGAGCAGATCAAGGCACTGAGCTCGCAACAAGTCGCCGCCCTCTCCACCGAGGGCGTCGCCGCTCTGGCGACCAACCAGGCCGCCGCGCTGAGCAGCACGCAAGCCGCCGCGCTGACCTCGGACCAGGCCGCCGCGCTGACCTCCGACGCCGTGCATGCGCTGAGCACCGCCGCCGTCAAGGCGCTGGGCACCGACCAGGTCGCCGCCCTGAATTCCGACCAGATCGCCGCGCTGACCACCGCCCAGATCGGCGCGTTGTCCACGCAGCAGATCCGCCAGCTGGCCAGCGATGAAATCGCCGCCCTGGACACCAACCAGATCCGCGCCATCACCACGCAGCAGATCGCCGCGCTGACGACCGACCAGCTGGCCGGCGTCAACAGCACCGACGTGCAGGCGCTGACGACTGCCCAGGTCCGCGCGCTGAGCTCGTCCCAGGTCGGCGCCCTGAGCACCGACTCGATCGAGGCGATGAGCTCCGGCCAGATCGGCGCGCTGAGTTCCACCCAGGTCAAGGGCCTCACGACCGACCAGATGGCGGCCATCAGCTCTGACGACATGAAGGCGCTGTCGACCGCGACGATCCGCGCCCTGACGACCGACCAGGTCCAGGCGCTGAGCTCGGACCAGGTCTCGGCGCTGACCAGCACCCAGATCGGCGCGCTGACGACCGGCCAGGTCGCCGTGCTGTCCACCGACGAACTGAACGCGCTGAACAGCGCGCAGATCCGCGCCCTGGGCACCGCCCAGATCGCCGCGCTGTCGACCGACCAGGTCCAGGGCATGGAGTCCGCCGACATCCAGGCCTTCACCACCGGCCAGGTCGCCGCGCTGAGTTCGGCCCAGATCGCCGCGCTGTCCACCGACGCCATCGTCGCGCTGACCTCGGGCCAGTTCGCGACCCTCACGTCCAAGCAACTGGCCGGTCTGTCGACCGACCAGATGGCCGCCATCGAGTCGCAGGACCTGCGCGCCCTGTCTTCCGCCGCGATCCGCTCGCTGACGACCGACCAGTTCGACGCGCTGCATTCCGACCAGGTCGCCGCGCTGACGACCCAGCAGGTCGCCGTCCTGACGACGGGCCAGGTCCAGGCCATGTCCAGCGACGACCTGAACGCCCTGGGTTCGGCCCAGATCCGCGCGCTCGGCACGGCCCAGGTCGCCGCCCTGTCGACCGCCCAGGTCTCCACGATGGAAAGCGCCGACGTCCAGGCGCTGACCACCGGCCAGGTCCAGGCGCTGAGCTCGGCCCAGGTGGGCGCGCTCTCGACGGAAAATATCGCCGCGCTGAGCTCCGCCCAGGTCGCCGCGCTGTCGACCAAGCAGATCGCCGGCCTGACGACCGACCAGGTTGCCGCCATCGAGACCGCCGACCTGCGCGCCATGTCGACGGCCGCGATCCGCTCGCTGACCACCGAACAGTTCGACGCACTGAACTCCGACCAGGTCGGCGCCCTGTCGACCGGCCAGATCGCCGCGCTGACGACCGGCCAGGTCCAGGCGATGTCCAGCGATGACCTCAACGCGCTGGGCTCGGCCCAGATCCGCGCCCTGGGCACCGCCCAGGTCGCCGCCCTGTCGACCGCCCAGGTCTCCACGATGGAAAGCGCCGACGTCCAGGCGCTGACCACGCAGCAGGTCGTCGCGCTGGGCTCGGCCCACATCGGCGCGCTGAGCACCGATTCGATCGTCGCGCTGAGCTCCGCCCAGGTCGCCGCGCTGTCGACCAAGCAGATCGCCGGTCTGACGACCGACCAGATGGCCGCGATGGAAACGCAGGATCTGCGCGCCCTGTCCACGGCCGCGATCCGTTCGCTGACCACCGACCAGTTCGACGCGCTGGGTTCCGCCCAGGTCGGCGCACTGACGACCCAGCAGGTCGCCGCGCTGACGACCGGCCAGGTCCAGGGCCTGACCAGCGACGACCTGAACGCGCTGGGCTCGGCCCAGATCCGAGCCCTGGGCACCGCCCAGGTCGCCGCCCTGTCGACCGCCCAGGTCTCGACGATGGAAAGCGCCGACGTGCAGGCGCTGACCAGCGGCCAGGTGCAGGCGCTGAGCTCCGACCAGGTCGGCGCCCTGTCGACCGAGAACATCGTCGCCCTGACGTCCACGCAGGTGGCCGCGCTGTCGACCAAGCAGGTCGCCGGCCTGACGACCGACCAGATGGCGGCCCTCGAAACGGGCGATCTGAAGTCGCTGGGCACCGCGGCCATCCGCGCGCTGAGCACCGACCAGATCGCCGCGCTGGGTTCCGACCAGATCGCCGCGCTGACGACCGCCCAGGTCGCCGCGCTGACGACCGCGCAGATCGCCAACCTGACCTCCGACGACCTGAACGCGCTGACGAGCGGCCAGATCAAGGCGCTGTCGACCGCCCAGGTCGCCGCCCTGACGACCGCGCAGATCTCCACGATGGAGAGCAGCGACGTCCAGGCGCTGACCACGCAGCAGATCGGCGCGCTGAATTCCGACCAGGTCGGCGCGCTGTCGACCGAGAACATCGCCGCGCTGAGCTCGCAGCAGGTCGCCCCGCTGTCGACCAAGCAGGTCGGCGGCCTGACGACCGATCAGGTCGGCGCCATCGAGACGGTGGACGTCCGGGCCCTGTCGACCAACGCGCTGCGCGCCCTGACGACCGCCCAGATCGACGCCCTGAACTCCGACCAGATCGCCGCGCTCACGACCGCCCAGGTCGCGGCGCTGACGACGGCGCAGGTCCAGGCCTTGGCCACGGATGACCTGAACGCGCTGGGCTCGGCCCAGATCCGCGCGCTCTCCACCGCCCAGGTCGCCGCCCTGACGACCGGCCAGGTCAACGGCATGGAATCGGCCGACGTGCAGGCGCTGACGACCCAGCAGGTCGCCGCGCTGGGCTCGGCCCAGATCGGCGCGCTGTCGACGGAAAACGTCGCCGCGCTGACCTCCGCGCAAGTGGGCGCGCTGACGACCAAGCAGGTCGCCGGCCTGACCACCGACCAGATGGCCGCCCTGGAAACGGGCGACGTGAAGGCGCTGTCCACCGCCGCGCTGCGCGCGCTGGGCACCGACCAGATCGAGGCGCTCGGTTCCGACCAGATCGCCGCGCTGTCGACCGCCCAGGTCGCCTCGCTGACGACCGGCCAGATCAGCAACCTCACCTCCGACGACCTGAACGCCCTGACCAGCGGTCAGATCAAGGCGCTGTCGACCGCCCAGGTCGCCTCGCTGACGACCGGCCAGATCGCCACGATGACGAGCGAGGACGTCGCCGCGCTGACCACCGCGCAGCTGCAGTCGCTGGGCTCGGCCCAGATCGGCGCGCTGAGCACGGACGCGATCGTCGCCCTGAGCTCCGCCCAGGTGGGCGCGCTGACGACCAAGCAGGTCGCCGGCCTGACCACCGACCAGATGGCCGCCATCGAGACCGGTGACCTGCGTGCGCTGAGCACCACCGCGCTGCGCGCCCTGACCACCGACCAACTGAACGCGCTGGGTTCCGACCAGGTCGCCGCGCTGAACACCGTCCAGGTGGCCTCGCTGACGACCGCGCAGGTCGCCGGCCTGACCAGCGATGACCTGAACGCGCTGAACAGCGCGCAGATCAAGGCGCTGGGCACCGCGCAGGTGGCCGCCCTGACGACCGCGCAGGTCAACACGATGGAATCCGCCGACGTGCAGGCGCTGACCACGCAGCAGGTCGCCGCCCTCGGCTCGGCGCAGCTCGGCGCGCTGAGCACCGATGCCGTCGTCGCGCTGACCTCGCAACAGGTCGCCGCCCTCAACAGCAAGCAGGTCGCGGGCCTGACCACCGACCAGATGGCTGCCCTCGAATCGGGCGACCTGAAGGCGATGGCCACCAACGCGCTGCAGTCGCTGACCTCCGCGCAGTTGGAGGCCCTGGACAGCAACCAGATCGCCGCGCTGTCGACGCAGCAGGTCGCCGCGCTGACGACCGGCCAGGTGAGCAACCTGACCTCCGATGACCTGAACGCGCTGACCAGCGGTCAGATCAAGGCGCTGTCCACGCAACAGATCGTCGCCCTGTCGACCGCCCAGGTCTCGACGATGGAATCCGCCGACGTGCAGGCGCTCGCCACCCACCAGGTCGCCGCGCTGAGCTCGGCCCAGGTCGGCGCGCTGAGCACCGACTCGATCGTCGCCCTGACCTCGGGCCAGGTCGCCGCGCTGACCAGCAAGCAGGTCGCCGGCCTGACGACCGACCAGATGGCCGCGATCGAAACGGGCGACCTGAAGTCACTGTCCTCCGCCGCCCTGCGCGCGCTGACCAGCGACCAGCTGCAGGCCCTGTCGACCGACCAGGTCCAGGCGCTGACGACCCAGCAGGTCGCCGCGCTGACGACCGGCCAGGTCAGCCAGCTCGCGACGGACGACTTCGGCGCCTTCACGTCCGGCCAGTTGCGCGCCCTGGGCACCGCCCAGATCGCCGCGCTCGGCACCGCCCAGCTCGACGCGCTGAGCAGCGACCAGGTCGCCGCGCTGACCACTCAGCAGGTCGCCGCGCTGACGACCGGTCAGGTGAGCAACCTGTCCTCGGATGACCTGAACGCCCTCACCAGCGGCCAGATCAAGGCGCTGACGACCCAGCAGGTCGCTGCGCTGACGACCGGCCAGATCAACACGATGGAATCGGCGGACGTCGCCGCGCTGGCGACCAACCAGATCGCCGCGCTGAGCTCGTCGCAGGTCGGCGCGCTGAGCACGGAATCCATCGTCGCCCTGACCTCCACGCAGGTCGCCGCGCTGACGACCAGACAGGTCGCCGGTCTCACCACCGACCAGATCGCCGCGATCGAGACGGGTGACCTGAAGTCGCTGTCCACCGTCGCGCTGCGCGCCCTGGGCACCGACCAGCTCGACGCGCTGGGCTCCGACCAGATCGCCGCGCTGACGACCGTGCAGGTCGCGTCCCTGACGACCGCGCAGGTCGGCAACCTGTCCTCGGACGACCTGAACGCCCTCACGAGCGCTCAGATCAAGGCGCTGTCGACCCAGCAGGTCGCCGCGCTGTCGACCGCGCAGGTCTCGACGATGACCAGCGAAGACGTCGCCGCGCTGACCACCGCGCAGGTGCAGGCGCTGGGCTCCGCCCAGGTCGGCGCCCTGAGCACCGAGGCGATCGTCGCCCTGGGCTCGGCGCAGGTCGCCGCGCTGACCAGCAGGCAGGTCGCCGGTCTGACGACCGACCAGATGGCCGCCCTCGAAACGGGTGACCTGAAGGCCCTGTCCACCGCGGCGCTGCGCGCCCTGGGCACCGATCAGCTCGACGCGCTGGGCTCCGACCAGATCGCCGCGCTGACGACCGCCCAGGTCGCCTCGCTGTCGACCGCGCAGGTCGGCAACCTGTCTTCCGATGACCTGAACGCCCTCACCAGCGGCCAGATCAAGGCGCTGTCGACCCAGCAGGTCGCCGCGCTGTCGACCGCGCAGGTCTCGACGATGACCAGCGAAGACGTCGCCGCGCTGAACTCGCAGCAGGTCGCCGCGCTGAGCTCCGCCCAGGTCGGCGCGCTGAGCACCGACGCGATCGTCGCGCTGAACTCGACGCAGGTCGCCGCGCTGAACAGCAAGCAGGTCGCCGGCCTGACGACCGACCAGATGGCCGCCATCGAAACGGCTGACCTGAAGGCCCTGGCGACCAACGCCCTGCAGGCGCTGACCTCGGCCCAGCTGGAAGCGCTGGGCTCCGACCAGATCGCCGCGCTGACGACCCAGCAGGTCGCCGCGCTGACGACCGGCCAGGTCAGCAACCTGACCTCCGACGATCTGAACGCTCTCACGAGCGGCCAGATCAAGGCCCTGTCGACCCAGCAG
>SEFA01000174.1 GCA_004210455.1 Rubrivivax sp. | reverse complement strand
CGTTAGTGCTGGCGCATTTGCGCTGGCGCATTTGCGCAACAGCCGACCCCGACAGCAGCAGCATCGCGAATAGCCGTACGTTGTCTCGCGTGCAATTGACGCGAAGAGATTGATCCCTGCGTTGTGAGCGTGGTGCCGAGCCAAAGTGCCATGCAAGACTGGCGTGCTCAGGGATTGAAAAACAGGAGTCGAGTGATGCGTGACAACCTTCATTCAAGACGCGCGCTGCCCCCGGCCGCTTTCGCTGCGGTGCGTCTTGCGAACCGTCTGCGGCGACAGCCCCGCTTGAGTCTGGTGTATCTCGCCGTCGTCGGCGCGTCGCCCGGCGCGGCCCATGCGCAGATGACCCTCGACTTCTCCACCGGCTGGACCAGCGTCGGCGCCAACGTCACCTATCAGACGACGCCTTTCTCGACGACCAGCAAGAACACGCCATTCACCTTGACTGCGCCGACAGGTCAAGGCATGTACCGGCTGACGCCGGTCAGCAGCACCGTGAACGGCGCTTCAGCCGCGGACGCCGCGCTCGGGCTGACCACCGGGACCGTCGACGCGCTCCTCAATCACAACCCGAATTTCTCCGGCAGCGTCACCAACTTCTCGGTGCTGACGCAGACGATGACGCTCAACGCCGGCACGTATTCGTTCGCCTGGGCGCTCAACGTGACCGATCCCGGTTTCAATGACGGCGCGCTCTTCTCGCTGTCGGGCAACGGCATGCAATACCTCGAGTCGCTGGCGCGCGCGGGCGGTCCGGGGGACACCTCCGGTCCGTCCCCGAACACCTACGTGGCCTATGTCTACGACCCGGCCAACGGTGTCACGCCTTGGCTCACCACGACGTTCAACATCGCGACGACCGGGACCTACAAGGTCAGCTTCGCGGATTACAACTGGGGCGACCTCGCCGTCCCCCCCAACTTCTTCCTGGCCAGCACCATCGGCACCTACACGGGCAATCCGCTGGCGGGCACCAGTGCACCGCCCGCCACGCCGGACATCACGACGGGCTTCTCGGGGTCCGATCTGGTGAACGGTACCGTCAATCCGGTTTTCGACGGCGGCACGCTGCAGGCCGATGTCAACAACGGGGTCTACGGCGCCAACCTCGCGATCAAGGGCACCGGGGGGACGATCGACCAGAACGGCCTGAATTCGACCTTTTCCGGCGTGTTGTCCGACCAGACGACCGGGACGCCCGGCGCGATGAGTTTCGTCAACGCCGGTGCCAGCGGCGGCTCGATCACGCTGACCGGCGTCAACACCTACACCGGCCAGACGACGGTCGGCAGCGGCGCCACGCTGGCGCTGGCCGGCGCGGGCAGCATCGCCACGTCGAGCCGGCTGGTGAACGACGGCGTGTTCGACATCGCCGGGACCAGCGGGGGCGCGTCGCTCATCAGCCTTGCCGGCGCGGGAACGGTCCAGCTCGGCGCACAAGTCCTGACCCTCACCAATGCCGCGGACACCTTCGCGGGCAGCATCAACGGCAGCGGCGGGCTGACCGTCGCCGGCGGCACGCAGACGCTGTCGGGCGTCAACGGCTTCACCGGCGAGACCTCGGTCGTCAGCGGTGCGACGCTCGTGCTGTCGGGCGCCGGCAGCATCGCGGCCTCCAGCGGGCTCGTGAACAACGGCATCCTGAACATCGCCGCGACGACGGCCGGAGCGACGTTGAGCGGTCTGTCCGGCGGCGGCTCGGTCCTGCTGGGCGCGCAGACGCTGACGCTGGCCAACACGGGCAGCAGCAGTTTTGGCGGCGCCATCAGTGGGAGCGGCGGGCTGGCCGTCGTCGGCGGCACGCAGACG
>SEFA01000136.1 GCA_004210455.1 Rubrivivax sp. | reverse complement strand
TCTTCCAACCGATCGTCGGAGGCTGACATGCCACTCCCCGCCATTGCCCAGCCCCCTCACCCGCCATCCGCCCATCCGCCCTCAGAAAGCTCCCGCGCGTCCGAGCCGGCGGTACCGCATCCTCAAGCGGACGATCCGCTGCTGATCGACGGCGTCGCGCTCGACAGCCGCTTCTTCCTCGGCACGGCCGGCTATCCCAGCCCCGCGATCCTGTGCGAGGCGATCCGCGCGTCGGGGTCGCAACTGCTGACGGTCGGCCTCAAGCGCACGCTGCAGGCCGGCGACAACGGCGCGCTGGCGCAGGCGCTCGCCGTCGGGCGCGAGCAGGGCGCCCGGCTGCTGCCCAACACCGCCGGCTGCCGCAGCGCGCGCGAGGCGGTGCAACTCGCCCACATGGCGCGCGAACTCTATGGCACCGCCTGGATCAAGCTCGAAGTGATCGGCGACGACCACACGCTGCAGCCCGATCCGTTCGAGCTGGTCGCGGCGGCGACGGAACTCGTGCGCGAGGGCTTCGTCGTCTTCCCCTACTGCACGGAGGACCTGATCCTCGGCCGACGGCTGCTGGACGCCGGTTGTCCGCTGCTGATGCCCTGGGGCGCACCCATCGGCTCGGGCCAGGGGCTGCTGAACCTGCACGGGCTGCGCACGCTGCGCGAGCGCCTGCCCGACACGGTGCTGGTGATCGACGCGGGCCTGGGCGCGCCGTCGCAGGCGGCACGTGCGATGGAGCTCGGCTTCGATGCGGTGCTGCTGAACAGTGCGGTGGCGCAGGCCGGCGATCCCGTGGCGATGGCCGGCGCGTTCGGCGACGCGGTGCGCGCGGGGCGGTGCGCCTTCCATGCCGGCTTGATGGCGCCGCAGGCCTTCGCGGTCGCGAGCACGCCGGTCAGTGGTCACGCCTTCCTGTTGGGGGACGCATGAACAAGACGAACGAGACGAACGCACGTAGCGCACACGGCGATCGACGCGAGTCCCACGCGACGACGACGCCGTCGCCGCTGGTCCCTCATCCGAGTCTGCCCTCGCCTTGGGCGGCGCCGGTCGATCCGGACCTCCTGACGCTGACGCCGTGGACCGACGATCCGTCGCCGCCGATCGTCTGGGGCGTCGCCGGCACCGACAGCGGCGGCGGCGCGGGCCTGAGCGCCGACACGCGCGCGGCGGCGGCGATGGGCGTCCATCTTTGCCCGGTCGTCGCGGCCGTGACGGCGCAGCACTCGATGGGCGTGAACGCGGTGTTCCCGCTCCCTGCCAGTCAGGTGCGCGCGCAGTTGAGCGCGCTGCGACAAGACCTGCCTCCGCGCGTCGTGAAGACCGGGCTGCTGGCGAGCGCGGCGACGGTCGACGCGCTGCCGGCGCAGATCGGCGACGCGCCGCTGGTCGTCGATCCGGTGCTCGGTGCGAGCGCGGGCGGCGCGGCGTTCTGCGATGACGCGCTGCTCGGCGCGTATCGACATCAGCTCATCCCGCGCGCGACGCTGATCACGCCGAACCGGCGCGAGGCGGAGCGGCTGCTCGGCGTGGCCTCCGGCCAGTTGCCGGTGCCGGAGCTGGCGGCGATGTTGCGCGGCATGGGCGCGCGGGCCGTGTGCATCACCGGCGGCGACGATGCGGCGCAGGTGGACGGGCTCTCGATGGATTGGCTGGACAGCCCGTGGGCGACCGGGTGGATCGCCTTGCCGCGCCTGTCCGGCCGCAACGGCGACGCGCCGCATCACCACGGGAGCGGCTGCACCTTTGCGACCGCGGCGGCCTCAGCGCTGGCACGCGGCTTCGTGGTGCCGGACGCGGTGATCCTCGCGAAGATGCTCACCTGGTGCGCGCTGCGCGACGGCCACGCGGCGGGCGCCGGCGCGGGGCCGCTGCGACCGGACCGCCGCTTCGTGGACGACGCGGGCGCCATGCCCGTGATGGGGTTCGACGACGAGACCTCGCCTGACCGCGCCACGCTGACGCGGTGGCGCGAGGTACTGTGGCCGGCGTCACGTCGCGCGACGCCCTTCGCCCCCGGTCTGTATGCGATCACGGACCGGCCGGAGCGCGTGGCCCCACTCGCGCTCAGCGGCCACTTCGCCCACCTGCAGCTGCGCATCAAGCGAGGACCGGCGTTCGACGAGGACGCGCTGCGTTCAGCGATCCGCGACGCAGTGCGCGACATGGCGGGCCGATCGTCGACCTTGTGGATCAACGACCACTGGCGGTTGGCGCTCGAAGAAGGCGCACGCGCGCTGCACCTCGGCCAGGAGGATTGGGCGGGACTGAACGGCGAGGAGCGCGAGGAACTGCAGCAACGCCGCGCCCGGCACGGCGTGCGCCTCGGGCTGTCGAGTCACAGCCTGTGGGAGCTGGCCCGCGCGCGCGGCGCGGCGCCGGACTACATCGCCTGCGGCCCGTTGTGGCCGACGACGACCAAGGACATGCCGTGGCTGCCGCAAGGACTGGCACAACTGCGCTGGTGGGCGCGCATGGCGGGCGCGCCGGTGGTCGGCATCGGCGGCGTGCTGGAGGAGCGCCAGTGGCGCGCCGGCCTCGCCGCCGGCGCGTCCGCGATGTGCCTGGTACGGGCGGCGGAGGAGATGGCGGCGAGCGGGAGGTTGCGGTAAGACCTCCTCCATCGGCTCGCTCAAACGATAGAAGCCCAGTCTTTCGACTGGGCTTCTGAAGGCCACGAGGGCAGTTTTCCGGATGGATCCCGTGAGGGCCGGAAGTGGGGAAAGGCCATAAAGGGCAAAACGAATTTTGCTCGTGGTCGGCGCCACGATCAACTACCTGTTCAAGCAGTCTTTTCTGCATCGATGAGTAGCGCTCGTTCATCGACAGGTATGAGCATCGATCCCGCATTGAGCGCTCGAACAGCCGCCCGTTGAATACGCCGAGTCAATGCAAGATCAATGACCCAGTCCACAGTCCCTTTTGCGTCACGGGGCATTGCCAGCCTGAGCTTGCTCACCGTATGGACGCAATCAGCCTTGGCCCATCGCACGCATGGTTTGAAGTAGTTCAACGGGCAGATCGCGCTGACAGGAATCTCGACATTCACGCCGGCACCCATCTTGAATGGATCGTGCGAGCTCGACAGGGGAACGACGATGCAGGATTGCCGGCTCAGCCTGCCGTTCAGGACGATGACCAGTCGCTTCTTCACCATCTCCGGAGGAATGCGACGATCAAAATCGGAAGGCCCCTGGCATGACAGTCCGGCAGGCGCGAACTGTCCAAAGTCGCAGAGAAGCACTTGCCCGACCTTCGGTGTAAATCCAGACGCCATGTTGACCTCGGTACTGCCAAGGCGATGCAGTGTTGCGAAGGTCTATCGCGATGGGAAACGACCCGAAGAGGGATGTTGTTCCTACGTCTCGCCATTTGGAGTGACCCCTTTGGAGCGATTTCCAAGTGTCTTCGGCGTGCGCAAGATGAGGACTCGTTCAACGCTCGCCGAGCGCACATGAAGAAGGTGTTGAAGAATGGAAGACAGTCCCCCGTTGCCCCTTCCCCCGGTCTCCAAGCGCGAGTACACGCTGGCCGAGATGATTGCCCAATGCGATCTTTCCGCGCCATCTCCAGCGGACATCGTGGAATGGGACGAGATGAAACCTGTTGGCAATGAAGTGTGGTGAGGGCGACCTGGAGAAGCGACGAGGGGCCCGCAGGCCCCTCGATCGAAGTCATTGCGAAGCAGTGACTTTTACTTCCGCGCCACCTTCGCCGGCCGCTTCGCGCCCGTCGCATCGGCCGGCGCGGTCGCGCCCTTCACCACCGCCTGCGCGAGCTTGAAGAACACGTCCGTGTTGTCGATGACGCCGGTGAACGCCAGCGCGCCCGGTCCGAACGCCGAGAGCGGGATATCCGTCGCGGTGTGCACCGCCTGCTCGCCGGGCACCTGGCCTGTGACGAGGAATTCACCGGTCGCGTCGTCGCGCTCGGCGGCATTGGCGGGGTACCACCTCAGCGGCTCGGCCTTGGCCATCGGCTGCTGCGAATCCCGCAGCGGCGTCGCGTTCGTGCGCCAGTCTTCGTAGCGGTCCGCGTTCGCGCCGTAGCCCACCAGCAGGCGGTAGTCGATGTCGGTCGCTTCCGGATAACCGTCCGCGGCGATGCGGTAGCGCGGGAAGCCCGCCTTCTCGTACACGCCGACGACCTTGTCGCGCAGATTGGCCGAGCCCTTCTTCGTCGCCGCGTCGAGCAGCGCCTGGTCCGTCAGCATCGAGCCGCCGATCAGCGCCGCGCCCGAGCACTCGTGGTCCGCCGTCACGATGACCAGCGTGTCGCCGTTCTCGCGCGCGAAGTCCTGCGCCACCTGGACCGCGCGATCGAACTCGATCGTGTCCAACATCCAGCGCTCGCTGTCCATGTTGTGCGCCTGCTTGTCGATCGAGGCGCCCTCGATCATCAGCACGAAGCCCTTGGACTGCTTCTTCAGCGTCGCGATCGCGGCCCTGGCCATCTCGTCCAGCATGGGCTGGTCGGGGAAACCGTAGTCGTCGACGATGCTGCCGCCCGCGAGACCCTTCTTCGCACCGCGGCGGCCGTCGACCTTGTCCAGCGCCACGTTCATGTTGGAAAACGCGAACAGGCCGAGCAGCCGGTCGGCGCCCGCGCCCGCCGTGGCCGCTTCGAGCTCCGCCTTCGTCGGCGCGTAGCGGTAGCCCGCGCCCTGGAACTCCTGGATGAGGTCGCGGCCCTTGTCCTTCGCGCCCGGCGCGGCGCCCCAGCGCTTCACGATTTCGGACGTGTGGGGATCGGTGGCCGAGAACGCGTAGTCGTTGCCGTCGGCGCGCTCCGAGCCGGCCGTGCCCGCCGGCAGGAACCACTTGCGGCCGCCGCCCAGCAGCACCGTCAGGCCGGTGCGCGAGCGGTCGTCGAAGAACTGGTCCACGATGCCGGTACCCGCGCCGCGGTTGCTCGTGTGCACCGCGTTGCCGGCCGGCGTCGCGTCGAACACGTCGGCCGTCGTCACGATGCCCAGCGCCTTGCCCTGCGTGCGGTGCAGATACTCGGACAGGTATTCGATGCGCGGGTTGTCGAAGGGGTCGATCGTGTCGTCGGGGAACACGCCTTCTTCATTGTTGTTGTTCTTGTTGCCCGAGACATAGGACGTCATGCCCGGCGACGAGTCCGTCACCACCGAGTTCAGCGACGCCGTCTTCACCATGCCCGTCGCCGGGAAGGTGTCCATCGCCAGCGGGTTGATGACCTTGCCCTGCGCGTAGCCGCCCTTGACGATGCGGGCCGCGGTGCGTTGCGCCGCGCCCATGCCGTCGCCCAGCAGGATGATGATGTTCTTGACCTTCGGGCCCATCGCCGCGGCGAAGGGCACGACGTCGAAGTTGCCGGTGGCGGCGACCTTCTGGCCGTCGGACTGCGTGGCCTCGACGCTGAACTCGTGGCGGCCCGCCTTCTCCATGCTCACCGCGCGGATCGTGGCAATCGCCGTCTCGGCGCTCACGCCCTTCACGCAACCGGTGGCGCAGTCGCGCAGCGCGACCGTCGCGTCGACCGGCTTGCCATCGATCACGAAACGCGCGGCCGTGATGCGCTGGCCGGCGTCCGGCTTGATCGTCGCCTGCAGGTCGAAGCGCTGGCCCGGCAGGAAGCGCGCGATCACGGGCTCCGGCTGGCCGGTGGAGAAACGCTCGCTCGGCGGCGTCAGGCGGGTGACGGTCGGGGCCGCCTGGGCGGCGCTCAACGCCAGCAGCGCGCAGGCGCCGGCGAGCAGGGAAGGCAGGTGTTTCATCGTGGAGGACTCGAGTCGAGGAAATCGGGAACCGCGCGGCCTGCGGTTGGGAGCGGGTCCGGCGCGGTCAAGCGCAGCCGGTGAAGGTCAATGGCGATGGCCGTGGTTGTCGGGCTGTGCGGCGGCGGACGCCGACTGCGCCTCGAGCGCGCCGGGCGGCAGCTGCAGGCGGATCCAGGACACGCGACCGGTCTCGTCCTCGGCGCGGCCGATGGACAGCGTTCCCGTGAGGACCACCAGGCCCTCGCGATGGGCGACCAGACGTTCCTGCTGCGACGGATCGAGCAGCACGGTCACGGCAGCGGCCGGCAGGTCGTCGGCCTCGCCGTCGGCGTGTTCGCTCATGCGCACCGGGCGCGGCGTGAGCCAGAAGCGACCGGGCCTGGCCTGCTCCTGCGCGACCATGTAGCCGACCAGGCGCACCGGGCGACCGTCGGCGGCGCGCAGCGCGTCGGACAGTTCCAGGCCCGCCGGACCGATCGGCGACTTGAAGAACTGGGAGAAATTCAGGTCGGTTGCCGCGGAGGACGCGGCGTCGGGCGGGGCGGACTCAGCATGAGTGCCGGATGCGGCCAGGGGAAGGACGATCGCGGCGCAGAGCGCGGTGACCGAGCGGGCGGCACGGCGGGCAAGCCGCATACCTGTGGTGAGTTGGACGCACATAGGGACGCGATTCTTTCGGTCCCGCATGACGGTTCCGTGACGCTCCGTTTTTCTTGCTTGACACCGGCCTGCGCGCCACGCGAAGCTGGTCCGGCAGCACAAGGGAGTCCATGAACACGCCAGACCCTCGTCCTGGCCGGCAAGCGTCGAACGCGCTCTATGCGCGCCGTGCGCCGGTCTACGACTACGAGTTGATGCCGGTGGCGCCATTGCGGCGCGAGGCGATCGCCTTGCTCGACCTGCAGCCGGGACAGACCGTGCTCGACGTCGGCTCGGGCACCGGACTGAGCCTGCCCGGCCTCAGCACCGCGGTGGGACGGACCGGCCGGATCGTCGCCGTCGAGCCCTGCGAGACGATGATGCGCCAGGCCAAGCAGCGCGCGAGGGTGGACCACGTCCCGGCTCCGATCGACTTCCTGGGCGCGGCGGCGGAGGACGCGGACTACGCGTCCGTGCTGGGCACGCGCCGCGCGGATGCGGCGATCTTCTTCTTCACGCACGACGTGCTGCAGAGCGAAGAGGGGCTCGCGCGCGCTTTCGCGGCGCTCAGGCCCGGGGCTCGCATCGTCGCGGCGGGGCTCGCCTGGGCACCGCCGTGGATGCCCCTCAGCAACGTGTTCGTGCTTGGTGCGGCGATGCATTCGATCGTGCGCATGGACGGGCTCGACTGCCCGTGGCGCTTGCTCGAATCGCGGATGAAGGACGCGGAGGTCGAGCGCCGCTGGCTCGCCTCCGCGTATTTGTTGACCGGCACCGTCTGACGATCTGCCGAAGTTCTCGGTCGCAAAACCGTCGAAGGACGGTGGTGGTCGGGGACGGTGAGACGTGAGGTTTCCGCGCTTGCCGCGGGGGCCTCATGCCTCGGCGGCCAACGCCCCGACCTCTGCAGGCAAGGGGCCGCCTTCAGTCCTCCAACGGCACGAAGATCCACAGCAGGAAGTACAGCAGCAGCCCGCCGCCGGCGCAGGTCGTGAGCGCGACGAACACGATGCGCCAGAACCACGCCGCCAGGCCGCTCAGCCGGGCGAGCCCGCCGCACACGCCGCCGATCCAGCGGTCGTAGCGGCTGCGGCGGAAGGTGTTGATCGCGTTCACGACCGGTGCGCCGCTGGTGCCACTGCCGCCGTTCGGCGTGGCGTAGGCATAGGAGGTCGAACTCGACGACCGCGCACTGGCGTTCAGCACGCGTTCCTTGGCCCTGGCGAACTCCTCGTCGCTGAGGATGCCGCGTTGATGCAGATCGGCCAGGCGGTTGAGTTCTTCGCTGTCGGACATGGTGTGCTCCTTTCCCGGAGGGTCGTGCATCGGAAGATGCGATGGAGTGAAGGCTACGCATCCGCTCCGTCCGGTGCGAGGCGCGTGCGACCGGCTGCGTCTGGGCGCGATGCGGAGCGGTTGAGCCGCGACAGGGCGTTTCCACCCAGTGCCGGCGCGGCCTCGCGGACTAGCATTCAGGCCCATGAACCTCGACACCATCGAAATGAAGACGCGGGAGACGCCCCGCTTCTCCCTGCTGGTGCTGCACGGCCTGGGCGCCGACGGCAACGACTTCGTGCCCGTGGTCCAGGCCCTGGACCTGTCGCCCGTGCTGGCGCTGGGCGGCCTGCGCGTCGTGCTGCCGAGCGCGCCCCAGATCCCCGTGACCATCAACGGCGGCATGCGCATGCGCGCCTGGTACGACATCCGCCACGGCGACCTCAGCCAGCGCGAGGACGCCGACGGCCTGCGCGTGTCGCAGCGCCTCGTGGAGGACCTGATCGCGCGCGAGCAATCCGGGTTCGGCATCCCGCCGGAGCGCGTCGTGCTGATGGGTTTCTCGCAGGGCTGCGCGATGACGCTGATGACCGGGCTGCGGTATCCGAAGCGGCTGGCGGGACTCGTCGGCCTGTCCGGTTATCTGCCCGTGCTCGACACCACCGAGGCCGAACGGAACGCCGCCAACGCGGACACGCCGATCTTCCTGGCGCACGGCAGCAACGACGGCGTCGTCGTCCCCGCCCGCGCCCATGCATCGTTGGCCGAGCTGCGCCGGCTCGATTACGACGTCGAGTGGCACGAATACCCGATGGCCCACGAGGTCGGCATGGACGAGATCCAGGCCCTGCAGGCCTGGCTCGTGAAGACGCTGACCGGAGCGGACGCCGCGGGCGGCTGAGCCGCTTCCGCCCTCCGCCTCCCCTCCTCCCGCCTCTCCGCCCCTTTCCCGACTTCTTCC
>SEFA01000065.1 GCA_004210455.1 Rubrivivax sp. | reverse complement strand
GGAGTGGCATGTCAGCCTCCGACGATCGGTTGGAAGAAGAGGACGACGTCGCCGTCGTTGAGCGCCGTGTCGGCGCGCGCGTCGCGAGGCACGAAGCGGCCGTTCAGCGCGGTCGCCACAGCGGCGGCCTCGCGCCGTTCGCGTTCGAGCAAGTGCGCCAGCGTCGCGCCGGCGGGCATGGCCACGGTGCGGTCGTCGAGCCGCACGGTGATCGACGGGAGGGCGGTCATGGGGAGTGCTCCAGGAAAGGCGCGGCCAGGCCGGCCGTGTCGAGCAGACGCTCGACCAACGCCGGCGCTAGCAGCCATCCGTGCCGGTACAGGCCGTTGATGCGCAACAGGCCGGGCTCGTGATGGAGGAAGGGCAGGTTGTCGGGCAGCGCCGGCCGGAGATGCCGGTCGAGCCGCACGATGCGCGCCTCCGACAGCGCCGGCAGCACGCTCTGCGCCGCCGCCATCAGCTCGACGGCGGAGCGCAGCGAGACCGGGCTGCGGTCCTCGCTCTCGATCTCGCTGGCGCCGACGACGATCTCCGCGTCCGAACGCGGCACGAGATAGACGCGATGCCGCGGATGCAGCAGCCGGACGGGCCGGCGCAGACCGTGCCCCGGCAGGGACAGCGTGACGATCTCGCCGCGGACGCCGCGCAAGGGCAGCGGCGGCCGCGCGCCCAGCCCGCGGGCATCGATCGCCCAGTCGCCGTGCCAGTGCCCGCCGTCAGCGAAGTGCAGTGCGCCGGGCACCACCTGGTCGACAGGACGCGACCAGTGCCAGCGCGCCGCGGCAGCCGTCGCGCCCGCGTGCAGCGCGGCCATCGCGGGCATCGGCGCGATGAGGCCTTCCCGCGGCAGCAGCCAGCCGCGCAGGCCCGGCGCCAGCATCGGTTCCAACGTGCGTAGCGCGTCCATGTCGAGCGGCTCCGCGCCCGGCATGCGCCTCAGCGCACGCTGCGCCGCGCCCAGGTCCGCACGATGTGAGAGCAGCAGACTGCCCTCGATGCGCAGCGGCACGGTGCCCGGTGCCGGACTCGATCTCGAGGACGGCTTCGAGACCGGGTTCGAGTCCGGTGCCGTCCCGGACAACGAGGCCACGATGTCGGGCCACAACGCGAGCGACCGCCAGCCCAGCGCGGCGATCTCCGCGCCGCCCTGTTCCTGCTCGGCGAGTGGACTGAGCATGCCGGCGGCGCTGAACGCGGCCGCGCCCTGCGCGTCGAACGCGGGCGAGGGACCGGACGACGCGTCGAAGACCTCGACGGCGTGACCGGCCCGAGAGAGTGTCCATGCGAGCAGGCGTCCGGCGAGCCCCGCCCCGGCGATGGCGATCGCGGCCATCGCGATCAGGCCTGGCGGATCGGGATGTAGAGCTCGCCGCCGCCGGCCAGGAACTCGGCGCTCTTCGCCTTCATGCCCGCGGCGTCCGCTTCCAGCTGCGCGCTGTACTCCCGCACGTCCTGCGTGATCTTCATGGAGCAGAACTTCGGGCCGCACATCGAGCAGAAGTGCGCCACCTTCGCGCTGTCCTTGGGCAGGGTTTCATCGTGGAACGCGCGCGCGGTTTCCGGATCGAGGCCGAGGTTGAACTGGTCCTCCCAGCGAAACTCGAAACGCGCCTTGGACAGCGCGTCGTCGCGCGCCCGGGCCGCCGGATGGCCCTTGGCGATGTCGGCCGCGTGCGCCGCGATCTTGTAGGCCATCAGGCCCTGCTTGACGTCGTCGCGGTCGGGCAGCCCCAGGTGCTCCTTCGGCGTCACGTAGCACAGCATCGCGCAGCCGAACCAGCCGATCATCGCGGCGCCGATGCCGCTGGTGATGTGGTCGTAGCCCGGCGCGATGTCGGTGGTCAACGGCCCCAGCGTGTAGAACGGCGCCTCGTCGCAGTGCTTGAGCTGCTCGGTCATGTTGGCCTGGATCATGTGCATCGGCACGTGCCCCGGACCTTCGATCATGGTCTGCACGTCGTGCTTCCACGCGATCTTCGTCAGCTCGCCCAGCGTGCGCAGCTCGGCGAACTGGGCTTCGTCGTTGGCGTCCGCCAGCGAACCCGGCCGCAGCCCGTCGCCCAGCGAGAAGCTCACGTCGTACGCCTTCATGATCTCGCAGATCTCCTCGAAGTGCGTGTACAGGAAGTTCTCGCGGTGGTGCGCGATGCACCACTTCGCCAGGATCGAGCCGCCGCGCGAGACGATGCCGGTGCGGCGCTTGACCGTCATCGGCACGAAGGGCAGCCGCACGCCGGCATGGATGGTGAAGTAGTCGACGCCCTGTTCGGCCTGCTCCACCAGCGTGTCGCGGAACAGCGCCCAGGTCAGGTCCTCGGCCACGCCGCCGACCTTCTCGAGCGCCTGGTAGATCGGCACGGTGCCGATGGGCACGGGGCTGTTGCGCAGGATCCAGTCGCGCGTGGTGTGGATGTTGCGGCCGGTGGACAGGTCCATCACCGTGTCCGCGCCCCAGCGCGTCGCCCACACGAGCTTCTCGACCTCTTCCTCGATGCCCGAGCTCACGGCCGAATTGCCGATGTTGGCGTTGACCTTGACCAGGAAGTTGCGGCCGATCGCCATCGGCTCGACTTCCGGGTGGTTGATGTTGGCCGGGATGATGGCGCGGCCGCGGGCGACCTCGTCGCGGACGAACTCGGGCGTGATGATCCCGGGGATCTGCGCGCCCAGGCCCTGGCCGCGCAGGCGCTGTTCGCGCTCGGTGTCGGACAGGTACTCGTGCATCCAGGCGCGGCGGCCGTTCTCGCGGATCGCGACGTACTCCATCTCGGCGGTGACGATGCCGCGCCGCGCGTAGTGCATCTGCGTCACGTTGGCGCCCGGCTTCGCGCGACGGGGCGGGCGCGTCAGCGCGGCGCTCTGCGCGCGCAGGGCGTCCTGCTGCGCGGCCTCGCGCAAGCCGTCGTCGAAGAGCTGGATGGCGCGGCCGGCGTAGGGCTCGGTGTCGCCGCGCGACTCGACCCAGGCCGCGCGCGTGGCGGGCAGGCCGCGGCGCACGTCGGTGGCGACGGCGGGATCGGTGTACGGGCCGGAAGTGTCGTAGACCGCGAGGTGTTCGCCGTTGGTCAGCGCGATCTCCCGCAGCGGCACGCGCAGGTGCGGATGCAGCACGCCGGGTTCGTGCGTCTTGGTCGACGCGGGCAACGGGGCGCGGCTGGCGGCGAGTCGCTCGTGGAAGGTCGCGCTGTCGTTGGCGCTGTGATTGACGGCTGGCGGGGTCAGGTCGTTCATCGGGGTCTCCGGTTGGGCGCCGGAGGCTGGACCGATCAGGACGGGCAGGCGCGCAGGAGAGGGCCGGATGGACCGGGCCTTCCGCGCCGTCCGGGCACGGGGGCCGGGAGGGCGCACTTCGGGAAGGCAGGCTCTTCTTACGCCGGTACGAACCGGATCAAGTTCAGCGGGTCCACGGCTTCATCGCCATGTCTCAGCCCGTGTCGTCGATGCGCGGCGCGCGTCGTCGACCCAGGGCTCCCCGGAGCAGGCGCGCAGTATAGGCCGCGCAACACTTGGCCCGCGAAGGATGTGAATTCCTCGACGCAACCCCGATGTCAAGGGACATCGGCGGTACTGTTACATCCTGATTCCGGGGAAACACCGAGGGGCCGTCACCACGGTGACTTCTTACACTGCGGCGCTCAGGCCGGGGCGCGAAGAAACCGATTTCAACAGCAGCAGACAAGACCGGCGTTGTCTCCAAAAGAGAGCAACCAGCGCAACAAGAGGGTGGAGTGATGAGCAGCCGTAGTCTTCTGAGCGTGCCGCGCCGCGGCCTGGCGGTGTGTCAGGTCTTGACCCTGTCCTTGCTCGCCGTCGCCGCGCAGGCGCAGACCGCGCCGGCGGCGGCCACGTCCGCCGCGGCGGTCGATCCCAAGACAGCACCGATGAGCGATGTCGACCGCGCCAAGCGCGACGCCGACAAGGTGTTCCAGTGGATCAAGTTCCACGCCGAGAAGGGCGAGAAGAAGCCCGCGCACGAGACAAAGCCCGAGACGCCCAAGCCGGTCGCCCGACCCGTGGCCACGACCGCTCCCGCGCCGGTCGCGCGCCGGCCGGAACCCGAACCCGCCGTCGAGCGTCCACTCGCGGCCCGCGCGGCGGACACGGCCTCGGTGCCAGTGGTTGCCCCGCCGACGCCCGCGCCTGCGGGGATCGGTCAATCCGCCACGCAGACCATCGCGCCGCCGTCGTCCGTGCCGCAGCCGATGTCGGAAGCGCCGGCGCCGCAGGTGATGTCCATGGCGGCGCCCGCGACCGCCGTGCCCGCCGGCCGGGCGCCGGAACCGGAACCCGACGACGAACCCGCGCCGCTGAAGCTGCTGCGCAAGGTCGATCCCGAATATCCGCGCGCGCTGCTGGCGCAGCAGCGCGCCGGCTCGGTGCAGGTGCAGTTCACCGTGCGCCCCGACGGCTCCGTCGACAACGCGCAGGCGATGCGGTCGCCGGACCGCAAGCTCAGCACGGCCGCGGTCAACGCGGTCAAGCAGTGGCGCTTCGCGCCGATCCCGACGCCGCGTCAAGTCAGCGTGGAGATCGGCTTCCAGGTCGAATGACGAACTGAGGCGAACGATCAAGTTCGACAAGGACGGTTCGAACCCGTCCTTGTCGTTTGGAACTCATGCGGTCCTTTCCGCTGCAGAGTTCCGCCATGTTGATTCATTCCCCCTCGACCTTCCCCGCCTCGAACCTGGCCACGGCGCCATCGCGTTGCTCGATGGGCGAAATGCCGGTGGAGCTGCTGCACCAGCTGGCCGAAAGGGGGCGTCAACAGACAGTGTTCTACAACGTCAGGCTGACGCCGGCGGAGTTTCGGAACACCGGCGACTACGCCGCCTGTCGCGATGAGCTGTTCAAGCTTTTCTTTCGGCTCAAGTCGCGACTGCCCGCCACGGGCGAAGGCGCGGACGTGGCGCATGCCGTCGAGAGGCAGGCCTCTGCCTGGTCGGCGCCGGGCGATCCCATCACCGAGAGTCAGGCCCTGATGTTCGGGGCCGGCAAGCGATTGATGGTCGAGTTGTGCCAGGCCCTTGAGACGGATCCGCGTCCCTCGACGCAAGCCGCGGCCTGCCGCGCCTTGCGCGCCGCTTTCCAGGATTCGCGCTGTCGCGAGGACGCCGTCACCGCGATCGGCCGCGCTGTGTCAGTCGTGCTGGAGGAGTGTGCGCCGGCCCTGGCTCTGCTGCGGCGCAACCAGGCATCGGCGGCATTGACAGCCTGGGCCGACGACAACGAAGCCACCGACTGGACTTCGCGCGACGTGGCGACCGGTCTGCTCGAATACCTCGGCTACGACGAAGCGCCCGATGTCGAGCCCGATACGGCGTTCCAGCCGTCCAGCCTGGGCGCGCGGGCGGTCAATGCGGCCCATTTCCGCTGTGTCCTCGCGGCGGATCCCGAAGCACGGGGTCGTCTGTCTCCGCCGCCCTACACGGCACCAATCATGTGAACCGGAAGGACGATGGCAGCGCACCAACGTCCCCTGTTCATGTCGTTGAAGGGCTGCCATGTTTCCGCTTCCGTCCGCGTCGAGCGCTTCTTCGACGCCGCCCGTTTCGTTCGGCTCTGCTTTTGAGGACGGGATCGCGCACGCGCAGCGATCTCCCGTGTACTACGACGGAACAATGTCGATGTACGGATTCGTCGAGTCGCCGGACTTCCCTGTGGCGGTCGATCAGACCCTGCTCGCACTCCGGTGGCTGGAAGGTCTTCTGGAAGCCGATCCGCGTTGGGCGAGGATCCGGGAGACCTTCGATCGTTTCCAGGCGGAGTTCTCGGGCGATTCGCCGGAGCACATGGAAAAGCAATGCTGTTTTCTCGGTGACGGCAAGCGCAGGCTTTTCGAGCTTTGCGAGTGCCTGGACAGGGACCGGCAACCCGCCACGACGGACCGCGTCCTCCGTTCGTTGGAATCAGCGCTGTGCTTCCGCGACGGCCCGCTCCCGGACGCCGGCGTCGTGCTCGAACTGGCGCTGGACGCCGCACGGGATGCCCGGCGCAGCCACACGGCGGCGATGCCGCTGGAGCCGTCGGCGCCGCCGATGTCCCTGTCTCACTTGTCCATCGTCGCGCCGCCGTACCGCGCGCCGGTGTCGATCGGGCGGCCTTGCGCCGAGCTGATCGAGCAGGCGCGCGTGCAGCGGCACTTCTACGACGACAGCTGCGGAACGCCGGCGCAGTTCCAGGCCAGTCCGGCTTACGAGGAGGCGCGCAAGGAGCTGTTCAAGCTGTTCCAGTGGCTCCGGTTCGTGCTGCCCGACACGGGGCCCGATCAGGATGTGGACGGATTGATCAAGCGACACGCTCAGTCATGGGTCGGTGGTGCGCACAACTTCAACCAGGTCCGTGTCCGACTTTTCGGTGCAGGCAAACACGCCATGCATCAGTTGTGCCTGGCCCTCGAAGCCGATCCGTGCGCCGCGAGGCAACGCATGGCCTGCACACATCTGCGTGAGGCCTTCCAGACCGGCGAGCTCCGATCGAACAGCATCACCGCCATCTGCTGCGCGCTGTCCGCGGTCGTCGCCGCAAAGGCGTCAGATGCCACAGCGCTTCCGGTGGCCGCAAAGGCGTCCAATGCCACAGCGCTGCCGGTGGCCGCAAAGGCGTCCGATGCCACAGCGCTGCCGATGACCGACGATGCGGTCCTCGCCACGATCCTGCCTCGGCTCGGGATCGAGGGACTGCATCAACTGCACCAGCAACTCATCGCCAGCATCGATCGGCTGATCGCGTTGATGCCGCCGGGCGTGGAGACGGCGGTAAGGGAGGGTTTGAACGCGAGGCGAGAAGGCTGGGCGACACCGGCGGCCACCTTTGATCGACGCCATGCCGAGATGCTCATCGGCGGCCAAGCGGTGCTGACAGCGCTTGCCGACGTCCTGGATGGGCTTGATTTCTCCCAGCGCATGGAGGTCGTCGTTTGCCGCGAGCGGGAGCTGTGCGACGCGGGGCAGGGGACGTCTGCCGTCGCCAGCCTTGCCCATGTGCTGGTCGAAGCGGAGAGCGTCCGCTCGGGAGAAGACAACCCGCATCTGGAAGCTCGTCGACGCCTGTTCGAGGCATGGGCCCGCCCCAAGCAAGGAAAGGCGCGGCTGGGCGCACGCGCGGTCGAGGACGGCTTGCAGGTCCTCGGCTTGCACCAGCCCGATACCGTGTACGACGGGCCGCTGCCGGAGATCGATCCGGTCCGGAGCAACGCGGCCTGGCTGGCCTGTCTGGGCAAACCGGGCAGCGGCATCGAGGTCCATCCGCTGGCGGATGTCGACAGGGCGGAACTGGCCGCCGCGCTGATCGGCCTGAAAGCGCGCTGCGACGACCTGATCGTGGCGGACACGATCGGGCTCGACATCTTCGCCGACCGATGGCTGGGCAGAACCCCTTCGGGCGCCCAGGAAGATGTGGTCGGCAACCTGAGGGCGTTCGGTGTCGCGGCGCTCCATCGCCTCATCGAACGACTTGGACAACCCGGCGATCGCATCGCCAAGCAGGCGGTGCTGACGAAAATGCTCCAGGACATGGCGACCACCGAGGATCCGGCCGCCCTGTTGCTCCGCTATGACCGCTATGAGGTACCGCAGGAGCCGAAGTTCGCGACTTCGCAGAAGGAACTGGATCGCATGCGCCGGAGCGTGGTCGAACGCGAGGTCCGGCGGTCCGCGACGACGCTGCTTGAGGGAATGGACTCGAAGTCCGTGAACGAGGCCGTCGGCCGGGAGTGCCGCCGTGTCCTGGAACTGCTGGGCATCCCCCTGGCCCCTTGGCTTGCGTCTGCCTCGGGACCGAGCATCGGCTTGATCGACCTGTCCGCGCAGGCGCTCGCCCGTCTGGAGGACCACGTCCGCAGGGCCGTCGCCCGTTCGCAGGAGGACGCCTCGACGCCGGACACGCCCGGCGTCGCGACTGCCGGGCCGCGCCCGAATGTCGACTCGACCGCGCCACCATCGGTAGGCGCGACCGGCGGAGCGGAGTCGACACGCAGGCCCGTGCATCCGAAGCTCAAGCGCATGATCGACGAGCTGACGGCGCTCGCCAACCAATACGAACTCGATGGCGAGGCCATGAGGAACAACCTGGATCGTTTCCTCTACGGAAAGCCGACCGGGCAACCCGTCGACCTCGTGGGCAACTTCGCGCACTTCGGGTTGAGGCGGCTCGAACAGGAGCTTGGCAACCTCAACGCGACGGCGAAACCACCGTTCGACGATCTGGAAATGCTGGTCTTTCAATTGACGGCCACGGACGACCCGGCGAGCACGCTCCTGGCGCGGCAGCGGGGAGAACCCTCCGACTTTGCTGATCGGGTCTGGGCCGAAGCCGTGGAGGAGCAGGTACGCAAGAGCGGCGCACAACGGTTGCGGAGGATTCCGGAATCGGAGCGGGAGCACCTCGTCTGGCAGGAGTCCAGATTCCTGATGAAACTGCTGGGAATCCCCGACAACGCGGTCCAACACGGGCAACCCGAATTCCATGGCTTGTTTCATGCGACCCCAACCAACCTGGCGTCGCTGGACGACGCATGCAGCCAGGCCTTGATGAAGGCGGCTCTTCGGCGTGCTGCGGGCGCCCTCCGTGAGTGACGAGGGTGCGGGCGTCGTCCCTGGCCCACTACATCCCGTACATCGCCGCCTGATCGAACGGCGTCAGTGCCGCCGCCATCGCATCGAGGAACAGCCGCGTGCGCAGCGGCATCAGGCGGCGCTGCGGGAACACGGCCCAGCAGGTCGACGGCTCCGCGCACCAGGCCGGCAGCACGCGCAGCAGCTCGCCGCGGTCGACGAAGTCCTGCGCGTACTGGTTGCCGACCCAGGTGATGCCCAGTCCCGCGCGCGCCATCTGCAGCAGCATGTCGGGCGCGTTGACCAGCGTGCGGCTGTCCGGCACGCCGACCCATTCGATGCGCTGGTCCGCCTGCCCGTCGACGATGCCGAACAGCCGCCAGGGCAGCGGTTCGCCGGCGCGGCTCAGGATCATCAGGCCGTGCATGCTCAGCAGGCCTTCGGGCAATTGCGGCTCGCCGTGCCGCTGCAGGTAGGCCGGTGACGCGTACAGGCCGCTGCTGAACATCGCCAGGCGTCGCGCCGCCAGTTGGCTGTCCGGCGGCAGCTGGCCCATGCGCACCGCGATGTCGAAGCCCTCGGCGATCAGGTCCACGCGTCGCGGCGACAGGTCGAGCTCCAGCTGCACCTCCGGGTAGTCGCCGACGAAGCGGCTCAGCATCGGCGTCAGCATCTGGTTGGCGAAGTCCGCGGGCATCGACACCCGCAGCCGTCCCGTCGGCCGTTGCTGCCGATGCAGCGCCAGGGCCAGCGCCCCGTCGACCTCGCCCGCGAGCACCCGCGCATGTTCCAGCACGCCCTGGCCGAACTCGGTCAACGTCAGGCGGCGCGTGCTGCGCTGGAGCAGCTTCTCGCCGAGACGTTCCTCCAGTGCCGCGATCCGACGCGACACGGTCGACTTGGGCAGCTGCAGCCGCTCCGCGGCGCGGCTGAAGCTGCCGCTTTCGATCACGCGGGCAAAGACCAGCAGGTCATCGGCATCGAGGCTCATGAGACATTGCATTGTTCTTTTGGTGGAACAATCTTATCCAAGATGGGGTATTCCGGTGCTCGGGTGGGATCAATACAGTTCATTCCATCCCATCACACCCCCGGCTGATCCAGCCGAAACGCCCGGAGAACCGCACCATGAACATCCTCCAGATCAACTCCAGCGCCCGCCGTCTGCATGAGGGCCAAGGCTCGGTCTCGACCCTGCTGGCCAATGAAGTCGTCGCCGAACTGGTCGCCCGCAACGCCGGTGCGACCACCGTCGTCCACGACCTGGCCGTGCGCCCGGTGCCCCCGATCGACGAAGCGACGCTGGGCGCGCTGTTCACCCCGGCCGATGCCCGCACCCAGCCTCAGGCGGACCGCGTCGCCTTCAACGACCAGCTGATCGCCGAACTGAAGTCCGCCGACGTCATCGTGCTGACCGCGCCGATGATCAACTTCGGCGTGACCTCGCAGCTGAAGAACTGGATCGACGCAGTCGCCCGCGCCGGCGCCACCTTCAAGTACGGCGCCAACGGGCCCGAAGGCCTGGTCACCGGCAAGCGCGTCATCGTCGTCAGCACCCGCGGCGGCATCTACCGCGACCAGCCGGCCGACAGCATCGTCCCCTACCTGCGCCAGACGCTGGGCTTCCTCGGCATGACCGATGTGAAGTTCGTGCTCGCCGAAGGCCTGAACATGGGCGAGGAAGCCGCCGCCAAGGGCCTGGCCACCGCCCGCGAGGAAATCGCCGCGCTGTTCGGCGAAACCCAGACCGCCTGATCCCCGACCGGGCGCAGCCGGCCCGATCGACCGCGCGCGCCCTCCACGGGGCATGGGGGCTCCCTCCTGGACCCCCAAGCCCCATGCCGGGCCGGCAGCACCCGCTGACGGCCGGCACAGACATCGATCGGTCTCTCGACATCTCGACATCCCGACATCCCGACATTTCGGAAAGGAATCCATCATGACCGCCGCCACCCCTGTCACCTCTCTTCGGACGCCCCGCCAGGTCGAGCGCCTGGTGCAGGGCAGGGCCACCAGCGACGGCGCCGGCGTCAAGCTGACGCGGGTGCTGACGCAGGACCTGCAGCGGCGTCTGGATCCCTTCCTGATGCTGGACGCTTTCGGCACGGACCAGGCCGAGGACTACATCGCCGGCTTCCCCGACCATCCGCATCGCGGCTTCGAGACGGTGACCTACATGCTCGAGGGACAGATGCGCCATCGCGACTCGGCAGGCCATGAAGGCCTGCTCGGCCCGGGCGGCGTGCAATGGATGACCGCCGGCCGCGGCGTGATCCATTCGGAACTGCCCGAGCAGCAGGAAGGCCGCATGGAAGGCTTCCAGCTGTGGCTGAACCTGCCCGGCCGCGACAAGATGCGCGACCCCTGGTACCGCGACATCGCCAGCGCCGAGATTCCGGAGCTGACGCTGCCCGGCGCGACGGTGCGCGTGATCGCGGGCGAGAGCCACGGTGTGAGCGGCGCGATGCAGCGCGAGGCGACGCAGCCCGTCTACCTCGACGTGCATCTGGACCCCGGCGCGAGCTTCGAACAGGCCCTTCCGGCGACGCACAACGCATTCCTGTACGTGTACCGGGGCGCGCTGCGCTTCGATACCGGGTGCCTGGTGCCCAGCGGCCGCATGGCGATCCTGGCCAACACGCCGGGCTCGGACGGCGCGCGCCTGACGGCGTCCGACGACGGGGCGCGTGCCATCCTGGTCGCCGGCCAGCCGCTGGGCGAGCCGATCGCCCAGTACGGTCCCTTCGTGATGAACACCGAAGGCGAACTGCTGCAGGCGGTGCGGGACTTCCAGGCCGGCAAGTTCGCCTGATTCACCAGGATCGGCCGGAGGTCCGCGCATCGTTCGCGGATCGGCCCCGACCGCACAAGGCCGTCATCGATTCCCCGGAATTGCTGGCGGCCTTGTCCGTCCCGTACCGGTGAGTGGCATCGCGCGGCCGCGGCGGTGGCGCCACCAAGCCGGCTTCGCGATCCCGTGCCGCCGCATGCCGTCCATCCGTCCGTCCGTCCTTTGGCCCCCGCCGCTCCTCGACGACAGCCTGGACCGGGAGTTCGGTTTCAGCGCGGGCATCGCGCCGCGCCCGGACGGCAACGGCAACGAAGCGCTGGACGTCGCCGGGGATCCCATGCAAGGCCCGACCTTGCAGGACGCCTGTGTCGCGCTCTCGGAGGCCGCGGCCGTCCTGCGCGCGCCGGCCGCCGTGCGGGAACTCGGCGGACTGGTCCGGCGCATCGAGGACGACACGGATCACTTGTCGCACCAGACTTGCCGAGACTACCTCCTGCGCGAGGGCGCGGGTCTGCTGCACGAGATGGCGCGGCTGGCGGCGGACGAGCGCATCGCGCCCGCCTTCCGGCGCGACCAGCTGACGGAGGCCGCTCATGCCGTCCACTTCTGCCTGACCGGCCTGGCGAGCCGGTGGGGCGATGTCGTGCATCGCCTGAGCTGCGCGGCCGGCGGCGTCACGCAGGCCGCGGCGCAGCGTCGCGCGGACATGGTCCGGCAGGTGCTGGTGGAAACGGCGCGCGCCACGCTCGGACGCGACCCCGCCGAGCGCGGGCGGACGTTGATCGAGTTCGAGTCCCACTACGTCGCGGGCCTCGGTCGCCGGCTGCGCCTGGCCGAGGCCGTGGCGCAGCCGGCTGACGGGTTCTTCGATGCCGACTCGATCGATGCCGCCGTCGTGGAGCGGGCGCGGCGCACGCTGAGGGCCCGGGTCACGCCGGCGGCGGTGGTGTGGTCGCTCGCGCAGGAGGGCCTCGAGGCCTTGCGCCAGCGACTGGTGGAGGCGGGCGCCGATCCCGCACGGCTCGAATGCTTGACGCCCGTCCAGGCGGATGTCCAGGAATCGGCCATCGCCGCGATCGAACGGCGACTGGGGCCGGTGGACCGCTGGGCCCTGTTCCGTCAGGAGGACGACGCCTCGCCTGTCGAGCTGCTCAGGGATCCGACCTGCCTCGCGGTCCAGGGGCTGCTCAATCTGATGGACGAAGGCGCCGTGCCGAAAGCGGACATCGTCCCGCGCCTGCGTCTGTCGCGCAACGGCGAGCCTCACCGGCTGTGCCAGCTGACCGACGGGCTGTGGTGGATGCAGGCCGGATCCGACCCGCGCTTCGACGCGGGGCTGAGCACGCCGGTGTCCGCGAGTGAGCTGCAGGCGCTGGACCGCTTGCCGCGGCTCGTCCTGTCGATGTCCGAGTGCGAGGGGCTGGCGCGCTCCGCGATCCTGGGCGGCGCGCCGGAGGCCCTGCGTTGCCTGGCGCCGCGTTGGCTGACGGATGCCGGGCTCGCCGCGCACTGGTGGCGATGTCAGGGCTCGGGCCGTTGCCGGGCGTGGCTCGACGCCCAGTATCTCCACGCCTTGTCATCGGAGACGCGGCATGCCTTGATTCGAGCGGCGGACGAGGCCGGCGACGCGTCGGCGTTCTCCCGCCTGCGCCCCGTCGGCGCGGGCGCCGCCGCGCAGGTCTGGCGCGCGTGCGACGGCGTGAATGCCCTGATCGTGGCGGTCCGCGGTGGTGACGACGCCCGGCTCCGGCGCTGGCTCGCGCTGCTCCGGACGGCGGCGCCGACGATGAGCGAGCGGGAACGGGGGCAGGCGTTGACGGCGCGCGACGACAGCGGTCGCCCGGCGCTGTTGCAAGCCATGTCGCGCGCCGACGGCGCGACGGCGGTGTGTGAGCTGACGACGGCGATCCTGACCCTGCACGCCGCGCCGCTGTCGCTCATTCCCCCCGTTGTCGAACTCCTGGCCGCTGGCGGCCGGATCGGCCCGGCCGGCATTGGCACGGCGCTCGCGGACGGTCGGGCGGAAACGCTCAGGGCCTTCTTGCAAACGGTGGAAGCCGGCCTCGGCGCGCGGACGGGCCGGTCGCGGCAGCGCCTGCGCGATCTCGTGCTGGGCGCGAATGCCGAGCAGGTCGCGAATCGGCTCGACGGCTTTCGGCTGGCCATGGCGCACAACCACGCCGGCGCCGTCGAGATCTGGATGGACTGCCTGCTCCGTCTGCGCCGTCGTGGCGTTCTCAGTGCAGAGGACTTCTTCGATGCCGCCGGCGTCGTCCGAAACAACCGCGCTGGCGTCTATCACGCGGCGATGAACGCTGGATCGGCGAAGGTCGCCGCGGCTTATCGAGGCGCGTTGCGCGTGGCGCGCCAGGAACGCTTGCTTCCCTCCGATCTCCTCGCCGACCTGCTCCTGGGGCCGGCGGACGGGACGCATGCCCCGTCCGTGGCGGCAGCGGTCGGCCATGTGGACACCCTGCGCGAGCATCTCGAGGCGGAAGTGGCCGTACTCGGCCTGACGAAGGGGTGGACCCAGGGCGTCGTGGACATCCTGCGCTGGGCCCGGCGGGGCGGTCACACAGCGATCGGCGCGGCCATGCGGCACGGGCAGGTCGAGGCTGTGCGCGTGCTCACTGAGCATGCGAGCCGGCTGCTGCGCGAGGGGTGGAAGGGCGTGCTGTTCCCGTCCTTCCAGGGACGACCGGGTCACGACCAGGCCTTGCGCGAAGCCGTGACGGCGGGGCATCTGGACGCGATCGATGTCTGGTTCGACGCGCTCACGGCGCTCGTCGCGGAAGGAACGGTCCGGCGTAGCGACATGGCGAACCTGCTGTCCGGTCGGACGCGCGGTGCACCGGGACTCTTCGACGCCGAAATGTTGTGGGTGCGGCACACGCTCCGCGCCCATCTCCTGTCGCGGGTGGTCGACGCCGCGCAGCAGGGGCGCTGGCGTTCGTCGCACGTGCTTGGACTGCTCGGACATGGCGCGAAGCAGCCTCCGGTCCTGGTGACGGCACTGGCACAGGGGTATGCCGATGCGTTGAAGGAGATCGGCGACTGGGTCCTGCGCCTGCGCGATCAGGGCCGTCTCGACGGTCCCCACCTGCGCCGATTGCTATCGCTGAAGGACGCGCGGGGACGAGTCGGACTCGCGGCAGTGGAAGCGCGCCTGCTCGTGGGCCGATCGCCGGACAAGGACGCCCTCCGCGCCTACGTCGCCCTGATCCGCAAAGCCGAGATGCTCGGCCATCTGCGACGGGGGGACGGCGAGCGCTGGACTCGGCGCCCGCAGCCCGGTTAGCGTACGCGCGCCGGGGCGACCTCGACCTCCGTGAGGTCGAGGCGACGTGGAGCCGAGGTGGCGCCGACCCCGACCGGACCTCTACCGAACCTCGACAGCGCGTCAGCGCGGCGTCTTGAGCGGCGGCACCACCGGCGCCAGCAGGCGTGGGCCGTCGAATCCGCGGACCTCGCCGAAGCGGCCGCCGTCCTCGCGGCTGTTCCACTCCTCGGCGTAGACCTGCATCTCCTCGCGGGTGCGGCCGACGAAGTTCCAGAACAGCAGCACCGGCTCGCCGAACGGCGGGCCGCCCAGCAGCAGGGCGCGGCTCTTGCCGCCGCCCGACAGCAGCTTGAGCGACTGCGCGCCCGGCGCGATGTAGAGCAACTCGCCGGGCTTGCTGTGGCCGGTGGCTTCTCCGTCGAGCGTCGCCGAGAGTTCGCCCTCGAGCACCATCAGTCCGTACTCGTGCTCGGG
This sequence comes from Rubrivivax sp., assembly GCA_004210455.1. GTDB lineage: Bacteria > Pseudomonadota > Gammaproteobacteria > Burkholderiales > Burkholderiaceae_C > Roseateles. Next base: position 19,398 of record SEFA01000065.1, on the reverse strand, counting down.
ATGCAGCGGGATCGTCGCCTCGGCCGCGCGAGCGGCGCTCAGGTCGACGCCCAGCAGCGGCGTGTGGCTGGGCACCGGCGAGCGGCGACCGCCGAACTCGCCCACCAGCAGCATCGTGTCGAAGCCGCCGGTGGCGAACGACGGCAGCTCGGAGAAATGCTCGAAGGCCGGCTCGCGATGCCGCACCGCATCGGGCAGCGCGATCCACAGCTGCGCCAGCTGCAGCCGGTCGGACTGCGACTCCTCCGTGTGGCTGATGCCCCGGCCCGCGGTCATCAGGTTCACCTGGCCGGGTCGCAGCATCTGCTCGGAGCCCAGGCTGTCGCGGTGCAGCACCTCGCCCTCGATCATCCAGCTGAAGGTCTGCAGCCCGGTGTGCGGATGCGGGCCCACGCGCATGGCGTTGTCCGGGGTCAGGTCGGCGGGGCCGGCGTGATCGAGGAAGCACCACGCGGCGATCATGCGACGCTTCGGCGTGGGCACCGCGCGCCGGATCGTCAGGCCGCCGACGTTGCCGAGGTGCGCCTCGAGGCGTTCCCAGCGGGCCGGGACGGGATCGGCGTGCGGAGCAGCGGAGGGATGACCGGAAGGGCCGGAAGTTTCGGAAGATTCGGAGGGGGCGCTCATGGGGTGGCTCCTTGTGCGAGATCGTCGAGGATGGGGCAATCGGGGCGGTCGTCGCCGTGGCAGCAGTCCGCGAGTTCGGCCAGCGCGCGGCGCATCGCCTGCATCTCGGCCATGCGGCGGTCCAGGTCGGCGATGTGGCTCTGCGCGATGCGCTTGACCTGGCCGCTCGCGCGGCGGCGGTTCTGCCAGAGCTTGAGCAGCTCGGCGATCTCCGCCATCGAGAACCCCAGGTCGCGGGCGCGGCGGATGAAGCGCAGCGTGTGCACCTCCTTCTCGCCGTAGAGCCGGTAGCCCGACGCCGTGCGCGCGACCGGCGGCAGCAGGCCCAGCGACTCGTAGTGGCGCAGCATCTTGGGCGACACGCCGGAGCGCTCGGCCGCCTGGCCGATGGTCAGCGGCGCGCCCGCCGTGGCGGCGCTCGCAGCTGCCCTGGCCGGCGTCGGTGAGGCGAAAGCGGTCATCGCGCGGTTCCTTTCCAGCGCTTGAGCAGCAGCGCGTTGCCCAGCACCGAGACGCTGGACAGCGCCATCGCCGCGCCGGCGATGACCGGGCTCAGCAGCCCCAGCGCCGCCAGCGGCACGCCCAGCAGGTTGTAGATGAAGGCCCAGAACAGGTTCTGACGGATCTTGGCGACCGTCGCGCGCGACAGCGCGATCGCTTCGGCGACCAGCCGCGGATCGCCGCGCATCAGCGTGATGCCGGCCGCTTCCATCGCCACGTCCGTGCCGCCGCCCATCGCCAGGCCGACGTCCGCGGCGGCCAGCGCCGGCGCGTCGTTGATGCCGTCGCCCACCATGGCGACGTGCGTGCCGTTCGCGCGCAGTTCCGCCACGATGCGGGCCTTGTCCTCCGGCAGCAGCTCGGCCCGGACCTCGTCCAGCCCGAGGGCCTCGCCCGCGGCCCTGGCCGCCGCGGCGTTGTCGCCGCTGAGCATCAGCGTGCGCAGGCCCAGCGCCTTCAGGTCGGCGATCGCCGCGGCCGACGAGGCCTTGGCGCGATCGCCGAACGCGAGCATCGCCAGCAGCACCGGCGCGCCCGGGCCGTCCGCGGCCGCCAGCCACGACACCGTTCGGCCGCGCGAGAGGGCCGACCGGCCCTGCGCGGCCAGCGGCGACAGGTCGACGCCGAGTTCCGCCATCCAGCGACCGCTGCCCAGCATCAGGGTGCGCGCCTGGACGCGACCCTCGACGCCGCGTCCCGCGATCGCGCGCATGCCGGCGGCCGGTGCCGTCGTCAGCGTGCGTTCGAACGCGGCATCGCGCACCGCGCGGGCCAGCGGATGCTCGCTGCCCCTCTGCAGCGCCGCCGCGAGGCCGAGCAGCTCCGCCTCCGCGTCGGCCTCCGCCTCGCCGATGCCGGGCGCCCCGCCGGCACCCGGCGCCGCGACGAAGTCCGTCAGTCGCGGCTTGCCTTCCGTCAGTGTGCCGGTCTTGTCGAACACGACCAGTTCGACCCCGCGTGCGTGCTCCAGCGCCTCGGCGTCCTTGATCAGCAGCCCGCGCCGCGCGGCGACGCCGGTGCCGACCATGATCGCCGCCGGCGTCGCGAGGCCCAGGGCGCAGGGGCAGGCGATCACCAGCACGGCGACCGCGTGGATCAGCGCGCGTTCCCAGTCGCCCGTGGACACGCCCCACGCCAGCAGGGTCACCGCGGCGATCACCAGCACCGCCGGCACGAACACCGCGCTGACCCGGTCGACCAGGCGCTGGATGGGGGCCTTGTGCGCCTGCGCGGACTCGACCAGACGCACGATCCGCGACAGCGTCGACTCCGCGCCCAGCGCCGTGACTTCCACCAGCAGCAGGCCGTCGCCGTTGACCGCGCCGCCGACCACGCGATCGCCTTCGGCCTTGTCCACCGGCAGGCTCTCGCCGCTGATCAGCGACTCGTCGACGGCGCTGCGGCCCTCGCGGATGCGGCCGTCGGCGGGAATGCGCTCGCCGGGACGCACGACCATCAGATCCTTCAGCCGCAGCTGGGCGAGCGGGACGTCGATCTCGGCTTGCGCGCCTGCGGGGCCGCGGCGCACGTGCGCCTGTTCCGGGCGGAGCTGCTTGAGCGCGGCGATGGCGCTGAGCGTCTGGCGCTTCGCGCGGCCTTCCAGCCACTTGCCCAGCAGCACCAGCGTGATGACGGCCGCGGCCGATTCGAAGTACAGGGCCGTGCTCATCGGGCCTTGCCGCACGAGTTCGTAGACGCTCAGGCCGTAGGCGGCGCTGGTGCCCAGCGCGACGAGCAGGTCCATGTTGCCGCTGCGGTCCTTCAGCGCGGCCCAGCCCGCGCGATAGAAGCGCGCGCCCAGCCAGAACTGCACGGGCGTGGCGAGCGCGAGCTGCCACCCGCCGGACAGCATCCAGTGGGCGCCCCAGGCCATGGCGATCATGGGCGCGATCAGCGGCAAGGTCAGCAGCGCGGCGGTGAGCACGGGCCAGCCGGTGGCGGCCCAGGGCGGCGGCGCGGGCGGTGTGTCGTCCTCGCCGACGATCTCGTGGGCGTCGTAGCCGGCCTTGGCGATGGCGGCGACGAGGGCTTCGACGGCGATGCCGGCGGGGGCGCGCACGGTGGCGCTTTCGGTGGCGAGGTTGACTTCCGCGCCCTCCACGCCGGGCACCTTGCGCAGCGCACGTTCCACGCGATGGACGCAGCTGGCGCAGGTCATGCCGGACACGGCGAGCTGGCGCTCGCCGGAGGCGACGGGGAGGGGCGTGGTAGCGGTGTTCATGGCGGGAGTGTCAAGCTTGCCATGATGGGAAGGTCAAGGCCATGCCCCCGATGGGAGAGGTCTCTTGACCTTGCCACGGTGGCAAGGTTTACGCTCCGTCCGGCAATTTGATCCGAAGGAGTCCGACATGCATGAATTCAAGCTGCCCGACATGAGCTGCGGCCACTGCCTGGCGGCGGTGACCGAGGCGGTGAAGGAGGCCGACGCGCACGCGGAGGTGGACGTCGACCTGCCGCAGAAGACCGTGAAGGTGGCGAGCGGCCTGAGCCGCGAGCGACTGGCGGGTGTGCTCAGCGAGGCCGGCTACCCGCCGGCGCCGGCCTCCTGAGCGTGGAGCGGGCGCTCAGGCCTGCTTGAGCGCTTCGCTGTCGAACGGCAGCTGGCGCAGCCGCTTTCCCGTGGCCGCGAAGATCGCATTGGCCACGGCCGGGGCGATCGGCGGCGTGCCGGGTTCGCCGATGCCGCCGGGGGCTTCGTTGCTCTGGACGATGTGCACGTCGATCTTGGGCATCTCGTTCAGGCGCAGCACCGGGTAGTCGTGGAAGTTGCTCTGCTCGACCCTCCCGTCCTTGAAGGTGATGCGTCCGTAGAGTGCGGCGGACAGGCCGTAGACCACGGCGCCTTCGATCTGGCGGGCGATCGTCTGAGGGTTGACGATCTGGCCGCAGTCCACGGCCGCGGTCACGCGGTGGACGGTGATGCCGCCGTCCTTGGACACGGACACCTCCGCCACTTCGGCGACCCAGGTGCCGAAGCTTTCCGCCACCGCGATGCCGCGATGCCGGCCCTTGGGCAGCGGGCGGCTCCAGCCGGCCTTCTCCGCGGCCAGCAAGAGCACGCCGCGCGCGCGCGGGTGCTTTTCGAGCAGCCCCAGCCGGTACTTCAGCGGATCGACCTTGGCCGCATGCGCCAGCTCGTCGATGAAGCTCTCGATGAAGAACGCGTTCTGCGAATGTCCGACCGAGCGCCAGAACCACACTTGCGGTCCCGGTTCCGCGCGGCCGTAGGCGATGCGCTGGTGCGGGATCTCGTAGGGGTGATCCGCGAGGCCTTCGACGGCCATGGAATCGACGCCGTTCTCGGGGATCTTCATGAAGCCCGAAGCCGCCATGATCGACGGGCTGGCGACGTCCGCGCGCAGCATCAGCGGCTGGCCCTGGTCGTCGAGGCCCGCCTCGAAACGCACGCGCGACGTCGGCCGGTAGTAGCCGGCGGCCATGTCGTCCTCGCGGGCATAGATCAGCTTCACCGGGCTGCCGCTGAGCTTGGACAGGAGCGTCGCGTCGATGGTGAAGTCCGGCGCGAAGCGGCGACCGAAGCCGCCGCCCAGCAGCATCGTGTTGACCTTCACCTTGGCCGGCGTGACCTGCGCGACCTGCGACAGGATGCCTTGCGCCGGGCCCTGGCTCTGCGTGCCTGCCCAGATCGAGACCTCGTCGCCCTTGACCCAGGCCAGGCAGTTCAGCGGCTCCATCGCGGCGTGCGCGAGGTAGGGCACGTCGTACTGCGCGCTCAGGTTGCGCGCGGCGTTGGCGCTGCCGTCCTTGACGTTGCCCACGTCGCGCGCGATCGCGGTGGCGTTCTGCAGGCCCTCGTCGAGCGAGGCCGACACCTTGTCGGACGACAGGTCGGCGTGCGCGCCCAGGTCCCATTCGATGCCCAGCGCGTCTCGTCCCTGCCTGGCCGCCCAGTAGCCGTCCGCCAGCACGGCCACGCCCGAAGGAATGGCGATGACCTTGCGCACGCCCTTCACCGCCTTGGCCTTGCCCTCGTCGAAGGCCTTGGGCCTGGCGCCGGCGATCGGCGCGCGCGCCATCACCGCGACCAGCAGGCCGTCCACGTGCGCGTCGATGCCGAACTTGGCGGTGCCGTTGATCTTGGCCGCGCTGTGCAGGCGGCGCGTCGGCTTGCCCATGATGCGGAAGTCCTTGCGGTCCTTCAGCGCGGGTTTCTCCGGCACGGGCTGCTTCGCGGCGGCGCCGACCAGCGAGCCGTAGCTCGCCTTGCGGCCGTTGGCGCCGATCACCTGGCCGCGCTCGGTGCGCAGCGTCGACGCGTCCACCTTCCACTGCTGCGCCGCCGCGGCGACCAGCATCTGACGCGCCGCGGCGCCGGCCTGTCGCACCGGCGTCCAGTGCGCGCGCACGGTCGTGCTGCCGCCGGTGGCCTGCATGCCGAACATCGGGTTGTTGTACGCCGCATCCGCCGGCGCCTGCTCGACCGAGACCAGCGCCCAGTCGGCGTCCAGCTCCTCGGCCACCATCATCGGGATGGCGGTCAGCACGCCCTGGCCCATCTCGGCCGAGCCGCAGACGACGGTGACCCTGTTGTCGGGCGTGATGCGCAGCCAGGCGTTCGGGGCGAAGGTGTTGGAGGCGGGGGCGCCCGCGGTCGTCTGCGCGAGCGCCGCTCGGCCCGCCGCCAGCGGCAGCGCGAACGAAACGGTCAAGGCGGCGCCGCCCTTCAGCAGCGCGCGGCGTCCAGCAGACATCGGCGCGGCGGGTGAGGGCTGATCGTCCGCGGGCCGGGCGGGCATGGCGATGTGGGTGAGGAAGGCATCCATCTCAGCCTCCCTTCGCCAGCGTGGCCGAGGCGTCGTGGATCGCCGCCCGGATCTGGTTGTAGGTGCCGCAGCGGCAGACGTTGCCGCTCATCGCGCCGTCGATGTCGGCGTCGGTGGGCTTCTTCTTGCCGGCCAGCAGCGCGCAGGCGCTCATGATCTGGCCGCTCTGGCAGTAGCCGCACTGCGGGACGTCGATCTTCAGCCAGGCGTGCTGCACGGCGCGTCCGGCGGGCGTCGCGCCCACGCCTTCGATCGTGGTGATCTTCTTGCCGGCCGCCGATGCCAGCGGCGTCTGGCACGAGCGGACCGGCTTGCCGTCCAGGTGCACGGTGCAGGCGCCGCACAGCGCCATGCCGCAGCCGAACTTGGTGCCGGTCAGTTGCAGGTCTTCGCGGAGCGCCCACAGCAGGGGCATCTGCGGATCGGCATCGAGCGTCACCGCCTTGCCGTTCACGGTCATCGAAATGGACATGGGGGTTCCTCCTGGGGACGCCTGGGCGGATCCGCCGCGCCCGGTCCTTCTTCCTTGTCAGGGGCCGGGTCTTGCGGCGGGGGTGCGCAAGCGTATCCCTTTCGAACATCCAGCGCCCGGGGCCAGGTCTTGCGGGGCGCCCGCCTGGAGGTCACCCGGAAGGGTTCACGCGAATGAAAGGGCGCTGGGCGCACCCGAATGGTGCCATTTCAGGCGTCAAGGGTTTTCCCTTCCTGGCACCGCTGCCATGCCCCGTTTTCGCGCCCGATTCGCCCGCTTTTGCAGCAGTCGGGCGCTTTTCGCCCGTCCATGCGAAGAGTGGATGCTGTGGCGTGAACGATTGTTGCTGTTTTGCAATGGATGACGACGGACATGGGCCATGGCGCTCCACAGAATCCGCCCCCTCAATCGGAAGTGGAAGTATGAGAAAAGAAAACCAGCGCTCCCTGTCCCTGAGCGCCGCCGCGGCGCTGCTCTGCTGCGCGCAGGTCGCGCAAGCCCAGGCACAGGACACGACCCAGCTTCAGCGCGTCGAGGTGACCGGCTCCAACATCAAGCGTCTGGCGTCGGAAACCGCCTCGCCGGTGCAGGTCTACAACCGTGAAGAGATCCGCCGCACCGGCGCCAACACCGTTCGCCAGGTGCTGGACACGCTGACGTCGACCTCGAGCAGCGAAATCAAGGACGACGGCAACACCTCCAGCTTCGCCTCGGGTGCCTCGGGCGTGTCGATGCGCGGTCTGGGCAAGGGCGCCACGCTGGTGCTGCTGAACGGCCGCCGCGTCGCCAACTTCGGCTTGGCCGACGGCGCCAAGGACACCTTCGTCAACGTCGATGCGATCCCGGCCGACGCGGTCGAGCGCGTCGAGATCCTGAAGGACGGCGCCTCCGCCATCTACGGCTCCGACGCGATGGCCGGCGTGATCAACATCATCACGCGCCGCTCGTACAACGGCGTCGGTGCCTCCGTCAGCACCACGTTCAACGAACATCCGGCCGTCGGCGCGCAGCGTCAGGCCAGCCTCGTGGCCGGCTTCGGCGACCTGGACAAGGACCGCTTCAACGTCTTCGCCAACATCGAGGCGTACAAGCGCGACGGCTACACCGTGGCGGACGTCAAGGACGACTATCCGGCGTGGCACAAGGGCTTCTTCCTGTCGACCTTCGGCGACAAGAGCCTGAACTCCTACCCCGGCAACCTGCGCGTGGGCACGAACCGCGTGCCGGTGACGGGCTGCACGACGCTGAACGCGGCGGGCCAGTGCGTGACCGACATCAACGGACTGAATGCGGTCTCCGATCCGGCCAAGCGCGTGAACCTGTTCAGCGCCGGCCGCCTGAAGGTCACGGAGGACATCCAGGCCTTCGCCGAGGTGTCCTATTCGAAGACGACCACCGAGTACCTGACCGTGCCGATGGCCATCGGCGCGGGCGCCACCTCGCGCTGGTACGACGGCTACAACAAGGTCGCGCAGTCGGTGCCGCATCCGGTGCTGTCGGCCACGAATCCGGCGAACCCCACGGGCCAGCCCCGCGGCATCGATTACCGGTTCATGGACGATCCCGGCCTGTTCAATTACGACGGCACCGGCAAGCAGTACCGCGTGCTGACCGGCGTGCAGGGCACCTTCCGCGAGATGGATTGGGAAGTCTCCGTGGGCCGCAATGCCGCCGAGGCGGACAAGCTGGCCCGCTGGGGTTCGCGCGACCTGTTCGCGGCTGTCGAGTCGGGCGAGTACAAGATCGGCGGCGGCAACAGCCGCGAGCTGCTGGAGCGCCTGTTCCCGGTCAACGGCTCGCAGGGCAAGAACCACCAGACCTGGGTGGATGCCAAGCTGAGCGGCGAACTGCTGCAACTGCCGGGCGGCCCGCTGGCCTTCGCGGTCGGCGCGGAGCACCGTCAGGAAGGCGTGCGCATCAAGTCCACGGACAACGTCTTGAAGGCGCAGATCGTCGGCCGCGGCTCGGTGCTGATCGACGGCGAGCGCAACCTGGAGGCGGCCTTCATCGAATTGAACGCCCCGGTGCTGAAGAAGCTGGAGCTCAACGGCGCGCTGCGTTTCGACAAGGCCTCGGGCTTCGAAGGACGCGTCTCGCCCAAACTGGGCGTTCGCTTCGAAGTGCTGCCGCAGCTGCTGCTGCGCGGCACGGTGGCCGGCGGCTTCCGCGCGCCCAACATCCCCGAGACCTTGGGCCAGGTCGGCGTCACCGGTTTCTACAACCAGATGGTGGACCCGAAGCGCTGCGCCACCGCCACGGCGATCAACGACATCCTCAAGGACGGCACCGCCGCCGACAAGTCCGACGCCGCGCTGGCCCTGGCCAGCGGCTGCCGTGCGTCGCTGCCGGTGATGATCTCGGCCAATCCCGACCTCAAGCCCGAGACCTCCAAGAGCGTGACGCTGGGCTTCGTGTTCGAGCCCACGAAGAACGCCTCGATCGCCGTCGATTACTTCAGCATCGAGCGCAAGAACGAGATCAACTCGCGGGATCCGGACTACGTATTGGCGCGCGAAGGCCAGGCCGGCTACGACACGGTGATCAGCCGCGGCGCGCTGACGGCGCAGGAGTTGGCGTGGGTTGCCCGCGCCAACCAGGTGTCCGGCCAGTCGCTGTCGTGGGGCGCGGGCCAGATCACGTCCATGCTGCTGCAGTACGAGAACTTCGGGAAGACCGAGAGTTCGGGCGTGGACATCGACGTCAAGGGCCGCGTGGCGGCGGGATCGTTCGGCACGCTGAACCTGGGCGTGGCGGCGACCTATGCGCTGACCTACAAGGCCTGGGACATCGATGCGAACAAGTGGCGTCCCAACCAAGTCGGCCTGTACGAGAACCCGCGCCTGAAGGCGGTGTTCTCGGCCGCCTGGAACAAGGGCGACTGGACCACCGGCGTGCGCTTCAACTACACCTCGCGCACGGCGCTGAACCGCAGCGAAGCCGACCTCGACACCTGGGGCGAGGCCGCCTGCCAGAGCAGCCTGAAGCCGGGTTCGCTGCCCTGCTACATCGACGAGGACATCCGCACCGACTTCAGCCTGGGCTACACCGGCATCAAGAACCTGCGGCTGTCGTTGAACATCAACAACCTGATGGGCGACGAGCGTCCGGTCAACCTGCGCGATGGGTACCGGATCCGTCCGCGCAGCTACAAGGTGGGCGCGTCCTACGACTTCTGATCGCTGCCGCGATCGCCTTGAAGCCCGGCCTTGGCCGGGCTTTTTTTCGTCCGTCCGCGTCGGAAAGCCCTGTCTTTCGACATCGGAGATGCCCTCGTCATGGCAATGACCCGGCATATCCGTGTGATTTGCGCCCGCACTTGAGGGGGTTTCTGGGGATAGGGTTCCCCCTGCTTTGAGCCATGACTGCCGGGTTTCTTCTTATAGGTGTGTCGCTCTTTTGCTGCGCGATGTACCAAATGTTTAAGTCAGTGAACCACACGTTTGAGCTACTGAAAAAATCAGCTCACGCACCGCACCGGGCACATCGACCCGGGTGCGCTCTGCAACCGTTCGGGAAACAGCGCCATCACCGGGTGCGACCCCACTTCAGAAGAGGACCGCAATGTCTCGTCAACTTACCCACAGGGCGCTGGTACTCACCAGCATCGCGATCGCCAGCACGCTGGCCTGCGGCATCGCCGCGGCGCAGGAATCGCAGCAATTGGAGCGGGTGGAAGTCACCGGTTCCAACATCCGGCGCACGGCCGCGGAAGGCACCTCGCCGATCGACCGCATCACCGCCGCGGAAATCCGTGCCAGCGGTGCGAAGACCGCGTTGGAGCTGATGAAGATGGTGCCCGCGGTCGGTACCGACGGCTTCAACGACACGCCCGCCCAGAACGGCTTCTCGCGCGGCGTCGCGACCGTCTCGCTGCGCGGACTGAGTTCCACCTCGACGCTGATCCTGCTGAACGGCCGCCGCATCGTGCCGGCCGCCTACGCGAACCCGAACAACGGCACGTCGACGCTGTACGACCTGAACTCGATCCCGGCCTCGGCCATCGAGCGCGTTGAAATCTTCAAGGACGGCGCATCCGCCGTGTACGGCTCCGACGCGGTCGGCGGCGTCATCAACTTCATCACGAAGCAGGACTTCCAGGGCGCGCAGATGGGGGCCACCCTGGGCGCCAACGACGACGGCGAGTTTTCGCGCCAGACCATCAACGGCAGCTTCGGCATCGGTGACTTCGCCAAGGACGGCTTCAACGTCCTGATCGGCGCGGACCTGACCCACCGCGGCCGCACGATGACCCGGGACGTCAAGGACATCCACGCCGACGACTACGCCGCCATCAACCTGCGCCTGAACCCGTACGGCTCCAGCGTTTCCAACCAGGCCTTCTTCACGAAGGAATCGGCGCCCAACAGCCTGAACTTCCCGCAGAACACGGCGGCGTCCGTGGTCCGCAACCAGACCAACTGCGATGCGTCGCGCCTGCTGACCGGCAGCGCCGTGCACGGCATCAGCACGCTGCCGCTGCTGGGACGTCAGTTCTGCAATTACAGCCTCGACGACTACAACGAGGCGCAGAACAAGGGCACCGACCTCAGCCTGATGAGCCGCGGCACCTTCCGCGTCACCAACGACATCACCGCCTTCGCCGAAGCCGGCTATTCGCGCGTCGAGCGCGACTACCTCGCGGTCTCGCGCACGATCAGCGGCCTGAGCCCGACCAGCAACTTCATCCTGGGCGGCGGCACCGTGCCCACGTTCCAGGCCATCCTGCCGATCGGGCATCCGGACAACCCGTTCAACAACGACGCGACCCCGGGACGCGCCTCGGTCCAGTACCGCTTTGAGAACGCCCCTGGCGGCACCAACCTGGTCAACCAGCAGTACCGCGCGCTCGCCGGCGTGAAGGGCTCGTTCGGCGCCTGGGACTGGGAAACCGCCCTGCTGTGGAACAAGGCCAAGCGCGACGAGACCAGCTACGGCTTCCTGAACCTGGACGTGCTGCGCACGCTGCTGACCGGCCGCACGATCGCGGAGGTGGCGGCCGACCCGAATCTGTCGCCGGCCCTGACCAACAAGGCCGACTCGACGATCAAGCAGTGGGACGCCAAGGTGTCGACCGAATTCGGATCGCTGCCGGGCGGCGCGATCGGCATGGCGACCGGCGTGGAGCTGCGCCGCGAATCGATCGGCATCAACCCTGATCCGCTGAATGCGGCGGGCAAGATCCTGGGTCTGGCCAACACGGCCGTCGACGGAGGTCGCAATGTGAAGTCGGCCTTCGTCGAGTTCCGTACGCCCTGGTTCAAGTCCTTCGAGATGGACTTCGCCGGTCGCTACGACAAGTACGACAAGATGAAGGGCAACTTCGTGCCCAAGGTCGGCGCGAAGTGGACGGTCATTCCGACGCTGTCGTTCCGGGGCACCTACTCCGAGGGCTTCCGTGCTCCGGCGGTGTCGCAGGTCAGCGCGGGCGGCGCGCAGTTCTTCGTCAACAACCTGATCGACCCGGTGCGTTGCGAGGAAGACGGCACCACGCCCAAGCCCGGCGCGGCCGCTGCGGACTGCAACAAGACCGTGTCCGGCACCGGCGGCGCGAACCCGGCGCTGAAGCCCGAGAAGTCCAAGAGCCACTCGCTGGGCATCGTGTTCTCGCCCAGCAAGCATGTGGACTTCCTGATCGACTACTTCAACATCAAGAAGAAGGACGAAGTGGCGCTGGGTTCGGCGCAGGACGTGATCGATCATCCTGAGCGTTACGACCCCAGCGCGCTCATCCGCGACACCAACCCGGCGCTGCTGCTCAACGGCGTCGCCGGAACGGGCCCGCTGCTGGTCGTCGCCACGCCGTGGACCAACCAGGGTTCGACGGAAGTGTCGGGCGTGGACTTCGAGGTCAAGACCAACCTGAACCTCAAGGAAGGCCTGCGCTGGACCAACCAGCTGCGCGGCACGTACATGACGAAGTACAGCCGCGTCGAGGTCCCGGGCTACGACGACAACAACCTGGTGGGCACCAACGGCGGCCTGTACGACTGGGCGACCTCGGCCGGCGACATCCCGCGCCTGAAGTTCCGCGTCATGTCGACGCTGGACATCGACAGCAAGCACTCGATCATGGGGGCGATGAACTGGGTCAGCGGCGTGTCCTTCCTGCGTCACATGGACAGCTCGTCGAACCCGGCGATCATCTACAACGGCACGACCTGCCATTGGGGTGGCCCGAGCTCGGATCCGCGCATCACGGGTCGCACCATCCTGGGCGTGGCGCCGACGGCGACCAACGGCCGCGACCTGTACTTCAACCGCTATCCGAGCTGCGCGGTGGGCAAGTGGATGACGTTCGACATGGCCTACACCTACACGGGCTTCAAGGATCTGGCGCTGACGCTGAACATCCAGAACATCACCGACGAGAAGGCGCCTTACTACCCGGCGACCAACACCTCGGCAACGGTGACGCAGGGCTGGAACGCCGGCATGCACAACGGCACCGGCCGCTACTGGACGCTGACCGCCAGCTACAGCTTCAAGTGATCGAGGCCGGCTCCGGCCGGTTCGAACGCCTGACCCGAAGGGACCGCAAGGTCCCTTTTTTTCGTCCGTACGCCGTCGCGGCGCATCAACGGCGACGCTTGGCGGTCGCCGGCGCCGGTCGTCCCTTTGCCTTCACATCTGCCCTTGTCCTCGCCTTCGAGGGCTGGGGCGCGCGGATGCGGGCCTGGTCCCTGGAGTCTTCAAAGCGCGCGGCCAGGGCATCGATGAACAGCCGCGTGCGCGCCGGCAGCAGGCGGCGCGACGGGAAGACAAGCTGCAGCGGGCCGACTTCGCCAGCCCATTCGGGCAGGACCTCGACGAGGCGGCCGTCGTCGAGTTCGTCGACCACGTCCCAGACCGCGCGGCGGACCAGGCCGAGGCCGGCCAGGGCCCAGTCATGGGCCTGTTCTCCGTTGTCGGTAACGAGCCGGCCCTGCACGGTGACCGTGCGCGGGGAGGCCGACACTGACGGGTCGGCCGGCATGAACAGCCAGTCCGACTGGCGCGTGGCGATGCGCTCCTGGAGGATGCAGTCGTGGCCGGCGAGGTCCTCGAGCACGCGCGGCGTGCCGCGGCGGCGCAGGTAGTCCGGCGTCGCGCAGAGCACGCGCCGGTTGGGTCCGAGCCGGCGCGCGACCAGCCGCGAGTCCGCCGGACCGCCGATGCGCACGGCGCAGTCGAAGCCTTCCTCGATCAGGTCGACGAGCGCGTCCGACAGCGAGACCTGCACGGTGACGTCGGGATGCTCGCGCATGAATTCGGCGGCGAGCGGGCCGACGCAGCGGCGGCCCAGCGCGACCGTCGAGGTGACGCGCAGCAGCCCACGCGCCTGCTGGCGTCCCTGCGTGAGCTCGGCCTCCGCGTCGTCGATGTCGGCGAGGATGGTCTGGCAGCGCTCCAGGTAGATCGCGCCCTCGTCGGTCAGCGCCAGACGCCGTGAACTGCGCTGCAGCAGCCGCACGCCGAGCCGCGCCTCCAGCCGCGCCAGCCGCTTGCTGCCCACGGCTGGGGAGAAACCGAGCTCCCGCCCCGCCGCGGACAGGCTGCCCGCCGCGACAGCCCGCACGAACAGGCGCATGTCATCGAGTTCATTCATTCCGGATCTCCGTGGGAGCCGCATCATGACGGCGCCATCTTTTCCATTCTGGAACAGATGCTTATCACTTTCGATGGATTCCCAGCTTGCGAGCAACAGATCACAGTGCGGACCATTGAATCAACGTTGGAGTCGCTCGTGACCTCCCTGTCTTCCACCCTCGACGACGCCGGCCCAGATGGCGATACCGGCGCCAAACCGGCGGCCCCGCGCGGCTTCCCGCTGCCTATCCTGGCCCTGGCGCTGGCGGCTTTCGCGATCGGCACGACCGAGTTCGTGATCATGGGTCTGCTGCCCGCGATGGCGCAGGACCTGGCGGTGAGCCTGCCGCGCGCGGGCCTGCTGGTGACCGGCTATGCGCTGGGCGTGGCGCTGGGCGCGCCGCCGCTGGCGGCGCTCAGCGCGGGCTGGCCGCGCAAGCGGGCGCTGCTGGTGCTGATCGCGCTGTTCATCGCGGGCAACGTGCTGTCGGCGATCGGCGGGGGCTACTGGACGGTGATGGCGGGCCGCATCGTCGCGGCGCTGGCGCACGGGTCCTTCTTCGGCATCGGCGCGGTGCTGGCGAGCGAGCTGGTCGCGCCCGACCGCAAGGCCGGTGCGATCGCGCTGATGTTCACCGGACTGACGCTGGCCAATGTGCTGGGCGTGCCACTGGGCAACCTGATCGGCCAGGAATGGGGCTGGCGCGCGAGCTTCGGCGCTGTGGCGGGACTGGGCATCGTCGCTGCGGTCGCGCTCGTCGCGCTGCTGCCCAAGACCAGGGACGCCGACACCGCCGCGCAGCCCCGCAACGACTGGTCGGTGCTGAAGCGCCCGCAGGTGCTGATCGCGCTGGCGCTGACGGCGGTCGGCTTCGGCGGCATCTTCACCGCGTTCACCTTCGTCGCCCCGGTGTTGTCGGAGGTCACCGGCCTATCGCAAGGCTGGATCACGGGCGTGCTGTTCCTGTTCGGCCTGGGCCTGACGATCGGCAACACGCTGGGCGGCAAGCTGGCGGACTGGAAGCTGATGCCGTCGCTGATGGGCGTGCTGGTCGCGCTGGCGATCGTGCAGGCGCTGCTGGCGGTGGTGCTCGACTGGCAATGGCCGACGATCGCCATGATCTTCGTCTGGGGCATGGCCGCCTTCGCAACGGTGCCCGGACTGCAGATGCGGATGATGCAGCAGGCGCCCGATGCGCCGGCGCTGGTGTCGACGCTCAACATCGCGGCGTTCAACCTGGGCAACGCGGGCGGCGCGTGGCTCGGCGGGTGGATGCTGACGCACGGGGCATCGCTGCGTTCGCTGCCGGTGGCGGGGGCAGGGCTTGCCGTGGTGGGGCTCGGCTTGGCAGGACTGAGCGTCCTGCTTGACAAGCAGCGGCGGTGAATGGAAAGGGCGACCGGATCCAGTCGCCCTTTTGAACGGATCACACTCAATGCAAGGGGGGCGTCAATTGCGGCGGATTCGGCCAATCGCGACGGGCATGGACGACGTCCAATATCTCGACTGCACTTGGCGTGACGCGGTAGGGAACGAGGTAGTTCGCCGTGACGACGATCTCCCGGATGCCTGACACCCGAGTCGATGCTCGATAGAGGTGAGGGAACCTGATCACGAGTCGCAACTTCTTCGAGATCAATCGCTCCAGGTTCTGCGCGGCCAGCGCATTGTGGCGATGGATCTCTGCCAAGACCAGCAGATACCGAAGGCGAGCTCGCGGCCTCCATTCAAGCGTTGTTGGCTCGTCCATGGGCGACCCCCTTTCCCCAGACCATGTCGTGTGCCTCGCGCATGACCTGCTCATGAGGAATGTTCGGTCGAGGGTCTTCGATCGACAGGCGGATCTGCTCTCGATACCAGTCGTCCCAGGCCTCCTGGTCGAAGTTGTCCTCGCTGATGTGGGGGATGTATTCGCCCGGGGCGGGCGTCGGGATCTGAACGGGCGGCGGCACGGCGCACAGCAGCTCTTCAATGGCCGCATCGATATCGAGGTTCACGATGTGGTGCTCCAGGGAATGACTCGAAGGTTGGAGCCGTCATCGTTCCCGAACAGGGGCTGTGGGGCTATGGCCTCGACTGCTGATCTTTTGACCTTTCCAGGTCTTGCGCACGGTGGTGCGATGCGCTGAGGGTCAGGACTTGCCGCCGACAGCGTCCATGCCGCCGCCGTCCAGCGCCTCGGCCACGCGGGCCTTCAATCGGCGCAGCGCCTTGAGCTCCTGGTCCGGCGCCTGCAGCGCCGGCCACAGCAGCGCGACCAGATCGCGCGCCGCTGCGTCCACCTGGATCTGCCGGCCGGCGATGATCACTTCCCAGAGCATGTGCTCCATCGGCCCGAACACCAGCGAGCGCAGCAGCCGCAGCGGGATGTCCTGCCGGACCTCGCCTTGCGCCTGGCCGCGCGCCAGCAGGTCCATCAGCGGTGCCGTGTAGCGTCGCTGCAGGTCGACGAAGGCCGCGCCGAAGTCCTGGCCCTCGCCGCGCGCCACCGGCGCCTCGCGCTTGCGGCCCTCCGACAGCACCAGCTCGCACAGCCCCGTGCCCTGGATCAGGAACAGCCGCAGATGCGTGTGGACCACGAACTCCAACTGGTCCCGGATCGGCCGCTCGCGCGGCAGCCCCGATTCGATCGCCTCGATGATCTCGTCGTACCAATCGCCGATCACCCGCATGCAGAGCTCGCGCTTGCCGCGGAAGTAGGTGAAGACCGTCGCCTCGGAGATCCCCAGCCGCTGCGCGATCTCGGTCGTCGTCGCGCGCTCGTAGCCGCGCTCGGCGAACACCGCACGGCTCGCGCGCAGGATGTCCTTCACCCGCTGCTCGGCCTTCGCGCCCACCGGCGAGCGGCGCTGCGCGGGCAGCGCAGCCGCGGAGGGCGGATCGAGGCGGGCGTCTTCTCTGGACATCGGTACGGGGCTCATGAGAAGCGGATTCTCCGGGTTTATTGAGTCGGGCTCAAGTCGGTACGATCCATGCTCGGGTCCGGCTTGGAAACTGCTGTCATCTGACTTATGCTTCGCGCCTTGCGCCGCGCCGGCGATCCCGGAACAGCGCCTTCAGCCAGCGTTCCTGCACAGAATTGAGCGCGGCTCATAAGACCGGAGACCCAGACCCATGCCCCAGCTGTCCACCAAGCTCAACGCCCGCTCGGCCGACTTCAAGGCCAACGCGGACGCGATGCGCGGCCTGATCGACGACCTCAACGCCCGCCTGGCGAAGATCGCCGAGGGCGGCGGCGAGGCCGCGCGCGCCAAGCACGTCGGACGCGGCAAGCTGCTGCCGCGCGACCGCGTGGAGATGCTGCTGGACCCCGGCACGCCGTTCCTGGAGCTGGCCCCGCTGGCGGGCCTGGACATGTATGACAACGCGGCCCCTGGCGGCGGCGTGATCGCCGGCATCGGCCGGGTGTCCGGCGTCGAGTGCGTGATCGTCTGCAACGACGCCACCGTCAAGGGCGGCACCTACTACCCGATCACCGTCAAGAAACACCTGCGCGCGCAGGAGATCGCCGACCAGAACCGCCTGCCCTGCATCTACCTGGTGGACAGCGGCGGCGCCAATCTGCCCAACCAGGACGAGGTGTTCCCGGACCGCGACCACTTCGGCCGCATCTTCTTCAATCAGGCCAATCTCTCGGCCAAGGGCATTCCGCAGATCGCCGTGGTGATGGGCTCCTGCACGGCCGGCGGCGCCTACGTGCCGGCGATGAGCGACGAGACCGTCATCGTCAAGAACCAGGGGACCATCTTCCTGGGCGGCCCGCCACTGGTGAAGGCCGCGACCGGCGAGGTCGTCAGCGCCGAGGACCTGGGCGGCGGCGACGTGCACACGCGCCTGTCCGGCGTGGCCGACCACCTGGCCGAGAACGACACCCACGCGCTGGCGATCGCGCGCCAGTCCGTGGCGCGGCTGAACTGGCGCAAGCAGGGCGAGCTGCTGACCCAGGCGCCGCAGGCGCCGTCCTACGATCCCGCCGAACTGCACGGCGTGATCCCCACCGACACCCGCAAGCCCTTCGACGTGCGCGAGGTCATCGCCCGCATCGTCGACGGCAGCGTCTTCGACGAATTCAAGGCCCGCTACGGCAACACGCTGGTCTGCGGCTTCGCCCACATCGAGGGCATGCCCGTCGGCATCGTGGCCAACAACGGCATCCTCTTCGCGGAGAGCGCCAACAAGGGCGCCCACTTCATCGAGCTCTGCTGCCAGCGCAAGATCCCGCTGGTGTTCCTGCAGAACATCACCGGCTTCATGGTCGGCCGCAAGTACGAGAACGAAGGCATCGCCCGCGCCGGCGCCAAGATGGTGACGGCGGTGGCCTGCGCGCAGGTGCCCAAGTTCACCGTGATCATCGGCGGCAGCTTCGGCGCCGGGAACTACGGCATGTGCGGCCGCGCCTACTCGCCGCGTTTCCTGTGGATGTGGCCGAACGCCCGCATCTCGGTCATGGGCGGCGAGCAGGCCGCGTCGGTGCTGGCCACGGTCAAGCGCGACGGCATCGAGGGCAAGGGCGGTCAATGGTCCGCGGACGAGGAGGAAGCCTTCAAGGCGCCGATCCGCCAGCAGTACGAGGACCAGGGCCATCCGTATTACGCCAGCGCCCGGCTGTGGGACGACGGCGTCATCGATCCCGCCGACACGCGCCGCGTGCTCGCGCTGGGCCTCTCCGCCGCGCTGAACGCCGAGATCCCCGAGACGAAGTTCGGCGTGTTCCGGATGTAAGGTGCCGATGTCTTGCGAAAACCCGCTCCGACGATGACCGCCCTGACCCTGCGACCGCTGACCCCTGAGGACTCCATTGAGGCGCTCACCGCGCTGCTGCACCTGGCCTACGCATCGCTGGCGGCGCAGGGATGGAACTTCACCGCGGTCGACCAGAGCGTGCAGACCACGCGCGAACGCGTGGCCTCCGGCCAGGCCTTCGTCGCGCTGAACGCCGGCGGCGAGCTGGTGGGCACGGTGACCGTCGCGCCGCCCAAGCGGCCCGACGGCCGCTACCTCGGCGATCCGGTGCCCGACTGCTACACCCAGGCCGACACGGCGATCCTCGCCCAGCTCGCCGTGCATCCGTCGTGCCGGGGGCAGGGCGTCGGCGAGCGGCTGATGGATGTCGCCGAAGCCTGGGCGCTCGCGCAGGGCTACGCGCATGTCGCGCTCGACACGGCCGTGCCCGCCGAGGCGCTGCGCCGTCGCTACGAGCGACGCGGCTACGCGCTCATCGGCGACGTGCAGTGGGCCGGGAAGACCTATCGCAGCGTGCTGATGCGCAAGGCGCTCGGCGTCGCGGAGGCCTCGGCATGAGTCGATCCCAGACGCGCTGCGTGTCGATGTGCCTCGCGACTCGCCTGCGAGGCAGTCTGCTGGTCGCTGCCTTCTGCGTGATGGGCGTGATGGGCGTGATGGGCGTGATGGGCGTGATGGGCGTGACGGGCGTGACGGGCGTGACG
>SEFA01000064.1 GCA_004210455.1 Rubrivivax sp. | reverse complement strand
CACCTGCACCTGCACCTGCACCTGCACCTGCACCTGCACCTGCACCTGCACCGGCGAGGCGAGGCGAGGCGAGGCGAGGCGAGGCGAGCGTACGCAGCATCCTCTCGATCGGATGCATCGGAAACGCGAAGTCCCTGTCCCCTCGAAGGCTGACGCTTTCGCGGGCACACGGGGCGCGCGCTTGCCCAGCGGATGCGCGGGTCGAAATAAATCCGCGACGACGAGGGCGGCGACGCATCCAGCGCGCAGTCCGACGCGTAAAGGGACTCGGGCGGCGCTCATCCGCTCCCGCCTCCACCACACCGTTCCCTCAACAACGAGGAGCTTTCCATGACCCAGTTCCCATCGACGCCCCTGCGCGTCGGGCTGTTCGCCGCCAGCGCGCTCTGCGCCGGGCTGGCCTTCGCGTCGAGCCACCGCGAGGCGCCTTTCATCACCACCGTCCCCAAGGCGGATGCGACCGACTTCTACATGTTCATGAGCTACGAGACCGGCCGCGCCGACTACGTGACGCTCATCGCCAACTACGTGCCGCTGCAGGATCCGTTCGCGGGCCCCAACTACTACGCGATGGATCCGAACGCGCTCTACGAGATCCACGTCGACAACAACGGCGACGCCAAGGAAGACATCACCTTCCAGTTCCGCTTCAAGAACACGCTCAAGGCCACCACGCTGGCGATCGGCGACAAGAACGTCGCCATCCCGCTGGTCCAGTCCGGCACCGTGTCCGACGTGAAGGCGGCCGCGCTCAACGTCAACGAGAGCTACACCGTCGACATCGTGCGCGGCGACCGCCGCTCCGGCACGCGGACCCCAATCGCCAACGCCAGCGGCGGCGCAACCACCTTCGACAAGCCCGTGGACAACATCGGCAAGAAGACGATCGCCGACTACACGGCCTATGCGGCCAAGCACATCTACCCGGTCACGATTCCCGGATGCAACCAGCCGGGCAAGGTCTTCGTCGGCCAGCGCAAGGACCCGTTCGCGGTCAACCTCGGCACGATCTTCGACCTGGTGAACGCGCCCGTCGGGCTGATCACCGACCCGGCCCAGATCAACGCCGCGCCCAACACACTCGACGGCAAGAATGTCACCACGCTCGCGCTCGAGGTGCACAAGAGCTGCCTGGTCGCCGGCGCGGAACCGGTCATCGGCGGCTGGACCTCCGCCAGCATGCGTCAGGCCCGCATCCTCGATCCGTCGCCCAAGGCCGGCCACCAGACCGCCGACAAGGCCGGCGGCGCCTGGGTGCAGGTCTCCCGCCTGGGCATGCCGCTGGTCAACGAGGTCGTCATCGGGCTGCCGGACAAGGACCGCTTCAACGCGTCCAAGCCGAAGGACGACGCGCAGTTCGCCACCTATGTGACCCACCCGACCCTGCCGGCGCTGCTGGCCTCGGTGCTCAACCTGCCGGGCTCCGCACCGACCAACCTGCCGCGCAACGACCTGGTCACCACCTTCCTCACCGGCATCAAGGGCGTGAACCAGCCCGCCAACGCGGTCGCGTCGGAAGAACTCCGCCTGAACACGTCCATCGCTGCCGTGCCTTTCGCGCAGCAGAACCGGTTGGGCATCGTCGGCAACCTGCTCGCGCAGGGCAGCGACAACGCGGGGTATCCGAACGGCCGCCGCCCGAAGGACGACGTGGTCGACATCTCGCTGGTGGCGGTGATGGGCGGACTGTGCGTGGCCAACGGCGACACCGACGCGCTGGGCTTCGGCGCGGCCTGCAAGCCGTCCGCCGTGCCGCTGGGCGCCACCGCCTTCAAGCTGCATGACGCGGTCGACCAGGCCGTCGTGCCGCTGCTGCCCGGCTTCCCCTACCTGTACACGCCCACCGGCGGTACGCAATGAACGAGGAGCCCATCATGAGTGAATCCTCTTGCGAATCCGCCGCGTCGACCGGGCCTGGCGATCGGCCCCGCGCCGGGCGGCTGGCGGATGTCGGCCGACCCGCGCTCGCGCTGACGGCGATCGGTGCCGCCTTGATGTTGGCGGGCTGCTTCGGCGGCGACGGGGACGGCGACAGCGGCGTCCCCGGCGATCCGAAGCCGGCGTCGGTGCCCGACAGCGCGCTCGGTTCGTCCACGGCCTTCACGCAGTTCACGCTGACGACCTCGCAGTCGAGCAGCGAGACCGCGGAGCCGCTGACGGCCGACAACGTGACGACGCCGCCCGCCAGCGAGACCGACGAACCGGCGTCCGTCACTTGAAGACCGCGCGGGCCCTCGCGCTCGCGTGCCTCGCCACCGTCGCAGCCACTGCGTCGGCGCAACCCTTCACGCCTCGTCAGGATGACGAGGTCGTGGAACGGCTGCCGCTGCGTGCCGGCTCGGCGGGCGAGCGCGCGCGTCAGCGTGCCGAGCAGCGCGTGCTGGCGCAGCAGCCGCGCGATCTCGGACTGGCGCTGCGCGCGGCGCGGGAAGCCGTCGAGCGCAGCCGTCGCTACGGCGACCCTCGCGACCTCGGCACCGCGCAGGCTTGGCTGCAACCCTGGTGGAACGATCCCGCTGCGCCGCCGGCCGCGCGACTGCTGAAGGCAACGGTCCTGCAGGCGCGGCACGACTTCGACCCGGCGCTGGAGGAACTCGACCGGCTGCTGCGCGAGCGCGGGCTGCCGGCCGCGCTCCAGGCGCAGGCGGAGCTCACGCGTGCCGGCGTTCTCCAGGTGCGCGGCCGCTGGCATGAGGCGCGGGAGGGGTGCCAGCGGCTGGCGGCGCCACCGCTGTCGCTCTCGTACGGGCACGCGTGTCTTGCAGAGTTGGACAGTCTGCAGGGCAAAGACGCCGAGGCGACGCAACGCCTGGCCGCACTCGACCGCGCGCCGGGCGCGCCGCATGCATGGATCGCCCTGCTGCGCGCCGAGCTTGCCGAGCGGCAGGGACTGGCGACGGCGGGAGCGTTGTATGCACGGGCGCTGCAGTTGGACGACGACCTCTACGTCCGCGCGGGGTATGCCGACTGGCTGCTGGACGCCGGCCGCCCCAAGGAGGCCGCTGCCATCGTCCGCGCAGGACAGCCGGAGAGCTTGGACCAGATCCCCGACGCGCTGCTGCTGCGCCTGGCCATCGCCTGGACGCGGTCAGGCGATCCCCAGGCCGGGCGCGCGGCGACGGAAATGCAGCAGCGCTTCGACGCCGCCGCGTTGCGCGGCGACACCAGCCATGCACGGGAGCGCGGCCGCTTTGCGCTGGACGTGCGGGGCGACGCGGCGACGGCGTTGGAGGAGGCCTTGACGAACTGGGCGCAGCAGCGCGAACCGGCCGATGCGGTGCTGCTCGTGCGCGCCGCACGGGCCGCGAAGCAACCCGACGCGGAAGAGCCCGTCCGGCGCTTCGTCCGCGAGCGATCGATGCAGGACCGACGTCTGGAGAAGCGTCCATGAACGCGTGGGTCCGGCGCGTCCTCGCAGGCGGTGTCGCGCTGGCCGCCGTCATGGGGCTGTCGGTCGCCGAGGCCCACAAGGCCAGCGACGCCTACCTGCAACTGCGGTCGGACGACAGCGTCGTGACGCTGCGCGTCGACATCGCCCTGCGCGACCTGGACCGCGATCTGGTCCTCGACGCCGATGACGACGGCCTGCTGCGTTGGGGCGAGGTCCGGTCGCGCACGGCGGATATCGAGTCGATCGCCGAGCACGGGGTCCGGCTGGAGGTCCGCGATGTGCAGGGCGCCGTCTGCCGGCCGGGCGCACAGGCGCCGCTGCAGCTGGAGCAGCACAGCGACGGCCGATACGCGGTGCTGGTCCGGACCTGGTCCTGCGCGTCGCCGCCGGCGACCGGCGCGCTCTCCTATGGGCTGTTCGCGATGACGGACCCGTCGCACCGCGGCGTGCTGGTCTGGCGGCAGGGCGGTGCGGCAAGGACGGCCGTCGTCGCACCGGGAACGGTGGACATGCGCCTGGCGCTTCGCCCGGAACCCTCCGGCGGCGATGGCTCCGCGGACGCCGCGGAGGCCGCGGAGGGGGACAGTCACGCCGCACACGGCCTGGCGGGCATCTTCCGCGACGGCGTCCACCACATCTGGATCGGCATTGATCACGTGCTGTTCCTCGTCGTCCTGCTGCTGCCGGCGGTGTTGCGTCGGCAGGGCGGACAGTGGCAACCCGCCACCGCGTGGCGACCGGCGCTGTGGAGCGTGCTCGGCGTCGTCACGGCCTTCACCGTGGCCCACTCGATCACCCTGGCGCTCGCGGTCTTCGATGTCGTCGATCCGCCGTCGCGCTGGGTCGAGAGCCTGATCGCGCTGAGCGTGCTGCTCGCCGCCTTGAACAACCTGCGGCCGGTGCTGGTCGAGACGCGCTGGCGGCTGACCTTCCTCTTCGGACTGGTCCACGGCTTCGGCTTCGCGGGCGCGCTGAAGGACCTCGGCCTCGCGCGGTCCGAACTCATGGCGCCGCTGGTGCTGTTCAACCTCGGCGTGGAGGCGGGACAGCTGGCGATCGTCGCCGTGCTGGTGCCGCTGGCCTGGACGGCCCGACGCTGGCGCGGCTATCCGCGATGGGTGCTGGGCGCGGGATCCGCGGCCGTCGCGTCGATCGCGGTCGTCTGGCTGGTCGAGCGGCTCTTCGATGTGCAGATCCTGGGAGTGGGCGCATGAGCATCCATCACGTCGTGACGGGCATCGCCGCGGCGGCCATGGCGTTGACCTCGACGGCGCAGACCCTCGCGCTCGAGCGGGTCGAGGTCGACGGCCGCCACTACGACAACGGCGTCGGCAGCAGCGACGCCGCGTCGCAAGGGACGGTCCGCGCGGCACTGCTCAAGAGCCGGCCCGTGCTGCGACCCGGCGAGGTGCTGGAATTCGTGCCCGGCCTGATCGTCACGCAGCACAGCGGCGACGGCAAGGCGAACCAGTACTTCCTGCGCGGCTTCAACCTCGACCACGGCACCGACTTCGCCACCACGGTGATGGGCCTGCCGGTCAACATGCCCAGCCACGCGCACGGGCAGGGCTATGCCGATCTGAACTTCCTGATCCCGGAAATCGTCGAGCGCATCGACTACCGCAAGGGACCGTACTTCGCCCGCAACGGCGACTTCGCCTCGGCCGGCTCGGCCGACATCGACTACCAACGCGAGCTCGAGGCGCCTTTCGTCAGCCTGACGCTGGGCGAGGGTCGCTACCGGCGCGCGCTCGCGGCGGGCTCCACGCGCCTCTCGGAGGGCGTGCAACTGTTGGGCGCGGTGGAGGCGATGGGCAACGACGGGCCGTGGCGCCTGCCGGAAGACCTGAACCGGCGCAATCTCGTACTGAGCCTGTCGGGCGCCGTCGGTACCGATCGCTGGCGCGTCGGCCTGATGGATTACCGCGCCGACTGGACCTCGACCGACCAGGTGCCGCAGCGACTCATCGATGCCGGCAGCTTCAACGGGCGTCCGTTCGGACGCTTCGATGCCATCGACCCGACCGACGGCGGCAGCACGCGCCGCAGCAGCCTGTCGGGCGAGTGGTCCCGCGACGACGGCGACCACAGCACCCGCGTGGCCGGCTACGCGATGGCGTACCGGCTGTCGCTCTACTCGAACTTCACCTATGCGATGGAACGCCCCGACACCGGCGACCAGTTCGCGCAGAAGGACGATCGCAAGATCTACGGTCTCAGCGCGAGCCATGCGGTGGACACCACGCTCGCCGGTCTGCCGGCCCGCGGCGAGGTTGGCGTGCAACTGCGTCAGGACCGCGCGCGGGTGGGGCTCTTCGACACCGAGGCGCGCGCGACGATCGGCACGACGCGCGACGACCGGGTGCGCGAAACGCTGGCGAGCGTCTACGGAGACCTCGGCGTGGCGCTCGCGCCATGGGCCCGCGCCGTCGTGGGCGTGCGCGCGGACCAGGCGCGCTTCCGTGTCGACAGCCTGAGCAACGCGACGAATGCCGGGTCGGCGCGGCAGACCCTGGCGTCGCCGAAGCTCTCGCTGGTCCTGGGACCCTGGTCGCGCACGGAGTTCTTCGTCAACGCCGGTCGCGGCTTCCACAGCAATGACGCGCGGGGCGTGACCGCCCGCGTCGATCCGCGCAGCGGCGATCCGGTGGACCCGGTGCCGGGGCTGGTCAAGGCGAAGGGCCGCGAGCTGGGCGTGCGCAGCGAGATCGTGCCCGGGCTGCAGAGTTCGCTGGCGTGGTGGACGCTGGCCTTCGACTCGGAGCTGGTTTACGTCGGCGACGCCGGCGCCACCGAGGCCAATCGGCCCAGCCGGCGGCACGGCGTGGAGTGGAACAACCGCTACATCCCCGTGCCCTGGCTGCTGATCGATGCCGATCTGGCCTGGACGCGGGCACGGTTCTCCGATGCCGATCCCGCCGGCGCGCGCATCCCCAACGCCGTGGACAAGGTCGCCTCCTTCGGCGTGACGGTGCGCGAACTGGGACCCTGGTCCGCCAGCCTGCAATGGCGTTACCTCGGCAGCGCGCCGCTGATCGAGGACGACAGCGTGCGGTCGCGGTCGTCGCTGACGACCAACCTGCGCGTGAGCCGCCGTTTCGGCGCGAAGACGGAGGTGACGCTGGATGTCTTCAACCTGTTCGACAGGCGGGTCAACGACATCGAGTACTTCTACGAATCGCGTCTTCCGGGTGAAGCTGTCGCCGTGGCCGACCGCCACGTCCATCCGGCGGAGCCGCGCACGCTGCGCGTCACCTTGCGCCGAAGTTTCTGATCCGTTCGCGCAGTTGCTGCGTATAGGTCGGCATGACGCCCCCTTCTGAAGACTCCGGCCCGGAGGAACGGACCGACGCGCTGCCGCCGGCTCATCCCGAACGTGACGCGCGCCTGGCGGATCTGATGGCGCGCGTCGCGTCGGCGGACCGGCGCGCGTTCGACGAGCTTTACCGGGCCACCAGCGCGGCGCTGTTCGGCATGGTGCTGCGCATCAACCGCGATCGCGCCCACGCGGAGGAAGTGCTGCAGGAGATCTACATCACCGTGTGGCGGCAGGCGCCGAGCTTCGACGTCACGCACGGCAAGGTGTTGACCTGGCTCACGACGATCGCGCGGCATCGGGCGATCGACAGCCTGCGCCGACGGGCCGCGCAGCCGGCGACGATCAGCCGCTTCGGCGGGCTCGATGGCGGAGCGGGCGGCGGGCCGGGTGCCGGGGAGGGCGAGCGCGACCTGCTCGACCAGATGCCCAGCGACGAGCCCAGCCCGCTGGACCTGCTGGACGACGCGAACCGCGCCCACGCGCTGGAGCGCTGCATGTCGCAGCTCAGCGGCGAGCAGCGCAGCAGCCTGGCGCTGGCCTACTACCAGGGGCTCTCCCATTCCGAGGTGGCCGAGCACATGAGCCAGCCGCTGGGCACGGTGAAGAGCTGGTTGCGGCGCGGGTTGTCGAGCCTGCGCGGCTGCCTCGACCGCGCGGCCGAACGTCTGGGCACGATGGGCAGGGCGGTCTGATGGACTACGGACATCCCGAACGCGCAGAACGGCTGGCTGCCGATTACGCCGTCGGCACGCTGCGAGGCGGCGCGCGTCGCCGTTTCGAACGGCTTCTGCCGGCCCATCCCGCGCTCGCCGCGGCGACGGCGGACTGGTCCGCGCGACTGCAGCTGCTGGCGGAGCAGGTGGCCCCGGTCGAGCCGCCGCCGCATGTGTGGGCGACGATACAGACGCGGCTCTTCGGTGCGAGGGAGGGCGTGGCAGGGCGCGTGGCGGCGGAGGCGCCGACGACCGACCGCGGCCGTGCCGGACCGCTGCGGTTCTGGCGCGGCCTCAGCGCCGTCGCCCTCGCGGCGTCGGTGGTCCTGGGGGTGATGGTCGTGCGGCCCGTTCCCGAGGCGGCACCCATCGTCGTGGTGCTGCGCAGCACACCGGAGGGCGTCGAGCTCGTCAAGACCGGTTTCGTGGCCAGCGTGTCGGCGGACGGACGGGCGCTGGTGCTGAAGCCCCTGGCGCCCGTGGAGATCGACGCGGCGCACGCGCTCGAGCTCTGGGCCGTGCCGAAGGCGGGCGCGCCGCGCTCGCTCGGCTTGATCGCGGCGGGGGACGCGCCGACCACGGTGACGCGCGCCAACCTGCTGGCCGACACCCAGGCCTTCGCCGTCAGCCTGGAGCCCAGCGGCGGCTCGCGCACCGGCAAGCCGACGGGGCCCATCGTGTCGGCGGGAGGGATCTGACAGCGCCGAGGAGGGCGCCGATCAGTAAGCCAACCGCAGCGACACCGAGTAGTTCGCCGGCGCGCCGTAGTAGGTGTTGTCGAACTGGTCCAGCACGAAGTACTTGCGGTCCAGCAGATTCTCGCCGTTGACTTGCACGGACACCTTGGGCGAGACCTGGTACCTGGCCATCAGCGACAGGTTGGTGACGCTGCCCTGGCGCAGCGTCGTTCCGCCGGCGGGTGAGCCGACCGCCGTCGAGCTCGCCGATTGCCAGTTCACGCCGCCGCCCAGGGTCAGGCCTTGCACCCATCGATGGGCGTCCCAGGTCGCGAACACGCGCACCTGCGTGTTGGGGATGAAGGTCCGGATGGTCTGTCCGTCGGCATCCTTCGTCAAATAGCGCGTCCAGCCGAGCGAGGCCTGCACCCCGTCGGCCAGCCGGCCGGCCACCTCGAGTTCGAAGCCGCGCGTGCGCGTGCCGTCGACGCCTTGCGTCACCGACGACCCGTCCGGCAGCAGCAGCGGCTCGCCGGTCTCCGGATCGAACACCGGCGCGGCGACGTTGTTCTGCTTCGTCTTGAAGAAGGTGAGCGCGGTGTTGAGGCGCTTGTTGAAGTGCTCGCCCTTGATGCCGATTTCCATGGAGGTGCCGTCCATCGGATCGAGGTAACGGCCGTTGATGTCGCGGCTGTTCTGCGGCTTGAAGATGCCGGTGTAGCTGGTAAAAACCGAGAACTCGGGCAGCACGTCCCACACCAGTCCCGCATACGGGATCGCCTTCGTGTAGTCGTAGCGCGAGAACTCCCCCTCGTCGTAGACGTAGAACGAATCGATCTTCCAGCGTCCGTAGCGCGATCCGCCGATCAGCTTCAGCGAGTCGGTCAGCGACAGCCGCGCTGCCGCGTACACGGCATCCTGGTTGATCTTGATGTCCGCGGCCGACGTGGACTCGCCCCAGGTCGGCGCGGGGTAGCTGCCGTTCCATTGGAAGAAGTTGCCCACCGGCGCGAGGTCGCCGTCCGGCGACTGCTCGGTGCCGACGTTCTTCATGCGCGAGCCGCTGTAGCCGACGACCAGCTCGTGCCTGCGCCCTATCATTTCGAAGGGACCGGCGGCGTGCAGGTCGAGCGAGGTCTCGGTGATCCTGCTCTTGCTGCCGTAGGCCGAGGGCTCCAGGCCTTCGCCGGTGACCGGGTCGGGATAACCGAAGACGTAGAAGAGCTTGGCGTCTTCCTTGTAGATGCGCCGGCTCAGGAGGGAGCGCAGCGTCCAGCCGTTGTCGAACTTGTGCTGCAGCTCGCCGAAGACGGTCTGCGTGCTGCGGTCCCAATAGGACCAGTCCGGCGCGGTGGTCACGGAGGTCGGCCAGTTCGCCGGCGTCCCGTCGCCGAGGAACAGCGGGAACGAGCCCCAGGTGACGCCGCGCGGCTTGTTCTGCTGATAGTCGAAGCCCACCGAGACGCGCGTGGCTGGCGTCAGGTCCGCGTCGACGATGCCGTAGAGGATGTTGCGGCGCTTGCGATAGACGGACTGGTAGGACTCGCTGTCCTCGACCGCGGCCACGCCGCGCGCGCGGATGCGGCCGTCGGCGCTCAGCGGCACGGTCGCGTCGAGCTCCGCGCGGCGGCTGCGCCAGGAGCCCATCGACAGGTCCAGCGAGGCGGTGGAGGTGCGGCTGTCCGCGTGCTTGCGGACCAGGTTGACCGACGCCGCGGGGTTGCCCGCGCCGGTCATCAGGCCGGTGGCGCCGCGCACGACCTCGATGCGCTCGTACAGCGCGGTGTCCATCGTCTCGTCGATCGAGCCGGTGTTGAAGTTGGAGGTGGCGGGCACGCCGTCATACATCAGCGTGTCGATCAGGAACCCGCGCGCATAGAAGAGCACGCGCTCGGTGTCGTAGGCGTTGGAGTAGACGCCCGGCGTGATGTCCAGCACCTGGCGCAGCGAGGTCAGGTTCTGGTCGTCCAACCGCTGCCGGGTGATCACCGTCAACGACTGCGGCGTCTCCCGCGGCGACAGCGTGAGCTTGGTCGCCGAACTCGTCTCCTCTGTCGTGTAGCCCGCGCCGCGCTGTCCGCTGACGGTGACGGGTGCGATGACGACAGGTTTGTCGGCGGAAGCCGGCGCGTCGGCCTGGACGGCGGCCGACGCCGATGCCGATGCCGCGTTGCTGGCGGCGGCGTCGGCAGGCGCGGTGTGTGCCGTGGCGGTGGCGGCGAGCAGCGACGCGGCGGTGGCGACGGCGGTTCGGGAAGCGAGGCGATGTCTCATGGCAAGGGCACGCGCCCGGAGCGGTTGCCGGACGGTGTTCTGAAAATGCGAAGTTGTTGATAGTAATTCGCAAATGAGAAGTTATCGCATTGGCGCAATCCCGGAGGTATCGGGCTGTTGTCGAGCTGGTGTCTCGGTGTCGTGCGGGAACTGTCGAAATCACCGGTCGTCGTGCGTCGTGTCTACGATGACCCCTCAACCCCAAGGAGACTTCATGCAAGCGAAGAACACGATCTGCGTCTGGTACGACCGGGACGCCGGAGAGGCCGCGCGCTTCTACGAGAAGACCTTTCCGGACAGCAAGGTGGGCCGCATCGCGCGGGCGCCGGGGGACTACCCCTCGGGCGTGGAGGGCGATGTGCTGGTCGTCGAGTTCACGGTGATGGGCATTCCCTGCATTGGCCTCAACGGTGGGCCGGGCATCAAGCACAGCGAGGCGTTCTCCTTCCAGGTCGCGACCGACGACCAGGCCGAGACGGACCGCCTCTGGAACGCGATCGTCGGCAACGGCGGTCAGGAGAGCGCGTGCGGCTGGTGCAAGGACAAGTGGGGCATCTCGTGGCAGATCACGCCGCGCGTGCTGTCGGAGGCGCTGAACAACCCCGACCGCGCGGCGGCCAAGCGCGCCTTCAGCGCGATGATGGAGATGCACAAGATCGACGTGGCGAAGATCGAGGCGGCGTTGAAGGGCTGAGCCCTTGAGCCCTTGAGCCGCTGCGCTCAGTTCTTGGCGATCACCTTGTCGGCGAGCTTCTCCAGCAGGTTCAGGAGCTTCTCGCCGATCAAGGTATGAAGGTTCCTGGTGGAGGAATCAGGTTCCGGTTTGCCCGCGGCAGAGCTTCGGATGATGGTCAGGAGAATCATCGTGGGCACCGTGAAGAGGGCCACCACAGCCGTGACGACGATGTGCCACTTGTCTGCGGAGACGGCGGGCCAGTGGTCGAAGACGCCGACAAAGACGCTGAGAGAGAACAGCCCTGCGGCGTAGAGCACGGCTGCGGCCGCCAACCCACCGCGAGCGGCCCAGGCTCGCAGGCTCAGGTCCAATTCTTCCGGTCGGGTCAGAAACCCGTCTTCGGCGGCTTCGGGACGCTCTGCCAGATCGAGTGTCGACAGATCAGGCAGTTCGGGAGGTGGAGGGGTGGACGATGGAGGCATCGGGGATCTTCTTCAAGAAGTGCCGGCGAATGACCTCATCCGCCATCACGGTGACTTTGGCATCCCTTGTTTCTTCCCACGCTCCGCCAGGCTCGTGGGAGAGCGCGCACAGTTGCGATGATGTGAACCTGCCGTACCGATCCATGACTTGATCGACAAGGAACCATAGTCGGCGGTCATCGCGTGAGGGGATGAGCGGGCGAAGCTGTCCGGTCTCTGGATGAAATTTGGGCAGCAGATCGATGGTCTTGCGTCCATACGCCTTGAGTCGGTGATAGAGCGAAGAGAACAAGGGCCCGTATTGCCAAGCTTCCGGCCGCTCTGAGACGAGGGATTGACCATCCAGTGTCAGGCTCCACGCATGAAGGAAGAAAACCAGCTTCTGCACATGCGCGTGGTTGAGCTTTCGTCCCGTCTGCTTCGCGCGATACAGAAAGGCGTTGGCAACGAGTGCGGGTGCGTAGGTCATGCATGCGATTATCCGAGCGCGTCCCTGCGACGACAGCGGGTTTTCGGGGGATATGGACTCCCTCTCCCGGGGGAATCGCGCAATCCCATTCGATGGATTTCTGACGATGAATGACAAGGGTGAGTGGGTCGACCTACCCACAGCATTGGGTCAACTGCTGAATCGCCGCTTCGAGCACATCGTCGTGTTCAGCGGCGCGGGGATGTCGGCCGACAGCGGCATCCCGACTTTCCGTTCGGGCAGCAACGGCCTGTGGGGCGAATTCGATCCCCAGCAACTGGCAACACCTGACGCCTGGCAGCGCGACAAGGAGACCGTCTGGGGCTGGTATGAATGGCGCCGCGGGCACGTGATGGCCGCGAAGCCGAATCCGGGCCACCTCGCGGTGGCGAGACTGCAGCGGGAATTCGGCGCCCAGGTCGTGACGCAGAACGTCGACGACCTGCATGAGCGCGCGGGGGTGGAGGGCGCCTTGCACCTGCACGGCAGTCTTTTCGCCGCGCGATGCGACCGGTGCGGCGCTCGCGCGACCTTGTCCGACCCGCCCCCTGAAGCGCAGCGTCGACTGACGCCGCCGACCTGCGCGGCGTGCGGCCAGGGGGCGATCCGCCCCGGCGTCGTGTGGTTCGGCGAGCAGCTCGACGACGCCGTCGTGAACGCAGCGGCACAGTGCATCGCCGATTGCGACCTGCTGCTGATCGTCGGCACATCCGGCGTCGTTTATCCGGCCGCGGGCATGGTGAGGCTGGCATCGAAGGCCGCGGTGATCGTGGAGATCAATCCCCAGCCCGGCGACGTGGCGGCGAACGTGAGCTTCCGGTGGCAGACGACCGCGGCGGCCGGACTGCCGGCCGTGGCGGCACTTCTCTCGTCGCGTCCGTCAGCGGCGGTCAGCCCTTCGGCGGACGCTTGACGCCGTACCGCGGGCCGAGTTCGGTCCACAGGAACTGGGCGTCGTAGACCTTGCCCTCGGCGGCCGCGGGCTTGTCGTGGAAGCACTGGATCGTCAGCGTCGTCGCGGGCTGCTTCTGCGTGACGGTCTTGGCTTCGTTGTAGGTCGTCGTCGACACCGATTTCGTCTCGTTGCCTTCGACCTTGCTCGTGGTCTCGGTCGTCTGCGTCGCCGGCACCTGGTAGCTGCTGGTCAGCATGTCGTTGCGCTCTTCGACGACCACGAAGTAACGGTACCCCTTGGTCAACGTCACCTCGGCGCTGCGCAGCAAGGCCTGGTCCGCCGCCTTGGACGGGACGTCGTTCTGGTAACCGGCGAAGGTCACGCGGTAACGGTCCGGGGACAGCGGCACGTCGTTGTAGCCGTAGCCGCCGAACATGCGGGTGTAGGACGTGAAAGCGCAGGCGTTCAGCAGCACCAGCGCGCCGATGGCGATCCATTTCTTCATTCAGGGTTCCTCCTCTGGGACGACTGTCCGGAAGCGCCGTGACCGTCTCATTGCGGTCATGTTGCGGATTGCTTCGGAGCCGTCAGCGATTGCTCGTTCAATAACGCGGCGGTTCGCGGCTGGTTGACTGCCGAGGCTGCCGGCGGCGCCACGAATCGCGCCGTGCGGATTGGACCACCGTCCGACGCAAGACCTGTCACCGCTCGAACCGGTAACCGATGCCGTAGATCGACCGGATGCGGTCCGTGCCGGCGCCGGCGCGTTCCAGCTTGCGCCGCAGGTTCTTGATGTGGCTGTCGACGGCACGCTCGGTCACCTCGCGGCCGTCGACGTGCAGCAGGTCCAGCAGCTGCGTGCGCGCATACACGCGGCCCGGCTGCGTCGCCAGGATGTGGAGCAGCCGGAACTCGATCGGCGTGAGGTCCAGCGGCTCGCCGCGCCAGCTGGCGGTCCAGCCGGCCTCGTCGATGAACAGCGCCTCGCTGCCGGCCGCGAAAGCCGCCACCGCGGCGGCCGTCGCCCGCTCGTGCGCGCGGCCGCGGCGCAGCGCCGCCTTGACCCGCGCCATCACCTCGCGCGGACTGAACGGATTCTTCGCGATGTAGTCGTCCGCGCCGGTCTCCAGGCCGGCGAGCCGGTCCGATTCGTCCGCCCGCGCCGTCAGCATCAGGATGGGCACGCTGCTCATCCCGCGCAGTGTGCGGCACAGCGTCAGCCCGTCGATGCCGGGCAGCATCAGGTCGAGCAGGATCAGGTCGTGCCGCCGCGCCGTCCACGCCGGGATCACCTCGCGACCGTCGGCCACGCATTCCGGCTCGTGCCCCGCCGCGCGCAGGTAGTCCGCCAGCAGCGCCGCGAGCTTGGGTTCGTCCTCGACCACCAGCACCCGCGACGGGCCCGGCTCCATCGGCATCGGCGCCAGACCCGATCCTGGTCCCGTGGCGGACCCTGCGTCGTTCTCAGGCATGGACGGGCAGCTCCACGCGCATCCACAGCCCGCCCAGCGGCGAGGGGCGCGCCTCGATGCGGCCCTCGTGCGCCTCGGCGATGCGCTGGCAGATCGACAGCCCCAGCCCCGATCCGCCGCCGCGCCGGCTGCGCGAGGCATCGACGCGGAAGAAGCGCTCGAACAAGCGCGGCAGGTGTTCCGGCCCGACGCCGGGCGAGGTGTCCTGCACGTCGATCACCGCGTGCTCGCCGCTGCGCCGCGCGCTGATGCTCAAGGCGCCGCCGGCGTCGGTGTAGCGGCAGCTGTTCTCGACGAGGTTGCCCAGCAGCTGACGCAGCCGGCGCTCGTCGCCGAAGACGCGCAGCGGCTGCTCCGGCAGGTCCAGCTGCAGCCTCAGCCCGCTGCCGTGCAGCCGCTCGCCGAAGGCGCCGGCCGTCACGTCGATCAGCTGGCACAGGTCGACCTCCGACTTGCGGTAGGCGAGGGCGCCCACGTCCGCCATCGACAGCTCGTGCAGGTCGTCGACCAGCTTGTGCAGGATGCCGACCTCGCCCTGCAGCGAGCGCAGCGCCTGCGCGTCCAGCTTGCGCACGCCGTCCTCCAGCGCCTCCAGCTCGCCGTGCAGCACGCCCAGCGGCGTGCGCAGCTCGTGCGAGACGTCGGCGAGAAACTCCCGCCGCATTGCCTCGTTGCGCTGCAGGGTCAGCGCGAGCTGGTTGAAGTCGCGGCCCAGGCTGGCGATGTCGTCGTTGTTGCGCGTCTCCGGGACGCGGACCTCGAAGTCGCCCGCCGCGAGCCGGTGCGTGGCGTCGGCGACACGCCGCACCGGACTCAGCAGTCGCCGCGAGATCCAGAACGCGACCGCGCCTGCCAGCAGCACCGCCGCGCCGCCCACCACCCAGGCCGAGCGCAGCTGCGCGTCGTAGAAATGCTTCTCCGCGCCCGGGCTCACCGACTCGATCGGGGTCAGCGCCAGCCAGCCCACGGTCAGGCCGTCGACGATGATGGGGCGCTCCACGGTCGGCTCCACCGGTCCCGCATACCCGGCGACCCGCTCATGGTTCTCGTCGAACAGCGTGAAGCGCCGCGTCGCGCCCGTCAGCTCGGCGGGCCCCTGCTTGACCGCCGGCATGTCGGCCTCCGGCACCAGCGGACGCAGCAGACGGCCCCAGAGCTCCGGCTTCTCGCGCAGGAAATCCCAGCTCCTGCCGTTCTCGCGGTAGCCGGCGGTGACGCTGGTCCGGGCCAGTTCCAGCCGGTTCACGCCCTGCTCGTTGAGGTAGCCGATGAAGTCCCGGTTCAGGTTGATGTGCGAGAACACGCCCATCGCCAGCGCCACCGCCATGGCGGTGCTGAAGACGGCGGCGAAGAGCCGGGCGGTGAGGGTGAACGAGAGCTTCATCCGGAGCAGGGAAAACGAAGGGAGCGCGATACGGAACGGGGGGCAGTGTGCCGAAAGTGATGGGGATCCCGTCGCCGGACCGCATGATGCGGGCGCGGGCGTGCGACCGGCAAGCCATCCGGGCGGTGGCCGCGCGCCTGACGCGATCTTCAAGGTCTCTCCACATTCATGGCCGAGCATCCGCCGCCATGCCGAAGAAGATTCTGACATCCACGTCGTTGAAGTCCTTGATGCCGCCGCGTACGCCCCGCGCTCCGACCCTGGCGCCGATCGCCGCGGCGCTGGCCGCCCTGGCCGTGCTGGTGCTCGCCGGCTGCGGCGAGAAGAAGGAAGAGCCCGCCAAACGCGCCGCGCCCGAAGTCGGTGTGATCGTGGTGACGACGCAGGACGCGCCGCTGGCGCTGGAGCTGCCGGGCCGGCTGTCCGCCAGCCAGGTCGCCGAGATCCGCCCGCAGGTGACCGGCATCGTGCAGAAGCGGCTGTTCGAGGAAGGCAAGCTGGTCCGCGCCGGCCAGCCGCTGTATCAGCTCGACGCCGCCACCTATGAAGCCGAGCGCGCCCGCACCGCCGCCGCGCTGCAGAAGGCCGAGGCCCAGGTGGCCGTCGCCCGCAGCCGCGCCGAGCGCGACGCCGAACTGCTCAAGGCCGACGCCCTCAGCCGCCAGAGCGCCGACGACAGCGCCAGCGCGCTGCGCCAGGCGCAGGCCGACGTGGCCGTGGCCCGCGCCGCGCTGGACGCCGCCCGCGTCCAGGTCGACCGGACCCGCATCACGGCGCCGATCTCCGGCCGCATCGAGGTGTCGACGGTGACCGCCGGCGCGCTGGTCACCGCCGCGCAGACGCAGGCGCTGACGACGGTGCAGCAGCTCGATCCGATGCACGTGGACATC
The DNA here is from genome assembly GCA_004210455.1 of Rubrivivax sp. Taxonomy (GTDB): domain Bacteria; phylum Pseudomonadota; class Gammaproteobacteria; order Burkholderiales; family Burkholderiaceae_C; genus Roseateles. The sequence goes on along the minus strand of SEFA01000064.1, from coordinate 17,937 downwards.
GTCCAGAGCAGCGCCGAGATCCTGCAGCTGCGCCGCCAGCTCGACGCCCGCAGCGGCAGCAGCAAGGTCAAGCTGATCCTCGAGGACGGCACCGAATACGCCCGTCCCGGCACGCTGCAGTTCAGCGGCGTGACGGTGGACCGCGGCACCGGCGCGGTGACGCTGCGCGCGATCGTGCCCAATCCCGACGGCGCGCTGCTGCCGGGCATGGTGGTCCGCGCCAAGCTGCTGGCCGGCGTCGACAGCGGCGTGATCCTGGTGCCGCAGCAGGGCGTGACGCGCTCGCCCACCGGCGATGCGACCGCGCTGGTCGTCGGACCCGAGAACAAGCTGCAGCTGCGTCCCCTGGTGCTGACCCGGGCGGTCGGCAACCAGTGGCTGGTCGCCAGCGGCCTCCAGGCCGGCGACAAGCTCGCCATCGAAGGCCTGCAGCGCGTGCGCGCCGGCCAGCCGGTCACGCCGGTGCCGGCGGGCATGAAGAAGGGCGCCGCGACCTCGGCCGCCGCGGCTGGATCCGCCGCATCCGCCGCATCCGGCGTCTCTGGCGCATCCGCCGCGGGACGCTGACGCCATGGCATCGTTCTTCATCGACCGGCCCATCTTCGCGTGGGTCATCGCGATCGTGATCATGCTGGCGGGCGCCGCCGCGGTGCGCATCCTGCCGCTGGAGCGCTACCCCGACATCGCGCCCACCCGCATCTCCATCAACACCAGCTACCCGGGCGCGGCCGCCAAGGCCATCGAGGACTCGGTGACGCAGGTCATCGAGCAGAACCTCAAGGGCATCGACGGCCTGTTCTCGATCGAATCGAGCAGCAATGCCTCCGGCGGCGCCAGCACGGTGCTGAGCTTCGTCGCGGGCACCGATCCCGACCTGGCGCAGATGCAGGTGCAGAACAAGGTCTCGCAGTCGCTCTCGCGGCTGCCGCAGGCGGTGCAGGCCCAGGGCGTGCGCGTGACCAAGGCGGGCACCGAGAACCTGATGGTCATCATGCTGACCAGCGACAACCCGGCCGTGACCTCGGCCGACCTGGGCGACTACCTGTCCAGCACGCTGGTCGACATCATCAGCCGCATCGAGGGCGTGGGCGACGTCAACGTCTTCGGCTCCGGCTACGCGATGCGCATCTGGCTGGATCCCGCCCAACTGCAGCGTTACGCGCTGGTGCCGGGCGACATCCGCAGCGCGCTGCTGGCGCAGAACACCGAGGTCTCGGCCGGCCAGCTCGGCGCCCAGCCGGCGCCGGAAGGCCAGCGGCTGACGGCCATCATCACCGCGCGCGCCAAGCTGACGACCGCCGAGCAGTTCCGCAACATCGTGCTGCGCGTGCAGCCCGACGGCTCGACCCTGAAGCTGAGCGACGTCGCCCGCGTCGAGCTGGGCCGCGACAGCTACACCTCCAACGTCAAGAGCACCGGCCAGACGGCGGCCGGCATGGCCATCCTGCCGGCCAGCGGCGCCAACGCGCTCAAGACCGCGGAGCTGGTCAAGGCCAAGCTCGCCGAGCTGGAACCCTTCTTCCCGCAAGGGATGACGTCGACCATCACCTACGACACGACGCCTTTCATCAGCGTCTCCATCGAGGGCGTGGTGCACACGCTGATCGAGGCGATGGTGCTGGTCGTGGCGATCATGTACCTGTTCATGCAGAACCTGCGCGCGACGCTGGTGCCGGCGATCGCCGTGCCGGTGGTGCTGCTGGGGACCTTCGGCGTGCTGGCGATCGCGGGCTACTCGATCAACTCGCTGACGATGTTCGGGCTGGTGCTGGCCATCGGCCTGCTGGTGGACGACGCCATCGTCGTGGTCGAGAACGTCGAGCGCCTGATGCGCGAGGAGGGCATGAGCCCGCGCGACGCGACCCGCGAGAGCATGAAGGAGATCAGCGGCGCGCTGGTCGGCATCGCGGTGGTGCTGTCGGCGGTGTTCATCCCGATGGCCTTCTTCGGCGGCTCGACCGGCATCATCTACCGCCAGTTCTCGATCACGGTCGTGAGCGCCATGATCCTGTCGGTGCTGGTAGCGATGAGCCTGTCGCCGGCGCTGTGCGCGACGCTGCTCAAGCCGGTGCACCAGGGCGAGCACGCGGCGCATGGCGGTCCGTTCGGCAAGCAGCTGGACTGGTTCTTCGGCGGCTTCAACCGCCAGTTCGACAAGTTCAGCGACCGCTACACGGCGCGCGTGCGCTGGCTGACGGCGCGCGGCGTGCGCAGCTTCCTGGTCTACCTGCTGCTGATCGGCGGCATGGCGCTGCTCTACAAGTCGCTGCCGACCTCCTTCCTGCCGGATGAGGACCAGGGCAGCCTGCAGATGCAGGTCCGCATGGCGCCGGGCGCCACGTCGGAGCGCATGGAAGCGGTGGCGCTGGCGATGGAGACCTACCTGGCCGAGCAGAAGGAAGTGCAGTTCTACAACCTGGTGCGCGGCGCCAACGGCGACCAGGGCTCGGGCCAGGGCTTCATCCGTCTGACCGACTGGAAGGAACGCCCCGGGAAGGAGCAGGGCGCCGCCGCGCTGGCCGAGCGCTTCAGCCGCGAGCTCGGCAAGAAGATCCGCGACGCCAACATCTTCATCGTGCAGCCGCCGACGGTGCGGGGCCTGGGCGGCAGCGCCGGCATCCAGCTGTTCCTGCAGGACCTGGGCGGCGTGGGCACGCAGGCGCTGGCCGAGGCGCGCGACCGCCTGATCGACGAGGCCAACAAGCATCCCGAGCTGGCGCGCGCGCGCATCAACAGCCTGACGGAGACGCCGCAGCTGCAGATCAACATCGACGACCAGAAGGCGGGCACGCTGGGCGTGGCGACGACGACGATCAACGACACGCTGTCGATCGCGCTGGGCAGCAGCTACGTCAACGACTTCATCGACCGCGGCCGCGTCAAGCGCGTGCTGGTGCAGGGCGAGGGCGCCTACCGCGCCGATCCCGACGCGCTGCGCTACTGGTACGTGCGCAACGCCGCCGGCACGATGGTGTCGTTCAACGCCTTCGCCACGGCGACCTGGCAGAACGGGCCGCGCCAGCTGGTCCGCTACAACGGCAGCGCGGCGTACGAGATCCAGGCCGACGTGCCGCCGGGCGTAAGCTCCGGCGCGGCGATGAAGGCGATGGAATCCATCCTGCGCGAGATGCCCCCCGGCATCGGCTTCGAATGGTCCGGCCGCAGCTACCAGGAGCGGCTCTCGGGCGACCAGGCGCCGATGCTGTATGCCGTGTCGGTGCTGTTCATCTTCCTGTGCCTGGCGGCGCTGTACGAGAGCTGGTCCGTGCCGTTCAGCGTGATGCTGGTCGTGCCGCTGGGCATCATCGGCGCGCTCGCGGCCAGCCACCTCGGCGGGCAGCAGAACGACGTGTTCTTCCAGGTCGGCCTGCTGACGACGGTGGGCCTGTCGGCGAAGAACGCGATCCTGATCGTGGAGTTCGCCGAGACCTTGCGAGGGCAGGGCATGAGCGTGCTGGAGGCGACCTTGAAGGCCTGCCGGCAGCGATTGCGACCCATCCTGATGACCTCGCTCGCGTTCATGATGGGCGTGCTGCCGCTGGCCTTCGCGAGCGGCGCGGGCTCGGGCTCGCAGCGCGCCATCGGCGTCGGCGTGCTCGGCGGCATGGGCAGCGCGACACTGCTGGGGATCTTCTTCGTGCCGCTGTTCTATCTCTGGGTGAAGCAGCGATTCAGCCGTACGAAGCCCGTGGCCGCACAGGCCGATGGACATCAGGATCCGGAGGTGCGGGCATGAGGCGCGTTGTTGCACTGCGCCCGTCGGCGCAAGCCGGCCCGGGGGCTCCTCATACGCTGTCGCAAATCGTCCCCCCCGGGCCGGCTTGCGCCGACTCGACATCGAGCACGTTCTCGAGGAGCGTCTTGCTGTTGCCGTTGATGCTCGCGCTGAGCGCCTGCGGCAGCCTCGTTCCGAGCACCGACACGCCGCGTCCTCCGCTTCGAGAAGACTTCCGTCCGAACGCCGCCGCGTCGTCCGCTGCTGCGGCTTCATCGGCAGCGACGTCGCCCACGGCTTCGCACGAATGGCGCGGCTTCTTCGCCGATGCGCGACTGGACGAAGTCGTCGCGACGGCGCTCGATCAGAACCGCAGCCTGTGCGCGAGCGCGGCCGCCGTCGAACGCGTGCGGGCGCAGTACCGCGTGACCGCCGCGGATCGTCTGCCGGAGATCGGCGTCGGCGGATCCGTCACGCGTCAGCGCACGCTCGGCGGCGAGGGCGCGACGACGACCTACGGCGTGAACCTCGGCCTGGCCAGCTACGAGATCGATCTGTTCAACCGCCTGGGCAGCCTGGAAGGCGCGGCGCTGTCGCGTTTCCTCGCGGAGCAGGAAACGCAGCGCAGCGCGCGGCTGAGCCTGGCCGCGGAGGTCGCGACCGCGTGGTTGTCGCTCGCGGCCGCGCAGCAACGCCTGACCCTCAACCAGGAGCTGCGCGACAGCCAGCAGCGCTCGCTGGATCTGGCGGAGCGGCAGTACGCGCTCGGCGCCGCGTCCGGGCTGGATCGTGCCCGTGCGCGCACGGCCTTCGAATCCGCGCGCGGCGATGCCGCCGAGAGCGTGAGCGCGGTGACGCAGGCGCGACTGCAACTGGAGCTGCTCGTCGGTCAGCCGCTGCCGGATCGGTTGCTGCCGGCCGCGCAGGAGGCTGCAGGAGCGACCGCGTCGTCGAATGCATCGGCTGCATCCGGCGTGACGGCCCTGCCGGCGATCCCCGGCGGCCTGCCTGCCGAAGTGCTGCTGCAACGCCCCGACCTGCGTGCGGCGGAACAGCGCCTGCGCGCGGCGGCGTTCGACGTCGGCGCGGCGCGCGCGGCGCGATTCCCGCGCCTGACGCTGACGGCCAGCGGCGGCACGCGCAGCCCGGATCTGGACGGTCTGTTCAAGAGCGGCAGCGGCGTGTGGAGCATCGTGCCGCAGATCGACTTGCCGATCTTCGACGGCGGGCAACGCCGCGCGCAGGTGGAGGTCAGCGAGGCCAGCCGGCAGGAAGCCCTGGCGGGCTACGAGTCCGCGCTGCAATCGGCCTTCCGCGAAGTGGCGGATGCGCTGGCGGTGCGCGATCAGCTCGCCGAGCGGCTCGATGCGCAACAGGCGCAGGTCGACGCGGCGGAGCAATCGCAGCGACTGGCTGAACGCAGCTATCGCCTCGGCGGCAGCAGCCAGCTGGAGCTGCTCGATGCGCAGCGTCAGTTGACGACGGCCAAGCGCGCGCTTGTGACGCTTCGTCAGACGGAGCAGAGCAATCGCGTCGCGTTGCTCAGGGCGCTCGGCGGCCGGTGGATCACGCCGTGAGTGAGGCAAGTCTTTCGCTTTCTCATAAATCGAAAATAAAGCTTTCGATTTATGTTGTAAGGAAAGAAAAAAACGTGGCGTAAACCATATTCGAAAGAATTCGGTGGCTTTCTAGACTTGCCTGGTCATTCACCACGACCAGGGAACCTCATGAAGCTCAACACCGCATCCAGCACGTTCACCCGCCTTTCCGCCGTCGTCGCGCTCGCCGGCGCGGCGGCCGGTTTCGCGACCACCGCGACGGCTGCGCCGACCGGCTTCGGCCTGATCGCCTACTGGGGCGAGACCGCCAGCACCTATGGCGGCCAGGTGCCGTCGGGCGCCTATGTCGTCATCAATCCCAACAGTGGCGCGCAGGGGTTGAACGCGAGCCAGATCACCAACTGGAAGGCGGTCATTGCCAACATCCGCGCGCAAGGCGGCAAGGTGCTGGGTTACGTGCCGACCGGCTACGACCGCAACACGGCGGACGAGCTCGCGCGCTACAACGCGATTCCCGCAGAGCTGTCTGCTTACAAGAACACGCTGGGCGGCGTGGACGGCTTCTTCTTCGACGAGGCCGCGCACGACGACGCCTCGCTGACCGACGCGCAGAAATGCAGCGCCACGCCGACCAAGTGGGCCAACGCGCGCTCGATGGTGTCGGGCTCCGGCGCGGGCGGCATCAAGGTCTGGAACGCGGGCTGGCCCGGCGCGAGCGGCTGCTTCGTCAGCGCGGCGCAGTCCGGCGAGCACATCGTGATGTACGAGGCAGCCTATGCCGACTACCTCAACGGCGCGAGCTGGCTCAACGGCGACGTGCAGAACCTGGCGACCTCGCTGAACGTCAAGACCTGGCTCCTGATCCACTCCGCGACGCAGGCGCAGATGCAGGCCACGCTGAAGGGCACGACGGCCAACTACGTCTACGTGACCAGCATGACCTACAACCCCAGCCTGCCGTGGGGCGGACCGATCTGGAACTACACGCCGACCTACTGGGGCAACGACACGACCAGCGGGACGGAGCGGTGGTGCCTGAAGAGCTTGAAGAGCGGAGGCAGCTGCTGACCGTGTCGGATTGAAGCCCGCGGCGCCCCCGCCGCGTTGCCTGAGAGTCGGCCCGCCCCCTCGAACAGGTGGGCGGACCGCTACCGCTTGTTGCCATTTCCGCCGGATGTTTTCGCGACACCCTCGGAGGTGGGGTATCTCTGCCCAGGTGAGTCGCTTTAGCATCGCGACCGCTTTACAGAGGCCGCTAAAGACGGCAACAAGATGGCTACAAATCAGGGAGTGGCGGACGCGCTCGGGCGCGCGTCCGGCCTGGCTGCTGTATTGCCGGTCGGGGAGGGCCGCGATTCAGCGTCGGCGGCCGGAGATCCGGACGGTGCGCTGCGCGCGTTGTGCATCGTCGCGCGCATGCATCATGTGGCGGCCGACGCCCCGTCGCTGCGGCACAGCCTCGGCCTCGGGGCCAGCGATGCGCCGAGAACGCAGGATCTGCTGCTCGCGGCGAAGCGGTTGGGACTCAAGGCCAAGCGCTCGACGACGACCATCGACCGGCTGAGTCTGGCCGCGTTGCCGGCGCTCGCGACCTTGCGGGACGGACGCACGGTGGTGCTGGCGCAATGCGACGGCAAGCGGGTGCTGTTCATGGACCCGACCGGCGACGAGGCGTCGGCGCGACCGACGATCGAACCCGTCGAGACCTTTGCGGCCGAATGGACCGGCGAGCTGATCCTGGTCACCAGCCGCGCAAGCCTCGCCGGCGAGCTGGCCAAGTTCGACTTCTCCTGGTTCATCCCGAGCATCGTCAAGCACCGCCGCCTGCTGGGCGAGGTGCTGACGATCTCGCTGTTCCTGCAGCTGTTCGCGCTGGTCAGTCCGCTGTTCTTTCAGGTCGTGATGGACAAGGTGCTGGTGCACCGCGGCCTCACCACGCTGGACGTGCTGGTGATCGGCCTGGTGGTGATCATGGTGTTCGAGAGCGCGCTCAACATCCTGCGCTCCTATGTCTTCAGCCACACGACCAGCCGCATCGACGTGGAACTCGGCTCGCGGCTGTTCCGGCACCTGCTGAGCCTGCCGCTGGCCTACTTCCAGGCGCGGCGCGTGGGCGACTCGGTGGCGCGCGTGCGAGAGCTCGAGAACATCCGCCAGTTCCTGACCGGCAACGCGCTGACGCTGGTGCTGGACGTGCTGTTTTCGGTGATCTTCATCGCGGTGATGTTCAGCTACAGCGCGACGCTGACACTGATCGTGCTGATCTCGTTGCCGCTGTACCTGATCCTGAGCCTGTCCATCGTGCCGGTGCTGCGCGGGCGGCTGAACGAGAAGTTCGCGCGCGGCGCCGAGAACCAGAGCCTGCTGGTGGAGACGGTGACCGGCATCCAGACGGTGAAGGCCAGCGCGCTGGAGCCGCAGATGGCGCGCAAGTGGGACGAGCAGCTGGCGGCGTATGTGTCGGCGTCGTTCCGGACGCAGACGCTGGCGCAGTACGGCAACGAGGGCATCAACCTGATCGGCAAGCTGGTCAACGCCGCCACGCTGTGGTGGGGCGCGCAGCTGGTGATCGAGGGGCAACTCAGCGTCGGCCAGTTCATCGCCTTCAACATGTTCGCGGGCCGCGTGGCGCAGCCGATCATGCGCATCGCGCAGATGTGGACGGACTTCCAGCAGACGGGCATCTCGATGGCGCGGCTGGGCGACGTGCTCAACACGCGCACGGAGCTGCGCTCGCAGAGCGCCGGGGCGATGCCGCGCGTGCGCGGGGACGTGACGCTGGAGAACGTCACCTTCCGCTACCGGCCCGACGCGCAGCCAGTGCTGCACGGGGTGGATCTGACGGTGCAGGCCGGCGAGATCATCGGCATCGTGGGCCGCAGCGGCTCGGGCAAGAGCACGCTGACCAAGCTGCTGCAACGGCTGTACGTGCCGGAGTCGGGGCGCGTGCTGGTCGACGGGCAGGACATCGCCGTGGCTGACGCGACGCAGCTGCGTCGCCAGGTGGGCGTCGTGCTGCAGGAAAACATGCTGTTCAACCGCTCGGTGCGGGAGAACATCGCCATCGCCGATCCGGCCGCGCCGATCGAGGCGGTGATGCACGCGGCCAAGCTGGCCGGCGCGCACGACTTCATCGCGGAGCTGCCCGAGGGCTACGACACGATGGTGGGCGAGCAGGGCACGGGCCTGTCGGGCGGCCAGCGGCAGCGCATCGCGATCGCGCGGGCGCTGTTCGGGCAGCCGCGGGTGCTGATCTTCGACGAGGCCACCAGCGCGCTCGACTACGAGAGCGAGGCCATCATCCAGAAGAACATGCGGGCGATCTGCCAGGGGCGGACGGTCTTCATCATCGCCCACCGGCTGAGCGCGGTGCGCCATGCCCACCGGATCATCGCGATGGAGAAGGGCCGCATCGCGGAGATGGGCAGCCATGACGAGCTGATCGCCAAGCCGCAAGGGCTCTACGCGCACCTGTGGCGCATGCAGGGCGAAGGAGGCTCGGAATGAGCGCGGAACTGGTGGAGGGCGCCGGCGCGCCCGGGATGAGCGCGACGCGCGAAGGGGCCGAGGCAGCTCAGAAGCCGCGTCATCCGGTGCGAGAGCTGCTGGGGCGGTATGCCGCGGTGTTCCGGGCCGCTTGGGAACGGCGCGAGGAACTCGCCGGCCCGCGCCGCATGGCCGACGAGCGGGCCTTCCTGCCCGCCGCGCTGGAGCTGCAGGAGACGCCGCCGCATCCGGCGCCGCGTCGCGCGGCGATCGCGATCTGCACGCTGTTCGTGATCGCGCTGGTGTGGGCGCTGATCGGGCAGATCGACGTCGTCGCGGTGGCGCAGGGGCGGGTCATCGTGAGCGACCGCAGCAAGACCATCCAGCCGCTGGAGACCAGCGTCGTGCGCGAGGTCTTCGTCAAGGACGGCGACAAGGTGAAGGCGGGGCAGCTGCTGATCGCGCTGGACTCGACGATGACCGAGGCGGACAGCCACCGCGTCGACAAGGAGCGGGTGGCGGCGCTGTCGGAGGTGCTGCGCTCGCGCGCGCTGCTGCAGGCGCTGACGGGCGGCGGCGCGCCGCAGTTGACGGAGGCGGCCATGAGCTCGATGCCGCGCGAGGACGCGAACAGCGCGCGCTTCCAGCTGCAGAGCGAGTGGGCGGACATCTCCGCGAAGCTGGCGAAGCTGCAGGCGGAGCTGGAGCGCCGCGATGCGGAGATCGCGACGGCGAAGCAGGTGATCGAGAAGCTGCAGAGCACGGTGCCGATGGCGCAGCAGCGCGAGCGCGACTACAAGGCGTTGAGCGACCAGGGCTTCGTCGCGGGCCATGCGGGGCAGGACCGGACGCGGGAGCGGATCGAGCAGGAAAAGGACCTCGGCACGGCGATAGCGCGTGAGCGCGAAACGCAGGCGGCGCTCGCGGAGTCGCGCGGGTCGACGGCGTCGTTTAAGGCGGAGACGCTGAGGACGCTGCGGGATCGGGAAGCGCAGGCGGATCTGAAGCTCAAGCAGCTCGCTGAAGAAGGTGCGAAGGCCAACAAGCGCAATCAGCTGACGAAGCTGACCGCTCCAGTGGACGGCACGGTGCAGCAACTCGCGGTGCACACGGCGGGTGGCGTGGTGACCGAGGCGCAGGTGCTGCTAGTGCTGGTGCCGAATGAGGCTGAGGTGACTGCGGAGGTCGTGCTCGAGAACAAGGACATCGGCTTCGTGCGCGCCGGGCAGGAGGCGGAGATCAAGCTCGAGACCTTCCCGTATACGCGCTATGGCACGGTGGCAGCGACGGTGAAAAGCGTGAGCGCGGATGCGGTCAACGACGAGAAGCGTGGGGCGATCTTTCCGGTGACGCTGGTGCTGGGGAAGGGCGTGATCGATGTGGATGGGAAGCAGGTACGCCTGGCTCCAGGCATGAATGTCACGGCAGAGATCAAGACCTCGCAACGCCGCGTGATCCGGTATCTGTTTGATCCGGTGAAGCAGCATGTGGATGAAAGCATGAGGGAGCGGTGATGCGCGTGCTGATCATTCATCAGAACTTTCCGGGGCAGTTCCGGCATGTGGCCAAGGCGTGGTCGGAGCGGCCGGGCTGGCAGGTGGTCGGCATCGGCCGGGACACGGCGCCGGGGATGCCCGAGCTCGAACGCAGCGGCCGGCTCACGCTGATCCGCTACAAGCCGCATCGGGGCGTGGGCAAGGACCAGCACCACTACCTGCGTCGGATGGAGGAGGCGGTGCTGCACGGTCAGGCGGTTGCACGCGTGCTGCTGAAGCTCAAGGCGAAGGGCTTCGTGCCCGACGTGATCCTGGCGCATCCGGGCTGGGGCGAGACGCTCAATGCGAAGGACGTGTTCCCCGACGCGCGGCTCGTGCACTTCTGCGAGTGGTTCTACAACGCGCCGGCCAGCGGCAACGGGCTTGATCCGGACTGGAAGGGGGCGGACATCGGTTTCGATCCCGAGTTCCCCGTGACCTTCGACGACCGCGCGCGCATCCGCGCTTGGAATGCGCTGCACCTGCTGAACCTGGAGAACTGCGACGCGGCGATCAGCCCGACGCATTGGCAGAAGGCGCAGCACCCGAAGGCCTACCTCGACAAGATCACCGTGGCGCACGAGGGGATCGATCTCGACGGCCTGAAGCCCGATCCCGAGGCGCGGATGACGATGCCCAACGGCGCGGCGCTGAAGGCGGGCGATCCGGTGATCACGTATATCGCGCGCAACCTGGAGCCGTATCGCGGCTTCCATCAGTTCATGCGGGCGCTGCCGGCCATACAGAGAGAACACAAGACCTGCCACACGGTGATTGTGGGCGGCGACGAGGTGAGCTACGGCAAGGCACCAGCGGGAGGCAAGACCTGGCGCCAGGTGATGCTGGAAGAGGTCGGCGGCCGGCTCGATCCGACGCGCACGCACTTCCTCGGCAAGGTGCCCTATGCGGACTACAAGCGCGTGCTGCAGCTGTCAGCGGCGCATGTGTACCTGACCTATCCGTTCGTGCTGAGCTGGTCGATGCTGGAAGCGATGGCGACGGGGTGCGTCGTGGTCGGGTCGGATACGGCGCCGGTGCGGGAGGTGATTGAGGACGGGGTCAGCGGCGTATTAGTCGGAATGTTCGATCAGGCAAACCTTGGAACGCGCGTTGCGGGCATCATCGAATTGACCGCGGCAGAACGCCTTCGATTGATAGGAGCGTCGCGGCAACGACTCTTGCGCTACAACCACCAGGCATTTTTTTACAGTCTTCTCTAATGAAATGACAGGGAGCGAAAAATGACTTCTTATGGAACCTCAACTTTGTTTGCGTCCATTGCCTGCGCTTGCGCAGTCGTCGCATGCAATCTGCATGGCGAAAACTCGGAGCAGAAGCAGAAGACGGCCCATTTGGTCGAGGCCATGCGTCCGGCTTTGGTCGTGCCTTTAGACCCTTCCGGCGCCGCTTCTGTGGAGCTGTTCGGATTGCCAACCTATTCGCGAGCATGCTCAGCGGCCGAACCGCGAGTTCCGCAGCCGAGTTGCTTAAGCGTCGTTGTGCTCGGCCCCACTTTGCCTGTCGCCGAGCAGCAGACGCGACGCCTTGCTGAACTCATCGAACCGACCCTGCGTCCGGGTTCTGCTCATTCTTGGGCGGGCGCCACTGTCGTCCTCTTCTCGGCCGTGCGTAAGGACTCCGCAGCATCGGATCCCGTCACTCCTCACTCCCTTGCCCATCAATTCAAGACCACTGGTCCGGTCATTGTTCGATTCAAGGAAAAAACATGAAAGTTGTCGTCAAGGTTAGATACGGCTCCATCAGCGGGGATCCCAACATCTCGGTGCCGGAGGCCGGATACCCCGGGCACGTCTGGATGGAGGTATATAACGACGCCGGACAACGCATTCTTATCACCGGCTTCGAACCTCAAAGCGATGGCCTGTATGGTGGAAAGCCCGGAGAGATCCAGGCGAATGTGGACGACGGCTTCGGCTCCGATTTCACGAGCGAGCAGATCGACATCTCCGCCGCCCAATACGAGAAGCTCGTCGACTTCATGCAGCTCACGAACTCGGAAGGCTACGAGTACGCTCCGATGGGCGGGAATGAGAAGGACAGCTTCAACTGCAGCACATGGGTGCGTGAAGGCTTGAAGGAAATGGGTGTCCCCATTCCCAACAGCACGATCAACTTCTTGCCCAATCGCTTTCCCGAGGCTTTCAATCCGCCGGCGCCGGGCGGCGATCCGTTCACCGGCTTGCCGTGGCCAGGCGTGACACCGCCGCAGCCGCCCGAGCTTTTTCGACGCGACCCGCTGGTGCTCGACCTGGATGGCGACGGCATCGAACTCTCCGCTGAGACCGGCCGGATCTTTTTCGACCACGATGCCGACGGCATCCGCACCAGCACCGGCTGGGCGGGCGCGGACGACGGCCTGCTGGTGCGCGATATTGACGGGAACGGACTGATCGACAGCGGTCGTGAATTGTTCGGGGTCGACACCCGCAAGGAGGATGGCTCTTCGGCAATCGACGGCTTCGACGCGCTTCAGGACCTCGACACGAACGATGATGGTGTCTTCGATCATGCCGATGCAGCCTTTGCGGAACTGAAGGTCTGGCGCGATGTGGACCAGGATGGGGAGGTGGACGCCGGCGAACTGGCGACATTGACCTCACAAGGCATTGCCAGCATCGGTCTGAGCGCCTCCGTGTCGGGCGAGGTCAGGGCGGGCAATGTCATCGACCGCATCGGCGGCGGCGTACGCACGAATGGTAGAGTCTTCCAGGTCGCCTCGGTCAACTTCACCACGGACAACGCGCGCCGTATTTTTACGCCGGAAGCTCCCGCCGGCGACATCGAACTCACCGACTTCGCCAAGACGCTGCCCGTCGTGCATGGATCGGGCACCCTTCGCGACCTGGCCGAAGCTGCCAGCCTCGATACGCCGGAAGGTGCCGCGCTGGCCGCGGCGATCACCACGTTTCTGGCCGCGACCACTCTGCAGGACCAGATGCTCCGGATCGACGACGTGATCGCCGCGTGGGCGGAAACCAGCACGCAAATCACCAGCATCCACACCAACCGCTCCATCGCCAAATGGCCAGATGTTCCCGGCGCGACCGCGATCGAGGTCTGGGCCCGGCAGTTCCCGGATCAGTACGCGAAAGTCACCGCACTCGAACGCTTCTACGGCACCAACCTGCTGGCGAGCTGGGTAAATGACGCGGGAGGAGGATTCATGGTGAGGCAATGGCCCTCGTTCGTGCCGGGCAATCCGATTCTCGAAGCTTGGGAGGACCTCCGGACGCACTTGGTCGGCGCGATCAACTTCCAGACGTCCGCTCACGAACACCTGTCGTACATCGATATCACGATCGATGCGCATGGCGTCCAGTATGGGGTCGCCCCATTGATCGCCCACCTCAACGATGCCCGCGACGCGGACCCCTTGAAGGCCTTCTCTGACCTGCTGGACCTGGCAAAGTTCGGTGAGGAAACCCTTCAGCGAGTCGGCTTCAACGCCTATGACCTGCTGGGATCCTGGATCGCCGAGCTTCCCGACGGTTCGCCGGTCTTCGAGTTGCTCGACGCTCGCAAGGTCCGCATCGGAGACCGCCTGACCGGTGGCCTGCGCGAGGACGTCCTTCTGGGCGGGGCCGGAAACGACTGGAACGACGGTAGTCTCGGCCACGACATCCTGTCCGGAGGCGCCGGCAACGACACCTTGTTCGGAAACGCGGGCAACGACACGCTATACGGTGGATCGGGCTCCAACTGGCTCGATGGCGGCGCTGGCAACGATCGCATCCACGGCGGGGACGACCAGGATCAGATCGAGGGCGGTGCGGGCAACGACACGATGTACGGCGGAAGCGGCGACGACTACCTCAACGGGGGCGGGGGCGCCAACCTCATCGCCGGCGGCAAGGGTGACGACACGATCATCTATGGGGGCGGTGCAGACACTTACAGCTTCGGTCGTGGCGACGGTCACGACACGATCTCGCGCTCCATTCCCACCTTCGCCGAGACGGTGACCATCCAGCTTGGCGACGGCATTCGACCGGAGGACATCGAAGTCCGGCAGTCATTTTCCGGCAGCGACGATCAGTCGGTCTCGGCAGGCTACTTGGACCTGTGGATCCGGGGCACCGACGACCGCATCTCGATCGAGGCCCACGCGGATGCGGGAGGCTTTTTGATCGACACGGTGCGGTTCAGCGACGGCTCTGTCTGGACGCAGCAGCAGATGACGGAACGGCTGTTCGCCGGTCTCTCCGACGGCGAGGTCATCCGCGGGGGGGCGGGGGATGACATCATCCATGGCGACGGCGGTGACGATGTGCTGTTCGGCTGGACGGGATCCGATACCCTGATTGGCGGCACTGGCAATGACACACTCCATGGGGGAGGGAATTCACTCCAGGATGGAGATGGCGATGATCTCCTCGACGGCGGCGCGGGCGATGATGTCCTGGTCGGATCGTTTGGAAGCAACATCTATGTCTTCGATCGCGGCTATGGCCAGGACGTTCTCCAGGTCGACTACAACAACAGCGGCCATGCGCCGGGCGACTCGAGCCGTGTGCGGCTCGGCGCCAGCATCACGCCCGACGACATCGATTTCAGCGAGTACTACGACATCGAGACCCGCTCGCTCAGCGCCATCGTGCTGACCATCCGCGATACCGGCGAGTCGCTGCTGATCAAGCAGTTCCACCAGAACAGTGAGATCGAGGCCTACCGCTCCCCTATCGAGTTCATCGAGTTCGGCGACGGGACCGTCTGGGACCGCGCGAAGATTATCCTGGCGACCAAACGCACGCTCGTAGGCACGGACGGCGATGACGAGCTGGTCGGTTTCGGCTCGGGCATGTGGCTCTTCCATGGCGGGGCCGGCAACGATACCCTGCGCGGAAGCGGCGACCGGGACTGGATGTACGGCGAGGCCGGCGCAGACCAGATGATCGGCGCTGGCGGCGACGACATCTACTTCGTGGACGACATCGGCGATCAGGTCATCGAGGGCGTCGATCAAGGATCCGACCTTGTCCAATCCACGGTGGATTTCACCCTTGGGGAAAATGTCGAAAGGCTGCAGGTTGTTGGCTCGGGCGAGCTTCAAGCTATCGGCAACGATCTGGACAATACCTTGTCGGGCGGTGATGGGAACAATCGTCTCGACGGCAAGGGCGGCGCGGACGACATGTCGGGATGGAATGGCAACGACACCTACGTGGTCGATCATGTGCTGGACTTCGTGTATGAGGAGGAGGGAGGAGGCACCGACACGGTCGAATCCTCGATCAGCTGGACACTGGGCGACGAGATCGAGCATCTAACCTTGACAGGGGTGAATGCGATCGATGCGACTGGCAACGGCAAGGCCAACCTCATCAAGGGCAATGCCGGGAACAACCGACTGGACGGCGGCGCTGGCAACGACACCCTGCAAGGCGGCGTCGGCGACGACGTCTACATCGTGGGGGCCACCGGCGACGTGGTGGCGGAACTGGCGGGCGAGGGCATCGATCTGGTCATCAGCAGCGTCTCTCTCACCTTGTCGCCCAATGTGGAGCAGTTGACGCTGGCCACCGGTGCGACGAGCGGCACGGGCAACGCGTTGAACAACATGATCACCGGCAACGCGGCCAACAACACCTTGAGCGGGGGCGCCGGCAACGACACGCTGGACGGTGGTGCGGGCAACGACACGATGAACGGCGGGACCGGCGACGATGTGTTCGTCGTCGGCGCCACCAGCGACGTGGTCAACGAACTCGCCAACGAGGGCATCGACACGGTGCAGTCCTCGGTGAACTGGACGCTGTCGAGCAACCTGGAGCACCTCATGCTTACGGGAACGGCGACTTCCGGAACGGGCAATGCGTCGAACAACGCGCTGACCGGCAACGCCGGAGCCAACACGTTGACCGGCGCGGCGGGCAACGACACGCTGCAAGGCGGCCTGGGCAACGACTCGCTGGTCGGCGGGGCCGGTGCGGACGTCTACGTCTACAACAAGGGCGACGGCACCGACACCATCCAGGACAGCGACTCGACCTCGGGCGTGCTGGACCAGTTGAGCTTCGGCGCCAACATCACGCGCAGCGGGACGACGTTCAAGAAGGTCAGCAACAACCTGGAGATCACGTTCACGGGCACCACGACGGACAAGGTGGTGGTCAAGGACTGGTACCTGGGGGCGGCCAACCACATCGAACGCGTGGTCTACGCGGACGGCACGGTGATGACCAACGCGCAGGTGAATACGGCGGCCGGACAGGCGGCCGGGGCGAAGACCGCGATGGTGAAGACCAGCGCCGATCGCGAGCTCTTCGGGACCTACCAGGAATGGCTGATTCACACCGGCACTGACAGCACCGGATTCGACCAGACGGTGACGCGTCAGGCCGATGCGCTGATCGAGGCGATGGCGTCCTTCAGCGGCTCGTCGGGGACGGCGACGAACGCGTCGCTGCCCCTGTACACGGGTGAGTTCCGCGACCAGTTCGCCGTGTCGGCACGCTGAGGAGCGATGAACGCGCGGCCCGTGGATGCGTCCGCGGGCCGCGCGGAGTCGCGTCCGTTGGAGTCCGAATCACATGATTGAAGGGAGGGAACGAATGCAAGCCTTTCGTCGAGCTGCATCCTTGTCGGCATCGATCGTCTGCGCTTTCGCGGTCGTCGCTTGCAATCTGCATGCGGACAACTCGGAGCAGAAGCAGAGGACGGCCCGCTTGATCGAGGCCATGCATCCGGCCCTGATCGAGCCTTCGGACCCTTCCAGCGCCGCTCCTGTCGAGCTGTTCGCACTGCCCACCTATTCGCGAGCATGCACAGCGGCCGAGCCGCGTGTTCCCCAGCCGAGTTGCTTGAGCGTGGTGGTGCTCGGTCCCACTTTGCCTGCTGCCGAGCAGCAGACGCGACGGCTTGCTGAACTCATCGAACCGACGCTGCGTCCGGGCGCCCCACATGCATGGGCGGGCGCCACTGTCGTTCTCTTCTCGGCCGTGCGGAAAGACGACGCAGCGTCCGCTCCAGTCACTCCATACGCCCTTGGCAATCAATTCAAGACCAGCGGTCCGGTCATTGTTCGATTCAAGGGAAACGCTCCGGCAAAGCCGCCTACGAAAAGCCAATGAAAGATCAAGAGAAGACGCCTCACCGGGACGATGGACAGGTGGCCTCGCTAGATCACTTGCCGGAGACGCTCTCGCTCGAAGGGATCAGAGAGCAGAGAAGCAGAACCCTGTACCTGTGGCCGCTCGACGCCATCCTTCTGGCGATCGGGTTTCTGTTCTTCTGGGAGTTCTCTCACGCGATCTCCGAGGCAATGGCCACCGGAGAAATCAAGGTCGCACCGAGACTGCGCCACTCGGTCGCAGAGAGCGTGCCTTGGCCGCAGGGGTGGGCGGTTTCAAGCTTCAAGTGCAACACCTCTGACGAGGTACAGAGTCAACATTGAGAAGACTTCCTGGGGCGTATGCCAATTCAGAATCTTACGTGGTCGTGCGTTGATTGATTCTTCAATGGCCGTGAGTTGCTGATGAGAGACGTTGCTCAGATCCATTCCCTTAGGGACAGTCTGCAAAACCCCTCGTCACCCCGACTGGCGATTTGATCGTCGGTCAGCGACGATGAGGGCATGAATCAAAGCTCGCTTGGTTTTGACCCGCTGCCCAAGAAGACCCGC
>SEFA01000173.1 GCA_004210455.1 Rubrivivax sp. | reverse complement strand
CTGCAGACCCACGCCCCCGCCTGACTCCGGCCTCAGCGGTCAGACGGGCAGGCCCAGCAGGTCGCGCGCGCCGAGGTCGGCGGTGGTGTGCTCGAAGTCGTCACCGTGCATGGTGTGTCCGGCGTAAGCAATGCCGGAAGGGGTGAGGTGGAACTCCGAGGCGCCGCCGCGCTGGATCGCCGCCACGATCGCGACGATATGGTCGACGTCCGCGGCGTCTTCGAAAGATGCTGCGTGCGCGATACTTCCTACGCTGCCCGAGTGGATGTCAGTGGCTGGCCGGGTCGAGTGAGTAAGTGAAGAGCGCACTCGTCCAGACGAATGCCAGCGCGACTGCGCACGCTGCGCCTGCGTACAGCGCCCACATCTTTGCTGGGCCGATTCGATAAGAGATGACGGACGCGAGAACGCAGGGCGCCACGATCCAGTAGGCAGGCGTACGCGCGGACACGATGATCACGACGGACAGTGCCCAGGCGACGAAGAGAAGCCGGGCGCGGGCGCTGCGTACCGGCGAGCTTGCATCAGTGAGGTTGGTTGCCCGCGCCATCAGATGATCCTCCCCGACTGTGACGTGCCTCCGTCGTAGCGACCCTCCTGGTTGATAGCGATCTGCGTCGGAGTTCCCCATGCGTCCGAGAACTTCGCATGGCGTTCGCTCAAGTGCTTGCGGTTGGCCACGCCTCCCATCGCTCCGTACTGGTCGGACTGGTATGTGACGCCTTCGTACTGCCAGCCCTGCCACGCGTTCGCCCAGGGCTTGACGGTGACCAGATCCTTCCAGACTCGTTTGCCGTCATAGAGGAATGTCTTGGTCACTGTGAGCCGGCGCATTCGATCCCCGCCCACGACCTGATCACGCGGGTCTTCTTGATGGTCTTCTGCTTGACCTTCGCCGTCGCGACCATGGAAAGAGGGGTTGCCGTAGAGAGTCGCATGAGTTGACCATGCGTGGCTGGACTGCCCTGCGAGACGCTCTGCGTTTCCTCGACGAAAACGCCGATCGAGTTTCGCCGTCCGTCGCTCCACGCCCGAATCGCAGATGAACGCGACAGTCCGCCGACGTGCATGGCCCCGTCGACAAAGCGCGCGGGAGGAACCTCCGCGGCGCCCGCCGGCGCTGCGCTGACCGCGCCGGCGCCCACCAGGACGGCGACGAGGACGAGGGACAGCTTTCTACGAATTCGAGACGACACAACACTCCCTTTGTCGCCTCGACCCTGGCATACACGCAACCGTCATGCAAACCTAAGCTTTAAAGCGCCCTTGAACGAATGGCGGGCGGCCGCGTCGTCACCCGCCGGTGGCGATGAGGGCTGCCCACAGCTCGGCGCGGGCGGGGAACGACGACAGGTCCACGCCCAGCAGCGCCTGCGCGTGCGCGACGCGGGAGCGCACGGTGTGGCGGTGGATGCCGAGCGCGTCGGCGGCCGCGTCGATGCGGGCATCGTGCTCCAGCCAGGTGCGCACCGTCGTGAGCAGGTGCGTGCCGTTCGCGTCGTCGTGTTCGCGAAGGGGCGCGAGCTGGGCTTCGGCGAGGGCGCGGGCCGATGCCGTGTCGAGCTCGCCGAGCACGCCGCGAGCGGTGACCTGGTCGAACGTCGTCACTTCACCGGCATGCCCGCGCCGCAGGGCGGTGACGGCCTGTGCGTGCGCGTCGCCGAACCCGCCATAGGCGACGGGCTGCGAGGCGCCCACCGCGGCGTCGAAGAGATCCGCGAACTGCTCCAGCAGGCCGGGTGCGTGCTCCGCGGCGGCGACGAGCACCATTCCGTCGGGTCCGCGCCCGTGGAAGAGCGACCCCTTGTGCTCGTTGACGCGGAGTTCGAGCCAGTCGACCGCGGCGTCGGCGCTCCCGACGGCACCGGTCGTGGTAG
>SEFA01000002.1 GCA_004210455.1 Rubrivivax sp. | reverse complement strand
GGCTGTGCTGGATCAGCAGCAGGCCACCCAGCAGCAGCGCCAGCGGCAGCAGCGTGGCGGCCTTTCTCCAGCGCGGGGTCTTCTCGCCGCCGCCCAGTGCCAGGGTGCCGCCGCCGACCTGACGAGCGTCGGACGCGGTCTGCGCGGGCGCCGCGGCGCGCGCGGCCATCGCCTTGGCGAGCGCCTGCTCACGCGCGAAGCGCAGCCGTTCCTGGATGTCGCCGGAGAGGGTCTCGCTCTGCTCGGTCAGTCCCGCGGCCACCCGAAGGCCGAAACGGGTCACGCGCGCATCCGCCTCCAGCGGCAGCGGCGTTCCTGGCGTGTTCTTCTTCATAGCGAGATTCCCTTGGCTTTCAGCGTTTTGGCCAGCGCATGCACGGCGCGGGAGCAGTGTGTCTTCACGCTGCCCTCCGAGCAACCCATGACCGCTGCCGTTTCGGCGACGTCGAGTTCCTCCCAGTAACGCAGCAGGAAGGCTTCCCGTTGACGGGCCGGCAAAGCGGCCACTTCCTCTTCGATGGCGGCCAGCACCTGGACGCGCGACACCTCGTCCGCGGCCGACAGCGCCCCCATCGATCCTTCCCGCGTCTCCAGCGATTCCAGCAGGTCGAAGTCGTCGCCGGGATCGGCGCCTTCGAAGTCGGACAGGTTGCTGAAGAGCGCGTTGCGCACCTTCTGCCGCCGGAACCAGTCCATCGTCGCGTTGGACAGGATGCGCTGGAACAGCAGCGGCAGCTCCGCCGCCGGACGGTCGAAATACTTCTCGGCCAACCGGATCATGGCGTCCTGGACGATGTCCAGGGCGGCGTCCTCGTCTCGCACCATGTAGACCGTGCGCTTAAAGGCGCGTCGATCGGCGGTCTTGAGAAAGTCGTTGAGTTCTTTGTCTGTGGCCAAGGGCTGGCGCCATCGAAGGCGATCTAGCTGAGGGCGGTCTGGCGGAGGGCGGTCTGGCGGGCAAAACGGCGCGGATTATCGCATCAGCGCTACAGACCGCCATCGGTTCCGAACCTCTGCGGGTTTGCGTGCATAATCAGCGGCTCGCACACCGCATTTTCTGTCTCAAGTAGGCCGCCCAACCGGGGCGCCCCTGTTTTTGACGCGACGTTTCAAGTCCGCTTCACAAGAGCGAGAGGAGAGACACCGATGGTTTTTCGTCAGAGAAAAAACTCAGAGGTTCGACATATGGACATGTCTGCCGCGGACATCAAACGTGCAGCGATCACGGAAGCTCGCTCACAACCGCACCCCCATTCCGTCAGTTCCGGTCAGGAACTGAATGGCTCCGAAATCCTGGTTCAGAGTCTTCAGGCCGAAGGCGTGAAGTTCCTCTGGGGCTATCCAGGCGGCGCCGTCCTCTACATCTACGACGCGCTCTACAAGCAGGACGCCATCCAGCATGTGCTGGTACGCCATGAGCAGGCCGCCGTCCATGCCGCCGACGGCTATGCCCGGGCCACTGGCGAAGTCGGCGTCGCGCTGGTGACCTCGGGTCCGGGCGTCACGAATGCGATCACCGGCATCGCGACGGCGTACATGGACTCGATCCCGATGGTGATCATCACCGGACAGGTCCCGACGCCCGCCATCGGCCTCGACGCCTTCCAGGAATGCGACACCGTCGGCATCACGCGTCCGATCGTCAAGCACAACTTCCTGGTCAAGGACGTGCGTGACCTCGCGACGACGTTGAAGAAGGCCTTCCACATCGCGCGCACCGGCCGTCCCGGCCCGGTCGTGGTGGACATCCCGAAGGACGTGTCGCTCAACCGCACCGCGTTCCACTACCCGGAGCGCGTCGAGATGCGCTCCTACAACCCGGTGAAGAAGGGCCACAGCGGCCAGATCCGCAAGGCGGTCCAGCTGCTGATGGGCGCCAAGCGGCCCTACATCTACACCGGCGGCGGCGTCATCCTGGGCGAGGCCACGGCGGAACTGCGCCAACTGGTCGAACTGCTGGGTTACCCCTGCACGAACACGCTGATGGGGCTGGGCGCCATGCCCGGCAGCGATCCGCGTTTCCTGGGCATGCTCGGCATGCACGGGACCTACGAAGCCAACATGACGATGCAGCACTGCGACGTGCTGCTGGCCGTCGGTGCGCGCTTCGATGACCGCGTGATCGGCAACCCGAAGCATTTCTCGTCGGTCGATCGCAAGATCATCCATGTCGACATCGATCCGTCGTCGATCTCCAAGCGCGTGCGCGTGGACATCCCGATCGTCGGCGACGTCAAGGACGTGCTGCAGGAGCTGATCGCGCAGATCAGGGAAGCACAGGCAAGACCTGACGCCGAGGCGATCAATGCCTGGTGGAGTCAGATCAACGACTGGCGCAAGCGCGACTGCCTGGCCTACAAGCAGTCCAGCGAAGTCATCAAGCCGCAGTACGTCCTTGAGACCTTGTGGAACCTGACCCGCGACCGCGACGCCTACTTCACGTCGGACGTCGGCCAGCACCAGATGTGGGCCGCGCAATTCCTGCGTTTCAACGAGCCGCGCCGCTGGATCAATTCCGGCGGCCTGGGCACGATGGGTGTCGGCCTGCCGTACGCGATGGGCATCAAGCTGGCGAAGCCGGAGTCGGATGTGTTCTGCATCACCGGCGAAGGCAGCATCCAGATGAACATCCAGGAGCTGTCCACCTGTCAGCAGTACAAGACGCCTGTGAAGGTGGTCTCGCTGAACAACCGCTACCTCGGCATGGTGCGGCAGTGGCAGGAGCTGGACTACGGCAAGCGCTACTCGCACAGCTACATGGATGCGCTGCCGGACTTCGTCAAGCTGGCCGAGGCCTACGGGCACGTCGGCCTGTTGGTGGAGAAACCTTCGGACGTGGAGCCTGCGTTGCGGGAGGCGATGCGCCTGAAGGACCGCACCGTCTTCATCGACGTGCGCACCGACCCGACCGAGAACGTCTGGCCGATGGTGCAGGCGGGCAAGGGCATCTCCGAGATGCTGCTGGGGTCCGAGGACCTCTGAGACCGTTGACGGCCTGAAGCCGTCCGGCGTGACGCGCGTTACCGCGCGCCTCGCGACCGGCGGCGGACGGCTTGAAGCGCTCGGAGCGAACCGGCCTGATTCCTAGATCGAAGAGCGTGGCCAAGGGCTGACCGGTTACCGCCGGCGGCCTGAAGAGCGCGAAGGACGAGATTCCATGAAACACATCATTGCTTTGCTCATCGAGAACGAGCCGGGGGCGCTGTCGCGCGTCGTTGCGCTGTTCTCCGCCCGGGGCTACAACATCGAGAGCCTGACCGTGGCGCCGACGGAAGACCCGTCGCTGTCCCGGATGACCATTGTCACCAGCGGCAGCGACGACGTGATCGAGCAGATCACCAAGCACCTGAACCGGCTGATCGAGGTCGTCAAGGTCGTCGACCTGACCGAGGGCCGCTACATCGAACGCGAGCTCATGCTGATCAAGGTGCGCGCCGTCGGCAAGGAGCGAGAGGAGCTCAAGCGCACCTCCGACATCTTCCGCGGCCATGTCATCGACGTCACCGAGAAGACCTACACGATCGAGCTGACCGGCGACGCCGGCAAGCTCGACGCCTTCATCGACGCGATCGACCGCAGCGCGATCCTCGAGACGGTGCGCACCGGCACCAGCGGCATCGGCCGCGGCGAGCGCATCCTGCGCGTCTGAGCGCCGCGACCACTGAACATCCTTCACCGAACAACCCCTGACCTGTTTTCCCCGGAGAGACCACCATGAACGTGTATTACGACAAGGACGCCGACCTCAGCCTCATCAAGGGCAAGAACGTCACCATCATCGGCTATGGCTCACAAGGCCACGCCCATGCCCAGAACCTCAACGAGAGCGGCGTGAAGGTCACCGTGGGGCTGCGCCGTTCCGGCGCGTCCTGGGCCAAGGCGGAAGGCGCCGGCCTGAGGGTCGCCGAGATCGCCGACGCGGTGAAGGCCGCCGACGTGGTCATGATCCTGCTGCCCGACGAGCAGATCGCCGACGTCTACAAGAACGAAGTCGAGCCCAACATCAAGCAGGGCGCGTCGCTGGCCTTCGCGCACGGTTTCAACGTCCACTACGGCCAGGTGCAGCCGCGCGAGGACCTGGACGTGTGGATGGTCGCCCCGAAGGCTCCGGGCCACACCGTGCGCAACACCTACAAGCAGGGCGGCGGCGTGCCCCACCTGATCGCCGTCTACGCCGACAAGACCGGCAAGGCGCGTGACCTGGCCCTGAGCTACGCGGCCGCGAACGGTGGCGGCAAGGCCGGCATCATCCAGACCTCGTTCCGCGAAGAGACCGAGACCGACTTGTTCGGCGAGCAGGCCGTGCTGTGCGGCGGCGCCGTCGAACTGATCAAGGCGGGTTTCGAGACGCTGACCGAAGCCGGTTACGCGCCGGAAATGGCCTATTTCGAGTGCCTGCACGAACTCAAGCTGATCGTCGACCTGATCTATGAAGGCGGCATCGCCAACATGAACTACTCGATCTCCAACAACGCGGAGTATGGCGAGTACGTGACCGGCCCGCGCGTGGTGACGTCGGCGACGAAGGACGCGATGCGCCAGTGCCTGAAGGACATCCAGACCGGCGAGTACGCCAAGTCCTTCATCCTGGAGAACAAGGCCGGCGCGCCGACGCTGATCAGCCGCCGCCGCTTGACCGCCGAGCACCCGATCGAGCAGGTCGGCGAACAGCTGCGCGCGATGATGCCGTGGATCAAGGCCAACAAGCTGGTCGACAAGTCCAAGAACTGATCCACGCAGATCGCGTCAGATCAGTCCAGAAGGCCGCGCGGGTCGCACCGCGCGGCCTTTTCCATTGATGCGCTGGGTTATCCTCCCGCCCCATGAATCCAAGTCAGAACAAGAGCGTGGACCTGCTCGACGAGGACGAGGCCGATGGCCTCGACGTCCCGCAGCGCCCGCGCCACAAGGGCATCTACCTGCTGCCCAACCTTTTCACGCTGGCGGCGCTGTTCAGCGGCTTCTACGCGATCGTGATGGGCATCGGTGGCCGCTTCGAGCAGTCGGTCTACGGGATCTTCGCGGCGATGGTGCTCGACAGCCTGGACGGACGCGTCGCGCGCATGACCAACACGCAGAGCACCTTCGGCGAGCAGATGGACTCGCTGTCCGACATGGTCTCGTTCGGCGCGGCGCCGGCACTGATCATGTATTCCTGGGCGCTGCAGGGCCTGGGCAAGTGGGGCTGGTTCGCCGCCTTCGTCTACATCGCCGGCGCCGCGCTGCGTCTGGCGCGCTTCAACACCAACATCGGCGTCGTGGACCGGCGCTTCTTCCAGGGCGTGCCCAGCCCGGCCGCGGCCGCGCTGGTGATGAGCCTGATCTGGGCGCTCGACAGCGCCGGCTACAAGGACATCCACCGCGATCCCGCGCTGGCGTGGCTGGCTTTCGGCTTCACGCTCTACGCGGGCCTGACGATGGTGACCAACGCGCCGTTCTACAGCTTCAAGGACATCACCTTCAAGCGTTCGGTGCCGTTCATCGTCCTGGTCGTCATCATGCTGGCCATCGCGGCGATCAACATCGACCCGCCGCGCGTGCTGTTCGGCGTTTTCTGCGCGTACGGCATCTCGGGCTACATCGTCTATGCGGTCCGGCGCGCCAAGGGCAAGCCGGCCAGCGTCATCGCGATGTCGACCGATGAGCCGGATGAAGCAGGGCTTCACCGATAGCGAACGCTCGCCGGCCGGGTATTCGCCCGGCGGCGTTGACGGGCTGGATGCCGCGCCTCTATATTCAACCGCTATGACGTTCTTCCGCGAAACCGCCAGCATTACGCTGCTACTACGAGCTGACCTTCGGGTTCGCTAGATCGCGCACGTCCGTCCATCCAGACGCTCTTCCCAGATCAACGGCCCGAATGCAACTCGCAACGGGCCGTTCCTGTTTCTGGAGAGTCTGCGAGTTGCGCCCCTGAACCCACCAGGAACGCTCTCATGCTCAAGCAACCGCAGACCAAGTACCGCGCTTTCGCCCCCATCGCCCTCCCGGACCGCCGCTGGCCCGACGTGCAGATCACGAAGGCGCCGCTGTGGCTGAGCACCGACCTGCGCGACGGCAACCAGGCCCTGATCGAGCCGATGGACCCCGAGCGCAAGCTGCGCATGTTCCAGATGCTGGTGAAGATCGGCTTCAAGGAGATCGAGGTCGGTTTCCCGTCCGCGTCGCAGACCGATTTCGACTTCGTGCGTCAGTTGATCGAGGAAGGGCACATCCCTGACGACGTGACCATCCAGGTGCTGACGCAGGCCCGCCAGCCGCTGATCGCGCGCACCTTCGAATCGCTGGTCGGCGCCAAGCGGGTGATCGTGCACCTGTACAACGCGGTCGCGCCGGTGATGCGCCGCGTGGTGCTGAACATGAACGAGGACGAGATCGTCGACCTGGCCGTCACCCACACGCGGATGATCCGGGAAATGGCGGATCGCCAGGCCGCCCAGACCGGCACCGACTTCCGCTTCGAGTACTCGCCGGAGATGTTCTCGGGCACCGAGCTGAGCTTCTCCAAGCGCGTCGTCGACGCCGTCTCCGACGCGTGGGGCGCGACGCCCGAGCGCAAGATCATCCTCAACCTGCCGACCACGGTCGAGCATTCCACGCCCAACATCTACGCCGACATGATCGAGTGGATGGGCCGGCACATCGAGCGGCGCGATTCGGTGATCCTCTCGGTGCATCCTCACAACGACCGCGGAACCGGCACGGCGGCCGCCGAACTCGCGATCATGGCCGGCGCGGACCGCGTGGAGGGTTGCCTCTTCGGCAACGGCGAGCGCACCGGCAACCTGGACCTGGTGAACGTCGCACTCAACCTGTACACGCAGGGCGTGCATCCGGAACTGGACTTCTCCGACATCGACGAGATCCGCCGCTGCGTCGAGCATTGCAACCAGCTGCCCGTGCATCCGCGCCATCCGTACGTCGGCGAGCTGGTCTACACCTCTTTCTCGGGCTCGCACCAGGACGCGATCAAGAAGGCCTTCGCCGCCCGCAAGGAGGGCGACATCTGGGAGATCCCGTACCTGCCGCTCGACCCGAAGGATCTGGGCCGCAGCTATGAGGCGGTGATCCGCGTCAACAGCCAGTCGGGCAAGGGTGGCATCTCCTACCTGCTCGAGGCGGAGTACGGCATCGAGCTGCCGCGGCGCCTGCAGATCGAGTTCAGCCAGATCGTCCAGGGCGTGATGGACACGAACGGCAAGGAGCTGGGCGCGGCCGACCTGTGGCGCATCTTCGACCGCGAATACGGCGTGAAGCAGGCGCCCTTGCTGCACCCGCAGATCGACACCGCCGAGGACGGCCAGACCCGTGTCCAGGCGC
Source organism: Rubrivivax sp. (assembly GCA_004210455.1). Lineage (GTDB taxonomy): Bacteria > Pseudomonadota > Gammaproteobacteria > Burkholderiales > Burkholderiaceae_C > Roseateles. The sequence goes on along the minus strand of SEFA01000002.1, from coordinate 143,478 downwards.
AGGCCGACCTGTGCGTGCGCATGGTCAAGATCGACGGCCAGGGCAAGGGACCGATCGACGCCTTCGTCGAGGGCCTGAACAAGCTGCTGAAGACCCAGGTGCGGGTGCTGGACTATCACGAGCACGCGATGGGCAGCGGCGCCGACGCGCAGGCGGTGGCCTACCTGGAACTGCGCGTGGGCGAGGCGACGCTGTTCGGCGTCGGCATGGACGGCAACATCGCGTCGGCCTCGCTGAAGGCGATCGTTTCCGGCCTGCGTCGTGCGTCGCAGCGCGGCGTGCTGAAGCTGGCCGACCGCATCGCCGCCTAAACTCACCGATCGGGCCGCTTTCCGGCCCGCGGCCCGGCCCGCCACCGCAAGGAAGCCCCCTCATGTCCGACCACCTGATCATCTTCGACACCACCCTGCGCGACGGTGAGCAATCGCCCGGCGCGTCCATGACCAAGGACGAGAAGCTGCGCATCGCGCGGCAGCTGGAGCGGTTGAAGGTGGACGTGATCGAGGCCGGCTTCGCGGCGGCGAGCCAGGGCGATTTCGAGGCGGTCAAGGCGATCGCCGACGCGATCCGCGACAGCACGGTCTGCTCGCTGGCCCGCGCGAACGATCGCGACATCGCTCGCGCCGCCGAGGCGCTCAAAGGCGCGGCGCGCGCCCGCATCCACACCTTCATCGCGACCAGCGAACTCCACATGGAGAAGAAGCTGCGCATGACCCGCGAGCAGGTGCTGGAGCAGGCGATCCAGGCCGTGCGCTTCGGCCGCAACCTGACCGACGACATCGAGTTCTCGCCGGAGGACGGCTACCGCTCCGATCCGGAGTTCCTCGCCCGCGTCGTCGAGGCGGTGATCCGCGAGGGCGCGCGCACGATCAACATTCCCGACACCGTCGGCTACGCGATTCCGGAGCTCTACGGCCAGTTCATCAAGACGCTGCGCGAGCGTGTTCCGAACTCGGACCAGGCGATCTGGAGCGTCCACTGCCACAACGACCTGGGCATGGCGGTGGCGAACTCGCTGGCCGGCGTGAAAATCGGCGGCGCCCGCCAGATCGAGTGCACGATCAACGGGCTGGGCGAACGGGCCGGAAACTGCTCGCTGGAAGAGGTCGTGATGGCGGTGAAGACCCGCCGCGACTATTTCGGGCTGGACGTGCGGGTGGACCCGTCGCAGATCGTTCCGGTGTCCAAGCTGGTGTCGCAGACCACCGGCTTCGTCATCCAGCCGAACAAGGCGGTGGTCGGCGCGAATGCCTTCGCGCACGCCTCCGGCATCCATCAGGACGGCGTGCTGAAGGCGCGCGACACCTACGAGATCATGCGGGCCGAGGATGTCGGCTGGAGCGCCAACAAGATCGTCCTGGGCAAGCTGTCGGGACGCAACGCGTTCAAGCAGCGGCTGCAGGAGCTGGGCGTGGTGCTGGAGTCGGAGGCGGAGATCAATGCCGCCTTCGTCCGCTTCAAGGACCTCGCCGACCGCAAGTCCGAGATCTTCGACGAGGACATCATCGCGCTGGTGATGGACGAGTCGGTCACCCAGGTCCAGGAGCATTTCCGGCTGGTCGCGCTGGCGCAGCGCTCGGAAACCGGCGAGCGGCCCCAGGCGCAGGTGGTGTTCGCCGAGGGAGAAACCGAACATCGCACCGAAAGCGATGGCAACGGTCCGGTGGACGCGGTGCTCAAGGCGATCGAGAGCAAGGTGCAAAGTGGGGCGGAAATGCTGCTGTATTCGGTCAGTGCGATCACCAGCGGCAGCACAGAATCGCAAGGCGAAGTCACGGTGCGCCTGCAACATGCCGGGCGCGTGGTGAACGGCGTGGGGGCAGATCCCGATATCGTGGTCGCTTCCGCCAAAGCATATTTGAGCGCTCTGAACAAGTTGCAGAGCAAAACGGAGCGGGTCGCCGCCCAAGGTTGACAGGACAGCGCACGCGGCGCCCATGGCCGCGTCGGATGGCACGGATTCAGGTACTTTAAGAGCCTGCGTTAAGTCATTGATCTTGCCGGTCTTTCAGCGATCCCCTAAACTCGCGCCCACTGACCTGGGGACTGGATTGAAGACCATTGCGACATTGCTGTCTGGTGCCGCGCTCAGCGGCGTCATGTTGCTGACGGGCTTGACCGCCAGTCTCGTGCCGATCCAATCGGTGCAGGCGGCCGCCTCGTCGTCCTCCAAAGCCAAGGTGAAGAGCGTGCGGCAGGCCAAGCCGGCCCCGCGCTCGCCACGCAAGGTGGCTGCCCGCGCGGCAGCCCCGGTCCGGGAGGTCGTCCCGTCCAAACCGTCCTTCGGGACGATGTACGGTCTGCACGACACCGAAGATCCCCTCGACCTGAAATCCAGCGTCGCCTACGTCGTCGACCAGGACACCAACGAGGTCCTGTTCTCGAAGAATCCGTCGGCGGTGCTGCCGATCGCGTCCATCACCAAGCTGATGACCGCTTTGCTGGTCGTCGAGGCGAACCAGTCGCTGGACGACAAGATCGAGATCACCGACGACGACAAGGACACCGAGAAGTTCACCGGTTCGCGCCTGGCCGTCGGCACGACGCTGACGCGTGGCGAACTGCTGCACCTGGCGCTGATGTCCTCGGAGAACCGGGCGGCGCATGCGCTCGGCCGCAACTATCCCGGCGGGCTGGAAACCTTCGTCGCGGCGATGAATGCCAAGGCGCACATGCTGGGCATGATGGACACGCACTATGTCGAGCCGACCGGTCTGTCCAGCCGCAACCAGTCGAGCGCCGCCGACCTGGCCAAGCTGGTCAAGACCGCCCACGCCTTCCCGTTGATCCGTGAGCTGTCGACCTCATCCGAATACACCGTGGCGCTGGGCCGCAAGCAGGTCCGTTTCGGCACGACCAACGGCCTCGTCCGCAAGGGCGACTGGGACATCGGTCTGCAGAAGACCGGTTTCATCAACGAAGCCGGACAGTGCCTGGTGATGCAGGCGCAACTCGCCGGTCGCAAACTGATCATGGTGTTCCTGGACTCCGCCGGGAAGTATTCCCGCATCGGCGACGCCGAGCGGGTCCGCAAGTGGCTGACCGGCGCCGCCTCGCCATTGGCGGCCGTGGCGACTCCCGCTGCCGCGACCACGGTCAGTGCAACCGCCCTGACACCGGTGATCTCGGCCAAGTAAGCGTCGGGTACGCCGGAATGAAAGAAGCGGGCCTTGTGCCCGCTTCGTCATTTCCGAATCCCAGTTTCAGCCTCAGCCGCGGAAGCCGAGCGACGCCGAGATCCGCGTCGCCGTCTCTTTCAGTCGGGGCAACCAGCCTTCTTCAAGGCGGTCCGCGGGCGCCGAGATCGACAGCCCCGCCACCAGCTTGCCCTGATCGTCGTAGATGCCGGCGGCCATGCAGCGAACGCCCAGTTCGAGCTCCTCATCGTCGCGCGCGACGCCGCGCTGGCGGACCAGCGCCATCTCGCGTTCGAGCAGCGTGATCTCCGTCAGGCTGTTGCGGGTGTGACCGGAGAGTCCCGTGCGCGTCGCATACGCGCGCACGCGCTGGGGATCGTCGCTGGCCAGGAAGAGCTTGCCGACCGAGGTCAGGTGCAGCGGCGCCCGGCCGCCGACAGCGCGCACGACCTGCATGCCGCTGCGTTCGGAGTAGGTGCGCTCGATGTAGACGATCTCGTCGCCTTGCCGGACCGAGAGGTTGACCGGCTGATGGGTGAGCTTGTGGAGCTCCCGCATCGGACCGATGGCGGCTTCGCGGACGTCCAGGCGCGCCTTCACGAGGTTGCCCAGTTCCAGCAGACGCATGCCGAGCCGATAGCTGCCAGCCTCGGGGCGGTCCACGAAACGCCCCAGCGTCAGATCGTTCAGGATGCGGTGGGCGGTGGAGGGATGCAGGCCCGTGGTCTCGCTGATGAGCTTCAGCGACACGGGGTCCTGATGCTGGGCCAGTACGTCGAGCAGCGCGAACGTGCGCTCGAGGACCTGGATGGCGGGGGTCTGCAGCTCCTTGGACTTCATGGCGGACGATTGTGAAGGATTTCTCAAGGGTTTTGCATGGCGAAACCGAGAGCGGGTCGTCGCGGGCGAAATCCGTCGTTTTTGCCCATCAGCGGTGCGCGAACCCTGGCAAAAAGGGCGTCAGGAGGTCGTGGCGCCGACGAACTGCCGCATTGCGGAACGGGCGGCGGACAGCCCGCTTCGCACGGCGCCTTCCAAGGTGGCGGGATAGGGCCCGGCGAGGTAGTCTCCGGCCGCCCAGACGCCAGGTGCGATCGATGCGCCGGGACGAATCAGCCCGGGTGTGCAGGCGAAGGTCGCGCGTTTTTCGCTCAGCACGCGGACGATCTTCGGCGGTGTGGCCCATTGGAAGTGCCGCTGGGCCTGTGTCAGGGCCGCGGCGCCGGTCGCTTCCAGGCCCTGGGCGATCCAGGGTGCGGCGCCGCTGACGACCAGACTGAACAGCCCCGGATGTTGGCCGAGCTGGCCCAGATCGAAGGCGAATTGCGCCGGCTCCGTCGCCGATTCGCGCAAGGCGACCATCGGTGCCGGCAGCGTGGATCCGGCGCTTTCCACGTAGACGGTGACGATGGGCTGGAATTCGAACGCGCTGGCGGCGGCGCTCCAGTGCGGCGCCAGATCGCGGGTGAGCCGGGAAGCTTCGACCGACGTGCAAGCCACGATGACCGCGTCGACGGCCTCGCCATCGACGGTCCACTGTCGCCCCTGCGCTTCCAGTCGCTGCACGCGCTGCGTGCGGATCTCCGCGCCGCGCGACAGCAGCCACCCACGCCCTGGGGTGGGCAGGAGCGCGCTCAGCCCGCGTCGGGGGAGCAGCAGATCGGCGCTGCCCGGACCGCTGAACAAGGCGTCCTTGAGCACCCGCAGGAAGACCTGCGCGCTGGCCTGGTCGGATGGCGTGTTCAGCGCGGCGACGCACAGCGGATCGATCAGGTCGTCGCGCACCGCGCGCGGCAGTCCGCGGCAGAGCTGGGCGACCGTCAGCGCCGGGTCGCAGCGGAAGCCGCGCATCGTCCACAGGCTGCTCGCAGCCAGGAAACGCAGCCGGTCCCGCCACGCCCATGCCGCGCAGCCCAGCACACCGCGCAGGAAGGCGAGGGTGGGCGGTCCCGGCGGCAGTCGCAGCGTCTCGCGATCGGGATATCGCAGCCGCAGCGGCATGCGGAGCAGGTCCGCGTCCGGATCGCCGCCGACGCGGCGCATCAACGCCAGCGTGTCCGTGTAAGCGCCGATCAGGATGTGCTGACCGTTGTCGAGCGCCGGCTCGAGGCCTTCGAGGCTGCGCGCCCGACCGCCGAGCGTCGGCGCCATCTCGAACAGCGTGACCGCGGCGCCCAGCGACACGGCCTCGACGGCCGCGGCGAGCCCCGCCCAGCCGCCGCCGATGACGGCCAAGCGCGTCACGTCAGCGCCCGCGCCAGTTCGTCTTCATCGCGATCCACAGCTTGCGCAGCGGCGTCAACGCGATGCGCTGGTGGAGGACCTGGAAGTTCTCGGCCTCGATCTCGCGCAGCAGCGTGCGGTAGATGTTGGCCATCATGAGCCCCGGCTTCTGCGCCTTGCGATCGGTGTCGGACAGCAACGCGACCGCCTCGTCGTACAGCGCGTGGGCGCGCTGCGCCTGGAACTTCATCAGCGCGGTGAAGCGGTCGCTGTAGCCCCACGGGGCGTCGCGCTTGAGGATCTCGTGCGCCTTCACGTCGAACTGCTGCAGCTCGCTGACCGGCAGGTAGATGCGGCCGCGCCGCGCGTCGTCGCCGACGTCGCGGATGATGTTGGTGAGCTGCATCGCCTGTCCCAGCTTGTGCGCGTAGGCGATGGTCTTCGGATCCGTGCGGCCGAAGATGCCCGACGCCACTTCGCCCACCACGCCGGCCACCAGGTGGCAATAGCGCTGCAGGCCCGGATAGTCGAGGTAGCGCGTCTGCTCCAGGTCCATCTGGCAGCCGTCGATGACGGCCATCAGGTGCTCGACGCGGATGTCGTAGTCCTTGACGTGCGGCATCAGCGCCTTCATTGCCGGATGCGAGGGCTGGCCGTTGAAGGCGCTCATCGCTTCCTTGCGCCACCAGGCCAGCTTGGTCGCGGCGACGCCTGGATCGGACACCTCGTCCACGACGTCGTCGACCTCGCGGCAGAACGCGTAGAAGGCGGTGATCGCGGCGCGGCGCGGCGGCGGCAGGAAGAGGAAGGCGTAATAGAAGCTGGAGCCGCTCGCGGCGGCTTTCTGCTGGACGTACTGCTCGGGCGTGGAAGCGCCGGCGGCGGACGCCTTCTCGCCATTCCTGTCGGCAGTCTTGTCGGAGGCCTTGTCGGCGGTCTTGTCAGTATTGGTGCTCATCGCGCCGTCCCTTCGCGGCGTGGGTTCGTTCGGTCCGTGGGCATCGTCAAGGCGCGCCACAACAGGAGCGGCGCGTCGCCGGCGCCTATCGTCGGCCGTCGCAGCAGGGCGTCGAAACGGTTCGACGCCAGCTTGTCGAGGATACGGAGGCCGCCTTGTACCACCAAGCGGAGCTCCCAACCGGCCCGGCCCGGAATCCGGCGGGCCAGCGGCGCGCCCTCGGCCATCAGGTCGCGGGCCCAGTCACAGAGATCCGCGATCAACGCGCGGCCCGCCGGACTGTCGTTCAGCGACAGCAGGTCCTGTCCCTCGACGCCGTGACGCCGGCGGTCCTCCAGCGGCGCGTAGATCCGGCCGCGTGGGCCGTCGACGGTGAAGTCCTGCCAGAAGTTGATCAGCTGCAGCGCCGAGCAGATGGCGTCCGAGCGCCGCAGCGACCCGGCGTCCTCGATGTCGTAGAGGTGCAGGAGGAGGCGTCCGACCGGGTTGGCCGAGCGGCGGCAGTAGTCGAGCAGCTCCGTGCGGGTCGCGTAGTCGGTCTTCACGAGGTCCTGCTCGAAGGCATCGAGGAGATCCTCCAGCAACGGCAGCGGCAGGCGGTATTCGACGAGGATGCGGCCCAGCGGTGCGAACACGCCCGTCGCCCAACGCGGGGAAGGGGGCTGGCCCGCGGCGACGGCGCGCAGATCGGCCCGGTAGTCGGCCAGGTCGCGCAGCCGCTGCGCGGACGTCGCGAGGCCTTCATCGGCCAGGTCGTCCGCCGTCCGGGCGAACTGATAGATCGCCATGATCGCGGGACGCAACGCCGGCGGGCTCAGCCAGGAGGCGACAGGAAAGTTTTCGTAGTGATCTATGCTCACGGGCGGCATTCTCCGCTGAGCGGGCGATGCCGTTTGCGTCAACCTGACGTCCCGAACCACCCGGCGGTTTGTGACGGACGTCAATCTCCGCAGATCACGAGCAGTACCCCGGTGAACCGTACGCCGTCGGTTTGACACGTTCGGACACGCTGAATACATTACTGACCGGTCAGTCAGTTACTCCGACGCCCAAGATCAGGCGTCGTGGCTTTGTCGAGGTGTTCATGCCCCAACGGTCTCTAGTGTCCCTGTCCGCCGGAACGCCCGGCGCCTTGTCCGAACCGGCGTCCGCCGGATCCTGGGGACGCGTCTCGACGTGGCTGGCGGCGGGCGCCGCCGTGACGACCATGGCCGTGCTGGCCGCCTGCGGCAAGCAGGCCCCGCCGCCCGAGCCGGAGCGTTATGTGCGCACGCTGGTGCTGACACCGCAATCGGCGGGGCTTCAGCGCGAGTTCGCCGCCGAGGTGCGGGCGCGCGTGGAATCGCGCCTGTCCTTCCGCGTCGCCGGCAAGATCCTGGAACGCAAGGTGGACCTGGGATCGGTGGTCAAGCCGGGTCAGGTGCTGGCGCGGATCGACAGCTCCGACCTGGTGCTCGCCCAGGAAGCCGCCAAGTCCACCGTGCTGGCGGCCCGTGTCAATCGCGACCAGCTCGGCGCCGACTACCGTCGCTACATCGATCTGCACCGCCAGGGTTTCATCAGCGCGGCGGAACTCGATCGCCGCGACGCCGCCTTCAAGGCCGCGCAGGCGCAGTTCGAATCGGCGCGTGCCCAGTCCGACGTGCAGCGCAACCAGGCGCAGTATTCGAGTCTGGTCGCCGACGCCGCAGGTGTCGTGACCGGCATCGATGCGGAGCCCGGCATGGTCGTGGCCGCCGGCACGCCGGTCGTGCGCGTGGCCAATGACGGTCCGCGCGACATCGTGTTCTCCGTGTCCGAAGACCAGGTCGCCCTGGTGCGCGCCGCCGCCGCGCGCCCGGACGGCCTGAAGGTCCGCCTGTGGACCGACACCAAGGCCGAGGCGCAGCCCATCAAGCTGCGCGAACTGGCCGCCGCCGCCGATCCGGTGACGCGGACCTTCCTGGTGAAGGCCGAACTCGACAGCCAGAACGTGCACCTCGGCCAGACCGCGACGGTCGTGCTGACGGGCGCGCCGTCGGACAACGCGATCAAGCTGCCGCTGAGCGCGGTGATGGAATCGCAGGGCAAGAGCGCCGTGCTGCTGCTTGATCCGAAGACGATGGTGGTGAACCCGCGGGCGGTGACCGTCGTCGGCGCCGAAGGCAACGAGCTGGTCGTGCAGGGACTGTCGCCCGGCATGGAAGTCGTGGCCGCCGGCGGCCACGTGCTGACGCCGGGGCAGAAGGTCAAGCGCTTCGTCCCGCCGGGCACGCCGGCCGCGGGCGCCGCGCCCGCACCCGCCTCGGCGACCGCTTCGCGCTGAGCCCCGGGAGCCCTGAATGAGCAACCCGAGCCGCGCCGGTTTCAATCTCTCGCGCTGGGCGCTGGAGCACGCCCCGCTGACACGCTACCTGATGGTGGTGCTGATGGTGCTGGGCTTCGCCGCCTACTTCCAGCTGGGCCAGGACGAGGATCCGCCGTTCACCTTCCGTGCGATGGTCGTGCAGGCCTACTGGCCGGGCGCGACGCCGCAGCAGATGGCCGAGCAGGTCACCGACAAGATCGAGCGCACCCTCCAGGAGGTGCCGCACGCCGACAAGATCCGCAGCTACACCAAGCCGGGGGAGTCGCTCACCATCTTCCAGGTGAAGGACAACACCGCGCCGGGTGAGGTGCCGCAACTCTGGTACACGGTCCGCAAGAAGATCGGCGACCTGCGCGCCACGCTGCCGCAGGGCGTGCTGGGGCCGTTCTTCAACGACGAGTTCGGCGACGTCTACGGCTCGATCTTCGCGCTGTCCTCCGACGGCGGTTTCTCCATCGAGGAACTGCGCCAGCAGGCCGAGGCCGTGCGCTCCGAACTGCTGCGCGTGCAGGACGTGGCCAAGGTCGACCTCTTCGGCGTCCAGGCCGAGAAGCTCTTCATCGAGATCTCGCAGAAGCGCCTGGCCGAACTGGGCCTGGACTTCAACCAGGTCGTGTCGCAGCTCAACGCGCAGAACGCGGTGGAGAGCGCCGGCACCATGGACGCCGGCAGCGCCAACGTGCAGATCCGCATCGAGGGCCAGCTCAACTCCGTCCAGGCGCTGAGCGACTTCCCGATCCGCGGCACCAATACGCAGACGGGCGTGGCCAGCAGCATCCGCCTGGGCGACATCGCCAAGGTCCGGCGCGGCTACGTCGACCCGGCCACCACGATGGTCCGCTTCAACGGCAGGCAGGTCGTCGCGCTGGGCGTGTCGATGGGCAAGGGCGGCGATATCATCGCGCTGGGCAAGGCGCTGCAGACCAGCGTCAAGCGGCTGCAGCAGCAACTCCCGGCCGGCATCTCGCTGCAGCAGATCCAGGACCAGCCCAGCGCCGTGAAGAGCTCGGTGGGCGAGTTCGTGCACGTGCTGATCGAGGCCGTGGTCGTCGTGCTGGGCGTGAGCTTCATCGCGCTGGGCCTGCACACCAAGCCGCTGCGCATCGACGTGTGGCCGGGCCTGGTCGTGGGCATCACCATCCCGCTGGTGCTTGCGATCACCTTCGTCGTGATGCTCTACGCCGGCGTGGGGCTGCACAAGATATCGCTGGGCTCGCTGATCATCGCGCTGGGCCTGCTCGTCGACGACGCCATCATTGCCGTCGAGATGATGGTGCGCAAGCTCGAGGAGGGCTACGACAAGATGCACGCGGCGACGTATGCCTACGACGCCACCGCCAAGCCGATGCTCACCGGCACGCTGATCACCGCCGTCGGCTTCCTGCCGATCGGCCTGGCCAAGTCCACCGTCGGCGAATACACCTTCGCCATCTTCGCGGTGACCGCGGCGGCGCTGGTCATCTCGTGGATCGTGTCGGTGTACTTCGTGCCCTACCTCGGCGCGCTGCTGCTGAAGACCCGGGCCGGTCACGAAGGCGAGGCCCACGAGGTCTTCGATACCCCGTTCTACAACCGCTTCCGCCGCTGGGTCGCGTGGTGCGTGTTCAACCGCTGGAAGACCATCGGCCTGACGATCCTGGTGTTCGTGCTCGGCCTGGTCGGCATGGGCAAGGTGCAGCAGCAGTTCTTCCCGGATTCGAGCCGGCCGGAGATCCTGGTCGACCTGTGGCTGCCAGAAGGCGCCACGATCGAGGAGAGCAACGTCGTCGCCAAGCGCTTCGAGGCCCGCATGGCCAAGGAGCCGCTGGTCGGCAGCATGGCGACCTGGGTGGGCTCGGGCGTGCCGCGCTTCTACCTCCCGCTGGACCAGATCCTGCCCAACACCAACGTCAGCCAGGCCATCATCCTGCCCAAGACGCCGGGAGACCGCGAGACGCTGCGTCACAAGCTGCCGCAGATCCTGGCCCAGGAGTTCTCCGAAGTGCGCGGCCGCGTGAAGCTGCTGCCCAACGGTCCGCCGGTGCCGTACCCGGTGCAGTTCCGCATCGCCGGCGACGATCCCGCGCAGCTGCGGATCTACGCCGACCGCGCCAAGGAGCAGATGCGCGCCAACCCCAACATGGTCGGCGTCAACGACAACTGGAACGAGGCCATCAAGGTCCTGCGCCTGCAGGTCGACCAGGACAAGGCGCGGGCGCTCGGCGTCACCAGCCAGAGCATCGCGCAGGCGGCGCGCATCCTGGTGTCCGGCACCACGGTGGCGCAGTACCGCGAGGCCGACCGGCTGATCGACATCGTCCTGCGCCAGCCGGTGCAGGAGCGCGACACGCTGTCCGAGCTCGCCAACGCCTACGTGCCGACGGCCTCGGGCCGCTCGGTGCCGCTGACGCAGATCGCCAAGCCCCAGTTCACCTGGGAGCCGGGCGTGATGCACCGCGAGAGCCGTCAGTTCGCGATCACGGTGCAGGGCGACGTCATCGAGGGCCTGCAGGGCGCGACCGTGACCACCCAGCTGTGGCCCGCGCTCGACGCGATGCAGAAGGAGATGCCGCCCGGCTATTCGATCTCGATCGCCGGCGCGGTGGAGGAAAGCAGCAAGGGCACCGGCTCCATCGCGGCCGGGGTGCCCATCATGCTGTTCATCACCTTCACCCTGCTGATGCTGCAGCTGCACAGTTTCTCGCGCGCCATGCTGGCCTTCCTGACCGGCTTCCTCGGCATCGCCGGCGTGTCCGCGGCGCTGCTGATCCTGAACCGGCCGTTCGGCTTCGTCGCGCTGCTGGGCGTGATCGCGCTGATGGGCATGATCCAGCGGAATTCCGTCATCCTGATCGACCAGATCGAGCAGGACCGAAGCCGCGGCGTGCCGCCGGCGCAGGCCATCGTCGAGTCCGCCGTGCGTCGTCTGCGCCCGATCGCGCTGACCGCCGCGGCCGCCGTGCTGGCGATGGTGCCGCTGTCGCGCAGCGTGTTCTGGGGCCCGATGGCGGTCGCGATCATGGGCGGACTGATCGTGGCCACCGTGCTCACGCTGCTGGCGTTGCCGGCGATGTACGCCGCCTGGTTCCGCGTCGAACGCGACAAGGACGCGGGCATCGCACCGTCCACGCACTGACCCCGCAGGGGTTTCCCCCGCCCGGGACGGGCGGGGGGCGTCGGAAAGCGTCGATTCCTTGATTACAATCGCCGGTTTTCCGGATCGCGGAGGGCAGGAGCCTGGGCTCTTCCTTCGCGCCATGAATGAATTACCAAGGGGCCGCCACGCGGACTGCGCGCCGACAGCGCGCAGCGAACGCGACGACCTCAGTTCACCCGGCGCGGGTGGCGAAATTGGTAGACGCACCAGGTTTAGGTCCTGACGCCTTCACGGGCGTGCCGGTTCGAGTCCGGCCCCGCGCACCACACTCTCAACTGATTCCGAGTCCACTATGGCTGTCACCGTCGAAACTCTCGAAAAGCTCGAACGCCGCATCACGCTCACGCTGGCGGCCACTGTCATCAACTCCGAAGTCGAGTCCCGCCTGAAGAAGCTGGCCCGCACGGTCAAGGCCGACGGCTTCCGTCCCGGCAAGGTGCCGATGTCCTTCGTGCAGCAGCGCTACGGCATGCAGGTCCAGTACGAAGTCGTCAACGACAAGCTGGGTGAGGCCTTCAGCGCCGCCGCCAACGAGGCCAAGCTGCGCGTCGCCGGCATGCCCAGCATCGCCCAGAAGGACGAAGCCGCCGAAGGCGAGCTGGCCTTCGACGCGACCTTCGAGGTCTACCCGGAAGTCAAGATCGCCGACCTGGCCGACGCCGAGATCGAGCGCGTCTCCGCCGAAGTGACCGAAGAGGCCATCGACAAGACCGTCGAGATCCTGCGCAAGCAGCGCCGTTCGTTCGCCCAGCGCGGCGCGGCGGACGTGGCCGCCGACGGCGACCGCGTGACCATCGACTTCGAAGGCAAGATCGACGGCGAACCCTTCGCCGGCGGCAAGGCCGACGGCTTCCAGTTCCTGCTGGGCGAAGGCCAGATGCTCGAAGCCTTCGAGAAGGCCGTGCGCGGCATGAAGGCCGGCGAATCGAAGACCTTCCCGCTGGCCTTCCCCGAGGACTACCACGGCAAGGACGTCGCCGGCAAGGAAGCCGACTTCCTGGTCACGGTCAAGAAGATCGAGGCCCAGCACCTGCCCGACGTGAACGAATCGTTCGCCAAGGCCCTGGGCATCAAGGAAGGCACGGTCGAGGCCCTGCGCGCCGACATCAAGAAGAACCTTGAGCGCGAAGTGAAGTTCCGCGTGCTGGCCAAGAACAAGGGCGCTGCGATGGACGCGCTGGTCGGCAAGGCCGAACTGGACGTGCCCAAGTCGCTGATCGCCGGCGAAGCCGAGCGCATGGTCGCCAACGCCCGTGAAGACCTGAAGAAGCGCGGCATCAAGGACGCCGACAAGGCCCCGATCCCTGCCGAGCTGTTCAACGACCAGGCCGAGAAGCGCGTGCGCCTGGGTCTGGTGGTGGCCGAGCTGGTCCGTTCGCAGAACCTGCAGGCCAAGCCCGAGCAGCTGCAGGCCCACATCGAAGAGATCTCGCAGAGCTACGAGAAGCCGGCGGAAGTCGTGCGCTGGTACCTGTCGGACCGCGAGCGCATGGCCGAAGTCGAAGCCGTCGTGATCGAAAACAACGTCACCGACTTCATCCTGGGCAAGGCCAAGATCACCGACAAGCAGCTGCCGTTCGACGAACTGATGGCCACGGCCTGATCGTCGACACTCGGTACCGGCGTGGGGATTTTCGGCGTTGCTCTTGATTCGCCGCAATCCCACCGCCAAGTAAGGCGCCAGGCCGCGAGGCCGGCGCCTTTTTCTTTCCCCGGCGCTACCGTGCGCGGAGGCAGCACCTCGAAGAGGGCCACCTTCCGGCGGTCAGGGGATGGAGCGCACGACATAATGGTTTGTCGTGATCTCGAACCACATCAGAGGATTTCATGAGCGCGCTTGAAACCAGCAACCTGGGCATGGTGCCCATCGTCATCGAACAGTCGGGCCGCGGCGAGCGCGCCTACGACATCTATAGCCGCCTGCTGCGCGAGCGCATCGTCTTCCTGGTCGGCCCGGTGAACGATGCCGTCGCCAACCTGGTGGTCGCTCAGCTGCTGTTCCTGGAGAGCGAGAACCCCGAGAAGGAGATCTCGCTCTACATCAACTCGCCGGGCGGCAGCGTCTCGGCCGGCATGTCGATCTACGACACCATGCAGTTCATCAAGCCGTCGGTGTCGACGCTGTGCATGGGCATGGCTGCGTCCATGGGCGCCTTCCTGCTGGCCGCGGGCGAGAAGGGCAAGCGCTTCGCGCTGCCGAACGCCAAGATCATGATCCACCAGCCGCTGGGCGGCGCCCAGGGCCAGGCCACGGACATCGAGATCCACGCCCGCGAGATCCTCAAGACCCGCGAGCAGCTCAACCGCATCCTGGCCGAGCGCACCGGGCAGAGCTTGGAGAAGATCCAGGCCGACACCGAGCGCGACTACTTCATGTCGGCGGCCGAATCGGCGACCTACGGCCTGATCGACAAGGTCATCGAGAAGCGCTGATCGCTGATCGGAGGGTCCGGGGCCGGGCCCGCTCCCGGTGTGCGGCGGCGTCCCTGTGGGGCGCCGCTTGTCTTTCTCCGGACCCCGACCCCATCCCCGCCGTCCACGTTCCCGACCTCAGCGACGCTTCGGGGAGGGGATTTCTCAAGAATGGGAAGTCCTCCGACCGGTGCGGATCGAACCGCCGGCGCTGCGCGCCAACTGACCGCCCGTTGACCGCACCAACTGACCACTCTTAGGGGCTTTTATCCCCCCAAGGGTGGTACCGGCAATTGAACTATCATCAATGCAGGCACTTGCCTGTATTCCCCGCAGCCCTTCAGCAGCCCCAGCAGCACTCCCATGGCCGAGAAAAAAGGCAACTCCAGCGAAAAAGTCTTGTATTGCTCCTTCTGCGGCAAGAGCCAGCATGAGGTCAAGAAGCTGATCGCGGGCCCGTCGGTATTCATCTGCGACGAGTGCATCGAGCTGTGCAACGACATCATCCGCGACGAGGTCCCCGCCGAGGCGGCGACCGGCGGACGTGCCAGCAAGTCGGACCTGCCCGTCCCGAGCGAGATCAAGACGACGCTCGACCAGTACGTGATCGGTCAGGACGTGGCCAAGCGCACCCTGTCCGTCGCGGTCTACAACCACTACAAGCGGCTGCGCCACGCGGCCGACACCAAGGACGGCGTCGAGCTGTCCAAGAGCAACATCCTGCTGATCGGACCGACCGGTTCGGGCAAGACGCTGCTCGCGCAGACGCTGGCGCGCGTCCTGAACGTCCCGTTCGTGATCGCCGATGCGACGACGCTGACCGAGGCCGGCTATGTCGGCGAGGACGTCGAGAACATCATCCAGAAGCTGCTCCAGAACTGCAATTACGACGTCGAGCGCGCGCAGCGCGGCATCGTCTACATCGACGAGATCGACAAGATCAGCCGCAAGGCGGACAACCCTTCGATCACGCGCGACGTGTCGGGCGAGGGTGTCCAGCAGGCGCTGCTGAAGCTGGTCGAAGGCACGATGGCCTCGGTCCCACCGCAGGGCGGCCGCAAGCATCCGAACCAGGACTTCCTGCAGATCGACACGACCAACATCCTGTTCATCTGCGGCGGCGCCTTCGACGGCCTCGAGAAGCTGATCCAGAACCGCTCCGAGCGTTCGGGTATCGGCTTCAGTGCCGACGTCAAGAGCAAGAGCGACAAGAAGGTCGGCGAGCTGTTCCGCGAAGTCGAGCCGGGTGACCTGATCAAGTTCGGCCTGATCCCGGAACTGGTCGGCCGTCTGCCGGTCATCGCCACGCTCGGCGAGCTGACCGAGGACGCGCTGGTGCAGATCCTCACCGAGCCGCGCAACGCGCTGGTGAAGCAGTACCAGCAGCTGTTCTCGATGGACGGCGTCGAACTGGAAGTGCGGCCCTCGGCGCTGAGCGCCGTCGCGCGCAAGGCGCTGGCGCGCAAGACCGGCGCCCGCGGCCTGCGCTCGATCGTCGAGCACGCGCTGATCGACACCATGTTCGAGTTGCCCTCGCTGGAGAGCGTCGCCAAGGTCGTGCTGGACGAACACAACATCGACGAGGACACCAAGCCGTTGCTGGTCTATCGCGAAACCAAGGCCAGCGCCTGAAGTCGCGAAGCCACCCCGGGCACCCCGGGCGATTCGCTTGCCATGAGTTCATGTGGAAAGCAATCGCTCAAAGGCTATTGAACGGCACCTTGTAATTGGTAGCTCGGGCCCTAGATGGGCTTGAGAAAGAGAGGTTTTCATGTCCGGTCATCCGATCCTCCCCGCGGAACCCATCACGCTGCCGCTGCTCCCGCTGCGCGACGTGGTCGTGTTCCCGCACATGGTGATCCCGCTCTTCGTGGGTCGTCCCAAGTCCATCAAGGCCTTGGAAGCGGCGATGGAAGCAGGGCGCCAGATCATGCTGGTCGCGCAGAAGGCGGCCGGCAAGGACGAACCCAAGCCCGACGACATGTTCGAGATGGGTTGTGTCTCCAGCATCCTGCAGATGCTGAAGCTGCCCGACGGCACGGTGAAGGTGCTGGTCGAGGGGCTGCAACGCGCGACGACGAGCAAGATCGAGGACGGTGAAGAGCACTTCACCGCCGAGGTCGTGCCCATTCCGCCGGAGGCCGACGACCAGCCTGAAGTCGAAGCCCTGCGCCGCGCCGTGACGCAGCAGTTCGACCAGTACGTCAAGCTGAACAAGAAGATCCCGCCGGAGATCCTGACGTCCATCGCCGGCATCGATGACGCCGGCCGCCTGGCCGACACGATCGCCGCGCACCTGCCGCTCAAGCTCGACGCGAAGCAGTCGGTGCTGGACCTGTCCGAGGTGGGCAAGCGGCTGGAGAAGCTGCTGGACCTGCTGGAGCACGAGGTCGACATCCTGCAGGTGGAAAAGCGCATCCGCGGCCGCGTCAAGCGCCAGATGGAGAAGTCCCAGCGCGAGTACTACCTGAACGAGCAGGTCAAGGCCATCCAGAAGGAGCTGGGCGACGGCGAAGAAGGCGCCGACATGGAGGAGCTGGAGAAGAAGATCCAGGCTGCCCGCATGCCGAAGGAAGCGCGCAAGAAGGCCGAGTCCGAGCTCAAGAAGCTCAAGCTGATGTCGCCGATGTCCGCCGAAGCGACCGTCGTGCGCAACTACATCGACACGCTGGTCAACCTGCCGTGGGCGAAGAAGACCAAGATCAAGCACGACCTGGCGAATGCCGAGGCGGTGCTGAACGAGGACCACTACGGCCTCGACAAGGTCAAGGAACGCATCCTCGAGTACCTCGCGGTGCAACAGCGCGTCGACAAGGTCAAGGCGCCCATCCTGTGCCTGGTCGGCCCTCCGGGGGTGGGCAAGACCTCGCTGGGGCAGTCGGTGGCGCGCGCCACGGGCCGCAAGTTCGTCCGCATGGCGCTGGGCGGCGTGCGGGACGAGGCCGAGATCCGCGGTCACCGCCGCACCTACATCGGCTCCATGCCGGGCAAGGTGCTGCAGAGCCTGAGCAAGGTCGGCACGCGCAATCCGCTGTTCCTGCTCGACGAGATAGACAAGCTGGGCATGGACTTCCGCGGTGACCCGTCGTCGGCGCTGCTGGAAGTGCTGGACCCTGAGCAGAATCACACCTTCGCCGACCATTACATCGAGGTCGACTACGACTTGAGCGACGTGATGTTCGTGGCCACGTCGAACTCGCTGAACATTCCGCCGGCGTTGCTGGACCGGATGGAGGTCATCCGTCTGTCGGGTTACACCGAGGACGAGAAGGTCAACATCGCCCAGCGCTACCTGCTGCCGAAGCAACGCGGCAACAACGGCGTGAAGGAAGAGGAGCTCGAGGTCACCGAAGATGCGATCCGCGGCGTGATCCGCTACTACACCCGGGAAGCCGGCGTGCGGTCGCTGGAGCGTGAGATCTCCAAGATCTGCCGCAAGGTCGTCAAGGGCCTGCAGCTGAAGACCTACGACGGCAAGGTGGTCGTCAACGACGAGAACCTGAACGAGTTCCTGGGCGTTCGCAAGTACGACTTCGGTCGCGCGGAGAAGAAGAACCAGGTCGGCCAGGTGGTCGGTCTGGCGTGGACGGAAGTGGGCGGCGATCTGCTGACCATCGAAGCCACGGCGATGCCGGGCAAGGGCAACATCATCCGCACGGGCTCGCTGGGCGACGTGATGAAGGAATCGGTCGAGGCGGCGCGCACGGTGGTGCGTTCGCGGGCTCGCCGCCTGGGCATCAAGGACGAGCTTTTCGAGAAGCGCGATGTGCACGTCCACGTGCCCGACGGTGCGACGCCGAAGGACGGCCCGAGCGCGGGTGCGGCGATGACGACGGCCTTCGTGTCGGCGCTGACCGGGATCCCGGTGCGGGCCGACGTGGCGATGACCGGCGAAATCACGCTGCGCGGCGAGGTCACGGCGATCGGCGGCCTGAAGGAGAAGCTCTTGGCGGCGCACCGCGGCGGCATCAAGACGGTCATGATTCCGGAAGAGAACGTCAAGGACCTGCAGGACATTCCGGAGAACGTGAAGAACCAGCTCGAGATCGTGCCGGTCCGCTGGATCGATCGCGTGCTGGAAGTGGCTTTGGAGACCTATCCGCAGTCGCTGCCTGAGGAAGAGGTCGCTGCGGCGACGGCGCCGGCCGAGAAGGTCGCGGAGCCCAAGCCGGATGCCGGCGATTCGCTGAAGCACTGATCCGTTCGCGGATCCCATGACAACGGCGCCTTCGGGCGCCGTTGTTCGTTTCAGCGTGATGAGGGTTCGCGCACGGAAAGTGGCGTTTGGGCGATCTTCATAAAGAAGTCGCCGAACTCTTGCGAGGGGGTCAAAAACCGTTCTATACTCTCGGCTTCAGCGCAAACGGTGCAGCAGCAACAAAGCAATTCGCAAGGGTTGCATGGCAGTTGAGGCAGGCAGTGTGTTGAAGACCTGCGGGAATAGCTCAGTTGGTAGAGCGCAACCTTGCCAAGGTTGAGGTCGCGAGTTCGAGCCTCGTTTTCCGCTCCAGTTTTAAAAAAATGGAAGCCCCGGCTTCCATTTTTTATCGAAGTCGGACAACCAAATCCGGCTTCTACAGAATCCCGTCCAGGGTTCTGGGGCGCGATAGCAAAGCGGTTATGCCCCGGATTGCAAATCCGGTCAGTCCGGTTCGACTCCGGATCGCGCCTCCAAAGAATGGACATTGCGGGAATAGCTCAGTTGGTAGAGCGCAACCTTGCCAAGGTTGAGGTCGCGAGTTCGAGCCTCGTTTCCCGCTCCAAACGACACCAAGGGTCGGTGGGGTGATTCATCATTCCGCTGTCCTGCGATGCGGGAATAGCTCAGTTGGTAGAGCGCAACCTTGCCAAGGTTGAGGTCGCGAGTTCGAGCCTCGTTTCCCGCTCCAAATTCTCAAAAGGGAAGCCCACGCGGCTTCCCTTTTTTCTTTGTCGGTGGCCGTGATAATGCGCGCTCACTCCGACATGGAATCGATGCGGAGTCGTCGCGCCTCGATGGTGAAATTGGTAGACACAGCGGACTTAAAATCCGCCGCCCTCAACCGGCGTACGGGTTCGAGTCCCGTTCGAGGCACCACGCAACCGGCTTCCAGAGACCGCAGCGCATGGGCATGTTTGTGCAGGAACTGTTGAACCCGGGCGTTCGCAAGCGCGAAGTCTTCGGCTGGTCGATGTACGACTTCGCCAACTCGGGCTACACCACCGTCGTCCTGACCGCCGTCTACAACGCCTACTTCGTCGGCGTCATTGCCCGGGGCCAGCCGTCGGCGACCCTGCTCTGGACGGTGCTGATCGCCGTCTCCAGCTTCCTCGTGATGGTGACGATGCCGGGTCTGGGCGCCTGGGCCGATGCGCACGGGGCGAAGAAGAAGCTGCTTGGCATCTGCACGCTGGGCTGCGTGCTGTCGACCGCCGCGCTGGCGGTGTTCGGGGCCGACCAGCTGTGGTGGGCGGCCGCGGCGGTCGTGCTCTCCAACGTCTTCTTCTCGTATGGCGAATCGCTGATCGCGGCATTCCTGCCGGAACTCGCGCGTCGCGACGCGCTCGGGCGCGTGTCGGGCTGGGGCTGGGCCTTCGGTTATCTGGGCGGGATGCTCGCGCTCGGTCTGTGCCTGGGCTACGTGCTGAGCGCGCAGGCGCGCGGCGAGTCCGCCGACCACTTCGTGCCGGTCACGATGCTGATCACCGCCGGCCTGTACCTGCTCGCCGCGTTGCCGACCTTCCTGCTGCTGCGCGAACGCGCCGACCCTTGCGCCACGCGCCGCGCTGCGCGGCTGGGGTCAGGTCTTTCCCAGCTGTGGACGTCCTGGCAGCGCGCCCGCGCCTACCCCGATTTCCTGCGTCTGCTCGCCTGCGGAACCAGCTACCAGGCCGGCATCGCCGTCGTCATCGCGCTCGCGGCGGTCTACGCTGAACAGGCACTCGGCTTCTCGCAGGCGCAGACGATGACGCTGGTATTCCTGGTGAACATCGCCTCCGCCGTCGGCGCCTTCCTGTTCGGCTACTACGAAGACCGCATCGGCCACCAACCCGCCCTTGCGATCACGCTGGTCGGCTGGATGATCATGACGCTGCTGGCGTTCCTCGCGACGAGCGCGTGGCTGTTTTGGATCGCCGCGGTGATCGCGGGCCTGTGCATGGGCTCCAGCCAGTCCTGCGGCCGCGCGCTGGCAGGCGCGCTCGCGCCCCACGACCGCCTGGCCGAGTTCTTCGGCCTGTGGACCTTCGCCACGCGCCTCGCCGCGATCATCGGTCCGCTCACCTATGGCGCGGTCACGGTGCTGACGGCCGGCAACCACCGGCTCGCCATCCTGGCGACCGGTGTCTTCTTCATCCTGGGCTACTGGTTGCTGAGACGCGTCGACATGGCACGAGGACTGGCGCGCGCGCTGATCTGAAACCGGTCGCCGGCGCTGGTCCCGCGTGTTCAGGCGGCGATGCGTGTCGCCGTCGCGTCGCGCCAGCCGAGCGCCTCGCGCGCCAGGTGCTGCAGTGGCGCCGGGTCGCCGGTGCTTTCGAGCACGATCGCCTGGGGCCCCGACGCAGCGAGGTCGAGTCCCTCCCACACCCGCTTCGCCTGCCGTGCCACGGCGTCCTCGATGTTGAGCAGTCGCACGCCGTCACCGAGCGCGGCCTGGATGCGCGCCTGCACCAGTGGATAGTGGGTGCAGCCGAGCAGCACCGTGTCGACACCGCGATCCCTCAGCGGCGCGCAGAAGCGCTCGATCAGATCGCCAAGTTCGGCGCTGCGCAGATCGCCTTGCTCGATCAGCGTGACCAGTCCGGGGCAGGGCTGGCTGATCAGTTCGACATCGCTCGCGTGCGCGGCGACGAGTTGCTCGAAACGCCGGCTCGCGATCGTCGCGGTCGTCGCCATCACGCCGATGCGGCCGTTGCGCGTCGCGGCCACGGCGGGTTTCACGCCTGGCTCGATGCCCACGACGGGCCAGTCGGGCCAGCGCTCGCGCATCGCCTGCACGGCATGCGCCGTCGCTGTGTTGCAGGCCACCACCGCCATGCGCGCGCCGACCTCGCGCAGACGCTCGGCCACGCGCACGCTGCGTTCGACGATGTACTCGCCGCTGCGGTCGCCATAGGGTGCGTGCGCGGTGTCGGCGACGTAATGCAGCGGTACCTCGGGCAATTGCTCGCGCAGCGCCTTCAGCACAGTCAGCCCGCCGACGCCGGAATCGAAGACCCCGATGCAGGGGACGCGGGTATCGGGGGTGAGGCGGCGCGCGTCGGAGATCGCCGGCGCGCTTTCGGGGGAGGGCAGGAAGGGCACGGAACTCGCGGTCGTGGTCGTGAGGGGGGGCGGAGCGGTGTGTCGGGAGCGCAGTCTAGAGGAATCCCTCATTCCTGCCGTGAACCGCTTGGCAGCGGCGACGCTATGGCTAGAATAGAACGATCGTTCGTTTTATTTTCGAGCCAGCGACTAGGCGACGCTGCTCCCATAGAATCTGATTAACGTTAACGTCAATCCGCTTGGAGTGCTTCGATGAAGGTATTGGTCCCCGTCAAACGAGTCGTCGATTACAACGTCAAGGTACGCGTCAAGAGTGACGGGACCGGCGTGGACATCGCCAACGTGAAGATGTCCATGAACCCCTTCGACGAGATCGCCGTCGAGGAAGCCGTGCGTCTGAAGGAGAAGGGCGTGGTCACCGAGGTGATCGCCGTCTCCTGCGGCGTCACCCAGTGCCAGGAAACCCTGCGCACCGCGATGGCGATCGGCGCCGACCGCGCGATCCTGGTGGAGACGGCCGCCGACCTCGAACTGCAGCCGCTGGCCGTGGCCAAGCTGCTGAAGGCGCTGGTGGACAAGGAACAGCCGCAGCTGGTGATCCTGGGCAAGCAGGCCATCGACGACGATTGCAACCAGACCGGCCAGATGCTGGCCGCGCTGACGGGCCTGCCGCAAGGCACGTTCGCGTCGAAGGTGGAAGTCTCCGACGGCAAGGTCGCCGTGACGCGTGAAGTCGACGGCGGCCTGGAAACGGTCAGCCTGACGCTGCCCGCGGTCGTGACGACCGACCTGCGCCTGAACGAGCCGCGTTACGTGACGCTGCCCAACATCATGAAGGCGAAGAAGAAGCAGCTCGACGTGGTCAAGCCCGCCGACCTGGGCGTGGACGTGTCGCCGCGCATCAAGACGCTGTCGGTCGCCGAGCCGCCCAAGCGCAGCGCCGGCATCAAGGTGCCGGACGTCGCGACCCTCGTGACGAAGCTGAAGACCGAGGCCAAGGTCATCTAAGTCCAGAACAAGAACCGGAGCCAAGACATGACCATCCTCGTCATCGCTGAACACGACAACGCCTCGCTGAAGGGCGCCACCCACCACGTCGTCACCGCCGCCGCCGCCATCGGCGGTGACGTGCACGTGCTGGTCGTCGGCTCGAACGCCGGCGCCGCCGCCGCGTCCGCCGCGAAGATCTCGGGCGTCGCCAAGGTCCTGCACGCCGACGGCGCGCAGTTCGCCGACGGCCTGGCCGAGAACGTCGCCGCCCAGGTGATCGCCATCGCCAAGGACTACTCGCACCTGCTGTTCCCGGCAACCGCCGCCGGCAAGAACGTCGCGCCGCGCGTCGCCGCGCTGCTGGACGTCGGGCAGGTGAGCGACATCACCAAGGTCGTCGGCCCCGACACCTTCGAGCGCCCGATCTACGCCGGCAATGCGATCGCGACCGTGCAGTCGACGGACGCCGTCAAGGTGATCACCGTGCGCACGACCGGTTTCGACTCCGCGGCCGAAGGCGGCAGCGCAGCGGTCGAAACGCTGTCCGGCGTGGCCGACAGCGGCAAGAGCAGCTTCGTCGGCCGTGAGGTCACGAAGAGCGACCGCCCCGAGCTGACCGCCGCGAAGATCATCGTGTCCGGCGGCCGCGCGCTCGGCAGCAGCGACAAGTTCAACGAAGTGCTGACCCCGCTGGCCGACAAGCTGAACGCCGCGCTGGGCGCCTCGCGCGCCGCGGTGGACGCGGGTTACGCGCCCAACGACTGGCAGGTCGGTCAGACCGGCAAGATCGTCGCGCCGCAGCTGTACATCGCTGCGGGCATCTCCGGCGCGATCCAGCATCTGGCCGGCATGAAGGACTCCAAGGTGATCGTCGCGATCAACAAGGATCCGGAAGCGCCGATCTTCTCGGTGGCCGACTACGGCCTGGAAGCCGACCTGTTCACGGCGGTTCCCGAACTCGTCAAGGCGCTCTGATCGATCGCTGAGCATCGCGACCGCAACGAACGGTCGCCGACAAGACCCAGGGCGCCCGCCGACGACGCGCGGCGCCCTTTTTTCATCCGGAGACAAGCCCCATGACCTACCGCGCCCCGATCAAGGACATGCTGTTCAACATGCAGGCCCTGGCCGGTCTGCAAACGATCGCCGAGCAGATCCCCGCGTTCGCCGACCACGGCCTGGACACCGCGCAGGCGGTGCTAGAGGAATCGGCGAGGCTGAACGAGGACGTGGTCGCGCCGCTGAACGTCGAAGGCGACAGGAACCCGTCGTATTGGAAGAACGGCGAAGTCTTCGCCACGCCGGGCTTCAAGGCGGCGTTCAAGCAGTACGCCGAGGGCGGCTGGCAGGGGCTGCAGCATCCGGAGGCCTATGGGGGTCAGGCCTTGCCCAAGACGATCGGCGCGGCCTGCGGCGAGATCGTGCAGGCGGCCAACGTCAGCTTCGCGCTGTGCCCGCTGCTGACCGACGGCGCGATCGAGGCGCTGCTGGTGGCCGGTTCTGAAGAGCAGAAGCAGACCTTCATTCCGAAGTTGATCTCCGGTGAGTGGACCGGCACGATGAACCTGACCGAGCCGCAGGCCGGTTCGGACCTGGCGATGGTGCGCACCCGCGCCGAGCCGCAAGGCGACGGCACCTACAAGGTCTTCGGCACCAAGATCTTCATCACCTGGGGCGAGCACGACATGGCGGACAACATCGTCCACCTCGTCCTCGCCCGCGTGCCGGGCGCGCCGGAAGGCGTGAAGGGCATCAGCCTGTTCCTGGTCTCGAAGTTCCTGGTGAACGCCGACGGCTCGCTGGGCGCGCGCAATGATGCGCATTGCGTGTCGATCGAACACAAGCTCGGCATCAAGGCGAGCCCGACGGCGGTGCTCCAGTTCGGCGATCACGGCGGCGCCATCGGCACGCTGATCGGCGAGGAAAATCGGGGCCTCGAGTACATGTTCATCATGATGAACGCGGCGCGCTTCGGCGTCGGCGTGCAGGGGATCGCGGTGGCGGACCGCGCCTATCAGAAGGCGGTCGAGTACGCGAAGGACCGCGTGCAGTCGCGTCCGGTCGACGGCTCGTCGAAGGATGCCGCGGCGATCATCCACCACCCCGACGTGCGTCGCATGCTGATGACGCAGCGCGCGCTGGTCGAAGGCTGCCGCGCGATGGCGATCGACGCCGCTGCGGCCTATGACATGGCCCATCACCACGAGGACGCCGAGACCCGCCAGCAGGCGCAGGCCTTCTACGAATTCATGGTGCCGCTGATCAAGGGCTACAGCACCGAGATGAGCCTGGAGGTCACCTCGTTGGGCGTGCAGGTGCACGGGGGCATGGGCTTCATCGAGGAGACCGGCGCGGCGCAGTACTACCGCGACGCGCGCATCCTGCCGATCTACGAGGGCACGACGGCGATCCAGGCCAACGACCTGGTCGGCCGGAAGACGGTGCGCGACGGCGGCGCGTTCGCGCGCGGCGTGGCGGCGCAGGTCGAGGAGACCGAAGGCGCGCTGGCCGCGAACGGCAGCGCCGATGCGCTGGCGGTGCGCACCCAACTGGCGGCGGCCCGCGCGGCTTTCGTCGAGGTCGTCGACTTCGTCGCGGCCAACGGCAAGGCCAAGCCGAACGCGGCCTTCGCCGGCTCGGTGCCGTACCTGATGGTCGGCGGCAACCTGATGGCGGGCTGGCAGCTGGCGCGCTCGCTGCTCGCCGCGCAGGAGTTGAAGGCCACCGGCGAGGACGTCGCCTTCATGGACGCCAAGATCGTCACCGCGCGCTTCTACGCCGAGCACATCCTGCCCCGCTGCGCCGCTCAGCGCGACGCGGTCGTGAACGGCGCGGACAGCGTGATGGCGCTGCCGATCGACGCGTTCTGACGCTTGATGAGCTGACTGCAACGTCCCCTGCGCGACGCGTCATCGCGGGTGCGGGGGTCACCATGGACGGCATCGGTCCGTCGACTTGACCCGAGGAGATTCCGAGGTGGCACTTCCCCCGCTGTTCAACAAGCTGCGCCTGCCGGTCATCGGCTCGCCGCTGTTCATCATCAGCAATCCGAAGCTGGTGATCGCGCAATGCAAGGCCGGCATCGTCGGTTCGATGCCGTCGCTCAACGCGCGCCCGGCCGAGCTGCTCGACGACTGGCTCGCCGAGATCACCGAGACGCTGGCCGCGCATGACCGCGCGCATCCCGAGTCGCCGGCCGCGCCGTTCGCGATCAACCAGATCGTGCACAAGAGCAACGACCGGCTCGATCACGACATGGCCCTGTGCGCCAAGTACAAGGTGCCCATCGTGATCACCTCGCTGGGCGCGCGCGAGGACGTCAACGCCGCCGTGCACGGCTGGGGCGGCATCGTGCTGCACGACATCATCAACAACAGGTTCGCGAAGAAGGCGATCGAGAAGGGCGCCGACGGCCTGATCGCCGTGGCGGCGGGCGCGGGCGGCCATGCCGGCGTGAAGAGCCCCTTCGCGTTGATCCAGGAGATCCGGGAGTGGTTCGACGGCCCGCTGGCGCTGTCGGGATCCATGGCCAGCGGCGACGCGATCCTCGCCGCGCGGGCGATGGGCGCGGACCTCGCGTACATCGGCTCGGCCTTCATCGCGACCGAGGAGGCGCGCGCCTCCGACGACTACAAGCAGATGATCGTCGAGAGCAACAGCGATGACATCGTCTACAGCAACCTGTTCACCGGGGTGCACGGCAACTACCTGAAGGGGTCGATCGTCAAGGCCGGCCTCGATCCTGAGAACCTGCCCGAGAGCGACCCCACGAAGATGAACTTCGGCGGCACGGGCGCCAAGGCGTGGAAGGATGTCTGGGGCAGCGGCCAGGGCATCGGCGCGATCCGGGAGGTGCTGCCCGCCGGCGAACTCGTGGCCCGCTTCGGTCGCGAATACCAGGCGGCGCGGGAGCGTCTCGCACTGGCCTGACGACCGGCGACGGCGCCCTCCGCGCCATCCCCGACGCCCCGCCTGGCGGGGCGTTGTCGCTTCCGCCTTGTCCTGTTCTCCGTTTCCCTCTTTCATTTCGAATCTCCTCCGCCGTACTCCGTCCGGTTGTGAGCCCGTTCACGCTTTGGCGGGGAATGTCCCCTCAACAGGGGGTGGACAAGCGCCGCACAGCGCCCGTTTTGCGCGATTGGCGGCCCCGGTGGATTGCTAATCGACCACCTCTGAGCCTGCTCCTCGGCCCCATCCGTTGAAAACTTCACAGCTAATGAATTTCACAACGTGATTGCTACTTTCGCATTGCTGAAGTCGATAGACCTGAAATGTAAGCGGTGGTTTCATGGGGGGACATTTCGTCGTCAGGGAGAGCTCACAAATGAAATTGGCCGACGTCCGGATCGGGTCACGTCTTGCCGCGGCATTCGCGGTCGTCTTCATCCTGCTGCTGGTGATCCTGGGGGTAGGGATCCGCGTCATCGACGGGGTCAACGCGACCATGGGGCGGGTGGTCGAGGACCGCTACGCGCTGATCGCGCTGACCACGCAGGTCAAGAGCGTGGGGGACCGCGGCGCGATCACCATCGGCCGGCTGCTGCTGGCGGGCACACCCGAGGCGACCAAGAAGTACATGGACGAGTACGCCGGCATCCGCCAGGCCAATTCGGAGAACCTCGCCAAGCTCGAGAAGATGCTGGCCGACGAGGAGAGCAAGCAGCTCTTCGCGGAGCAGTCGGCGGCGCGCAAGGACTACGGCGCGCTGGTGCGCAGGATCTTCGACCTGCTGGCCACCGGCGACCGTGACGGCGCGATGGCGGTCTACCAGGACCAGATGGCCGGCCCGCAGGCGCGCTACTACGCGCTGATCGACAAGATGGTCGACTTCCAGGCCGCGCGCATGGCCGCGGACGTGGCCGAGGCCAACGAGCGTTCGCAGGGCGCCAAGCTCGACATGATCGTCGCGTCGGCGCTGGCGCTGCTGATGGGGGTGGCGACCGCGTTCTTCATCACGCGCTCGATCACGCAGCCGATCGAGGGCGCCATCGAGCTCGCGGAGCGCGTCGCCGCCGGCGACCTGACCTACCGCATCCGCGCCCACGGCAAGGACGAGGTGGCGCGGCTGATGTCCGCCCTGCAGAACATGGTGGAGAACCTGCACCGCATCGTGACCGAGGTCCGCACCGGCGCGGACACGATCGCCAACGCGGCGGCGGAGGTCGCGCAGGGCAACCAGGACCTGGCGGCACGCACCGAGCAGCAGGCCGCGGCCCTGGAGGAAACCGCCTCGGCGATGGAGCAGCTCACGGCGTCGGTGCGCATGAGCGCCGACAACGCCGGCGAGGCCGACCGTTCCGCGTCGTCGGCGTCCGGCATCGCCACGCAGGGCGGCGAGGTGGTGGGGAATGTGGTGGAGACCATGAGTTCGATCTCCGCGGCCTCGCGCCGCATCGTCGAGATCATCGGCGTCATCGACGGCATCGCGTTCCAGACCAACATCCTGGCGCTGAACGCGGCGGTCGAGGCGGCACGCGCGGGCGAGCAGGGCCGCGGCTTCGCGGTGGTCGCGTCGGAGGTGCGCAGCCTGGCGCAGCGCAGCGCGACAGCGGCCAAGGAGATCAAGCGGCTGATCGACGACTCGGTGTCGCAGGTCGAGGCCGGCGGCCGCATGGTCGAGCAGGCCGGACAGACGATGCAGCAGGTCGTGGGCAGCATCCGGCACGTGAGCCACATCGTGACCGAGATCAGCGCGTCCAGCCGCGAGCAGAGCGCGGGCATCGAGCAGGTCAACGCGGCGGTCGTGCAGATGGACGACTCGACGCAGAAGAACGCGGCCATGGTCGAGCAGAGCACCGCCGCGGCGCGGGCCCTGCAGGCGCAGGCGCATCAGCTCAACGACGCGGTCCGCGCCTTCGCGCTGTGAGGCCGCGACGCGGGCGCGACGTCTCGGAGACGTCGTGAGCCGGTCTTGAACCCGCGAGCGGCGGCCGCAAGCCGTCGCTCAGGTTGGAGGGGACGGGAGACGGAACCGGCCGCAGAGCCGGAGGTCACGCAGCCCGGGAGGATCCGACCGTCGATCGATCGCCGGCCCGCGAAGGCCGGAAGGGATCGGCACAGGCGCCGCAGAGCGCCGGGGGTCGCCCGCGAGGCGTGACGAGCAGGGCTCATCCGAGCCACGTCAGTCAACGTCAAGGGAGTCGACATGTCCGTGAACACCTCGTTCGGGCGCCACGCCTGGGCGCTCCGCTGCCGCTTCGATCGCGACACCGATCCGTCGGACGCGAGCGCCTCGCCGGCCTCATCCGCGTCTCCGTCACCGCGCCTGCGGCCCGGCATCGCCGCACTGATCGACGCGTTCCGTCAACACGGGCATCGCCACGCGCGACTCGATCCGCTGGTCGGCGCGCCGGTCGTGCCACGCGATGGCGTCAACGCCGACGGCGGGGGCAACGGCGTCGATGGCGTCGCCGATGCCTTCGACCTGCAGCGCTTCGGTCTGACGGCAGCGGATGCCGTCGCCCATGACGGCGATACGGTCTTCGGTGCCACCGAAGCGGGG
Source organism: Rubrivivax sp. (assembly GCA_004210455.1). Taxonomy (GTDB): domain Bacteria; phylum Pseudomonadota; class Gammaproteobacteria; order Burkholderiales; family Burkholderiaceae_C; genus Roseateles. The sequence goes on along the minus strand of SEFA01000002.1, from coordinate 114,527 downwards.
GCGCTCCAACGGCGCCTCAGCGCGCTGTACTGCGGCGCGTTGGCGCTTGACCTGAGCGCGGTGCGCGACGAGTCCCGCCGCGCTTGGTGGATCGCGCGCTTCGAATCGGAAGACGGACCGCTGTCCGGCGATGCAGCGCGTGCGCTGCTGCGTCGGCTCGCGCGCGTCGAGGGCTGGGAGCGATATCTGGCGAAGCGTTTCCCGCACGGCAAGCGCTTCTCGCTGGAAGGCAATGAAGCGTTGCTGCCGCTGCTCGACACGCTGCTGGAGGCCGGTGCCGCGCGAGGGGTCGACCAGGTAATGATGGGCATGCCGCATCGCGGCCGTGTGAACGTGCTAGCCAATCTGATGGGCCATCCCGTCGACGCCTTGATCGACTACTTCGAGCCCGCGCCTGCGCATCCGGAGCGGCAACGGGACCTCGTGTACCACCTCGGCGGCACCTCGCGCGTGCAGACCACGCACGGCGCGGTGCGCCTGCGTCTGGCGAGCAACCCGTCGCACCTGCAGAGCGTCTATCCGGTGGTGGTCGGCATGGCGCGCGCGGCGCGGACTGCGGCGGGCGACCGGCCGGCGCGGTGCATGGCCGTGGTGATGCACGGCGACGCCGCCTTCGCGGGGCAGGGCGTGGTGATGGAGACGCTGGCGCTTGGCCTGAAGCCGGGCTACGAGGTGGGCGGCGTGATCCACGTCGTCATCAACAACCAGCTGGGCTTCACCGAGCCGAATCCGATGGACGCGGCGTCGGCGCGCTACTGCACCGACGCGACGCGCGGTGTGGACGCGCCCGTGCTGCGTGTGCACGCCGACGATCCGGAAGCGGTGCTGCGAGCAGCGCGGCTCGCGGTCGACTACCGGGCGCGCTTCGGCACCGATGTCGTGATCGATCTGGTCGGCTATCGCCGCCTGGGCCACTCGGAGCACGACGTGCCGCAGCTGACCAGTCCGGCGCTGTATCGGCGGATGCCGGCGAAGGCGGGCGTGACGGCGCTGTATGCGGAACGTCTGATGGCGGAGCGGCGTGTTTGCGACGACGAAGTCGCGGCCATCGCCGCGGAGGTCGATGCCTTCGACCCGGCGAGCCCGCTCGACAGCGCCGCACCGATGATGGACGACGCGACGGCGACGCCCGGGAAGCGCGCGCCCCTCGGCGATCTGCACGATGTCCTGGAAGCGCTGGCGCAATTGCCGGAAGATTTCGAGCCGCACGCGCTGCTGCGCGACCAGGCCGGCCGCTGGCGTGGCATGGCCGACGACGCCCGCCGCCCCGCCGACTGGTGCACGGCGGAGACGCTCGCGTGGGCGCAGGTCCTGCGTGCGGGTGTCGGGGTGCGGATCTCCGGGCTCGACGTGCAGCGAGGCACCTTCCTGCATCGACAGGCGGTATGGCATCACCAGGGACGGGCGGTCGACGGCGCAAGCCTCCCGGCGTCCGGTACCCTGTCGACGTGGACGCCACTGTCGCGCTTCGCGTGCGAGGGCGCGCGGCTGGAGGTCGTGAACTCGCTGCTGGCCGAAGAGGCCGTGCTCGGTTTCGAGTATGGGCACAGCGTGCAGGCGCGCGAGGTGATGACCGTGTGGGAGGCGCAGTTCGGCGACTTCGTCAACGGCGCGCAGGTCTACCTGGACCAGTACCTCAGTTCCGGCGAGGAGAAGTGGGGCGACACCTCCGCGCTGACCGTGCTGCTGCCGCATGGCTACGAGGGCGTGGGTCCGGAGCACTCGAACGGCTTCCTCGCGCGCCTCCTGCAGTTGTGCGGCGCGGACAACCTGCGCGTGGCGATGCCGTCGACCTCGGGCCAGTACGCGGCGCTGCTGCAGCGCCAGGCGCTGGATCCGGTGCGCAAGCCGCTGATCGTGATGACGCCGAAGGCGGTGCTGCTCAACGAGCCGCGCAGCCACACGCCGATCGGCGTGCTCGCGGCTGGCGGTTTCGTGCCGGTGCTGGATGACGATACCGTCGACGCGGCGCGGGCCCAGCGGGTCAGGCGCGTCGTGCTGAGCAGCGGCAAGGTGCACTACGACCTGCTGAGCGCGCGCCAGGCGATGGCGGGATCGCTTTCAGACCCGATGGCGGGCGCGACGGCGCTGGTGCGGGTCGAGCAGCTCTATCCATTCCCGCGCGAGGCGCTGGCGACGGTGCTCCAGCGCTATCCGCTCGTCGAAGAGATCGTGTGGACTCAGGAAGAGACCCGCAACCAGGGCCCGTGGCACTTCGTCCGCGATGACCTGGAGGCACTGCTGCCCGACGGCGCCCGACTGCGCGAGGTCTCCCGCGCGGTGACCGCGGCTGGCGCCACGGCCTCGCCGGTGATCCATCGCTGGCAGCAGGCGGCGCTGGTCCGCCAGGTGTTCCTCACTTGATCGTGGTGAACCGCGCCTCCGGTCTGTCATCGGAGCGGTGCGGCGTCGTGACGCTCTTCTTCATCGCCCACGGACGCACCTGGTGGTGCAGCGGGATGAAGAAGACCTCGTCGCGGATCCGCACCAGGCCTTCCTTCAGCAGCGCGTTGCGCTTGGCGACGTCACCCTCGACCTTCGCCGCGTCGATGATCTGGTCGAGCTTGGCGTCGCTCAGACGGAAGTAGTTCCCGCTGCCGTCCGCGCCGCCGACGCGCGTGCGCGCCAGCGATTGCATCGTGTACAGCGCGTCGTAGGTCGGCACGCCCCAGCCGTAGAGGAACAACGGGTACTCGAACGCCTGAAGCTTCGGGCTGAAGGTGCTGAACGACTCGGTCTGCAGGCGCGCCTTGATGCCGACCTTGCTCCACATCGACACCACCGCGAGGCAGATTTCCTCGTCGTTGACGTAGCGGTTGTTGGGGCAGTTCATCGGCACGTCGAAGCCGTTCGGATAGCCGGCCTCGGCGAGCAGCTTCTTCGCACGCTCGGCGTCGACCTTGGTCGGCACGTCGATGTCCGGCGTGTTGCCGTTCACGCCCGGCGCGACCATGATGCCGGCCGGCACCGACAGGCCGCGCATCGTCGCGCGCTTGATCGCCTCGCGGTCGATGGCCAGCGACATCGCCTCGCGCACGCGCTTGTCCTTGAACGGGTTCTTGCCGGTCACGCTGCTGCCCTTGAGCTGCTCGCTGCCCTGGTCCATGCCGATGAAGATCGTGCGCGTCTCGCTGCCTTCGGCGACGCTGAGCTTGGGATCGGCCTTCAGCCGGCCGACGTCCTGCGTCGGGATGTCGGACAGCAGGTCCACGTCGCCGGACAGCAGCGCCGCGACGCGCGTCGGATCCGACTTGATCGGGGTGTAGATGACCTCGTCGACGTTGGTCGCGTTCTTCGCGTCCCACCACTCCTTGTTCTGGACCATCGTGATGCGCTGGTCCGGCTGCCAGCCGGTGATGCGGTACGGACCGGTGCCGTTGGCGTTGCGCGTGGCGAAGGTCTCTTCCTTGGCCTTGAAGTCCGGCAGGTTGGTCGCCTTGTTCTTGTCCGCCCAGGTCTTGCTCATGATGCGGAAGTCGACGAACTGGCGCAGCAGGATGGGGTTCGGCGCCGCGAGGATCACGTCGATGGTGTGGCTGTCGACCTTCCTGATGTCGGCGACGCCGGCCACGAACGGATGCATCGTGCCCACGGGCTGCTTGATGCGATGGAACGAGAACACCACGTCGTCCGCGGTGAACGGCGAGCCGTCGTGGAACTTCACGCCCTTGCGCAACTCGAAGCGGACCTGCGTCGGGCTGACCTGCGTCCACTTGGTGGCGAGCGAGGGCTCGACCTGGTACTGGCGGTCGTAGCGCGTCAGGCCTTCATAGGCGTGCTGCGTGATCGCGTTCGTGGTGCTGTGGTTCTGCGAGTGCGGATCCAGCGTCAGCACGTCGTTCTGGGCCGCCCACCGCAGCGGGGCGGCGTGGGCGATCCCGACCGTCGCCGCGAAGGCGGCGACGCACAGGGCGGTCAGAGCGGTACGAGCGGTACGAGCGGATCGGATCGATCCGGAGTGATTCCTCGACATGAGCGGTAGCTCCCTTGGCAGCGTCGTTAAGTAAACGTGAAGTCGCCTGGATGCTAGCCGCCAGCGCTGGCCCCGAGGAGCCAGCGTGTCTACGGGATTGCCCGGGGTGGGATCACTTGATGGTCGTGAACCGCGCCTCCGGCCGGTCGTTGGATCGGTGCAGCGTCTGCAGGTTGGCGCGCATCGCCCACGGGCGCACCTGGTGGTGCAGGGGGATGAACAGGTACTGGTCGCGCGTGCGCACCAGCGCGTCGCGCAGCAGCGCGTTGCGCTTGGGGATGTCGATCTCGCTCTTGGCGGCGTCGATCAGCTTGTCGAGCGCCGGATCGCTGACCTTGGAGAAGTTGAAGCTGCCGTCCGCGCCGCCGCTGCGGGTGCGGGCCAGCGCCTGCAGCGAGTAGAGCGCATCCATCGTCGACACACCCCAGCCCAGCATGTACAGCGGCGCCTCGAAGCGCTGGAACAGCTGGCTGTGCTGCGACATCGGCTGCGCCGTCAGCCGCGCGGTGACGCCGATCTTGCTCCACATCGAAACGACGGCCAGGCAGACCTTCTCGTCGTTGACGTAGCGGTTGTTGGGGCAGTTCAGCGGGATCTCGAAGCCGTTCGGATACCCGGCGTCGGCAAGCAACTTCTTCGCGCGGGCCAGGTCGGGCTTGGCGGGCTTGTCCAGCGCGGCGTCGTAGCCGTTGACGCCGGGCGGGATCATCAGCGACGCCGGCACCGACATGCCGCGCATGATGCTGCGCTTGATCGCCTCGCGGTCGATGGCAATGGACAGCGCCTCGCGCACGCGCATGTCCTTGAACGGGTTCTTGCCCTTGACCGAGGCGCCGCGCAGCTCATCGCTGCCCAGGTCCATCGCGAAGAAGATGGTGCGGGTCTCGGGCCCTTCGACCGACTTGAGTTTCGCGTCGGCCTTCACCGCGGCGACGTCCTGCGTCGGCACCTCGGTCAGCAGGTCCACGTCGCCGGACGTCAGCGCCGCGACGCGCGTCGGATCCGACTTGATCGGGATGTAGCTGACCTCGGTGATGTTGCCCTTGTTCTTGTCCCACCAGCCCTTGTTGATCACCATCGAGATCTTCTGGTCGGGCTGCCAGGAGGTGATCTCGTACGGGCCCGTGCCGTCGACGTGGCGGCTGGCGTAGTTCTCGTCCTTGGCCTTGTAGTCGGCCATCTGGGTCGCCTTGTTCTTCTCGGCCCAGACCTTGCTCATGATCCGGAAGTCGACCAGGTTGCGCAGCAGGATGGGTTGCGGCGAGTCGAGGATCAGGTCGACGGTGAAGTCGTCGATCTTCCTGATCTCCTTGATGCCGGTGACGTAGATCTGCATCGTGCCCTGCGGCTGGCGGATGCGGTCGAAGCTGAAGATCACGTCGTCCGCGGTGAACGGCGAGCCGTCATGGAACTTCACGCCCTTGCGCAGCTCGAAGCGGACCTGCGTCGGGCTGATCTGCGTCCACTTCGTGGCCAGGCAGGGCTCGATCTCCCACTGCTCGTTGTAGCGGGTCAGGCCTTCGTAGGCGTGCTGCAGGATGGCGCTGGTGGTCGTGTGGTCCTGCGAGTGCGGATCCAGCGTCAGCACGTCGTTCTGCGCGGCCCAGCGCAGCGGCACGGCCGATACGCCGGGTGCGACGGCCGCTGCGCCGAGCGCGATCGAGAGGGACAGCGCCGTGCGGGCGCGGACGAACCGGGATGCTCTGGGGAGACGGGACATGGATGGACTCCGATGAAGCCTGATCAGGCGGTGCTCGGCCCATGCTATGCCGGGAGGGGGCAGGCGTTGCTTAGCGCTTCTCCGGAGACGGTGCGGGAGGCGAGGGGGGCGTCGTCGGTTCGATGTCCGCGTCGCAGCCGATGCCCGCAGCGATCATGCGTCGCGCATAGCGGCGGATCAGGCGGTTGACGAGCCCGTCGGGCTTGAATGTTGGCAACCCAACATAGCGCGTCGGATGCACCAGCATGCCGCATCGATACTGCCCGTCGTGCTCCGACCACTGCAGCGCGCGGCAGGCGCCTTCGCGTTTCAGGCTCACCAGCATGCCGAGCGGACAGGGCTCGGCGAGGCAGCAGACGCCGCAGCCGTTGCACGGTGCGCCGACGGCGGGTTTGGGTGGCGCTTCCGGATGAATCCAGATCACGCTGCCTGTTCGGGAGGACATGCCGCACTGTAGACCGGCCCGCGTCGCCGCTTTCACGGTCGTGCGTCCTCGCCGCGCCGCGGGCGCCGCACGGCGCCATTACGTAGACTCGTGCTCTCCCTTACCGGGGAAGACCTTACCGAGGAAGACAAATGAAGAAGTTCTCTCTGAAACTGCTGGTGCTGGCCGCCGGCTTCGCGGCCCTGGGCGCCCACGCGCAGGAGCGCATCCGCATCGGGTTCATGAGCCCGGTGACCGGCCCGCAGGCCGGTTACGGCATCGACAACCGCGACGGCGCGGCGCTCGCCATCAAGGAACTGAATGCCAAGGGCGTGAAGGTCGGCGGCAAGCCGGTGGTGTTCGAGCTCGACGTCAACGACGACGTGGCCGATCCGCGCCAGGGCGTGCAGGTGGCGCAGGCGCTGGTCGACAAGAAGATCAGGTTCGTGCTCGGGCCCTACAACTCGGGCGTGACCATGCCGGCCTCGCGCGTGTTCTCGGACGGCGGCGTGATCGTGCTGACGGTGGCCTCCAACCCGCGCATCACGCAGCAGCCCAACCAGTCCAACCTGTTCCGCATCGGCGCGACCGACAACCAGCTCGGCGCGAAGATGGCCGTGTACGCGGCGCAGGACCTGAAGGTGAAGACGGTCGCCGTCATCGACGACCGCACCGCCTACGGCCAGGGCGTCGCGCAGGAGTTCACCGCCCAGGCGGCCAAGCTCGGCATCAAGGTCGTGTCCAAGGAGTTCACCAACGACAAGGCCACGGACTTCAGCAGCATCCTGACCGCCGTGAAGGCCGCCAAGCCGGACGCGGTGTTTTACGGCGGCTACTCCGCGCAGGGCGGGCCGATGCTGCGCCAGATGCGCGGCCTCGGCATCACGGCGCCGCTGCTGGGCGGCGACGGCATCTGCTCGTCGGAGACCGCGACGCTGTCGCAGATCGCGAACGACCTGAACGCCTACTGCACGCAGGGCGGCGCGCTGATCGACCGCAGCGCCAAGGGCAAGCAGTTCATCGACAAGTACAAGGCCGAGTTCAAGCGCGATCCGCTGACCTACGCCGCCTCCTTCTACGACGGCGCCTACCTGCTGGCCGGTGCGATCGAGGCGACGCAGTCCACCGATCCGAAGAAGGTCGGCGAGCACATCGCGAAGTCGAGCTACGCCGGCGTGGCCGGCGAATACGCCTACGACGACAGGCACGACCTGAAGTCGTCCGCCGTCACGGTGTTCACGCTCAAGGGCAAGGACGTCGTGCCGCTGAAGAGCCTTTAAGTAAAAAGCCCCTTCCCGGGAGGGAAGGGGCCTTGTGGCTGGATAGGCCGGGGTCAGGTCTTGACGCCCAGCTCCCGCAGCCGCTCTTCCAGATACTCATGCGCGGTGTAGCGGTCCGACAGGACCACGTCCTCGCGCGGATGCAGGAACAGCGGCAGCGAGACCCGGCTCTTCTTCGCGCCGTCGCCGGTCGGATTGACCACGCGGTGCTGCGTCGACGGGTAGTAGCCCTGCGACGCTTCCTGCAGCATGTCGCCGATGTTGATGATCAGCATGCCGAAGTCGCCCGGCACGTCGACCCACGCGCCATCCTTGCCCTGCACCTGCAGGCCGGGCTCATTCGCCGCCGGCAGGATGGTCAGCAGGTTGATGTCGCCGTGCGCCGCGGCGCGCAGCGAGCCGGCCGGCTCGTTGCCGGTCAGCGGCGGATACCGCAGCACGCGCAGCAGGGTGTGCCGGCTGTCCTTGATCATGTTGGACAGCGGCTCGCGATAGTTCTTCGCGATGTCGGCCGGGGTGTGCTGCTCCACCCACGACAGCAGCTCCGCCGCCAGGTCGTTGGCGATGCGGTAGTAGCGCATCGCGTCGTCCTTCAGCGACGCCGGGATCCTTCCCCACGGGTAGATGTGGAAGTACTCCTTGATGTCCTTCTGCGTGTGGCCCTTGGCGGTCTCCGAGATCTCGGTGGAGAAGTAGCCGTCCTGCGTCTCCTTGGAGAACGCCAGCGCGTGCTTCTCGGTCCCGTTGAAGTAGCCGAGCCAGTCGGCATAGATCTTCTCGACCAGTTCCTGGGGCAGGGGGTGGTTCACCAGGACGCCGAAGCCTGTCTCGTGCAGGGAGCGGGTGAATTGCTCTGCCGCATCCGCGGCGCGGTAGTCGACGACTCGAACTTGCATGTGGGATCTCCTGTGTCCCGGGCAGTCCGCCATTCAATCTCGGGGCGGTACGCCAACCCGCAGTCTACTGCGTGGAGTTGGTGCCTCGCAAACGTTTGTGAGTCGTGAGGTCGACGTCAGGTTTTGTTCTCCTGATGTCTGTCATGGACAGGGCGCACAGGAAGTGGGCGAACCCGCAACAGCGCCGGTTCCAGCGTGGTGCTACAGTCCTGCGCTTGTGACTTCAGGTCCTTCCCGTACCCCTTTTCTGGCAACAGCAAAGGCGGGTCGCAATCCGCCAACCGGTCAAGCCGTGTCGCGGAAGGTTCATAACCAGCCGATAGCTCCGGAAGCCGGGGCAGAGGTGAGCGAAAGATGATGCAGCAATACAGCTCGAACTCCTACCTGTTCGGGGGCAATGCTCCCTACGTCGAGGAGATGTACGAGCAGTACCTCGACAACCCGGGCGCCGTGCCCGACAACTGGCGCGCCTACTTCGACGCGCTGCAGCACGTCCCCGCGGTGGACGGCAGCGACAAGCGGGACGTCCCCCACGCCCCCGTCGTCGAATCCTTCGCGCAACGCGCCAAGGCCAACGCGCTCAACAACAAGGTGTCCTCCGCCGAGCTCGAAGTGGCCGGCAAGCAGGTGCACGTCCAGTCGCTGATCGCCGCGTATCGCACGCTGGGCTCGCGCTGGGCCGACCTGGACCCCCTGAAGCGCACCGAGCGCGCCAAGATCGCGGAACTGGAACCCTCGTCCTACGGCCTCACCGAAGCCGACATGGATCGCACGTTCAGCGCGACCAACACCTATTTCACCAAGGCCGAGCGCATGACCCTGCGCGAGATCGTGCAGGCCTTGCGTGACACCTACTGCGGCTCCGTCGGCGCCGAGTTCATGCATGTCACCGAGCCGACCGAGAAGCGCTGGTGGCAGGAGCGCCTGGAGGCGATCCGCAGCAAGCCGACCTACACGGCCGAGAAGAAGCAGCAGATCCTGGAGCGCCTGACGGCCGCCGAAGGCCTGGAGCGCTACCTGCACACGAAGTACGTCGGCCAGAAGCGTTTCTCGCTGGAAGGCGGCGAGAGCTTCATCGTCTCGATGGACGAGCTGGTGAAGAGCGCCGGCAGCAAGGGCGTGCAGGAGATCGTGATCGGCATGGCCCACCGCGGCCGCCTGAACGTCCTGGTCAATACCCTGGGCAAGATGCCCAAGGACCTGTTTGCCGAGTTCGACCACACCGCCCCTGAAGACCTGCCCTCGGGCGACGTGAAGTACCACCAGGGCTTCTCCAGCGATGTGACCACCCCCGGCGGCCCCGTCCACCTGAGCCTGGCCTTCAACCCGTCGCACCTGGAGATCGTGAACCCGGTCGTCGAGGGCTCGGTCAAGGCGCGCATGGACCGTCGCGGCGACAAGACCGGCGAGCAGGTGCTGCCCGTGCTGGTGCACGGCGACGCGGCCTTCGCCGGCCAGGGCGTGGTGATGGAGACGCTGGCGCTGGCGCAGACGCGCGGCTACTACACCGGCGGCACCGTCCACATCGTCATCAACAACCAGATCGGCTTCACCACCAGCGACCCGCGCGACACGCGCTCGACGCTGTACTGCTCCGACGTCGTCAAGATGATCGAGGCCCCGGTGCTGCACGTGAACGGCGACGATCCGGAAGCGGTCGTGCTGTGCACGCAGCTGGCGCTGGAATACCGTCAGCAGTTCAAGAAGGACGTGGTCGTCGACATCGTCTGCTTCCGCAAGCTGGGCCACAACGAGCAGGACACGCCCGCGCTGACGCAGCCGCTGATGTACAAGACCATCGCCAAGCACCCCGGCACCCGCCGCCTGTACGGCGACAAGCTGGTGGCCCAGGGCGTGCTGGACGCCGAAGGTCCGGACGGCATGGTCAAGGCCTTCCGTTCCGCGATGGACGAGGGCCGTCACACCGTCGATCCGGTGCTGACCAACTTCAAGAGCAAGTACGCGACCGACTGGACCCCGTTCCTCGGCAAGAAGTGGACCGACAGCTGCGACACCGCGCTGCCGGTGGCCGAATGGAAGCGCCTGGCCGAGAAGGTCACGACGCTGCCGGGCGGCTTCAAGGCCCACACGCTGGTGGAGAAGGTCATCGCCGACCGCGCGGCCATGGGTCGCGGCGACATCAACGTCGACTGGGGCATGGGCGAGCACATGGCCTTCGCCTCGCTGGTGGCGTCGGGCTACCCCATCCGCCTGTCCGGCGAAGACTGCGGCCGCGGCACGTTCACCCACCGCCACGCGGTGCTGCACGACCAGAACCGCGAGCGCTTCGACGAAGGCATCTACATCCCGCTGCAGAACGTCGCGGAAGGCCAGGCCCCGTTCGTCGTGATCGACTCGATCCTTTCGGAAGAGGCGGTCCTCGGCTTCGAATACGGCTACGCCGCCGCCGATCCGCACACGCTGACCATCTGGGAAGCGCAGTTCGGCGACTTCGTGAACGGCGCGCAGGTCGTCATCGACCAGTTCATCGCCTCGGGCGAAGTGAAGTGGGGCCGCTCCAACGGCCTGACGATGATGCTGCCGCACGGCTACGAAGGGCAGGGCCCGGAGCACAGCTCCGCGCGCCTGGAGCGCTTCATGCAGCTGGCCGCCGACAACAACATGCAGATCGTCCAGCCGACGAGCGCGTCGCAGATCTTCCATCTGCTGCGTCGCCAGATGCTGCGCATGTTCCGCAAGCCGCTGGTCATCCTGACGCCCAAGTCGCTGCTGCGCGCCAAGGACGCCACCTCGCCGGTGAGCGAGTTCACCAAGGGTGAGTTCCGCACCGTGATCGGCGAAGTGAACGCCGAGATCGACGCGGGCAAGGTCAAGCGCGTGATCGCCTGTTCGGGCAAGGTCGCGTACGACCTGATGAAGGCCCGCGGCGACAAGAAGGACGTCGCGATCATCCGCGTGGAACAGCTGTACCCGTTCCCGCACAAGGCGTTCGCCGCCGAGCTGAAGAAGTACCCCAACCTGGCCGAGATCGTCTGGTGCCAGGACGAGCCGCAGAACCAGGGCGCCTGGTTCTTCGTGCAGCACTACATCCACGAGAACATGGCCGACGGCCAGAAGCTCGGCTACGCGGGCCGTCCCGCCTCGGCCTCGCCGGCCGTGGGCTACGCCCACCTGCACCAGGAACAGCAGAAGGCGCTGCTGGAGCAGGCCTTCGGCAAGCTGAAGGGTTTCGTGCTGACCAAGTGAGTCATTGCGGACGCCGCGCGCCGCAATGACACCGGCGCCGGGGACGGGCACACGCTCCCCGGCGACCGGCAGGCGCAAGGCTCCGGTTTACTGAAAAACCGAGAGAACAAACATCATGGCAATCGTTGAAGTCAAAGTCCCCCAGCTGTCCGAATCGGTCGCCGAAGCGACCCTGCTCCAGTGGAAGAAGAAGCCCGGCGACGCCGTGGCCATCGATGAAATCCTGATCGAGATCGAGACCGACAAGGTCGTGCTCGAAGTGCCGGCGCCGTCCGCCGGCGTGCTGGCCGAGCTGGTCGTCGCCGACGGCGGCACCGTCACGTCGGACCAGGTCATCGCCAAGATCGACTCCGAAGGCAAGGCCGGCGCCGCCGCTCCTGCCGCCGCCGCTGCCGCTCCGGCACCCGCCGCTGCAGCCGCCGCCCCGGCTGCCGCTGCCGCCTCGTCGGACAGCAAGGCCGGCGTCGCGATGCCCGCCGCCGCGAAGATCATGGCCGACAACAACCTGGCCGCCGGCTCCGTCCCGGGCACCGGCAAGGACGGCCGCGTGACCAAGGGCGACGTGCTGGGCGCGATCGAAGGCGGCGCCAAGCCGGCCACCACCTCTGCACAAGTCGCGGCGCCGGTGCAGGCCCCCACCGCGCCGGCCAAGGCGCCGCTGCAGGCCGTCGCCGCCCCGGTGGCCGCCAACCTGGGCGACCGCCCGGAACAGCGCGTGCCGATGAGCCGCCTGCGCGCCCGCATCGCCGAGCGCCTGCTGCAATCGCAGTCGACCAACGCCATCCTGACCACGTTCAACGAAGTGAACATGGCCCCGGTGATGGAGCTGCGCAAGAAGTTCCAGGACAGCTTCACCAAGGAACACGGCACGAAGCTGGGCTTCATGAGCTTCTTCGTGAAGGCCGCCGTGCACGCGCTGAAGAAGTACCCCGTACTGAACGCCTCGGTCGACGGCAACGACATCGTCTACCACGGCTACTTCGACATCGGCATCGCCGTCGGTTCGCCGCGCGGCCTGGTCGTGCCCATCCTGCGCAACGCGGACCAGATGAGCTTCGCCGACATCGAGAAGAAGATCGCCGAGTTCGGCAAGAAGGCCCAGGAAGGCAAGCTCGGCATCGAAGAGATGACCGGCGGCACCTTCTCGATCTCCAACGGCGGCACCTTCGGCTCGATGCTGTCGACCCCGATCATCAACCCGCCGCAGTCGGCCATCCTGGGCGTGCACGCGACCAAGGACCGCGCCGTCGTCGAGAACGGCCAGATCGTGATCCGTCCGATCAACTACCTGGCGATGTCCTATGACCACCGCATCATCGACGGCCGCGAAGCGGTCCTCGGTCTCGTGGCGATGAAGGACGCGCTGGAAGATCCGGCCCGTCTGCTGTTCGACATCTAAGTCGGAGCTACTGCGCGGCGCCAGGGCGTCGTTGCGGGGCCCGCCTCGCCATCCTCACGTAGCGCTGCTACGTTCCGGTGGCTCGGCACCCGCGCCTAGCCCTGACGCCGCTCGCTACGCTCCGACAGAGCGTTGAATGAGATTGGAGAATCTGATGAGCAAGCAATTCGACGTCGTCGTCATCGGCGGCGGCCCCGGCGGCTACATCGCGGCGATCCGCGCGGCGCAGCTGGGCTTCAACACGGCCTGCATCGACGAGTGGAAGAACGACAAGGGCGGTCCCGCCCTCGGCGGCACCTGCACCAACGTCGGCTGCATCCCGTCCAAGGCCCTGCTGCAGTCCAGCGAGCACTTCGAGCACGCCGGCCACGGCTTTGCCGACCACGGCATCTCGATGAACGACCTGAAGATCGACATCGCCAAGATGATCGGTCGCAAGGACGCCGTCGTGAAGCAGAACAACGACGGCGTGCAGTACCTGTTCAAGAAGAACAAGGTCACCTTCTTCCACGGCCGCGGCTCGTTCGTGGCGGCGAAGGACGGCGGGTACGAGCTGAAGGTCGCCGGCGCGGCTGAAGAGACCATCACGGCCAAGCACGTGATCGTCGCCACCGGCTCCAACGCCCGCCAGCTGCCGGGTGCCCCGTTCGACGAGACCAACATCCTCTCCAACGACGGCGCGCTGCGCATCCCGGCCGTGCCGAAGAAGCTGGGCGTGATCGGTTCCGGCGTCATCGGCCTGGAAATGGGTTCGGTGTGGCGTCGTCTGGGCGCGGACGTGACGATCCTGGAAGCGCTGCCCGCGTTCCTGGGCGCCGCCGACGAGTCCGTCGCCAAGGAAGCCGCCAAGGTCTTCAAGAAGCAGGGCCTGAACATCGAGCTGGGCGTGAAGATCACGTCCGTCGAGAACGGCAAGGACGGCGTCAGCGTGAAGTACACCGACGCCAAGGGCGGCGAGCAGACGCTGGCCGTGGACAAGCTGATCGTCTCGATCGGCCGGACCGCCAACACCATCGGCCTGAACCCCGAAGCCGTGGGCCTGAAGCTCGATGAGCGCGGTGCTGTCATCGTCGACGACGAGTGCAAGACCAACCTCCCGGGCGTCTGGGCCATCGGCGACGTCGTGCGCGGCCCGATGCTGGCGCACAAGGCCGAGGAAGAAGGCGTTGCCGTGGCCGAGCGCATCGCCGGCCAGCACGGTCACGTCAACTTCAACACCATCCCGTGGGTCATCTACACGAGCCCCGAGATCGCGTGGGTCGGCAAGACCGAGCAGCAGCTGAAGGCGGACGGCGTGGCCTACAAGGCGGGCCAGTTCCCATTCCTGGCCAACGGCCGCGCCCGCGCGCTGGGCGACACGACCGGCTTCGTCAAGTTCCTGGCCGACGCCAAGACCGACGAGATCCTGGGCGTGCACATCATCGGCCCGATGGCCTCGGAACTGATCGCCGAGTCCGTGGTCGCGATGGAGTTCAAGGCCTCGGCCGAGGACATCGCCCGCATCTGCCACGCGCACCCGTCGCTCAGCGAAGCGACCAAGGAAGCGGCCCTGGCCATCGACAAGCGCACGCTGAACTTCTGAGCTCCGGCTCGAAGCGCATCGGATGCGTGAACAAGGGGCGGCGACGAGTCGCCCCTTTTTTCTTGTCCATTCCCTTTCCCGTGTTGAGATGAACGCCGCCCGCACGACCATCGCATGACCACCGTCACCGAGCTCTATCACCAGACCCTGGCCGAGCGCGGCTACACCGCCGACGCGGCGCAGCTGCGCGCGGTCGCCTCGCTGCAGCGCTGCCAGGACGAATGGGCCGACTACAAGGCACGGCGTTCCAACGCGGTGACCAAGTTCCTGGTGCGGCCGCCGCTGCCGCGCGGCGTGTACATGTTCGGCGGCGTGGGGCGCGGCAAGAGCTTCCTGATGGACTGCTTCTTCCAGGCGGTCCCGCTGACGCGCAAGACCCGGCTCCACTTCCACGAGTTCATGCGCGAGGTGCACCGCGAGCTGCAGGAGCTCAAGGGCATCCAGGATCCGCTGGACGAGCTCGGCAAGCGCATCGCGCGGCGCTTCCGGCTGATCTGCTTCGACGAGTTCCACGTCGCCGACGTCACCGATGCGATGATCCTGTACCGGCTGCTCGACGCGCTGTTCAAGAATCGCGTGTCCATCGTGACCACGTCCAACTTCCATCCCGACGGGCTCTACCCGAACGGGCTGCACCGCGACCGCATCCTGCCCGCGATCGAGCTGCTGAAGCAGAACCTGGAAGTCATCAACGTCGACAACGGCACCGACTACCGGCAACGCTCGCTGGAGCACGTCGACCTGTATCACACCCCGCTGAACGCGCAGACGGAAGAGGCGCTGACGGCGGCCTTCGAATCGCTCGCCGAGGCGCGCGACGAGGATCCGGTGCTGCACATCGAGCACCGCGAGATCCGTTCCCGCCGCCGCGCCGGCGGCGTGGTGTGGTTCGACTTCGCGGAGCTCTGCGGCGGACCGCGCTCGCAGAACGACTACCTCGAACTGGCGACGCAGTTCCACACAATCATCCTGTCCAACGTGCCGGCGATGCCGCCGCGACTGGCCAGCGAGGCGCGCCGCTTCACGCTGCTGGTGGACGTGCTGTACGACCGGCGCGTGAAGCTGATCATCTCGGCGGCCGTGCCGGCGGAGCAGCTCTACACGGAGGGCCCGCTGGCGCACGAGTTCCCCCGCACGGTGTCGCGGCTGCAGGAGATGCAGTCGAAGGAATACCTCGAATTGGAGCGTCGCGACGTCGACACGCGGCTGACCTGAACGCTGCTCCGCCTCTGTGGGGGGGGCTGCCGTGGTCGCTCCCTCCGAATGGGGTGTAGGGAAGTCACGGGCCGGCGTGTCACCGGAACGGGTGTCGCCGGATGCGATGATCACGGCCATGACTTTCCGCTCCGTCCTTGTTCTCCTGCCGATGGCGCTGTCGGGCGCCGCCGTGTCCACGGCCGTCTGCGCCGCGGAGATGACCCGTGCCGAGATCGGCGCCGCCCGTGCCCGCATCGAGCAGACCTACCAGGCCAAGGTGCGCGAGTGCAACCAGCGGTTCGTCGTGACCGGTTGCCTGGAGGACGCCCGCGACGAACGCATCCGGCAGCTGCGTCCGCTGGACCACGCGGAGCACCAGGTCAACGCCGAGGAGCGCCTGCGCCGCAGCGCCGCCGCGCGGGAGCGGGTCGAGAAGAACGAACGCGAGGCGGCCCAGGATGAGGCCCGTCGCAAGACCGAATCGGTGCGCGAGGCGGCTCAGCCGGCGTCGACGCCCGTGTTGCCCGCCGCGCGCACGCCGCGCGCGAATCCTGAGTGGCATCAACGCCGCGAGGCGAAGCTGGATGCCGAAGCCAAGGCCGACGCCGCCAAGCGTCGCGAGGCAGCCGCCGAGCGCCAGCGCAAGGCGCAGGAGCGCCAGAGAAAGGCCGGCGAGCAGCAGCTGCGTTCGGCGCAGAAGGCCGCTTCCGCGGCGTCCGCGCCGGTCGGCAGGAACACCAAGCCGCCCGCGGCGCATCTGCCGACGCCGTCGGCCTCCGACATCCGCGCCCTGCCCAAGCCCTGAGACGCCGTCGCTGAATGCAAAACGCCGGTTTCTCGACCGGCGTTTTCCGTTGGGGGAGGGCGCTTCCTCGCCCTTGGTGGGTGTGGTTCGTCCGGAGCGTCTTATTCCAGCGGATCCAGCCGGACGATCGCCAGCGAGAGGTTGTCGCCGGTGCCCTTGGCGCGCTGACGCGCCTTGTTGACCAGCAGTTCCGCGCCGTCGCGCGGCGGCAGGCTGTGCATCACCGTGCCGAGCTCGGCCGGCGAGAAGTAGTGCCACAGGCCGTCGCTGCAGCACATCAGCGTGTCGCCGTTCTCCAGGTGGTCGATGAAGGACTCGACCGGCGTCGGCTCCTGAACCGTGCCCAGGCAGGCGGTCAGCAGGTTGGACTGCGGATGGACCAGGGCCTCGTCCTCGGTGATCTGGCCCTCGTCGACCAGACGCTGCACGTAGGACTGGTCCAGCGAGCGCGTCACCATGTTGGGGCCGCGGAAGTGGTAGATCCGGGAGTCGCCGGTGTGGATCCAGAAGCAGCGCCGGTCGGCGGTCAGCAGGTAGGCCGCCAATGTGCTGTGCGGTTCCTCCTCGGCTGAGATCGCCGTCAGGCGGATCATCAGGTGGGATTCGGACACGATCTGGCGCAGCAGTTCGGATTCGTCCTCCTCGCCGGGGACGAAACGCTCGAACAGCTGCTGGGCGGTGAGGATGACCTGGTCGGCGGCCTTGCGGCCGCCGCTCTTGCCGCCCATGCCGTCGGCGACGATGCCGAGCACGCAGCCGCTCTGTCTGGGATGCGCGATGACCTGGACCTGATCCTGCTGGTACAGACGATCGCCGCGATGGATGCCGGTGGCGGCGCTGAGGCGATAGCCTGGGATGTTGCGACTCATCCCAAAACTATAATCGTCCGGCTCGACTTCCTGGTCGAGTGGTTCCCCGTTTATGGATGAACAACTTCACTCTCCCGCGCGCCGTCTGATTGAACTTCGCATCGCCCATGCAGAGTTGGACGGCCGTATCGACGCGTTGATGGGGATCTTGCCCGTCGGGTCGGAAGCTGTCCTGCCGCTCGTCGACGAACTGACGCTCCGCCGGCTGAAGAAGCAACGACTGGCCCTGCGCGACGAGATCTCCCGGCTCGAGCGCGCCAGCGATCCCGATGAGCCCGCCTGACCCCCACGATCCCGCCATCGCCGCTGTGCCGCACGCCTCGACGGACCACTCGACGGACCACTCGACGGACCCGGCCGCGGACGATCTGACCGACGACGCCGCCGACGACCTGATGGCGGATGCGCCCTGGGGCGGCGAGGCGTCGCCGGCGCTGGCGGCCTCGCGCGCCCGCGCGGCGGCCGAGGAACGCCGTCCGGGGGAGCTGGAACAGTCGGTGATCGCCGCCTTCGACACCGGCGGCCCGCTGTCGCGACATGGCCCCGGCTACGCGCCGCGTGAGCCCCAGCAGCGCATGGCGCTGGCCGTCGCGCAGGCGATCGCGGGGCGTGACACGCTGGTCGTCGAGGCCGGCACCGGCGTCGGAAAGACCTTCGCCTACCTGGTGCCGGCGCTGCTCAGCGGCGGGCGCACGCTGATCAGCACGGCGACGAAAAGCCTGCAGGACCAGCTCTTCATGCGCGACCTGCCCCGCCTGCTGGACACCTTCGCGCTGCCGCTGCGCGCCGCGTTGCTGAAGGGGCGAGGGAGTTACCTCTGCTTGCACCGGCTGCAGCAGGCGCGCCACAGTGCGGAGCTGCCCGACCGGCGCGCCGTCGCGCAGCTCGCACGCATCGAGCGATGGGCGATGACCACCCACACCGGCGACTTCGCCGAGATCGACGGCATGGACGAGCGCTCGCCGGTGATCCCGATCGTCAGCTCGACGCGCGACAACTGTCTGGGCACGGACTGCCCGTCCTACCGCGACTGCCATGTCGTGAAGGCGCGGCGCGAGGCGATGGAGGCCGACCTCGTCGTCGTGAACCACCACCTGTTCTTCGCCGATCTGGTGCTGCGCGACAGCGGCGTCGCGGAACTGCTGCCCAGCGTCGAGGTCGCGATCTTCGACGAAGCCCATCAACTGCCCGAAGCCGGCCTGAACTTCCTTGGCCGCCTGCTGGGCAGCGCGCAGCTCTTCGACTTCGGGCGCGACATGCTGGCGCAAGGGCTCGCGCATGCGCGCGGGCTGCAGGAGTGGCAGGCGATCGCCGGCGGCGTCGAGCGCGCGGCACGCGCGCTCCGGCTGGCCTGCGCGGGTGGACGTGATCTGCGCGGCGTGCTCAAGCTGCGCTGGAACGAGTGTTCGGGTCGCGCCGATTTCGAGGAAGCGCTGATGCAAGTCGCCCAGGCGATCGAGCTCAGCGTGGACGCCCTGGCGACAGTGATGGAAGTCGGCCCCGACCTCGTGCGGCTGCACGAGCGCGCGGTGGAGCTCTACAAGACGGCGCAGCTGTTCGCGCGCCCCGCGGATCCTGGCGCGGTGCGCTGGGTCGATGTCGGCACGCACCAGGTCCGCTTGATGGAGTCGCCGCTGGATATCCGGGAAGCCATGCAGGAGGCGCTCGCCAGCACGCCCAAGGCCTGGGTGTTCACGTCGGCGACGCTGGGCGAGGACGAGGCGCTCACCTGGTTCACCGAACCGGCCGGACTGGGGCAGGCGCGCACGCTTCGCGTCGGGAGCCCGTTCGATTACGCGTCGCATGCGCGGCTCTACGTGCCCAGGCATTTCCCGAAGCCTTCGGAGCCCGACCACGGGGAGTCGGTGGGTTGGCTGGGGGCGCGCCTGGCGGCGCGGCTCGGCGGACGCACCTTCATCCTGACGACGACGCTGCGTCAACTGCAGACCGTGGCCGACGTGCTGCGCCAGCGTTTCGAGGAAGGCGGCCACCGCATCGAGGTGCTGGTCCAGGGCACGATGCCGAAGCGGCAGCTGCTGCAGCAGTTCGTCGATCAGCCGGCCTCGGTGCTGGTTGGTTCGGCCAGCTTCTGGGAAGGCATCGACGTGCCCGGCGACGCGCTGCAATGCGTGCTGATCGACAAGCTGCCGTTCCCGCCGCCGAACGATCCGCTGGTGGAGGCCCGCGTCGCGCGACTGGAGTCGGAAGGGCGCAATCCCTTCATGGAGTACTTCGTCGCTGAGGCGGCCATCGCACTCAAGCAGGGCGCCGGCCGTCTGATCCGCACGGAGACCGATCGCGGCTTGCTGGTCGTCTGCGACCCGCGACTGGCGGGCTCGCACTACGGCAAGCGGCTGCGCGGGGCGCTCCCACCGATGACGCAGGTGCCGGATGAAACGACGGCGCAGGCGTGGCTGGCCGAGCTGAAGGCGTCTCACGACGCATGAAAAAGCCCGCTCAAGAGCGGGCTGAATTCCTTATCGGGCGCTGGATCTGGTGGGCTGAAGCTTGCCAGACTAGGCGCGAGGGGCCGCCGCATAGCAGCGCTATGCAAGGTCCCGAGCAACGACGTATGGCGAGCTTCAGCTCACCAGATGACCCACCAGGATTTTTCTTTGGGCTTGGCTTTTCCAGTCGTCAGGTAATAGCTGTCAGGGAAGCTCGACTGCAACACGCGGCGGCTGTCGTCGCGCAGCTGTTCCAGGCCGAGCTTGTCGTAGCTCTGCACCATCAGGAACAGCGCCTCTTCCAGCGCCGGGGCATTCTGGAACTCCATCAGCGCGGCCTGGCCACGATTCGCCGCCGCCAGGTAGGCGCCGCGGTTGTAGTAATACCGCGCCACATGCACCTCGTAGGCCGCGAGGCTGTTGGTGATGTAGTCGATGCGGATGCGACCGTCCTCGGCATACTTCGATTCCGGGAACTGCTCGACCAGCTGCTTGAACGCCTGCATCGAGTCGCGGGCAGCCTGCTGGTCGCGCTCGCTGATGTCCTGCCGGGCGATGCGGCCGAACAGGCCGAGGTCGTCGTTGAAGTTGACCAGGCCCTTCATGTACAGCGCGTAGTCCAGCGCCGGGCTCGACGGGTTGAGCTTGATGAAGCGGTCCAGCACCGTCACGGCCTGCACGCGCTCGCCGCTCTTGTAGTTCGCCCAGGCCAGGTCCAGCTGCGCCTGCTGGCCCAACGTGGTGCCCGCCGCGCGGCC
The DNA here is from genome assembly GCA_004210455.1 of Rubrivivax sp. Taxonomy (GTDB): domain Bacteria; phylum Pseudomonadota; class Gammaproteobacteria; order Burkholderiales; family Burkholderiaceae_C; genus Roseateles. Next base: position 93,970 of record SEFA01000002.1, on the reverse strand, counting down.
TTCGATGCGTTCCAGCGTCTTGATCGCCCGGTCGTAGGAGCCGGAGAGCATGTCCTCCTTGGCCTCTGCGTACAATTTCTCCAGGTTGGCCTGGGAATTCGGGTCCTCCTTGGGGGCCGACGAACAGGCGGCCAGCCCCAGCACGGCAGCGGTCGCGGCGGTCATCGCCACGCTGCGCCACGCGGCGCGCCAGGAGCCGGATACTTCAGAAGAATCCGCAGTCCGGCGGCGCAACACCCGAGTCTCGATCATGGTCCACAGGGCGCGCGCCACGGCGGCCCTCATCTGAAATTGGAGCGGCGATTATATGGTTCAGGTCGGTCACGACCCGGCGGCAGGGAACGGGCTTTACCCGGGGGAGAAACCGGGTGAGAAACCGGGGGAGAAGCCCGGCGGACGGCCCGAGGGCGCCGCTGCGCTCGGAGGGCTCCCCGAAGGCGTGGACGACGCCCAGGACGTCGGCGCCGACGCCCCCGAGCGCCGCAGCGCCGAGGCCGGCCCCGACGAGCTGGCGCTGCGTCTGGACAAGTGGCTGGTGCAACTGGCGCCGGAGTTCTCCCGCAGCCATCTGCAGGGGCTCATCGAGCGCGGCTGCGTCACCCTCGACGGGCAGCGCGTCACCCATGCGTCGCGCAAGCCCCGGCTCGGGCAGGTGCTGGTCGTCGACCTGGTTCCGACCGAGGAGGCGCTGGCCTTCCGGCCAGAGCCGCTCGCGCTCGACATCGTCTTCGAGGACCAGCATCTGCTCGTCGTGGACAAGCCGGCCGGCCTGGTCGTCCATCCGGCGGCGGGCAACTGGTCCGGCACCCTGATGAACGGGCTGCTGGCCCACCATGCCAGGGCGGCGACGCTGCCCCGCGCGGGCATCGTGCATCGGCTGGACAAGGACACCTCGGGCTTGATGGTGGTCGGAAAGACGCTGGCGGCGGTGACCGCCCTGGTCCGGATGATCGCGGCGCGCGAGGTGCATCGCGAGTACCTCGCGCTGGTGCACGGCCGCACGCCCGACGAGTGGACCGTCGACGCGCCCATCGGTCGCGATCCGCAGTCGCGCACGCGGATGGCGGTGGTCGGCGGCGGCAAGCCGGCGCGCACCGACTTCTTCAAGCTGGCCGAAGGCGAGTGGCAGGATGCGCGCGGCCTGGGCCGGACCGTGTCCTCGCTGCACTGCGTGCTGCACTCGGGCCGCACGCACCAGATCCGCGTGCATGCCGCGCACCGCGGGCACGCGCTGGTGTCCGACGCGCTCTACGGCGGGGCCGAGGCGCTGGGCGTGCCGCGCCAGGCGCTGCATGCGGCGCGGCTCGGTTTCGCGCACCCGATCACCGGCGAGGCCTTGCGCTTCGAGGCCCCGTTGCCCGGGGACCTGGCGTCCGGTTGGCGCGTCGCGGGTTTGCCCGATCCGGTGTTCTGAGAGCAGTCCGCGCGGTCGCGCTACAATGCTTCCCATTCCTTGCGCTGACACCCACGTGAAGAACGTGCGCAAGGCGGCGACGGGCTGGCAGTCGACCCCGTTCGCAGCGCAGGCCGCGCACCGACGCGGCGCCCCACTGACCGGCCGGATCCACCCACTGAGCGGCGGCCGTTGTTGGAGCGCGGAGCTCCCAAGCAAGCAGATCGAACCCGTCCGGCGCGGCCCATGGCCGTCGTCGACGCCCAAGATGGCGACACACACCGATTTGACCGGTCCTGAGGCCGGCGACATGAACTGAGCCCATGCTGAGCGCATGCTGATCCGATGAATACGCAGGAGGCCAAACGGGTCCTGGAAACGGCGCTGCTGTGTGCGCAGGCGCCGCTGACGCTGCGTGACATGCGCTCGCTGTTCGCGGACGAGCTCAACGGCGACAGCGTGCGGTCGCTGCTCGATGAGCTGCTGCGCGAATGGGAAGGGCGGGGCGTCGAACTGGTGGCCTTGTCCTCCGGCTGGCGCTTCCAGAGCCGGCCTGAGATGCGCGAGCATCTGGACCGGCTGCATCCGGAGAAGCCGCCCAAGTATTCGCGGGCGGTGCTGGAGACGCTGGCGATCATCGCCTACCGTCAACCGGTGACCCGGGGCGACATCGAGGACATCCGCGGCGTGGTGGTGGCCACGCCCATCATCAAGCAGCTCGAGGACCGCGACTGGATCGAGGTCATCGGGCACCGCGAGGCGCCTGGCCGACCGGCGCTGTATGCGACGACGAAGCATTTCCTGGACGATCTGGGACTGCATTCGCTGGAGCAGCTGCCGGCCCTGATCCAGGGCGGCGACCCGACGCCCATCGCCGGGGCGCTGCAGGCCTCGCTCCTCGAGGAGCCGCCCGGCGACGTGGTGGTCGAGATCGAGCCGGCCGAACCGGCACAGGCCGTGGAAGCTGCGGAAACCGTCGAGGCGGCGCAAGCGGCTGACACGGCGGAAGTCGCGGAGACGGTGGAGGCGGCAGAAACGGCCGAGACTGCTGAAACGAACCCGGTGGCGCCCGAATCTTCGGACGCCGCCACTGAAGACGACTCCAAGCCGGTCGCCACGCGCGAACCGGGTGAAGAACCACAGGCTGGGGCCGTCAACCCCGAGCCCACTTGAGCGCCCCGGGAAGGGGCCGTGTCCACCGCTGACAAGGTGCAAGCCGACACATGAATTCCAACGATATCGACGATTCCAAGCCCGAGACGCTGACGACCGACCCGGCCGACGCGCCCGCGAAACCCAAGCGCACCCGCAAGGCTGCCGCGGCGCCGGTGGAGGCGTCCGACCCGGTCGCCGCGCCGGCGGCCGAGGAGGCGCCCAAGCCGCGCGCACGTCGCAAGACGGCGGCCGCCGAAGCGCCTGCTGCAGTGCAGGTGGACGTGCCGGCCGCGGCCCCTGTCGCCGAGGAGGCGGAAACGCCCAAGCCCAAGCGCCGCACGACGAAGAAGGTCGCCGAGGCTGCTGAAGCCGTCGCCGAGGCGGACGCCGCCCCGGCGCCATCCGAACGCCCCACGATCCACGTGCCGGTCGCGACCGTCGAGGTCTCGCCCGCGCCGGTGTCGGCGGTGGCCGGAGCGGTCGGCGAGCTGGTCGCGTCCGAGCCGCGTGAATCGCGTGAATCGCGTGAAGCTGGCCCCGTGGTCGGTGACGGCGTCGAGGGCGCCGAAGGCGACCTCAGCGGCGAACGCGAAGGTCGCGGACGCAACCGCCGCCGCCGGGGTCGCGACCGTGACCGCGAATCGGCTGACGGTCAACCGGCCCAGGCGCAGCGTCAGGTGTCGGACGCCGGCGAAGGCGCCGATGCCGCGCCGTCGCAGGCCGACAGCGCCCAGCTCCAGGCCGAGGCGCAGGCGCGCTTCGATGCGTTGGTGTCTGGTGCCTTCGATGCCGACGCCGAGGATGACGTCGACGCGCCCGCCGCGTCCGACGAAAGCGCCGATGTCGAGGCCTCGTCCGACGAGGGGTCCGAAGCCGCCGATCAGCCCGCCAAGCGCGTGCTCGCCCCCGATGCCGACGCGCCCAAGCTGCAGAAGGTGCTGGCGCAGGCCGGCGTCGGCTCGCGCCGTGACATCGAGGACATGATCGCCAAGGGCCAGATCACGGTGAACGACGAGGTCGCCCACGTCGGTCAGCGCATCTCCTACGGCGACCGAGTCGCCGTGGCCGGCAAGCCGATCAAGGTCCGCATCGCCCCGGTGGCGCCGCGGATCCTGGCGTACCACAAGCCCGTCGGCGAGGTCGTGACCTTCAACGACCCCGAAGGCCGTCCCACCGTCTTCCGCGGCCTGCCGCGCCTGCCGCAGGGCAAGTGGCAGTCGGTCGGTCGTCTGGACCTGAACACTGAAGGCTTGCTGTTGTTCACCAATTCCGGTGAACTGGCCAATCTGCTGATGCATCCGCGCTTCGGCGTCGAGCGCGAGTACGCGGTCCGCGTGCTGGGCTCGCTGAGCAAGGAACAGAAGGAAAAGCTGCTGACCGGCGTCGACGTCGACGGCCAGCAGGCGAGCTTCAAGAGCATCGAGGACGGCGGCGGGGAAGGCGTGAACCGCTGGTACCGCGTCGTCATCACCGAAGGCCGCAACCGCGAAGTCCGCAAGCTGTTCGAGACCGTCGGCCTGGCCGTCAGCCGCCTGATCCGCATCCGCTACGGCACCGTCGTGCTGCCGCGCGGCCTGCGCCGCGGCGTGTACATCGAGCTCGGCGACGCCGACGTGCGCATCATCCGCCAGCTGGCCGGCAACGAGCCGCGCCCGCCGCGCCAGAACGATCGCAACGACCGGGGCGACAAGCGTCGCCGCGGCAACAGCGACGGTCCGCGTCCGAGCCGGCCGGAGCCGCGCAACGAGCAACGCGGAGAGCAGCGGGGCGATCGCGGCGATCGCGGCGAGCCCCGGGGCCATCGTGGCGATCAACGCAACGACCAGCGCGGCGACCGCCAGGACCGCCCGCAACGGAACAACGAGCAGCGTGCGCAGCAGAATCAGCAGCGTCCGCCGCAACAGCAGCAGGAACGCGAGCGCGATCGCCGGCCCCGCGACGAGGACGATGACGACTTCATCCCGAAGCACATCAACCCGTTGGAGCAGACCTTCGACCGCCGCTTCGCGACCGGCAGCAAGCGCATTCCGCAGGGCTTCGGGAAGGGCGGCAGCGATTCCGGCCATAACCCGAACCAGGGCAACAAGCGTGGTCCGGGTGGCGAACACCAGCCGGATCCGATGAAGACCTCGATGGGCTACATCGGCGCCGATGCCTTCATCAACCGCAGCAACAACCGGGGCGGCGGACGTCGCGGTGGCGGCGGCGGTGGCGGGCATGGTGGCGGCGGTGGCGGTGGCCGCGGTCGCCGCTGATCATGTGTCAGTGCTCCGTTCCCGCCAGCCCGGCGGAGCGGGGCGGACCGGCCGGGTTCCATCCCGGCTTTTTGCCTTTCGGTGACAGGCCGCTGATAACGGGATGTCACTTGGGGGCTTGACTTCACGCATTACAATCCCGGGCTTTGCCAAGCCCAAGATTTTCAAGGAAAAAGACATGGCCATCGAACGCACCCTCTCCATCATCAAGCCCGATGCCGTGGCCAAGAACGTCATCGGCCAGATCTACACCCGCTTCGAAGGCGCCGGCCTGAAGATCATCGCCTCCAAGCAGAAGCAGCTGTCGCGCGCCGAAGCCGAAGCGTTCTACGCCGTGCACAAGGCCCGCCCGTTCTTCAACGACCTGGTGACCTTCATGATCTCCGGCCCGGTGCAGATCCAGGTGCTGGAAGGCGAAGGCGCCATCCTGAAGAACCGTGACCTGATGGGCGCGACCGATCCGAAGAAGGCCGAGAAGGGCACCATCCGCGCCGACTTCGCCGACAGCATCGACGCGAACGCCGTGCACGGCTCGGACGCCGCCGAGACGGCCGCCGTGGAAGTGGCCTTCTTCTTCTCCGGTCTGGAAATCAACGCCCGCTGAAACGGGCAAGGCCTCTGACCTCCGGGCCATGAGGCCCTGAGTGGCAACGAGGAACGCATGATGGACACGGTCAACCTGCTCGGATTCGATCTGCAAGGCCTGGCCGCGTACTGCGAGCAGCTGGGGGAGAAGCGCTTCCGCGCGACCCAGCTGTTCCGCTGGATCCATCAGAAGGGCGCGTCGGACTTCACCCAGATGTCCGACCTGGCCAAGTCGCTGCGCGACAAGCTGGCCGGGCGCGCCCACATCACCGCACTGCCGGTGATCTCCGAACATGTCTCGGCCGACGGCACCATCAAGTGGTTGTTCGACGTCGGCCAGGGCAACGCCGTCGAGGCGGTCTACATCCCCGAGGACGACCGGGCCACGCTGTGCATCTCCAGCCAGGCCGGCTGCGCCGTGGGCTGCCGCTTCTGCTCGACCGGCCATCAAGGCTTCAGCCGCAACCTCGAGACCTGGGAGATCGTCGCCCAGCTCTGGTACGCCGAGCATTCGCTGCGCCAGCGCCTGGGCAAGGACGAACGGATCATCTCCAACGTCGTGATGATGGGCATGGGCGAGCCGCTGCAGAACTACGGCGCGCTGGTCCCGGCCCTGCGCATGATGCTGGACGACCATGGCTACGGCCTGTCGCGACGCCGCGTGACGGTGTCGACTTCGGGCGTGGTCCCGATGATCGACCGCCTGCGCGAGGATGTGCCGGTGGCGCTGGCCGTGTCGCTGCACGCGCCCACCGACCCGCTGCGTGACCAGCTGGTGCCGCTCAACCGCAAGTACCCGATCGCGGAACTGCTGGCGAGCTGCAACGCCTACCTGGACAGGGCGCCCCGCGACTTCATCACCTTCGAGTACTGCATGCTGCAGGAGGTGAACGATTCGCCGGAGCAGGCCCGCGAGCTGATCGCGCTGCTCAAGGGCAAGGTGCCCTGCAAGATCAACCTGATCCCGTTCAATCCCTTCCCCGCGTCGGGCCTCAAGCGCAGCACGAACGAGCGCGTGAAGGCTTTCGCCGACCTGCTCATCCAGGCCGGCATCGTGACGACCGTGCGCAAGACGCGTGGCGACGACATCGACGCCGCCTGCGGCCAACTGGCCGGCGAGGTGCAGGACCGGACGCGGGTCCATCTGCGCATGGTGCGCGCGCCCGTGGTGGTACAGCGTGACGCGGCATCGGCTCCCCTCACTCCCACAGGCTCACGTCCATGACCGCTCCGTTGCCCGGCTCCGTCTTTCCGCGTCGTTCCGCCCGGACCCTGTCCGTCGCGCTGCTGGTCGCCGCGGCCCTGGCCGGATCCCTGGCCGGATGTGCGGGCGGCGGGCAGCAACAGCAGCCGCGCACCGAAAGCGACAAGACCGACAACGACCGTCGGGCGCAGGTGCGGATCGAGCTCGCCAGCGGCTACTTCGCGCGCGGCCAGTACGAGACCGCGCTGGACGAGGTCAAGCTGGCGATGGCCGCCAAGCCCGACATGCCCGAGGCGATGCATCTGCGCAACCTGATCTACGCCGCGATGGGCGAATTCGGGCTGGCCGAGGACGGCTTCAAGCAGCAACTGGCGCGCGATCGCAACAACGGGGACACGCTGCACAATTACGGCTGGTTCCTGTGCCAGCGCCAGCGCTATGCCGAGGCCTACCAGCAGTTCGACGCGGCCCTGGCCCTGCCGACCTACCGCACGCCGTCGCGCACGCTGCTGGCCTGGGGCGCCTGCGAGGCGCGCGAAGGCCGTCTGGTGCCGGCGCAGGCCCATCTGACCAAGGCCTTCGAGGCCGAACCCGGCAATCCGACCATCGCCATGAACCTGGGCGAAGTGCTGTACCGCCAGGGGGAATACGAGCGGGCGCGCTTCTATGCGCGTCGCGTCAACAGCAACGTGGAACAGGCGAATGCCGCCAGCCTCTGGCTGGAGCTGCGCATCGAACGCCGCCTGGGCAACACGTCCAACATGGACGACCTCGGCCAGCAAATGCGGCGCAAGTACCCGCAGGCGGCCGAGACGCAAGCGTTGAACAACGGTCGATTCGATGAATGAGGGACATCGCATGACTCCGACGGCCACCGACGAGGCGTCGCTCGCAGCCGATTTCGCTGCTTCCATGTCGGCGCCCAGTTCGGCCGGCGCCGTGCTGCGACGTGCGCGCGAGGCCCGCGGCCTGCACATCGCCGCGCTGGCCGCGACCTTGAAGGTGCCGCAGTCCAAGCTGGAGGCCCTCGAGGCCGATCGCTACCAGGATCTGCCCGACGCGACCTTCGCCCGCGCGCTGGCGCGCTCGTTGTGTCGCGTCATGAAGCTGGATGCCGCGCAGGTATTGGTCCTGCTGCCGACCAGCGGTGCGGAAGCCTCGCTCGACCGGGTGACGCCGGGCCTGAACCAGCCCTTCCGGGCGCGCTCGGTGAGCCAGGATCCCGCGTTGTCGACAGCGTTGCTCAAGCGTCCGGCGGTGCTGGGCGTCGGCGTGCTGCTGATCGCCGCGGTGGCGGTCTACGCCATCCCGTCGAGCTGGATCGACCAGGTCACGCAACGCTTCCAGCGTGCCGACTCTTCCACCGTCACGGCGCCCGGCCCGGGCAACGTCGCCGGCACGCCGCCCGCCACGACGGAGGCCCCGCCGACCAACATCGAGGCGCCGGTGGTGAGCACCTCCGACCCGGCGTCGCAGACCAATGTGGGCGCAACGCCGCCGACGTCGTCGACGTCGCCCACGACCCAGGCGGCGCCCACGCCACAGACGACGGTTTCGCCCACGCCCTCGGTCAACGCCCCGACCGCGGCGACGTCCACCGTCACGCCGTCGACGACTGCTCCGATGCCGCCTGGCGCGGCGCCCGCCGGCCAAAGCGCTCAAGGCGCTCAAGGCGCTCAAGGCGCTCAAGGCGGTCAACCGGTCCAGGCAGGCGCCCCCGCACCCGGCACCTCGCCCTTGAAGGTCCGCGCCAGCGCCGAGGCCTGGGTCGAGGTCGTCGACGCCAAGGGCCAGGTGTTGCTGTCGCGACTGCTCAGACCCGGCGACCTGGTCGACGTGAACGGCGTCGCACCGTTGAAGCTGCGCGTGGGCAACGTGTCCGGCACGGAACTGGTGTTCCGCGGCCAGCCGGTGGACCTCGCCGCGCGGTCGCGCGACAACGTCGCCCGCGTCGAACTGAATTGAACCGAACTGACCGGATCGAACCCGACCCTCCGGGCGCCGCACCAGCCGTATTTCCCTCGCAAGAGCGCCGCATGATGGACAAGCAAGCCACTCCCGATCTCGCCGCAGCCGATGCCGCCGGCGACCTGTCCGACCTGATCGTCGCCGCCGCGCCGTCGGCACGACGGTCGCGCCAGGCCCAGGTGCGCTGGGGCAGCCGCATCGTCACGATCGGCGGCGACGCGCCCGTGCGCGTGCAGTCGATGACCAACACCGACACCGTCGACGTCATCGAGACGGCGATCCAGATCAAGGAGCTGGCGCAGGCCGGCTCGGAGCTGGTCCGCATCACCGTCAACAACGCCGAGGCCGCCGACGCCGTCCCGCACATCCGCGAACAGCTCGACCGCATGGGCGTCGACGTGCCGCTGGTCGGCGACTTCCACTACAACGGCCACCGGCTGCTGACCGAGCACCCGGCCATGGCGCAGGCGCTGTCCAAGTACCGGATCAATCCGGGCAACGTCGGCAAGGGCGACAAGAAGGACCGGCAGTTCGCGCAGATGATCGAGGCCGCGATGCAGTACGACAAGGTCGTGCGCATCGGCGTCAACTGGGGCAGCCTGGACCAGGAACTGCTCGCCCAGATGATGGACGACAACGCGAAGCGCGCCTCGCCCTGGGACGGCAAGCAGGTCATGTACCAGGCGCTGATCCAGTCGGCGCTGTCGTCGGCGTCCTATGCCCGCGAACTGGGCATGAACCCCGACAACATCATCATCAGCTGCAAGGTCAGCGGCGTGCAGGACCTGATCTCGGTCTACCGCGCGCTGAGCCGGCGCTGCGATTACGCGCTGCACCTGGGTCTGACGGAAGCCGGCATGGGCACCAAGGGCACGGTGGCCTCGGCCGCCGCGCTGGCGGTGCTGCTGCAGGAAGGCATCGGCGACACGATCCGCGTCTCGCTGACGCCTCAGCCCGGCGAATCGCGCACACAGGAAGTGGTGGTCGCGCTGGAGATCCTGCAGTCGCTGGGTCTGCGCGCGTTCAACCCGAGCGTCACCGCCTGCCCCGGCTGCGGCCGCACGACCAGCACGACCTTCCAGGAACTGGCCAAGCAGATCGACGATTTCCTGCGCGCGCAGATGCCGGTCTGGCGCGAGAAGTACCCCGGCGTCGAGACCATGAAGGTCGCGGTCATGGGCTGCATCGTCAACGGTCCCGGCGAGAGCAAGCATGCCGACATCGGCATCAGCCTGCCGGGCAACGGCGAGGCGCCGGCGGCGCCCGTCTTCATCGACGGCGAGAAGGCGCTGACCCTGCGCGGCGACAACATCGCCGGCGAGTTCCACGCCCTGGTCGAGACCTACATCGAAAAGCGCTTCGGCGCGGGCGCGGCGAGCGTCGCAAGCACTACGAGCACCACCACCGCATGAGCAAGAACATCCAGGCCGTGAAGGGGATGAACGACATCCTCCCGGCCAGCGTCGACCGCAAGGACAAGCTGCCGAGCAGCCAGCTGTGGAGCTGGTTCGAGACCACGCTGCGCGACGTGCTGCAGCGCTACGGCTACCAGTACATGCTGACCCCGATCGTCGAGCCGACCGCGCTGTTCGTGCGCGGCCTGGGCGAGGTGACCGACATCGTCGAGAAGGAGATGTACTCCTTCACCGACAGCCTGAACGGCGACCAGCTGACGCTGCGTCCGGAAGCCACCGCCGGCATCGTCCGCGCGATGGTCGAGCACAACGCGCTGTACAACGGCCCGCTGCGCCTGTGGACGATGGGACCGATGTTCCGTCACGAGCGTCCCCAGAAGGGCCGCTACCGCCAGTTCAACCAGCTGGACGTCGAGGCGCTGGGCTTCGCCGGCCCGGACGTGGACGCCGAGATCATCCTGATGGTCCGCCGCCTCTGGCAGGAGCTGGGCCTGGTCGTCGGCGAGCACGTGCGGCTGGAACTGAACTCGCTGGGCCAGCCAGCGGAGCGCGCCGCGCACCGTGCCGCGCTGATCGCCCACTTCGAGGCGCACGCCGACAAGCTGGATGAGGACGGCAAGCGCCGCCTGCACACCAATCCGCTGCGCATCCTCGACACCAAGAACCCGGCGATGCAGCCGGTGGTCGAGGCCGCACCCAAGCTGATGGACTTCCTCGGCGAAGAGACGCTGGCGCACTTCAACGCCGTGCGCGCGATCCTCGACGCCGCCGGCCTGGAGTACCGCATCAACACGCGCCTGGTGCGCGGCATGGACTACTACAACCTGACCGTTTTCGAATGGGTGACCGACCAGCTCGGCTCCCAGGGCACGGTCTGCGGCGGCGGCCGCTACGACGGGCTGTTCGAGCAGCTCGGCGGCAAGTCGACGCCGGCCGTGGGCTTCGGCCTCGGCATCGAGCGCCTGCTGCTGCTGATCGACGAACTGGGCCTGCCGGTGCCGTCGTCGTCGCCGGACGTCTATGCGATCCTGCCGGATGCGACCGCGCTGCCGCAGGCGATCGCCGTGCTGGAAGCGCTGCGCGCCGAAGGCGTCGCGGTGCAGATGCACGCCGGCGGTGGCTCGTTCAAGTCGCAGTTCAAGAAGGCCGACGCCTCGGGCGCCCGATTCGCCCTGGTGTTCGGTACGGACGAACTCGCCCGCGGCGAAGTCGCCGTCAAGCCGCTGCGCGGCGAGGGCGAACAAGTGACACGTCCGCTTAACACGGTTGCCGCATGGGCGGCCGACCTGCGCACCGCATAATCGCGACCTCGAATTTCAAACCGGACCCTCACTCGAACATGGCGGCTCATCTCGATCTCGAAGAACAGGAACAGCTGGAGCAGCTCAAGGCGTTCTGGAAGCGCTGGGGCAATCCGATCACCTGGCTGCTGACCCTGGCGCTGGTCGCCTACGCGGGCTGGACCGGCTGGAACTACTGGCAGCGCACCGAGGCAGCCAAGGCCGGCGCGATGTTCGGCGAACTTCAGCGTGCGGCGCAGGCCGGCGACCTGGGCAAGACCGTGGCCGTCTTCGGCACCCTGAAGCAGGACTTCGCCGGCACCGGCTACGCCGCGCAGGCCGCGCTGGTCACCGCCAAGCTGCAGCTGGACAAGGAAAAGGCCGACGAGGCCCGCGCCACGTTGGCCTGGGCCGCTTCGAGCGCCAAGGGCGACGCCAACCGCGATCTGGCGCGCCTGCGCCTGGCCGCGCTGCAAATGGACGCCAAGCAGTTCGACGACGCCGGCAAGACGCTGGACGCCGTCAAGAGCGCTGACTTCGCCGCGCTGGTCGCGGACCGCCGCGGTGACCTGGCGCTGCTGCAGAACAAGCCCGACGTCGCCAAGGCCGAGTTCAAGAAGGCCTACGACGGCCTGGACAAGCAGCTCGACTATCGCCGCCTGCTCGAAGTGAAGCTGGCCAGCCTGGGCGTTGCGGTCGGCGGGGACGAACCGGCCGCGGGAGCCGCCCAGTGAAGGCCGGGCTGATGCTGGAACGTCTGGCCCGTGCGCTGCTGATCGGCGGCGTCGTGGCGGCGCTGGGCGCCTGTTCGCTGTTCAGCAGCTCCACCGCGCCCAAGCCGGCGCCGCTGGAGGAACTGACGCCGTCGCTGCAGGCCCGCGTGGCCTGGGAGGCGCGCGTGGACAGCGTGAAGTTCCCGCTGGCGATCACGGCGGTCAGCGACCGCTTCATCGTCGGCGGCTCCGACGGCGTCATCAGCGCGATCTCCGCCGCCGACGGCACCACGCTGTGGCGCGCCGACATCGGCAAGGGCCTGAGCGCCGGCGTCGGCAGCGATGGCCGCTTCGCCGCCGCGGTGACCCGCGACAACGAGCTGGTCGTCACCGAGGGCGACAAGATCCTGTGGCGCAAGACGATGACGACACCGGTCGTCACGTCGCCGTTCGTCGCCGGCGAGCGCGTGTTCGTGCTGACGCTGGACCGCGCGGTGCTGGCCTTCGACGCGGCCGACGGCCGCCGCCTGTGGGAATTGCGTCGCCCGGGCGAGCCCCTGACGCTGCAGCAGTCGGGCGTGATCGGCGCCTACCAGAACACGCTGCTGGTCGGGCAGGGCTCGCGTCTGGCGGGCATCGACCCGACCCGCGGCCTGCTGATGTGGGAAGCGACCGTCGCCAGCCCGCGCGGCACCAATGAGGTCGAGCGCCTGGCCGACCTGGTCGGCCCGCTGGCGCGCGACAACGACGTCTTCTGCGCCCGGGCGTTCCAGTCGGCCGTCGCCTGCGTCAACGGCGAACGCGGCAACACGATCTGGACGCGCAACAACGCCGGCCTGCGCGGCGTGGGCGCCGATGCGACCATCGTCGTCGGCGGCGACGCGTCCGACCGCCTGACCGCCTGGGGCACGCGCAGCGGCGACGTGGTGTGGACCGCCGACCAGTTCCAGAACCGCAAGCTCAGCGCGCCGCTGGTGACCGAGAAGTCGGTCATCGTCGGCGACAGCGAGGGCTATGTGCATTTCCTTTCCAAGGACAAGGGCCTGACCGTGGCCCGCCTGCAGACCGACAGCTCCGGCGTCGCCGCGGCGCCGGTGCAGCTCGGCGGCACGGTGCTGGTCGCCACCCGCAGCGGGCGCCTGTTCGCGCTGCGTCAAGACTGATATGAAACCTGTGATCGCCCTGGTGGGCCGCCCCAACGTGGGCAAGTCCACGCTGTTCAACCGGATGACGAAGAGCCGCGACGCCATCGTCGCGGACTTCGCCGGCCTCACGCGCGACCGCCATTACGGCGACGGTCGCCTGGGCGATCGCGAGTTCATCGTCGTCGACACCGGCGGCTTCGAGCCCGACAGCACCACCGGCATCGTCAAGGAAATGGCCAAGCAGACCCGCCAGGCCGTGGCCGAGGCGGACGCCGTCATCCTGGTGCTGGACATCCGCACCGGCCTGGCCGGCCAGGACATGGACATCGCGCGCTACCTGCGCCAGTGCAACAAGCGGGTCTTCGTCGCCGTCAACAAGGCCGAAGGCATGAGCGACAGCCCGCTGCTGGCGGAGTTCCATGAGCTCGGCATGGGCGAGCCGAATCCGGTCTCCGCCGCGCACGGGCAGGGCATCCGCTCGCTACTGGAGGCGGTGCTGGACAGCTTCGAGGCGCCGGTCGAGGACGAGCCGCTCGCGGAAGGGGCGGGCCCCGATGACGAGCGCGCGATCCGCCTGGCCGTCGCCGGCCGCCCGAACGTCGGCAAGAGCACGCTCATCAACACCTGGCTGGGCGAGGAACGTCTGGTCGCCTTCGACATGCCGGGCACGACGCGCGACGCCATCAGCGTCGACTTCGAGCACAACGGCCAGAAGTTCAAGCTGATCGATACCGCCGGCCTGCGCCGCAAGGGCAAGGTCTTCGAGGCGATCGAGAAGTTCTCCGTCGTCAAGACGCTGCAGGCGATCTCCGATGCCAACGTCGTGCTGCTGCTGATCGACGCGACGCAGGGCGTCACCGACCAGGACGCGCACATCGCCGGCTACGCACTGGACAGCGGCCGCGCGGTCGTCATCGCGATCAACAAGTGGGACGCGATCGACAGCTACCAGCGCGAGACCATCGAGCGCCAGATCGAGACGCGCCTGGGGTTCCTGCGCTTCGCGCCCATCCTGAAGATCTCCGCGCTGAAGCGCCAGGGTCTGGGCCCGCTGTGGAAGGCGCTGGCGGACGCCTATTCGTCTGCTTACCGCAAGATGACCACGCCGGTGCTGACGCGCCTGATCCAGGAAGCGGTGCAGCATCAGCAGCCGCAGCGTTCGGGCATCTCGCGTCCGAAGCTGCGCTACGCCCATCAGGGCGGGATGAACCCGCCGATCGTCGTCATCCACGGCAATGCGCTGGAAGGCGTCAGCGACGTCTACAAGCGTTATCTGGAAGGTCGCATCCGCGACCACTACAAGCTGGTGGGCACGCCGATGAAGATCGAACTGCGCTCCTCGAAGAATCCGTTCGCCGACACCTGACAACAGCACGGTCCGGGGAAACCCGGTGCTGTGATAAGGTGTGGCATTCCAACACCTCACTTCCAACACGGAGAATATCGTGAGCAACAAAGGACAACTCTTGCAAGACCCTTTCCTGAACCTGCTGCGCAAGGAGCATGTTCCCGTGAGCATCTACCTCGTGAACGGCATCAAGTTGCAAGGCCATATCGAGTCCTTTGACCAGTACGTGGTGCTGCTGCGCAATACGGTGACGCAGATGGTCTATAAGCACGCCATCTCGACGGTGGTTCCGGGCCGTGCGGTGAACTTCCACACCGGCGAGAGCAACGACGCCAGCTGAAGCTGATTGACCACACAAGACCCCACCCATTCGACGCCGCCCCCCGAGGCGGCGCGCGCCATTCTGGTGGGGGTCGATCTGGGCCGCGGCGAGGCCTTCGACCCCACCCTCGACGAACTCGCGCTGCTGGCCGAGTCGGCCGGTGATACCCCGGTGGCTCGGGTCGTCGCCAAGCGCAAGGCGCCCGATGCGGCGCTGTTCATCGGCTCCGGCAAGGCCGACGAGATCAAGCTGATGGTGCAGGCGCTCGGCGCCCACACCGTGCTGTTCGACCAGGCCATCTCCCCCGCCCAGCAACGCAACCTGGAACGCCACCTCGGCGTCCCCGTGGCCGATCGCACCGCGCTGATCCTGGAGATCTTCGCCGCCCGGGCGCAGAGCTTCGAGGGCAAGCTGCAGGTGGAGCTCGCGCGGCTGCAGTACCTGTCCACGCGCCTGGTGCGCCGCTGGAGCCATCTGGAGCGTCAGAGCGGCGGCATCGGCATGCGCGGCGGCCCCGGCGAGCGCCAGATCGAGCTCGACCGCCGCATGATCGACGACCGCATCAAGTCGATCAAGGAACGCCTCAAGAAGGTCCAGAAGCAGCGCGCCACGCAGCGCCGCGCCCGCGCGCGAAACGGTGTGTTCCGTGTCTCGCTGGTCGGCTACACCAACGCCGGCAAGAGCACGCTGTTCAATGCGTTGACCAAGGCGAAGGCCTACGCGGCCAACCAGCTCTTCGCCACGCTCGACACGACGACCCGGTCGCTCTACCTCGAAGAGGCAGGCACCAGCGTCTCGTTGTCCGATACCGTCGGCTTCATCCGCGACCTGCCGCACAAGCTGGTGGAGGCGTTCAAGGCGACGCTGCAGGAGGCGGCCGACGCCGACCTGCTGCTGCACGTGGTCGACGCCGCCAGTCCGGTGCTGGCCGAGCAGATGGAGGAGGTGGAGCGGGTGCTCGCCGAGATCGGCGCGCAGCACATTCCGCAGATCCTCGTCTACAACAAGCTCGACCTGCTCGAGGACAACCAGCGGCCGCGCCAGCTGCAGGACTGGCTGACGCGCGTCGGCGGCGAACACGGCGGGCAGCGTCTGCCGCGGATCTTCGTCAGCGCGGTCCAGGGCGAGGGGCTGGATGAGCTGCGCGCGATGATCGCGTCGCTGATGCAGGCCGCGCCGGTGCCCGAATACGCGGGGCAGGAGACGGACCAGGATGGCGACCGGGATGCCGACCAGGACGCGGACCTCGCGAGCCAGGACGGCACGACAGAGGTCGACGACGGCGACTTGAACCCTCAAGACCCGCCCCAAGATCGGTCGGATCCGCAGGATCATCCGCAGGGACGCGCAGGCTGAGGCCGTACGCCAATGCCCGATACTTGCAACAAGACTTCCTCATCAGGATGCGTATGAATCAAGACGATCGCATGTCCGTCGCCGGTGGCGGACGTGACCCGCGGGGTGGAACCGGCAGCCTGCGCCGCCGGCTGGGCCTCTGGATGAGCAATGGCCGCAATGAAGGCCCGCCCGACCTGGACGAGCTGTGGCGCGATTTCAATCGCAAGCTGTCGCGCCTGTTCGGCGGCGGCCGCGGCGGCAATGACGGCAACGGCCCGTCGGGCAACGGCGGCAGCAATACGCCGCCCGACATGCGCGGCGCCGGCATCGGCGTGGCGCTGGTGATCGGCGTGGTGCTGCTGGGCTGGCTGGCGAGTGGCGTGTTCATCGTGCAGGAAGGCCAGCGCGGCGTGATCACCTCGTTCGGCAAGTACAGCCGCACGGTGGACGCCGGCATCCAGTACCGCCTGCCATATCCGTTCCAGGCGCACGAGGTCGTCTCGTTCACGCAGCTGCAGACGGTCGAGATCGGCCGCAACTCGGTCGGCCAGGCCACGGGTCTGCGCGACTCGTCGATGCTGACGCAGGACGAGAACATCATCGACGTCCGCTTCACCGTGCAGTACCGGCTGAAGGACGCGCGCGACTACCTGTTCGAGAACTTCAACACCGACGAGGCCGTCAGCCAGGCGTCCGAATCGGCGGTGCGCGAGATCGTCGGCCGCAGCAATACCGACGCGGTGCTCTACGAGCAGCGCGACGCGATCGCCAACGACCTCGTGAAGTCGATCCAGACGCAGCTCGACCGGCTCAAGACCGGCATCGAGGTCGTCAACGTCAATCTCAGCAGCGTGCAGCCGCCCGAGCAGGTGCAGGCCGCCTTCGACGACGCGTTCCGCGCGACCGCCGACCGCGAGCGCCTGAAGAACGAAGGCGAGGCCTACGCCAACGACGTGATCCCGCGCGCCCAGGGTCAGGCGGCCCGTCTGCGCGAGGACGCCGAGGCCTACCGCGCCCGGGTCGTCTCGTTCGCCGACGGTGACGCGCAGCGTTTCAAGTCGGTGCTGGCCGAGTACCAGAAGGCGCCGGCCGTCACGCGCGACCGCCTCTACATCGACACGATGCAGCAGGTCTATTCGCGGGTCACCAAGGTGATGGTGGAGGCCAAGAGCGGCTCCAACCTGCTGTACCTGCCGCTGGACAAGCTGATGCAGCAGACCTCGGGCACGGTCACGACCACGGCGCCGACGCCGGTGCTGCCCACCGAGACGACGCCGACCGGACCGTCGTCGCTGAGTGCCGATCCGCGTTCGCGCGATGCCATGCGCAGTCGCGATCGCGACGGCCGTTGATCGAGGGGAGCCCACAACAATGAATCGCATCGTCTCCGTCGTCGTCGGTCTGCTGATCCTCTTCATGATCGCCAGCTCGACGCTGTTCGTCGTCGACCAGCGCCAGTTCGCGGTCGTCTATTCGCTGGGCGAGATCAAGGAAGTGATCACCGAGCCCGGCCTGAAGTTCAAGCTGCCCCCTCCGCTGCAAAACGTGGTCTTCCTGGATCGCAGAGTGCAGACGCTGGACGCGGCCGATCCGCGCCCCATCTTCACCGCTGAAAAGAAGAGCCTGGTCATCGACTGGCTGGTGAAGTGGCGCATCGTCGATTCGCGCCAGTACATCCGCAACAGCGGCACGCAGCTGCGCAGCCTGGAGACGCGCCTCAGCCCGATCGTGCAGAACGCGCTGAACGAGGAAGTGACCAAGCGCACCGTGCGCGCGGTGCTGGCCACCGAGCGCGAGAAGGTCATGCAGGACGTCCGCAAGCGCCTCGAGGAAGAAGCCAAGCAGTTCGGCATCGAGATCGTCGACGTGCGCGTCAAGCGCGTGGACTTCGCGGCCAACATCACCGAAGCCGTCTACAACCGGATGAAGTCGGAACGCGCCCGCGTCGCCAACGAACTGCGCTCCACCGGCGCGGCCGAGGGCGAGAAGATCAAGGCCGATGCCGACAAGCAGCGCGAGGTCATCACCGCCGAGGCCTACCGCGACGCGCAGAAGATCATGGGTGAAGGCGATGCCAAGGCATCGGTCCTGTACTCGGAAGCCTTCGGACGCGACCCGCAGTTCGCCCAGTTCTACCGCTCGCTGGACGCGTACCAGCGCTCGTTCAAGAACAAGGGTGACGTGATGGTGCTCGATCCGTCGAGTCCCTTCTTCAACGCGATGCGCAACGGCGGCCCTGGTGCCCCCGTGGGTCCGGCTCCGAAGAAGTGAGCCGGGAAGGGCCGGATGATGCGAGCGACGCGTCGCCGGCCTTCTTCATCAGGCTGACCGGCGGCAGCCGGGGGAGGGCGGCCTCATCATGGGTGGCGACAAGTGGCTGGCAGCGCTGGCGCTGCTGCTGATCATGGAGGGGCTGATGCCCTTCCTGAACCCCGCCGCCTGGCGCCAGTTGTTCGCCAAGCTGTTGGCGATGAGCGACGGCCAGTTGCGATTCCTCGGTCTCGCGAGCCTGGTCTGCGGCGGCGTGCTGCTGATGCTGCTCTGAGCAGCCTGTCACGAAGCCTCGCTGAATGGTTGGCGAACCCGTGCCGGACCCCTTCCTGAGGGTCTCGGCGGTCGAGCGGCGCCGCGACCCCGGTACAATGCCGTTTTTAACCCCTCCCTGAACGTCCATGGCCTCTGCTTGGCTGCTGCCCGAGCACATTGCTGACGTCCTCCCCTCCCAGGCCCGCCGCATCGAAGAACTTCGACGCGAACTCCTGGACATGGCGCGGACCTATGGTTGCGAGTTGGTGATGCCCCCTCTGCTGGAGCATCTCGACTCGCTGCTTTCCGGCACCGGCCAGGCGCTGGACCTCAAGACCTTCAAGCTCGTCGACCAGCTCTCCGGTCGCAGCCTCGGCCTGCGAGCGGACACGACGCCGCAGGTCGCGCGCATCGACGCCCACCTGCTGAACCGTGCCGGCGTGACTCGCCTGTGCTACTGCGGCCCGGTCCTGCACACGCGCGCCGAAGGGCTGACCGCGACCCGCGAGCCGCTGCAGTTCGGCGTCGAGATCTACGGCCATGCCGGTCTTGAGGCCGATCTGGAGGCGCAGGAACTCGCCATCGACGCCATGCAGCGTGCCGGCGTGACGCGACTGGTGCTGGACCTGGGCGACGCGCGCCTGGTGCGCGGCGTGCTCGGCGACCATGCGCTGGGCGAGGACCGACTGAACGCCCTGGTGGCCGCGATGGCCGCCAAGGATGCGGCCGGCGTGGCCGCGTTCTCGAACGAATTGCCGGACGACGTCGTCGCCGCGCTGCAGACCCTGCTGCGCCTGTACGGCGGCGTCGAGTCGCTGGCCGACGCGCGCAGGGCGCTGCCGGTCAACGCGCTGGTCACGGCGGCGCTGGATGACCTGGAGTGGCTGATCCGCCACCTGGGCGCCGCGTATCCCGACCTGCGCATCGGCGTGGACCTCGCGGACCTGCCGGGCTTCGGCTACTACAGCGGCGTGCGCTTCGCGCTGTACGCGGAGGGCGGCAGCGACGCGGTGGTGCGCGGCGGCCGCTACGACGAGGTCGGCGCGGTCTTCGGCCGGCGTCGTCCTGCCGTGGGCTTCAGCCTGGACCTGAAGACGCTGGTGGGCCTGATCCCCGCCACCTCGCTGCGGGCCGCGGTGCGCGCCCCGTGGGGCGAGGATCCCGACCTGCGGGTGGCAGTCCGCCGTCTGCGCGAGCAGGGCGAAACCGTGGTCTGCGTCCTGCCGGGCCACGAGCACGAGAACGACGAATTCGAATGCGACCGCGAACTGGTGCAGTCCGGCGGTCAATGGGTGCTGCGATCGCTGTGAGCGACGCGATTCGCCCCTCCACCCTCAACCTCCCAATCATCGGATGAACGACATGCAAAGCAGTGAGATCGCGCGCGGGCGCAATGTGGTGGTCGTCGGCACCCAGTGGGGTGACGAAGGCAAGGGCAAGGTCGTCGACTGGCTGACGCCCCACGCGCAAGGCGTGGTGCGTTTCCAGGGCGGCCACAACGCCGGCCACACGCTGGTCATCAAGGGCGTGAAGACGGCGCTGCAACTGATCCCGTCGGGGATCATGCGCGACGGCGTCGCCTGCTACATCGGCAACGGCGTGGTGCTGGACCCGACCCATCTGCTGTCGGAGATCGAGCGCCTGGAGAAGGCCGGCATCGAGGTGCGTTCGCGCCTGTACATCAGCGAGTCCTGCCCGCTGATCATGCCCTTCCACGTCGAGGTCGACCGCGCCCGCGAGGCGCTGCGCGAAAGCAGCGGCAGCGGCAAGATCGGCACGACCGGCAAGGGCATCGGCCCGGCCTATGAAGACAAGGTCGCCCGCCGCGCGCTGCGCGTGCAGGACCTGAAGCATCCGGACCGCTTCGCGAAGAAGCTCAAGGAACTGATCGATCTGCACAACGCCTCGCTGACCGGTTACCTGAACTCGAAGGCGCTGGAGTTCCAGCCGATCTTCGACCATGCGATGTCGCTGGCCGACCAGATCAAGCCGATGATGGCCGACGTCGGCTACATGCTGCACAAGGCGCATCAAGCGGGTCAGAACATCCTGTTCGAGGGCGCGCAGGGCACGTTGCTGGACATCGACCATGGCACCTATCCGTATGTGACCTCGAGCAACTGCGTGGCCGGCAATGCTGCGGCGGGCGCGGGCGTGGGTCCGCAGATGCTGCATTACATGCTGGGCATCACGAAGGCGTACGCGACGCGCGTCGGCTCGGGGCCGTTCCCGACGGAGCTGGACTGGGAAACCCCGGGCACCGTCGGCCATCACCTGGCGACGGTGGGCCAGGAGCGCGGCACCGTGACCGGTCGCGCCCGTCGCTGCGGCTGGATCGACGCCGCCGCGCTGAAGCGTTCGATCATCATCAACGGCATCTCCGGTCTGTGCCTGACCAAGCTGGACGTGCTGGACGGCCTGGCCGAGATCAACATCTGCGTGGGCTACGAGCTCGACGGCCAGCAGATCGACATCCTGCCGCTGGATGCGGACGAGATCGTCGCCTGCAAGCCGGTGTACGAAGTCTTCCCCGGCTGGACCGAATCGACCTTCGGCATCACCGACTGGGATCAACTGCCGGCCAACGCGCGGTCCTATCTGAAGCGCGTCGAGGAAGTGGTCGGCGCGCCGATCGCCATGGTGTCCACCGGCCCCGATCGCGACCACACCATCCTGCTGCAGCACCCGTTCCAGGGTTGAGCGACCGCTCGCACCCTGTCGTTTTCCGTCTTATCCAGACCTGACCCCATCCATCGCTGAGGAGCCTCCCCCATGTTGACCGACGACGGCAAACATCTGTACGTGTCGTGGGATGAATACCACCTGTTGATCGAACGCCTGGCGCTGAAGGTGCATGCCTCCGGCTGGGAGTTCGACCAGATCCTGTGTCTGGCTCGCGGCGGGATGCGTCCCGGCGACGTGCTGTCGCGCGTGTTCGACAAGCCGCTGGGCATCATGTCGACGAGCTCGTACCGCGCGGAAGCCGGCACGATCCAGGGACGTCTGGACATCGCCAAGTACATCACCATGCCCAAGGGCGAACTCGCCGGTCGTGTGCTGCTGGTCGACGATCTGGCGGATTCGGGTGTGACGCTGAAGGCGGTGGTGGAACGACTGCGCGGCATGCCGTCGATCAGCGAACTGCGCTCGGCCGTGATCTGGACGAAGAGCGTCTCGGAATACACCCCGGACTACTACGTCGAGATGCTGGAAACGAGCCCGTGGATCCATCAGCCGTTCGAGGACTACGATTCGCTGCGCCCCGATGCGCTGGCGAAGAAGTTCGCCATCTGATGTACGAAGGGCTGACGACTGTCAGCCCTTTTTGTTTGTGCGGCTCGCCGATTCGCGCGGCTCGCTGTCATCGCAGGAGAGGACTCGGTCACGCAAGCGCGACCCCGGTTGGTACCGACGGTCCCAACCATTCGAGTCCTCCCGTGATGTTCCCCGGACATCACTTCCTGGGCGCCAGAATGAGAAAAGCCGGCTGGAAGCCGGCTTTTCGAATATGGTGCCCAGGAGAGGACTCGAACCTCCACGGAGTTACCCGCTAGTACCTGAAACTAGTGCGTCTACCAATTCCGCCACCTGGGCAAGGTCAGAAGCCTGCTTCTCGCGAAACCTGGCTCAAGCCACTTCTTGAAGTATTCTTGAGCCTCGGTTTCTCGGAACACAGAAATGCTTCTGCGTTTCAGGAAAGACAAGGATTCTACTATCAAAAACTTCAAGAATGCAAGCCCCCAGGGCGCTCAGAACGCGCAGCTGATGGGGGAGATGGAAGGCACGGTGCAGGGTCACCGCGACGGGCACGGTTTCCTGATGCCCGACGATGGTCAACCGGACGTTTATCTGTCCTCGCAGGAGATGCACGCCGTCATGCACGGCGACCGCCTGCGGGTGCGCATCGTGCGCCACGACAAGCGCAACCGTCCCGAAGGCCGCGTGCTCGAGATCCTCGAACGCCGCAAGAAGCCGATCATCGGCCGTCTGCTGCTCGAGTCCGGCATCTGGCTCGTCGCCCCGGAAGACAAGCGCTACGGCCAGGACATCCTGGTCCCGAAGAACGCGATCGCGAACGCGACCGCGGGTCAGATCGTCGCCGTCGAACTCACCGAGCCGCCGTCGCTGTATTCGCAACCCGTCGGTCGCGTGACCGAAGTGCTGGGCGAGATCGACGACCCCGGCATGGAGATCGAGATCGCCGTACGCAAGTACGAGGTCCCGCACGCCTTCAGCGCCGATACCCTGGCGCAGGCCGCGAAGCTGCCCGACAAGGTCCGCGCGGTCGACATGAAGCATCGCATCGACCTGCGCGACGTGGCGCTGGTGACCATCGACGGCGAGGACGCCCGCGACTTCGACGACGCGGTCTACTGCGAGCCCCACAAGCAGGGGCGGGGCAAGACCGCGTTCGTGGGCTGGCGCCTGCTGGTCGCGATCGCCGACGTCAGCCATTACGTGAAGCCCGGCGAGGCGCTCGATCGCGACGCCTATGAGCGCGCAACTTCTGTCTACTTCCCCAGACGCGTCATCCCGATGCTGCCGGAGAAGCTGTCCAACGGCCTGTGCTCGCTGAACCCGGAGCAGGACCGCCTGTCCATGGTCTGCGACATGCTGGTCAGCGAGGCCGGTGAGGTGCACGCCTACCAGTTCTATCCGGCGGTCATCAACTCGCATGCCCGCTTCACGTACACCGAGGTGGCGGCCATCCTCGGGAACACGCATGGTCCCGAGGCCCACAAGCGCAAGACGCTGGTGCCGCACCTGCTGCACCTGCACGAGGTCTACCGCGCGCTGCTGTCGCAGCGCGGCAAGCGGGGCGCGATCGACTTCGAGACCACCGAGACCCAGATCGTCTGCGACGACAACGGCCGCATCGAGAAGATCGTGCCGCGCACCCGCAATGAGGCGCACCGCCTGATCGAGGAGGCGATGCTGGCCGCCAACGTCTGCGCGGCGGATTTCATCGCGGGCGGCAAGCACGCGTCGCTGTACCGTGTCCACGAAGGTCCGACGCCGGAAAAGCGCGGCACGCTGCAGGCCTACCTGCGCGCGCTGGGCATCGGCATGGGCATCAGCGACGACCCGTCGCCGGGCGAATTCCAGGCGATCGCGCAGGCGACCAAGGACCGGCCCGACGCACAGCAGATCCACACGATGCTCCTGCGCTCGATGCAGCAGGCGATCTACACGCCGGCCAACGCAGGTCACTTCGGTCTCGCGTACCAGGCCTATACGCACTTCACCAGTCCGATCCGGCGTTATCCGGACCTGCTGGTGCACCGCGTGATCAAGTCCTTGCTCGCGTCGAAGAAGTACACGCTCGACGCGCACAAGATGGAAGCGGCGAACCCGATGCCCAAGCGGCCGGGCAAGCCGGCGTCGAAGGCGCCGAGTCCGGCGTCCGCCTCGACCGAGGCCGAACGCTGGGAAGTCGTCGGCGCGCACTGCAGCGCGAACGAGCGCCGCGCCGACGAAGCCTCGCGCGACGTCGAGGCCTGGTTGAAGTGCCGCTTCATGCGCGATCACCTCGGTGAGGAGTTCGCGGGCACGGTGAGCGCGGTGACGAGCTTCGGCCTGTTCGTGCAGCTGGATGCGTTGTACGTCGAGGGCCTGATCCACATCACCGAACTCGGCGGCGAATACTTCCGCTTCGACGAGGTCCGCCAGGAGCTTCGCGGCGAACGCACCGGCATCCGCTATGCCACGGGCGCGCGCGTGCAGGTGCAGGTCAGCCGTGTCGACCTGGACGGTCGCAAGATCGACTTCCGGCTCGTGCGTGACGGCGACGAGCAGCGCCTGCTGCGCGGCGCCCATCGGGACAAGTTCGGCGATCGCCGCGGTGGAGACGGCAAGGGCCCGGGAAGGAAGCAGGACAAGCGCGCCGAGCAGCGTGCACGCCGCGAGGCCGCCGCGGCTCCGGCGGCGACGGTGGTGCCGATGCCTCAGCCTCAGCCGGATCCGCCGACGGCGGTCGATGCGCTCGAACGCATCGAACAGGCCGACCGCGTGCTGAAGGCCGAGCGCCGCAAGTCCGAGCGTGCGACGAAGGGAGCGGCGACGCACCCGGTCCAGGCGGCCAAGCGCACGGCGCGCAGCGCGACGAAGTCCGTCGCGGCGAAGGGCAGCGGCGCGCCCGCGGCCAAGACGACGCGGCGCAAACGCGGGGCTTGAAGACGAGGCCTGAAGTCGGGCTTGAGGACGGGATTGAAGACGGGCCTGAAATCGGGGCCTCAGGCCGAAGGAGCGTGCAGCGCCGCCATGGCGTCGATCAGATCGGCGGCGAGCAGCGGGCCCGCATGGCCTTCGGCGGCCGTGCCGTGCCACGCCACGGCGGAGCACGCGAGGTCATGCGGTGCGATGCCAGGCGACTGCGCCCAGAGCCCACCCAGCCATCCGGCCAGCACGTCGCCGGTTCCTGCGGTCGCCAGCGCGGATGAACCGGTGCTGTTGATCGAGAGTCGCTGCTTCGGCGCGGCCACGACGCTGCCCGACCCCTTGAGCACGACAGTCGCCGAGAAGCGCTCCGCCAGCTGCGATGCGGCGTGGAGGCGATCGGCCTGCACGTCCGCCGCGGAACGTAGGCCCAGCAGCCGCGCCGCTTCCAGCGGATGCGGCGTGAGGACCGTCGGCCAGCCGTGCGCGGCGCGACGACGCAGCGCCTGCTGCAGCGCCTCGTCGGCGGCGATGAGGTTCAATGCGTCGGCATCGAGCACGACGCGCGTCGCGCCGTGCAGCACCATGGAGAGGGCCGATGCGATCGCCGTGCCGCCGCCGCACCCGCACACCGCGACGATGTCCCGCCAGGTGTCCGGCGAGGCGCTCCAGCGCGCGGCAGGCCAATGCATGAGTTCCGGTCGGGCCGGCCACGGTTGCCCGTCGTCGTCGGGCAGCGCCGCGTACACGCGACCCGCGCCGGCGGACAGCGCCGAGGTCGCGGCGAGCCATGCCGCGCCGCGCATCGTCGGCGCGCCGCCGAGCACGACGACGTCGCCGTTGCGACCTTTGTGGCTGGCCGCCGAGCGCGCGAATGCGCTTTGCCAGCGCGCGATGCGGCTGGCGCCGAACAGCAGGCCGACGCCGCTTTCGTCAACGGGTACGCCGAGATCGTCGAACCAGACGCGTCCCGCGAGCGCACGGCCTTCCCCGGTGAAGAGGCCGGACTTCAAGGTGAGGAACGTCAGCGTGTGATGCGCGCGCACGGCATCGGCGCCGAGCGCCTGACCGGTGCGGACATCGATGCCGCTGGGTACGTCGACGGCCAGCACCGTCGTCCCGGCGTCACGCAGGGTGGCGATGGCCTGGATCGCCGACGCGAACGCACCCTCGGGCGCACGGCTGGCGCCAAGGCCGAGGAGGGCGTCGATCGCGACATCGGCCCGACGAGGCATGAGCGGGATGTCCTGGCGCAATCGCAGGCCGGCCTCCCTGGCGGCGTCGAGCGCATGCGCGGCATCGCTGCCTGGCTCCGGTTCCGGGCCGACCAGGAGAACCTCAACGGCCCATCCCCGGGCTGCCAGGTGCCTTGCCGCGATGAGGCCGTCGCCGCCGTTGTTGCCGGGGCCGGCGACCACCACGGCGCACTGGCCGAAGGGCTTGAGCGCCGCCGCGAGCCGAGCCACCGCCAGGCCGGCGCGCTCGATCAGCGTGTGCGGCGGATGCAGCGCCAGCGCCGCCGACTCGATGCGCCGGCTCGACGGCGCATCATGCAGGGATCGATCGTGGAAGGCGGGCAGCACCGGCAGCATGCCGCCGACTCTATCCCGGTCTCGGTTCTGCCGGTCTCAGTTCTGCCGGTCTCGGTGCTGCCGGTCTCGCTTCACCTGAGCCGTCCCGGCTCCAACAACGCCGCGTCGATGCCGGGATCCTTCTTCGCGAGCCGGGCGGCGAGCAATTGCGCCGCGGCACCGGCCATCGTCCAGCCGTGCTCGCCGTGGCCGATGTTCAGCCACACGCCGGGCAGGCCGGACTCGCCGATCAGCGGCAGCTCGTCGGGCAGCAGCAGCCGCGAGGTCTTCCACCGCTGCTGCCCGCCGGCGAGCAGCGCACCCGGGAACCAGTCGTGCGCGGCCTGATGCAGCGTGCCCATCGACTGGCCGTCCGGCTGCGACGACGAGCCGCCCAGTTCGTTCGCACCGCCGACGCGCACGCGCTGTCCGAGCCGCGTCAGGCTGACGCCCAGGTTCATGTCGATGACGGTGGCGCGCGGACCCAGGTCCGGATGCGCCTCCAGCATGCGCAGGGGCGCCGTCAGCGTGTGGGTGTGGACCGTGCCCCACGGCAGCTTCAGCCCCTGGGCGGCGAGCAGCGAGGCGGCGCCCTTGCCGGCGCAGACGAGCACGGCGTCGACGCGCAGCGGCTCGCCCGCCGCGACGTGCACGGCCGGCTGGTTGCCGGGCTCGATGCGCAGCACATCGGTGTTGAAGTTCCATTGCACGCCGAGCCGTTGCGCTTCCAGCTTCAGCGCCTGGCTGAACTGGCGCGCGTTGGCGGCCTCGTCCTGCGACAGCAGGATGCCGCCGTGCAGTCCGGTCTCGGCGTTGAGCCCGGGTTCCTGCGCGCGGCAGCCGTCGGCGTCGAGCTCGCGATGCGGCACCTGCCGTGCCTGCAGCCGGGCCAGCACCGGCGCCGCCGCCTTGTAGTCCTTGGCGGTGCGCCACAGCAGCAGGATGCCGGCTTCTCGCTCGACCTCCATCTTCAGTTCGCGCCGCCACACCGCCATCACGGCCTGTCCGCGCAGCGCCAGCGCATGCAGCGCTTCGGGCATCGCGTGCGCGCCGCGCGCCCGGCCGGCGCGCCAATGCGCGAATTTCCAGCCGAGCTGACCGGGCTTGCCGCGCCACGCCATGGGCGTGTCCGGTCGCGCGGCCATCAGGCCCGGCGCGATGAGTCCTGGCGGCGCGAAGCTCGCGCCGGTGGCGACGCTGGTGTCGCGTTCGAAGACATGGACGTCATGGCCCTGCAGCGCAAGCTCGTAGGCGCTGGTGACGCCGGCCAGGCCGGCTCCGATGATGGCGACCCGCATCTCAGCGGTCCCCTGCGGCGGCCGCCGGTGCGCGCGTCCCCCGGCGTGCCGCCTGGAGTGCCGACTCCGCGCGCGATGCGGCGCCCAGCACCGCGCGGTCGTGCATCGCGGGTGCCCACAGCATCAGGCCGACCGGCAGCTCGCCGGGGTGCTCGCAGGGGATCGAGATCGCGCAGCCGTCGAGCAGGTTGACGACGGCGGTGTTGCGCAGCAGGCGCGCGTTGGTGGCGAAAAACAGGTCGTCGCTGGACAGCAAGGGGGCGATCTCCGGGGCTTGGAGGGGAACGGTGGGGCTGAGGAAGGCGTCGATGCCCGACATCGCCGCGGTCATGTCGGCGATCCAGCGGCGGCGGGCATCGAGCAAGGCCTGGTACGCCTCGGGAAGGATGGCTTCGCCGCGGCGGATGCGCACGGCGACGCGCGGGTCGTAGCGGTCGCCGCGTTCGGCGAGGCGCGCATGGTGCCATGCCCAAGCCTCTGACGCGGTGATGCCGCCCTGCGTTTGCAGTTCCGCCACACGGGGCAGGGCGGGCAGCGTGCGCTCCTCGATGCGGGCGCCGGCGGCGCGCAGCGTGGCGAGCGCGCGTTCGAACAAGACGGCCACGGCGGGCTCCAGGTCGTCCTGCATGAAGGTCGGCGTGATCGCGAGGCGCCATGCGGACAAGGGGCGCTCGTCCAGCTCGGCCGGAGCCCCGCTCAGCACCGCGTGCAGCAGCGCGGCGTCGCGTACCGAGCGCGTGATGGCGCCGGCGGTATCCAGCGACGGCGCCAGGGGCACGCAGCCCTCGAGCGGCACCAGCCGCGCCGTGCTCTTGAAGCCGACCAGTCCCTGCAGCGCGGCCGGGATGCGCAGCGACCCGCCGGTGTCCGAGCCGAGCGCCGCCCAGGCAGCGCCGGCCGCCACGCTGACCGCGCCGCCGGAGGTCGATCCGCCGGGGATGCGTTCCAGGCCGTCGATGGCGCGTGTCACCGGATTCCGGGGCGTGCCGTGATGCGGATTGATGCCGACGCCGGAGAAGGCGAACTCGCTGAGGTTGGTGTGGGCCATCAGCGCGGCGCCCGCGGCGCGCAGCCGGGCGACGGCGGGGGCGTCGCGCACGGCGAGCGGTGCATCGTCCATCGCAGCGGAAGCTGCGGTCGTGCGGTAGCCGGCGACGTCGAACAGGTCCTTGACGGAAATCGCCAGGCCGCCGAGCGCCAAGCGGGCTTCACCGCGTGCCGCGGCCGCATCCGAGGCCTCGGCCGTTGCGCGGGCAGCATCGTCGAAGCGGCGCAGGAAGGCGTGCGCGCACGCCGGCCCGTCGGCGTGGGCGAGGTTGTCGGACAGCAGGGCGCGCGCCGATTGCCGGCCCAGGCGCAGAGAGGCGAGCGCCTCGGTCAGGTCGATCGGCATGCAAAAACGGGTTATACTCGTTGGGTTTTTCCCGGATAAGCCAGCCGTTGGGGCTGGAGTCCGGTGAGAGACGCGGTAGGTGGCGGGCTGACGTGAAGTCTCAGGCTGTGCCACACATCGCAAATTCGCGAGTCCGGCTAATCGAGGTGTTGCGAGGTCTTTCAGACGTCGCAATTCGTGCCGGATTCTAGAACCAACCTTCGGAGTTACTTATGTCCGTCACGATGCGTGAGATGCTGGAAGCCGGCGTCCATTTCGGTCACCAAACCCGCTTCTGGAATCCCAAGATGGCCCCGTATATCTACGGCCATCGCAACAAGATCCACATCATCAACCTCGAGAAGACGCTGCCCGCGTTCGAGGAAGCCCTGAAGTTCGTGCGCCAGCTGTCCGCCAAGCGCGGCACGATCCTGATGGTCGGCACCAAGCGCCAGGCCCGCGACATCGTCGCCGCCGAAGCTGAGCGCGCCGGCGTCCCGAGCGTCAACCAGCGTTGGCTGGGCGGCACGCTGACCAACTTCAAGACGGTCAAGACCTCGCTGAAGAAGCTCAAGGACATGCAGGCCCAGATCGACGCCGGCACCCAGCCCGCGATCAAGAAGGAAGCCCTGATGTTCACGCGCGACATCAACAAGCTGGACAAGAACATCGGCGGCATCCAGGACATGGTCGCGCTGCCGGACGCCCTGTTCGTCATCGACGTCGGCTACCACAAGATCGCCGTCCAGGAAGCCAAGAAGCTGGGCATCCCGGTCATCGGCGTCGTGGACACCAACCACTCGCCCATCGGCATCGATTACGTCATCCCCGGCAACGACGACTCGGCCAAGGCTGTCGCCCTGTACGCCAAGGCGGTCGCCGACGCCGTGCTGGAAGGCCGCGCCAACTCGTCGAACGAAGTCGTCACGGCCGTCGCCGCTGAAGGCGACGAATTCGTCGAAGTGAACGAAGGCGCCTGATCCAGGCCCTGACCCTCGACGGGTTCTGACAAGGGGGCTGATTCAGCCCCCTTCGTCCAAGCAGATTCAGATTTTCAGCGGTGCCGGAGCGTTCCGGGCCGCGACACACGGAGATTGAAATGGCAGCAATTACCGCAAGCATGGTCGCCGAGCTGCGCGCCCGCACCGACTCCCCGATGATGGAGTGCAAGAAGGCGCTGACCGAAGCCGACGGCGACATGACCCGCGCTGAAGAGATCCTGCGCGTCAAGCTGGGCAGCAAGGCCGGCAAGGCCGCCTCGCGCGTCACCGCCGAAGGCGTCGTCGCCGCGGCCGTGAAGGGCAGCGCCGGCGCGCTGATCGAAGTCAACTGCGAAACCGACTTCGTCTCCAAGAACGACGCCTTCCTGGCTTTCGTGAACGCGCTGGCCGGCCTGATCGTCGACAGCAACCCCGCCGACATCGCCGCCCTGTCCGCCCTGCCGCTGTCGCAGGAAGGTTTCGGCCCGACCGTCGAGGACGTGCGCGCCGGCCTGATCGGCAAGATCGGCGAGAACATGACGATCCGCCGCTTCAAGCGTTATGAAGGCGCCAAGCTGGCCTCGTACCTGCACGGCACCCGCATCGGCGTGATGGTCGAGTTCGACGGTGACGAAGTCGCCGCCAAGGACGTCGCCATGCACGTCGCCGCGATGAAGCCGGCCGCGCTGTCGTCCGCCGAAGTCCCGGCCGAGCTGGTCGAGAAGGAACGCAAGATCGCCGCCGAGAAGGCTGCCGAGTCCGGCAAGCCCGCCGAGATCGTCGCCAAGATGGTCGAAGGCTCGGTGCAGAAGTTCCTGAAGGAAGTCTCGCTGCAGGACCAGGTCTTCGTGAAAGCCGCCGACGGCAAGCAGACGGTCGCGCAGATGCTGAAGGACAAGGCCACCACGGTGAAGTCCTTCACCCTGTACGTGGTCGGCGAGGGCATCGAGAAGAAGGTCGACGACTTCGCCGCCGAAGTGGCCGCCCAGGTGGCGGCTGCGAGCAAGCAGCAATAAGCGTCACGACTCGAAAAGGGCGCCTCTGGCGCCCTTTACACTTGTGCGCTTGCGCATGCAGGCGCACGCACGACACTCCCTCCATCGGCTGTACTGACGAGGTAACAATGCCCGCCCACAAACGCATCCTGCTCAAGCTTTCCGGTGAAGCCCTCATGGGCGACGACTCCTACGGCATCAACCGCGCCACCATCGTGCGCATGGTCCAAGAGATCCAGGAAGTGACGAAGCTCGGCGTCGAGGTCGCGGTCGTCATCGGCGGCGGCAACATCTTCCGCGGCGTGGCGGGCGGCGCGGTCGGCATGGACCGCGCCACGGCCGACTACATGGGCATGCTGGCGACGGTGATGAACTCGCTGGCCCTGGCCGACACGATGCGCCAGGAAGGCATGACCGCGCGCGTCATGTCGGCCATCGCGATCGAGCAGGTCGTCGAGCCCTATGTGCGTCCCAAGGCGCTCCAGTACCTGGAAGAGGGCAAGGTCGTGGTCTTCGCCGCCGGCACCGGCAATCCCTTCTTCACGACCGACACGGCCGCCGCGCTGCGCGGTGCCGAGATCGGCGCCGAGATCGTGCTGAAGGCCACCAAGGTCGACGGCGTCTATACCGCTGACCCCAAGAAGGATCCGACGGCCACGCGCTACTCGCGCATCAGCTTCGACGAGGCCATCGGCAAGAACCTGCAGGTCCTGGACGCGACCGCGTTCGCGCTGTGCCGCGACCAGAAGCTGCCCATCAAGGTGTTCTCGATCTTCAAGCCGGGCGCGCTCAAGCGCGTCGTGATGGGTGAGGACGAGGGCACGCTGGTGCACGTCTGACCGGTGCACGTCTGACCGGGCTGGCGCGTTAGACACCCGCCGCCCCTGATCGAGGAAAAGAACATGAGCATCGCCGACATCAAGAAGAACGTCGAAGCCAAGATGGCCAAGTCCGTCGAGGCGTTCAAGAACGAACTGCAGAAGATCCGCACCGGTCGCGCCCACCCGGGCCTGCTGGACCAGGTGCATGTGGACTACTACGGCTCGATGGTCCCCATTTCCCAGGTGGCCAACGTCACGCTGCTGGACGCCCGCACGGTGAGCGTGCAGCCCTGGGAAAAGGGCATGAGCCAGAAGATCGAGAAGGCCATCCGCGAATCGGACCTGGGCCTGAACCCGTCGTCCATGGGCGACCTGATCCGCGTGCCGATGCCGCCGCTGTCCGAAGAGCGCCGCCGCGACCTGGTCAAGGTCTCCAAGGGCGCCGCCGAGGACGCCAAGGTGGCCGTGCGCAACCTGCGCCGCGACGCCAACGAACAGGCGAAGAAGATGGCCAAGGACAAGGTCATCACCGAGGACGACGAGCGTCGCAGCCAGGACGAGGTCCAGAAGCTGACCGACCGCGTCGTCTCGGACATCGACAAGCTGCTCTCGGCCAAGGAAGCCGAGATCATGGCCGTCTGATCGTCGCATCCTCGTGAGCGCCGACAGCAAGGCGGGAGTGCCCCGCCATGTGGCCATCGTCATGGATGGCAACGGTCGTTGGGCGAAGAAGCGCTTCCTCCCGCGCTTCTTCGGCCACAAGCAGGGCGTGGACGCCCTGGTGCGGGTGGTCCAGGCCTGCATCGATCGCGAGATCGAGTACCTCACCGTCTTCGCCTTCTCCAGTGAGAACTGGAAGCGTCCCAGCGACGAGGTGTCCGGCCTGATGGGCCTGGTGCTGGCGGCGGTGTCCCGCTATCTCGCCCGCATGGGCGCGATGGGGGTGCGCATCCGCATCGTCGGCGACCGCGAGGCGGTGTCCGACAAGCTGCGCGCCGCCTGGGCCGAAGCCGAGGGCTCCACTGCCCACAACAGCAAGCTGACGCTGAACGTCGCCTTCAACTACGGCGGCCGCTGGGACATCGTCCAGGCGTGCCGCAAGGCGATGGAAGCGGGCGTGCCGCCTGCCGAGCTGACCGAGGCCCGCTTGTCCGAGTTCATGGCGATGAGTTATGCGCCGGATCCGGACCTCTTCATCCGCACCGGCGGCGAGCTGCGCATCAGCAACTTCATGCTGTGGCAGACCGCGTACACCGAGTTCGTGTTCTCCGACTGCCTGTGGCCCGAGTTCGGCGAGGCGCAACTGGACGAGGCGATCGCCGCGTTCCGGGCGCGCGACCGCCGTTTCGGCGGGGTCAACGTTCCGGGCGTTGCCCAGGAGGCTTGAGATGCTGCTTCAGCGCGTGATCACGGCCCTGGTGCTGCTGGCGATCCTGCTGCCGGCGTTGTTTGCTTCGAACCCGATCTGGTTCGCGCTGCTGACGCTGGTGATGATCGCCGCGGCCGGCTGGGAATGGTCCCGGCTGAACGGCAGGCCGGGGGCGGCCGCGCTGATCTTCGGCGGGGCGCTCGGGGCGGTCTGCGCGGCGACGCTGTACACCGTCGGCTTCGCGGTGCCGGCCTGGTGCTGGTGGCTGGCCGGCGGCATCTGGGTGCTCGGCGGGGTGCGCGCGCTCGCGGCCGGCGTCGCCGGCTGGCCCAGGCTGTCGCCGGTGCTGAGACTCGTGCTCGGCGCGGTGCTGCTGTGGGCCGCCTGGCTGGCGCTGATCGTCGCGCGCCAGCGCGGCATCAACTTCCTGCTGTCAGCGATGTGCCTGGTCTGGATGGCGGACATCGCCGCATACTTCTCCGGCAAGGCCTTCGGCAAGCGCAAGCTCGCGCCGGCGATCAGCCCGGGCAAGAGCTGGGAAGGCGCGATCGGCGGCCTGGTCGGCGTGATCGTCCTGGGCTTCGTCTGGGTCCACGTCATCGACGCGCGCGTACCCGTCGACTCGGCCTCGATGTACACGGTGCTGGTCCAGCGCCTGGGCATCGTGTCGCTGCTGGCGCTGGTGTTCCTGTCGGCGATGAGCGTCGTTGGCGATCTCTTCGAATCCCTGGTCAAGCGCGCCGCCGGCGCCAAGGACAGCAGCCAGCTGTTGCCCGGCCACGGCGGCGTGCTCGACCGTGTCGACGCGCTGCTGCCGGTGCTGCCGCTGGCGCTGGCGCTGACTTCCCTCTGAGTACTTGATCCCCTGATCCCCTGATCCCCTGATCCCCTGATCCACGGGACTTCCGCGAGACCTTCAGCGATGACCGCTCACCTCCACCGCCCGCAGCAAGTGTGCGTGCTGGGTTCCACCGGCTCCATCGGCACCAGCACGCTGGACGTGATCGCCCGTCACCCGGATCGTTATCGCGTCTTCGCCCTGTCGGCAATGAGCCGTGTCGACGAGCTGGCCTCGCAGTGCGTGCAGTTCCAGCCGAGATTCGCCGTGCTGCCCGATGCGGCGCTGGCCGCCCAACTCCGCGCGAAGTTGCGCGAGGCGGGCTCCCGCACCGAGGTGCTGGACGGCATGGCCGCGCTGAGCGAGGTCGCCGCGCATCCCGACGTCGATGCGGTCATGGCCGCCGTCGTCGGTGCCGTCGGCCTGCCGCCGGCGATGGCCGCGGCGCGCGCGGGCAAGCGTCTGCTGCTCGCCAACAAGGAAGCGATCGTGCTCGGCGGCGCGCTGTTCATGCGCGCGGTGGCCGAGGGCGGCGCCACGCTGCTCCCGGTCGATTCGGAGCACTCGGCGATCTTCCAATGCCTGCCCGAGGACCGCTCGACCTGGTCGCAGCGCATCGATCACATCGTGCTGACGGCCTCCGGCGGACCGTTCCGCCAGCGCGATCCGGGCTCGCTCGCCGACGTCACCCCGGAGCAGGCCTGCGCCCATCCGAACTGGGTGATGGGCCGCAAGATCTCGGTCGACTCGGCCACGATGATGAACAAGGCGCTCGAGGTCATCGAGGCGCGATGGCTCTTCGACCTGAAGCCCGAGCAGATCAAGGTGCTGATCCACCCGCAGAGCATCGTGCATTCGATGGTCGTCTGCCGCGACCACTCCGTGCTGGCCCAGCTCGGCACGCCCGACATGCGCGTCCCCATCGCCTACGCGCTGGCCTTCCCGGAGCGCGTCACCTCTGGCGCCGGCGTGCTGGACCTGCTGAAGACGCCCAGCCTCACGTTCGAAGAGGCCGACGCGCAGCGTTTCCCCGGCCTGCACCTATCCTGGCAGGCACTGCGTTCGGCCGAAGGCAGCACCGCGGTGCTCAACGCCGCCAACGAGGAGGCGGTGGCCGCCTTCCTCGATCGCCAATTGCGCTTCGACCACATCTGCCGTGTCAACCGCGCGGTGCTCGAATCCGTGAATCCCGAGGCCGGCGAGATCGACAGCGTCGAGGGCCTGCTGGCGCTCGACGGCCGCGCCCGCCGCCACGCGCGACAGCAGATCGCGGCGCTCGCCGCGGCGGTCTGATCCTCCGGTCGCAGACCGACGCCCAGCCCCAGCCCCAGACTTCGATCCAGGACGCCCGCGATGCTCTCCCAAGTCCTCTATTTCCTCGTCACGCTGGGCATCCTCATCGTCATCCACGAATGGGGCCACTACCGCGTGGCACGCGCCTGCGGCGTCAAGGTGCTGCGCTTCTCGGTCGGCTTCGGTCGCGTGCTGCTGCGTCGGCGCAAGTCGCCGGACAGCACCGAGTTCACCCTCAGCGCGATCCCGCTCGGCGGCTACGTCCGCATGCTCGACGAGAGCGATGGCCCGGTCGCGCCCGAGCAGCAATCGCAGGCCTTCAACCGCAAGACCTTGTGGCAGCGCGCGGCGATCGTCGCCGCCGGCCCGGCGGCCAACCTGATCCTGGCGGTGGTGCTGTTCGCCGTCGTCGGCTGGATCGGCCGTGACGAACCCAAGGCCGTGCTCGGCTCGCCGGTGGCGGGCGGCCTCGCCGAACGCGCCGGCCTGCGCGCTGGCGACTGGGTACAGGCCTGGTCCCACGACGGGCAGGAGTGGGAGGACGTCCGCTCGATGCCGGACTTCGCCTGGCAGCTCGCGCAGGCCGTGGCGGACAAGCAGGCGCTGCTGATCAGCGTCAGCGACGCGGCCGGCCATGGCCGCCGCACCGTGCGCCTGCAGACGGACACGCTGGAGAGCCGCGACTTCGACGAGAAGACGATGGCCCGCATCGGTCTGGGCGGCGTGTTCGTCGAACCGGTGATCGATCGGCTGACCGAGGGCGAGCCGGCGCAGTCCGCCGGACTGCTGCCCGGCGACCGCGTGCTGCGCGTCAACGACGAGGCCGTCCCGGACTTCTCCTGGTTCATCCAGCGCGTGCGTCGCGCCGTCGTCGACGGACAGGGCCAGCCGCTGCGCGTCGTCGTGCAGCGCGACGGCCAGCCGCTGGAACGCGTGATCACGCCGCGCGTCGAGATCAACGGCGACGATCGGATCGCGCGCATCGGCGCCTACTTCGTGTCCAGGCCGACGACCGTCAAGGTGCATTACGGCCCCGTCGAATCGGTGCGGCAAGGCCTGACCCGCACCTGGGAGCTGAGCGCGCTGACGGTGAAGACGCTGGGGCGCATGTTGATCGGTGAAGCCTCGGTAAAGAACCTCAGCGGACCCATCACCATCGCCAAGGCGGCGGACCAGTCGGCGAGCCTCGGATTGACGGCGTTCCTGAGCTTCCTCGCCGCGGTCAGCGTGAGCCTGGGCGTGCTGAACCTGCTGCCGCTGCCGATGCTCGATGGCGGACACCTGATGTATTATCTTTTCGAGGGTTTGAGCGGCCGCCCTGTCTCTGAGTGGTGGCACAAGCAGCTGCAACGCGCAGGCATCGCCGTCGTGCTGCTGATGATGAGCCTGGCCCTTTTCAACGATCTGACCCGCACGCTGGGTCTGCACTGAAGCTTCCGCATGCCCCGATTCCTGCCCGACGCCTTGCGCCCCCACGTGATCCAACTGGCGGTGCTGGCCACCGCGCTGCAAGCCGGTTCCGCCTGGGCGGCCGAACCCTTCGTCCTCAAGGACATCCGCGTCGAAGGCCTGCAACGGACCGACCCGGGCACAGTGTTCGCGGCACTGCCGTTCCGCATCGGCGACACCTACAACGACGAGAAGGGCGCCGCCGCGCTGCGCGCGCTGTTCGCGACCGGCCTGTTCAAGGACGTGCGCATCAACCTCGACACCGATGCCGTCGTCATCGTGATCGAGGAACGTCCGATCATCGCCAATGTCGGTTTCGTGGGCCTCAAGGAGTTCGACACCGAAGCGCTGACCAAGTCGCTGAAGGACGTCGGCATCGGTGAAGGCAAGCCGTTCGACAAGGCCCTGGCCGACCGCGCCGAGCAGGAGCTCAAGCGTCAATACCTGACCCGCTCGCTGTACGGCGCCGAGGTCACGACGACCATCACCCCGATCGAGCGCAACCGCGTCAACGTCAGCTTCTCGGTGACGGAAGGCGAGCCCGCCAAGATCGCGGAGATCCGCATCCTGGGCAACAAGGTCTTCAGCGAAGGCACGCTGACGGGGCTGCTGGAGCAGACCACGTCCGGCTGGCTGACCTGGTACACGAAGACCGACCGCTACTCGCGCGCCAAGCTGAACGCGGACCTGGAAACGATCCGCTCGTACTACCTGAACCGCGGCTACCTCGAGTTCAACGTCGAGTCGACGCAGGTCACGATCTCGCCGGACAAGCAGAGCATCAGCATCGCGATCACGGTCAACGAAGGCCAGCCCTACACGGTCAACGGCGTGAAGCTCGAAGGCGACTTCATGGGTCGCGACGAGGAGTTCAAGCGCCTGGTCGCGCTCAAGCCCGGCCAGCCGTACAACGGCGAGGCGGTCGCGCAGACCACGCGCAACTTCCAGGACCTCTACGGCACCTTCGGCTACGCCTTCGCGCGCGTCGAGAGCCGCCCGGAGATCGACCGCGCGACCGGCCAGGTGACGGTGACGCTGGTCGGCGAACCGCAGCGCCGCGTCTACGTGCGCCGCGTGCTGATCTCCGGCAACACCCGCACGCGGGACGAAGTGATCCGCCGCGAGTTCCGCCAGTTCGAATCGTCCTGGTACGACGGTGCCCGCATCAAGGCCTCGCGCGACCGCGTCGAACGTTTGGGCTACTTCAAGGACGTCACCATCGACACGACCGAGGTCCCGGGCTCGCCCGACCAGGTCGACGTGACGCTGACCGTGACCGAACGTCCGACCGGCAACATCCAGATCGGCGCCGGTTATTCCAGCGCCAGCAAGCTCTCGCTGTCGGGCTCGATCTCGCAGGAGAACGTGTTCGGTTCCGGCAACTACCTGGGCATCCAGGTGAACACCGCCAGCACCGGGCGCTCGCTGGGCGTGACGACGGTGGACCCGTACTTCACCGTCGACGGCGTGTCCCGCGCGATCGACGTGTTCTACCGGACCGTCAAGCCGATCAACAACCTGGGCGAGGAATACGAGTTCGCCTCGTACGGCGGCTCGGTGAAGTTCGGCGTGCCGTTCTCCGAGGACGACACCGTCTTCTTCGGCATCGGCTACGAAACCACGCGCATCACGACCCGCACCGGCCTGCCCAACAGCTACTGGCTGTTCCGCGAGCAGTTCGGCGCGTCGGCGATGTCCATCCCGCTGACCATCGGCTGGAAGAAGGACAACCGTGACTCCGTGATCACGCCGACCGCCGGCTCGATGAAGCGGGTCAACCTGGAAATGAGCCCGGTCGGCGATTCGCGCTACACGATCGCCAACGCGCAGTACATGGAGTTCTTCCCGCTGGGCCGCAAGTTCTCGCTGATGATCAACGGCGAGTTCGCATACGGCAAGGGCCTGGGCGGCCGCCCGTATCCGATCTTCAAGAACTTCTACGGCGGCGGTCTGGGCTCGGTGCGGGTGTTCGAGCCCGGCACGCTGGGCCCGGTCGACGTCACCGGCTCGTACACCGGCGGCAACCGCAAGTTCAACCTGAACACCGAGTTCTACGTGCCGGTGCCGGGGTCGGGCAACGACAAGAGCTTCCGTCTGTTCGCGTTCGTGGACGCCGGCAACGTGTGGGGCCAGGACGAGAAGCTCAGTTTCAGCGAGGTGCGCGCGTCGGCTGGCGCGGGCATCAGCTGGCTGTCGCCGATGGGTCCGCTGCGGCTCAGCTACGGTTCGCCGATCCGCAAGAAGCCCACGGATAGAATCGAGCGATTCCAATTCCAGATCGGGACATCATTCTGATGAAGAGCAAGCTGTCGCAGATCGTCGCGACCGTCCTCCTGGCGGGCGTGGCGACGCTGGGCGCGCAAGCCCAGGAAGTCAAGATCGGCTACGTCAACAGCGAGCGGATCCTGCGCGAAACGAATCTGGCCAAGGCGGCGGAGACCAAGCTGCAGGCCGAGTTCAGCAAGCGCGAAAAGGGCCTGGTCGACCAGGAGAGCAAGCTGCGCGGCGCCGCCGAGAAGCTCGACAAGGACAGTCCCGCGCTGGGCGAAGCCGAACGCAGCCGCCGCCAGCGCGAGCTGATCGAGCAGGACCGCGACCTGCAGCGCAAGCGCCGCGAATTCAACGAAGACGTCGCCCAGCGCAAGAATGAAGAGCTCTCCGCCGTGATCGAGCGGGCCAACAAGGTCATCAAGCAGATCTTCGAGCAGGAGAAGTACGATCTGATCGTTCAGGACGCGATTCATGCCAGCCCCCGCGTGGACATCACGAAGAAGGTGATCGACGCGCTCAACAATCAGAAGTGAGAGACCCGCAGTGACCGTGAAGCAGGTTCTGGTCTCCGATCTGATCGCCGCCTTGGGCGGCGATCTTGTTGGTGCCTCCGATACGGCGATCCGCGCGATTGCCCCGTTGGAGGATGCGGGCGCGGACGCGATCTCCTTCCTCTCCAATCCGAAGTACGAAGCGCAGCTCGCGACGACGCAGGCCGCCTGCGTCATCGTGTCGCCCAAGCTGGCGGAGGCCGCCGCGGCCCGCCGTGGCGACGGGACGAGCGCGTGCTGCATCGTGTCGCCGGATCCCTACCTTTATTTCGCGCGCCTGACCCAGTGGTGGGCCGCGAACATGCGCAAGCCACGCGCCGCGCCCGCCATCCATCCGACCGCGACGGTCTCGGCGGACGCGGTGATCGGCCAGGAGGTCGAGGTCGGCCCGCATGCGGTGATCGAGTCCGGCGCGGTGCTGGGCGACGGCGTGCGCATCGGCGCGTTCACCATCGTCGAACAGGACGCGCGCATCGGCGCGCACACGCGGCTGGCGCCGCAGGTGGTGTTCGGCCATGACTGCGTGATCGGCGAGCGCTCGATGCTGCACAGCGGCGTGGTGATCGGGGCGGACGGCTTCGGCTTCGCGCCGACCAGGCGTCCGGACGGCGAGCCCGGGGTGGCGTGGGTGAAGATCGAGCAGCTCGGCGCGGTGCGCATCGGCGACGACGTCGAGATCGGCGCCAACACCTGCGTGGACCGCGGCGCGCTGGGCGACACGGTGATCGCCGACGGCGTCATCATCGACAACCTGGTCCAGATCGCGCACAACGTGAAGATCGGCAAGGGCACGGCGATCGCCGGCGCGACGGCGATCGCCGGCAGCGCCGAGATCGGCGCCAACTGCATCGTGGCCGGCGCGGCGCGGATCAACGGACACATCCGCATCACTGACGGCGTGCAGATCGGCCCCACGGCCAACATCAGCAACAGCATCGACAAGCCCGGCGCCTACGCCGGCATGTGGCCCTTCGAGGACGCCGCATCGTGGCAGAAGAACGCCGCCGCCCTGCGCGGGCTCTATGAGCTGCGCCAGCGCGTGCGCGCCCTGGAAAAGAAGACGACATGACTGAGACCCGCATCGACATCCACGGCATCCTCGAGAAGCTGCCGCACCGCTATCCCATCCTCCTGGTCGACCGCGTCCTGGAGGTGGAGAAGGGCGTGCGCATCCGCGCAATCAAGAACGTCAGCATCAACGAGCCCTTCTTCCAGGGCCACTTCCCGCACCGTCCGGTGATGCCGGGCGTGCTGATCCTGGAAGCGCTGGCGCAGGCCGCGACGCTGCTGGCGGTCGAGAGCTACGACTTCACGCTGGACGAGAACCATGTCGTGTACTTCGCCGGCATCGACGGCGCGCGCTTCAAGCGTCCGGTGGAACCGGGCGATCAGCTGATCCTCGAGGTCACGCTGGACCGTGCCAAGGCCGGCATCTACAAGTTCGGCGCCAAGGCGCTGGTCGGCACCGACGTCGTGGCCGAAGCCGGCCTGATGTGCACGATGCGCAAGCTCGACTGCTGAGCTTCGCCGACCCTCGCAGACCTTCGCTGACTCCGGACGCCCATGGCCCGCATCCATCCCACCGCGATCATCGACCCTCAGGCGCAGCTCGACGAGACCGTCCAGGTCGGCCCGTACGCGGTGATCGGCCCCGAGGTCCGCATCGGCGCGGGGACCCGCGTCGGTCCGCACACCGTGATCGAAGGCAAGACCACCATCGGTCGCGACAACGTCATCTTCCAGTTCGCGTCGATCGGCGCGATGCCGCAGGACATGAGCCACGGCGGCGAGGTGACGGAGCTGGTCATCGGCGACCGCAACACGATCCGCGAGTTCTGCACCTTCAACACCGGCACGTTCAAGGAGCAGGGCGTCACGCGCGTCGGCTCCGACAACTGGATCATGGCCTACGTGCACCTGGCGCATGACGTGATCGTCGGCGACCACTGCGTGTTGGCCAACAACGCGACCCTGGCGGGTCACGTGCACGTCGGCGACTGGGCGACGATCGGCGGCCTGACCGGCGTCCATCAGTTCGTGCACGTCGGCGCGCACGCGATGATCGGTTTCCAGGGCCATGTGGCGCAGGACGTCGCGCCCTACATGACGGTCGACGGCAATCCGCTGACGGTGCGCGCGGTCAACCTCACCGGCCTGCGCCGCCGCGGCTTCAGCAACGATCGCATCGGCGTGATCCGGGAGATCCACAAGCTGCTGTTCCGCGACGGCACGACGCTGGAGCAGTCCGTCGCCAACATCGAGGCGCTCAAGCAGGGCCAGGACGCCGAGTCCATCCGCGACATCCAGGCGATGCTGGACTTCCTGGCGGGCGCCAAGCGCGGCCTGGTCCGCTGACAGTCCCGGACGACCGACATGAGTTCCACGGATCCTCGATTGGGCCTGGTGGCCGGCGAGGCCTCCGGAGACCTGCTCGCCGGCCTGCTGCTGCAGGGGCTGAGGGCGCGCTGGCCTGAGCTGAGCTCGGCCGGCATCGGCGGCCCGAAGATGCAGGCGCAGGGCTTCGACGCCTGGTGGCCCAGCCACAAGCTGTCGATCTTCGGCTACTGGGACGCGATCAAGAACATCCGCGAGCTGCTCGCGATCCGGCGCCAGCTCGGCGACCGCCTCATCGCCGAGCGGCCGACGGTCTTCGTCGGCGTCGACGCGCCCGACTTCAACTTCGGCCTGGAGCAGCGCCTGCGCGAGGCCGGCATCAAGACGGTCCACTTCGTCTGCCCGTCGATCTGGGCCTGGCGCGCGGAGCGCGTGCAGACGATCAAGCGCAGCGCGGACCACGTGCT
This sequence comes from Rubrivivax sp., assembly GCA_004210455.1. GTDB lineage: Bacteria > Pseudomonadota > Gammaproteobacteria > Burkholderiales > Burkholderiaceae_C > Roseateles. The sequence goes on along the minus strand of SEFA01000002.1, from coordinate 51,558 downwards.
GTGCCTGTTCCCGTTCGAGCCCGCAATCCTGGAGAAGGCGGGCATCCCGTCGACCTACGTCGGCCATCCGCTGGCCGACCGGATCCCGTTCGAGCCGCCGCGCGAGGAAGCGCGACGCGACCTCGGCATCGCGGAGGACGACACCCTGGTCGCGATCCTGCCGGGCAGCCGTCGCAGCGAGCTGGACTACATCGGACCGCCCTTGCTGGACGCGGCCCGGCGCATGCATCAGGCGCGGCCCGCGCTACGCTTCGTCATCCCGATCGCGCCGGGGCTGCGGCCCATGGTCGAGGCGCTGATGGCGCAGCACGGCCGGGGCCTGCCGATGACGCTGATCGACGGTCGCGCGCAGGACGCGCTGGCCGCCTGCGACCTCACGCTGGTCGCCAGCGGCACCGCGACGCTGGAAGCGGCGCTGCTGAAGCGGCCGATGGTGATCGCCTACAAGCTGCACTGGTTCAACGCGTGGCGGATGAAGGGCAAGGCGCTGTTGCCCTGGGTGGGCCTGCCCAACGTGCTCGCCCGCGAGACGCTGGTGCCCGAGTGCCTGCAGGACGAATGCACCGGCGAGCGCATCGCCCGCGAGGGCCTGGCCTGGCTGGACGATGCGCCGCGTCGGGAGCGGCTGCGCGAGCGCTTCCTCGAGATCCACCAACAGCTGCGCTGCAACACCGCGCAAAGGGCCGGCGATGCGATCGCGAAAATCCTCGGCGCTTGAACCCCCGACGCAACTGGGTCTCGAATGGGTCCGCGAGGGCCTGCTGTGCGGTGTGGACGAAGCGGGGCGGGGACCGCTCGCGGGACCGGTGGTCGCCGCGGCGGTGATCCTCGACGACCAGCACCCGATCAAGGGGCTGAACGATTCCAAGGTGCTCAGCGAGAAGAAGCGCGAGCAGCTGTTCGACGAGATCCGCGCCAAGGCGCTGTGCTTCTGCATCGCGGAAGCCACGGTGGAGGAGATCGACCGCGTCAACATCCTGCAGGCCACGATGCTGGCGATGCGCCGCGCGGTCGAGGGCCTGCGGCTCAAGCCCGCGCATGTGCAGGTCGACGGCAACCGGCTGCCGGTGCTGCGCATCCCGGCCGAGGCCATCGTCAAGGGCGATGCGCTGGTGCCGGCGATCTCGGCCGCGTCCATCCTGGCCAAGGTGCATCGCGACCGCTTCTGCCTGCAGATGCATCAGCAGCATCCGGAGTACGGCTTCGACAGCCACAAAGGGTATGGCACGCGCGAACACCTCGACGCGTTGCGCCTCCACGGCGCGACCGCGTGGCATCGGCAGAGTTTCGCGCCGGTGCGCACGCTGGATTTTTCTGAACAACGCATCGCATGAGCTGGCAGTCCATCACCGCGCGTGACAACCCGAACCTGCAGCGTCTGCGCAAGCTGGCGCAGGACAGCGGCGCCTATCGCAAGCTGGGCGGGGTCTGGCTGGAAGGTGACCACCTCGCGCGCGCGGCGGTGCAGCGAGGCGTGAAGCCGTCGCTCGCGCTGATCACGGACGTGGCGGCGGCGGACGAGGCGATGCACGCGCTCGCCGATGTCGCGCCAAAGGTGCTGGTCGTGTCGCCGGAGCTCTTCAAGACCGTGTCGGGGCTGGAGTCGCCGGCGCAGATCGGTTTCGAGCTGCCGCTGCCGGCGCAGCCGCGCATCGAGGCGAAGGCCGATTCCATCGTGCTGGACCGCCTGCAGGATGCGGGCAACGTCGGCACCATCCTGCGCAGCGCCGGGGCGCTCGGCTTCCGCCAGGTGCTGGCGCTGAAGGGCACGGCGGCACTGTGGTCGCCGAAGGTGCTGCGCGCCGGCATGGGCGCGCACTTCGGACTGAAGCTGGTGGAAGGTCTGAGCGCCGAGGACCTCGACGCGCTGAAGGTCCCGCTGCTGGCGACGAGCTCGCACGCCGACGCGCTCCTGCACGAAGCCGATCTTCCGAACCCCTGCGCCTGGGTCATGGGCCACGAAGGGCAGGGCGTCGCCGAGGCGCTGATGCAGCGCTGCGCGCTGCGCGTCGGCATCCCGCAGCCGGGCGGGGAAGAGTCGCTCAACGTGGCGAGCGCGGCGTCGATCTGCCTCTACGAATCGGCGCGTCGCAGACTGGTCTGAATCACTTCGCCATCGCGAGCGCCGCGACCCCTAGCGCGATGAACACGGCGCCCGCGATGCGCCACCCGCGCTCGCCTTCCCCGAGCAACTGCCCGCCGATCAGCGCGGCGAACAGCATCGACAGTTCACGCGCGGGAGCGACGCGCGACAGCGGCGCCAGTGTCATGGCATACAACACCAGGATGTAGGCGGTCGGTGCGCCGACGCTGATGATGAGCGCGTGCTTCCATTGGCGGCGCAGTGCCGGCATGAAGCCGGCGCGGTCGCGCAGCACCGCCGGCAGGATCACCGGCAGGCGCAGCGCGTTGCACAGGTATTCGTAGAGGATCGGCGACAGCGTCAATACCTTCACCGCGTAACCGTCGATCACGCTGTAGGTCGCGATCGTGGCGCCGGTCAGCGCGCCCCACGCGATGCCGAGCCTGCGCCTGCGATGCACTTCGGGATCATGGCTCGCGCCCTTGGCGAAGAAGGTCGGTCCCGCCGCCATCAGCAGGATCCCGCCGACGACGCCGGCCAGGCCCAGCGCGCCGCCCAGTCCGAGATGCTCGCCCAACAGCGCCACCGCGACCAGCGACGACAACAGCGGGCCGCTGCCGCGCGCGACGGGATAGACGACCGTCATGTCCGCGGCGCGGTAGCCGGCGAGCAGGGCATTGAAGTAGGCCAGGTGGACGATCGCGCTGGCGATCACGACGGTCCAGGCCTGCCAGCCCCATTCGGTCAGTTCGTCGACACCGGCGATCAGCGCCACGGGCAGCCAGAGCAGGCTGATGCCGAGCGCAGTCATGCACGAGAAGTGATGGTTGCCCTGCGCCTTCTTGGCGGCGAAGTTCCACAGCGCGTGGATCAACGCGGCCGCGACGACCAGGGCGAGCGCGCTCGCCGGCATCGGTCGCCGACGCTCAATACATCAAACGGTCAGGTCGGATGTCGCGAAGAATCGTCGTGGCGATCTCCTCGATCGACTTGTGGGTCGACGACAGCCAGTTGATGCCGGCCTTCTTCATCATCGTTTCGGCCTCGCGGACCTCGTAGTGGCAGTTCATCAGGTCGGCGTACTTGCTGCCGGGACGGCGCTCGTTGCGGACCTGCGCCAGGCGCTCCGGATCGATCGTCAGGCCGAAGCACTTCTTCTTGTGCGGGATCAGCAGCGAGGGCAGGTGGCCGCGATCGAAATCCTCGGGGATCAGCGGGTAGTTGGCGGCCTTGATGCCGTGCTGCATCGCCAGGTAGAGGGAGGTCGGCGTCTTGCCGCAACGACTCACCCCCACCAGGATCACGTCGGCCGAGTCGAGATTGCGGGCCGACTGCCCGTCGTCATGGGCCAGCGAGAAATTGATCGCCTCGATCCGGTCGTGGTACTCCTGGCTTTTCGCGACGTCGGAGAAGCGACCCACGCGGTGGCTGGACTTGATGCGGAACTCGTCCTCCAGCGGCGCGATGAAGGTGCCGAACATGTCCATGACGAGGCCCCGGCACTCCTGGCGCACGACGTTGAGCACCTCCCGGTTCACCAGCGTCGCGAACACGATGGGGCGCACGCCTTCGCGCTCGCCGGTCTCGTTGATCTCCTGGACGAGCTGCTGGGCCTTGTCGCCGCTGTCGATGAAGGGGCGGCGCACATGACGCGCCTTGACCGAGAACTGCGCCAGGATGGAGTTGCCGAAGGTTTCGGCGGTGATGCCGGTGCCATCCGAGACGAAGTAGACGGTGTGCTGGGTCATGGGAAGCCTTTGGTTCGTGCTCGTCGGGGGGCGGGCGTGCTCGCCGGGCCGGCGCCGGGGCCGGCCCGGACAGGGACCGGGCATGCCACATGCCGAAGCGGGAAGTTCGGCCATTGTTCAGCCCTCGTGCCGCCTCGGCCCGGCCCCGAACGGGGGCTTACATCATAGATCGGCGACCCACTAGAATCGTCCGCAACTTGCCCCTGTCCATCGCATGAACGCTGCCTCGCGACGCCCACAAGAATCGACAAGACCTGTCGTGCGCCGCGTCATGCCTGCCTCCCTCGAAGCCGCCGATGCGATCGGCCTGCTCGGGAGCGCGCGGGGAGCCCCGGTTTCTCAACATCACGGAGTTTTCCCATGTCTGATGCACGCTTCGAGGCGACCGCCCTGGTCGTACCCTTCGAAAAACTGAGGATGACCGACGTCGAGTCGGTGGGCGGCAAGAACGCCTCGCTCGGCGAAATGATCTCGCAGCTGGCCGAAACCGGCGTGCGCGTGCCCGGCGGCTTTGCCACCACGGCCCACGCCTTCCGCCAGTTCCTCAAGCATGAAGGCCTGGACGTCCGCATCCAGAAGCGCCTGGCCGACCTCAACACCGACGACGTCCGCGCGCTGGCCGCGGCCGGCGCCGAGATCCGCGGCTGGCTGGAAGCGCAGCCGTTCCCCGCCGACCTCGAGGCGGCCATCCGCGACTCGTTCGCCGGCCTGACCGCGGACAACCCTGACGCGTCCTTCGCCGTGCGCTCCTCCGCCACCGCGGAAGACCTGCCCGACGCCTCCTTCGCCGGCCAGCAGGAGACCTTCCTGAACGTCGTCGGCATCGAGGACGTGCTGCACAAGATGAAGGAAGTCTTCGCGTCGCTCTACAACGACCGCGCGATCAGCTACCGCGTCCACAAGGGCTTCGCGCACAGCGACGTCGCGCTGTCGGCGGGTGTCCAGCGCATGGTGCGCTCCGACCTCGGCGCCGCCGGCGTCATGTTCACCATCGACACCGAGTCCGGTTTCAAGGACGTCGTCTTCATCACGTCCAGCTACGGCCTGGGCGAGACGGTGGTGCAGGGCGCCGTCAATCCCGACGAGTTCTACGTCCACAAGCCGGCGCTGCAGCGCGGCAAGTTCGCGCTGATCCGCCGCAACCTGGGTTCCAAGCTGATCCAGATGACCTTCTCGACGCCGGAAGAGAAGGCCGCCAGCGGCAAGCTGGTCAAGACCGTCGACGTCGAGGTCGAGCAGCGCAACCGTTACTCGCTGACCGACGACGACGTCGTGCAGCTCGCCAAGTACGCCGTGATCATCGAGCAGCATTACGGCCGCCCGATGGACATCGAGTGGGGCAAGGACGGCAACGACGGCCAGCTCTACATCCTGCAGGCGCGTCCGGAGACGGTGAAGAGCCAGGCCGAGGGCCAGGTCGAGCAGCGCTTCAAGCTCAAGGGTTCGGGCACCGTCGTCGCCGAAGGCCGCGCGATCGGCCAGAAGATCGGCACGGGCCCGGTGCGCCTGGTCGACAGCGTGGCCGAGATGGAACGCGTGCAGCCCGGCGACGTGCTGGTCACCGACATGACCGATCCCAACTGGGAGCCGGTCATGAAGCGCGCCAGCGCCATCGTGACCAACCGCGGCGGCCGCACCTGCCACGCGGCCATCATCGCGCGTGAACTGGGCATCCCGGCGGTGGTCGGCTGCGGCGACGCGACCGACAAGCTCAAGGACGGCCAGCTGGTGACGGTGGTCTGCTCCGAGGGCGATACCGGCTTCATCTACGACGGCCTGCTCGAGACCGAAGTCAGCGAAGTCCACCGCGGCGAGATGCCTTACAGCCCGGTGAAGATCATGATGAACGTCGGCAATCCGCAGTTGGCCTTCAACTTCGCGCAGATGCCCAACAGCGGCGTCGGCCTGGCGCGGCTCGAGTTCATCATCAACAACAACATCGGCGTCCACCCGAAGGCGATCCTGGACTACCCGAACATCGACAACGACCTGAAGAAGGCGGTCGAGTCGGTGGCCCGCGGCCACGCTTCGCCCCGCGCCTTCTACGTCGACAAGCTGGCCGAAGGCATCGCCACCATCGCGGCGGCCTTCTGGCCGCAGCCGGTCATCGTGCGCCTGTCCGACTTCAAGAGCAACGAGTACCGCAAGCTGATCGGCGGCTCGCGCTACGAGCCGGACGAAGAGAATCCGATGCTGGGCTTCCGCGGCGCGTCGCGCTACATCTCGGGCGAGTTCCAGGACGCGTTCGCGATGGAGTGCGAGGCGCTCAAGCGCGTGCGCAACGACATGGGCCTGACCAACGTCGAGATCATGGTGCCCTTCGTGCGCACGGTGAAGCAGGCGCAGAAGGTCGTGGAGATGCTGGCGGAGCGTGGTCTCAAGCGCGCGGCCAACGGCGGCCAGGACGGCCTGCGCGTCATCATGATGTGCGAAGTGCCGAGCAATGCCATCCTGGCCGAGCAGTTCCTGGAGCATTTCGACGGCATGTCGATCGGCTCCAACGACTTGACGCAGCTGACGCTGGGTCTGGACCGCGACTCGGGTCTGGAGCTGCTCTCCGGCGACTTCGACGAACGCGATCCGGCGGTGAAGGCGATGATTTCCCGCGCCATCGCGGCCTGCCGTGCCACGGGCAAGTACATCGGCATCTGCGGCCAGGGTCCCAGCGACCATGCCGACTTCGCCGAGTGGCTGGCCGCCGAGGGCATCGCCTCCCTGTCGCTGAACCCTGACACGGTGGTCGAGACCTGGCAGCGTCTCGCCAAGCGCTGAGCTTTTCTCACCTCACTCGCCCAACGGCCCTGCGGGGCCGTTTTTCATGGTCATCGGTCCCAACACCGTGGAACGACGCCAGTGGTGGGGGACGGCATGGCGTGGGGTTTCGGAGCTTGCCTCCGGGGCCCCACGCCATGGCGGCCAGCGCCCGGACGAATGCAGGTGGGCGGTCCCTGAGTTTCTCCGGGGGAAGTTGTGGATGCGCCTGCACCGCAAGCGGGCGATGATCCGCCCCCATGTCGACTCCACCACCAGACGCCGCCTTCCGTCGCCGGCTTCACCGCATCTACGGTGCCTACACGATCGGCTTCGTGGCGCTGGTCGGGGTGCTCGGTGTCCTGGAGCGGATGGGCATGCCCAAGCAGTGGCTGGGGTTCTCGTTCCTGCTGCTGACAGTGCTGATCTACGCTGGCATTGGTGTGTTCAGCCGCACCACGGACCCGATCGAGTATTACGTGGCTGGGCGCCGCGTGCCGGCGTTCTACAACGGCATGGCTGCGGGCGCCGACTGGATGAGCGCGGCGAGTTTCCTCGGCATGGCGGGGAGCCTGTACCTGGCGGGTTATGGCGGCCTGGCGTTTGTGCTTGGATGGACGGGCGGCTTCTGCCTGGTGGCGCTGCTGCTGGCGCCGTACCTGCGCCGCTTCGGCGGCTTCACGGTGCCGGACTTTCTCGGCGCGCGTTTCGAGAGCCGCGGCCTGCGCGTGATGGGTGCGGCGGCGGCGGTGATGGTGTCCTTCATCTATCTGGTCGCGCAGATCTACGCCATCGGCCTCATCACGACGCGCCTGACGGGACTGACCTTCGAGATCGGCCTGTTCGTCGGACTCGGCGGCGTGCTGGTCTGTTCCTTCCTCGGCGGCATGCGGGCGGTCACCTGGACCCAGGTCGCGCAGTACATCATCATGATCGTGGCCTACGTGGTGCCGGTGATGTGGCTGTCGACGATGCAGACCGGTTCTCCGCTGCCGCAGTTCACCGCGGGGACGGAGGTCCAGGAGATCACCGTCCGCGAGCAGCAGCTGCTGCACGATCCCAAGGAAATCCAGGTCCGCGGTCTCTACGAACAGCGGGCCAGGGACTTCGAGCATTTGCTGGCCGAACTGCCACATTCGCTCGACGCCGAGCGTCAGCGTGTGTCTCAGGTGATCGCGAAACTGAAGTTCGAAGAGGCGCCGCTCGCGCAGATCCAGGCGGCGGAGAAGGTCCGCGCCGCGCTGCCCCGCACCGAGGCCGAGGCGCGCGATCTCTGGCAGCGCGCCGTCGCCGCGAATCGCCAGCGCGCCGAGCCGCTGGCCGGCATGCCGCTGCATGCGCGGCCCTTCGCCGGCGACCCCGACGGCACGCCCGCCGAGCAGGAGGCCTACACGCTGGCGCGCCGCAACTTCCTGGCGCTGGTGCTGGTGCTGATGGTGGGCACCGCCGGGCTGCCGCACATCCTCACGCGGTACTACACGGTCCCGACGGTCGCGGAGGCGCGCACCTCGGTCGCGTGGACGCTGTTCTTCATCGCGCTGCTCTACCTGTTCGCGCCGGCGTTGGCGGTGATGCTCAAGCACGAGGTGCTGCATCACCTGGTCGGTTCGCCGATCGCGGAATTGCCGGGGTGGATGAAGCAGTGGATGCGCGTCGACCCGAGCCTGTTGAACATCCAGGACATCAACCACGACGGGATTCTTCAGCTCGGCGAGCTGCGCCTGGGCGGCGACATCGTCATGCTGATGACGCCCGAACTCGCCGGCCTGCCGTACGTGCTTTCCGCCATGGTGGCGGCCGGCGCGCTCGCCGCGGCGCTGTCCACGGCCGACGGGCTGTTGCTGACCATCTCCAGCGCGCTCTCCCACGACGTCTACTACCGTGTGATGAACCCGCGCGCCTCGATGACGCAGCGCGTGACCATCTCCAAGGCGCTGCTGCTGGCGACGGCGCTCACCGCCGCGGCGGTCGCCGCGCAGAAACCGGCCGACATCCTGCTGCTGGTGTCGGCGGCGTTCTCGCTGTCGGGCTCGACGCTGGTGCCGGTGCTGGTCGCGGGCATCTTCTGGAAGCGGGCCAACAAGCAGGGTGCCGCGGCCGGCATGCTTGCGGGTCTGGGCATGACGCTCTACTACATGGTGACCGCGCATGCGGGCCTGCGCCAGGCGCTCGGGATCGGCGGCGACCCGCAGTTGTGGTGGGGCATCCAGCCGATGGCGGCGGCGCTGTACGGGCTACCGGCCGGCATCTCGGCCCTGGTCGTCGTGAGCCTGCTGACGCCGCCGCCGTCGCCGACGGCCCGCGCGCTGCAGGCCCGGCTCACCGGCGCCACGCCCTGAGGACGTCGGAGCGGGAACTGCACGCCGGATGGACGCGACGTCCGAACTCGTCTAGAATGTTCGATTCCCCTTGCCGGGCCCACGAGTAGACGCTGGGGTCCGGCTTTCAGGCCGAGGGCTGGTGTTCACCAACTGTGGTTTGTGCACCGTGCCGGAGGTCGCCGAAATCCATAAGGAGTTCGAATGCGTCATTACGAAATCGTTCTGCTGATCCATCCGGATCAAAGCGAACAAGTTCCGGCGATGCTGGAGCGCTACAAGGGCCTGGTCACCAACGGTGGTGGCAAGGTGCATCGCGTGGAAGACTGGGGCCGCCGTCAACTGGCCTATCAGATCCAGAAGCTGGCCAAGGCGCATTACCTGTGCCTGAACATCGAGTGCAGCAAGGAAATCCTGGCTGAAATCGAGACCGGTTTCCGCTTCAACGACGCCGTGCTGCGTCACCTGACCGTCGTCAAGGACAAGGCCGAGACGAACCCGTCGGTGATGATGAAGGCCGTCGAACGCGAAGAAGCCCGCAAGGCCCCGCAAGAAGCGACCGCCTGAGCTGACAAGCGCGACCGCTGACGTTTCTGAGCGTTCCCGAATCCTGATCCGCCGAGCCTGCCCGCACGCATGAACCGACTGGTCCTGCAGGCGCAGATCCTCGACATCGCGGCGATCCGATACACCCCCGCCGGGCTCCCCGCCCTGGACTTGATGCTCAAGCACGAGTCCATGGTCGACGAAGCCGGCTCCCCGCGCAAAGTCGCGATGGAGATCAAGGCGGTGGCCCTCGGTGACATCGTGAAGCGGATCCAGGCGTTGAGCCTGACGGAGAAGACGGTGTTCACCGGATTTCTCTCGGCACAGCGACAGGGGCGAGGCACGGTGTTTCACATCACCGGCTTCGCGGACTGAACGGGCATGAGCAGGACAACAGGTCGCGCAGATCGTTTCAATCTGGATAGATAGCAGGAGTTCACTATGCCCCCGCCACGTGGTAAAGGTCGGTTCTCGAAGGACCGCAAGCCCAAGCGCAACCAACAATCGCTGCTGTTCCGCCGCAAGCGTTTCTGCCGCTTCACCGTCGCCGGTGTTGAGCAGATCGACTACAAGGACGTCGACGTCCTGCGCGACTTCATCGGTGAAAACGGCAAGATCGTGCCCGCCCGCCTGACCGGCACGCGCGCCTTCTTCCAGCGTCAGCTGTCGGTGTGCATCAAGCGCGCCCGCTTCCTGGCCCTGCTGCCGTACAGCGACCAGCACAAGGTCTAAGGAGTCCACCCATGCAAGTCATCCTGCTGGAAAAAGTGGCCAACCTGGGTAACCTCGGCGACGTCGTCAAGGTCAAGGACGGCTATGCCCGCAACTTCCTGATCCCGACCCGCCAGGCGCGCCGCGCCACGGAAGCCGCGATCAAGGAATTCGAAGCCAAGCGCGCCGAACTGGAAAAGGTCGCCGCCGAGAAGTTTGCCGCTGCGCAGGCCCTGGGCGAGAAGATCAGCGGTATCACCGTGACCATCTCGCAGAAGGCCGGTGTCGACGGTCGTCTGTTCGGTTCCGTGACCAATGCCGACATCGCCGAAGCGCTGACGAAGGCCGGCACGGCCATCGTCAAGTCGCAAGTGCGTCTGCCTAACGGTCCGCTGAAGACCGTCGGCGAGTTCCCGATCAACGTCGCTCCGCACACCGACGTGGTGGTGGAAGTGACCGTGAAGGTCGTCGCCGAGATCGAGTAATTGCTCGAAACACCCGTTGGGCGCTCTGCGCGTCCATCGGGGTTGTCACGGGATTCGCGGGTCACACGACCGGCCAAGAACGGGGCAACATCAAGAAAGCCGACAGCTGCAAAGCGGTCGGCTTTCTGCTTTTCAGGGGCTTGAGTTATCCCGCTCGCTCCACAAGCTATCAAACGTCCATCCACAGGCTTGTCCACAATGTCCGCGATCTTCACCCCGCCAGGATCCAGTGCCAGCGACAGCGACATCGCGCGACTGCGCGTGCCGCCCAACTCGGTGGAAGCCGAGCAGAGCGTGCTCGGCGGCCTGCTGATCGACAACACCGCCTGGGACAAGGCGGCGGACACGCTCAGCGACACCGACTTCTACCGCTACGAGCACAAGCAGGTCTACGCCGCGATCGGCAAGCTCATCAACGGCGGCAAGCCGGCGGACGTGGTGACGGTGTTCGAGGAATTGACCTCGCTCGGCAAGGCCGAGGAGTGCGGTGGGCTGGCCTATCTGAACGCGCTGGCGCAGGGCGTGCCCAGCGCGGCCAACCTGCGGCGCTACGCCGAAATCGTCCGTGAGCGCGCCATCCTGCGCAAGCTGGTGGCGACCTCGGACGAGATCGCGACCGCCGCGCTGAATCCCGCCGGCCGAGCGGTCAATGAGATCCTGGACGAGGCCGAAGGCAAGATCTTCCGCATCAACGAGGAAGGCTCGCGCGGCGGCACCGGTTTCCAGAGCATGGACCGGCTGATGGTCGAGCTGATGGACCGTGTCAACGAGCTGGCCGAGCAGGGCGCCGAGGACGTCACCGGCGTTCGCACCGGCTTCTACGACCTGGACCGCATGACGGCCGGCCTGCAGCGCGGGGACCTGATCATCCTGGCGGCGCGGCCGTCGATGGGCAAGACCGCGTTCGCGATCAACATCGGCGAGGCCGTGGCGATCAACGAGGGCCTGCCGGTCATCATCTACTCGATGGAAATGGGCGCCGCGCAGCTGGCCTTGCGGATGGTCGGCTCGATCGGCCGCATCGACCAGAGCGGGCTGCGCACGGGACGCCTGAAGGACGATGAATGGGGCCGGCTGGCCGAGGCCGTCGACAAGCTCGGCAACGCGCCGATCTACATCGACGAGAGCCCGGGCCTGTCGCCCAGCGAGGTGCGCTCCAGAGCGCGGCGCCAGGCGCGCATCTCGGGCCAGATCGGCCTGATCATCATCGACTACCTGCAGCTGATGAGCGGCAACGGCGGCGGCAGCGAGGAGAACCGCGCGACCGTCGTCGGCGAGATCTCGCGGGGCCTGAAGGCGCTGGCCAAGGAGCTGCGCTGCCCGGTGATCGCGTTGTCGCAGCTGAACCGGTCGGTGGAAACGAGGCCGGACAAGCGACCGATGATGTCCGACCTGCGCGAGTCGGGCGCCATCGAGCAGGATGCGGACATCATCATGTTCATCTACCGCGACGAGTACTACACCAAGGACGAGTGCAAGGAGCCGGGCGTGGCGGAAATCATCATCGCCAAGCAGCGTAACGGCCCGGTGGGCACGGTGAAGCTGGCCTTCGCGAGACAGAACACCAAATTCGAGAACCTCGCGCCAGGCTACGTCGGCCCGGGCGACGAATATTGACCGGCTGCGGAACCGCCGTCGGCCTCGGCTGACGGATCGCGTCTTCAGCGCTCCACGCGCACCGTTTCCGGCACGAGCCGATAGCCGCTGGTCGCGAGGGCCGAGTCGATGGCGTGCACCTCCAGCGTGCCGGTGACCGTCACGATGGACATGGCACGGACGCCCTCGATCTTCGAGGGCGTTTTCACATAGACGATCTGGTTGGGCGGCGGCGGCGGACTGTGGATGCAGGCGCCGAAGGTGGGCACCAGCAGGAACTCGTCGGTGCCGCCCCAGCCGACGCCCACGGGCACCGCGTAGCCGCGCAGACGCACGCGGCGGCCGTCGAGCTCCGGACGCACCGGCGCGTTGTCGAAGGCGTCCCGCAGATCCTTCAGCATCTGGCGTGCGATGGGATCGTCGTCCGCGAGCTTGGAGATGTCGGTCCCTCCCGCCGTTCCCGCCTTTCCCGCCTTTCCCACCTTGGAGCGCGGATCCCATCCCGGCGGCATGAGTTCCGTCCATTCGATCGTCTTCACGTCCGAAGGCGGATCGGTCGCGAGCGGCGCCGAGGCGATCGCCTGGGACGGATCGGTCCGGTTCAGCAGGAGGCCCGCGGGAACGCCGATGGCGACGACCAAGAGCAGCGCCCCAGAAGTCCACGGCAAGCGCCAGGATCGCAAGGAGAGCCAGGAACGCATGATCCGTGCGATCAACGCGGCTTGTTCCGGTAAGGCTCGACGTTCGCCGCGTCCAGGCGATAACCGCTGACGCCCATGTCGCTGGGCTGCCGGTCCAGGCGCATCACGCCGCTGGCCCAGACCGTGTCCATGGACCGCAGCTGCTTCGAAGGCTGGGCGAGCTTCACCAGGATGATCTGGTTCGCCGGCGGGGGCGGCATGTGGATGCAGGCGCCGAAGTAGGGAACGAGCAGGAACTCCCGCACGCCGTCGCGATCGGTCTGCAGCGGCACGACGTAGCCGGGCAGGCGCACCGGCGCGTCCTGCAGCGATTCGACCAGCGGCGCGTTGTCCAGCTCGTCGCGCAGATCCGCCATCAGCGCGGCGGTGCGCGGGCTGTTGTCGCTCAGACGTCCGATGCCGACGTCGCGGAAACGCTTCATCGGATCCCAGCCCGGCGGAACGAGCTGGATCCAGGTGAGGTCGCGATAGCCGGACGTCGGCGCGCTGGCCACTTGAGAAGCGGCCGGCACGGTGGAAGTGGATGGTGTCGCTGTTGCGGCACCGGCAGAGGCGGCGGGAAGCGTGACCGCGAGCGCCACCAGCAGGACGACAGCCGGCAGGGAGAATGCAGGGCGGGGAAGGGATGTCATGTCAGACCTTCGGAGAGAGGCCGTCGCTGAGCGACAGCGCGTAGGCACGAAGTCCGGGCAGCAGGCTGGCCGCCCAGCCGAGTGCGGTGATGAGGCCCAGCAGTTGCCATTGGTCCGCCGACGGCAGTCCGGCGCTGAGGCCGATGCCGAAGCGCAGCTGCACCCACGGCCCCAGCCCGGCGATCAGCAGCAGGCACAGCGCGGCGCCGAGCACGACGCCGCAGACGGTGACCAGCATGCCCTCGACCGCCAGCAGGCTGAAGATCCGCACCGGATTGGCGCCGACGGCGCGCAGGATGGCGAGCTCGCGGCGACGTTCGTTGAGGCCGGCGAGAATGACCGCGACCAACCCGCACAGGCTCACCGCCGCGACCATCGCGCTCATCAGCGTCAAGCTGCGCTCGCCGAGCGCCACCACGTCCCACAGCTCGTCCAGCGCGACGCCTGGCAGGATGGCCATCAGCGGCTCGCCGGGGAAGTCGTTGATGCGCCGCTGCGTCGAGAACACCGCCGTGCGCCGCTTCAACCCGACCAGCGCGGCCGTCACCTGGTGCGGTGTCAGGTCTTGCCCGGCCAGGGCATCGAGGCTGACCGCCTGCCCGGGGATAGGCGCGCCGGCGACCCAGTCGAGGTGGATGGCTTCCATCGCCGCGAGGCTGATGTGCAGCGACCGGTCCACCGGCGTGCCGGTGCGCTGCATCACGCCGATGACGTGGAAAGGCTTGTCCGCATGGTCATTGGCGGCGAGTGCGCCGTCGCCGTGGCTGAGAACGACCTTGTCGCCGATCCGATAGCCCAGCGAGGCTGCGACGTCGGCGCCGAGCACGACGCCGAAGAGATCGGGCGGCAATCCCTTCGCTTCCTTCGATCCATCCGGGCTGCTTGATCGATTCGATCCATTCGATCCCTTCGAATCGGCGAGCGCGTCGTCGAACGCGCGGCCCCCTGCCAGCGCCAGGGGTTGAGCATCCCCGTACCGGAAGCGGCGGAAGTAGTCGCCCGTCGTCGCGACGACCGGGAAGCCCCGGTGCGAGTCGCCGAGCGAGATCGGCACGACCCAGTCCACGCCGGGCAGCTCGGCCAGCGACTGCACGCTGGACCACTGGATGTTGTTGGTCGCACCGCCGATGCGGAAGACCGAATACAGCAGCAGCTGGACCGAGCCCGTTCGGGCGCCGACGATCAGGTCGGTGCCGGAGACCGACTGCGCGAAGTTCTTGCGGACGTCGTCGCGCAGCCGCGCGATGCCGAGCAGCAGCAGCGTCGACAGCGCGATCGAGAGCACCACGAGCGACAGCACGAAACGGCGGTTCCACGCGCTCTGCGCGGCGAGGCGGATGAGCGCTTTCATGCGATGGTTTCCTCGACGCGCGCCGAGCCGCGCTGCAGTGCGGGCAGGTCCAGACAGCGCGGGAAGCGCGCGGCGAGCCGCGTGTCGTGGCTGACGAACAGGAGCGCGCTGCCGGACTCGGCGCAGACCTCGCGCAGGATGGCCATGAAGGCGTCGCGATGCGCGTCGTCGAGTGCGGAGGTCGGCTCGTCGGCGATCACCAGGTCCGGATGGCCGATGAGCGCGCGCGCCGCGGCCACGCGCTGCTGCTGGCCGACGGAGAGCTCGCTCGCACGCCGCGCGATCAGCTCGGCGCCCAGGCCCATGCGCTGGAGCAGCTCCCGCGCGCGTTTCCGCGGCTGCCCGGCCAGCGTGGCGCGGCGGCGCGAGAACTCGCAGCTCAGCAGCACGTTGTCCAGCGCCGAGCGGTAGGGCAGCAGGTTGAACTGCTGGAAGATGAAGCCGACATGGTCGGCGCGCAGCCGGTCGCGCTGGCGGCCGGAGCACTCCGACAACTCATGGCCGAGCAGCTTCAGCCGTCCCGCGCGCGGCGTGAGCACGCCCGCGATCAGCGACAGCAGCGTGCTCTTGCCCGAGCCGCTGGGTCCGCGCAGGAAGACGGCCTCGCCGGGCTCGACGCGCAGCGCAGCGATGTCCAGGCAGTCCCGCGTGGCGCGCGGCCAGCGGAAGGTCAGGTCCCGGGCTTCCAGAACGGGCACGGTCATCGCGGGCACGGTCATCGTCAGCCGCCGAGCGTCAGCGTCGCGGCCGGGCGTTGCAGCACCTGGCGGGATTGCCCCTTCGGCGTCGCGACCTGCGCATCGATGCGCTGGATGCGCGGGAACAGCGCGAACAGCTGATGCGACAGCGTCTTCAGATCGGTCGCCGCGGCGCAGCGGAAGCGATAGCTGACGTCGACGTCCAGGTGCTCCGACCTGTTCGCGGCGCTGTCGGTGGGCGGTCCGGCGATCAGGCCGGATTCGAGCTGGGCCTCTTCGAATCGGCACTGCCCGCGCGCATCCGGCGTGAAGAGCACCGCGCCGCCGCGCAGCGTGGCGAGCATCCGCTCGACGGACTGGCGCTCCGCCGGCGTGCGCGGCTGGCGCTCGAAGCCGAGCACGCTGTCCAGCGGCGATTCCAGTTGGATCGCCAGCGTGTCGCCCTCGATCGCGACGTCCAGGTGCACGACGCCGTGCTCGTGCTTGTCGCCGTGAGCGTGTGCAGCGCCGACCATCATCAGGCCGGCCACCAGCGCGACGGCGTGGGAGCGGCGGGAGTTCTTCTTCGGGATCATCTCAGTGGATTCCTTCTTGCGGGGAGTCGAGGTCCCACCTCGGCCAAGGATCGATCACGGGCGAGGTGATGGGCGAGGCGGCGAGCGGCACGTCGCCGTGGCGGGCGTCGATGATGCGTGCGGCCGGGTTGAGCGCCCGGATCACGGCATGGACCTGCGCGAGCCGCGCCGCGTACCGTGGCGGGCAGGCGAGGGGCTTGGGCGGCGGTATCGGCGAAGGCGGTATTGACGTCGATGACGTCGACGACCTCGACAGCGGTGGCAATGGGCATGGGCTTCTCCGAGGCGAAGAATTTCCGTTCGCCTGCCTTTGATGCTAATGCGAACGCATTCGCAATATAGCAGCGTGACAGAATGCTCGAGCCCACCCGACCTGCTTTTGCGGTGCCCTGATCGCCCGCGCCTTGACACCCATGGAACGTTCGACCCGACAGCGCAGTGCCATCCGGACCGTCATCGACGACGCGGGACGACCGCTATCGCCGCAGGAAGTGCTGGACGCCGCGCAGGGCGAGGTGCCGGGGCTGTCGCTGGCGACGGTCTACCGCAACCTCAAGCAGCTGCTGGAGGCGGGCGAGATCCAGTCGGTGTCGCTGCCCGGTGACAGCCCCCGCTACGAATCGGCGCACCACGACCACCATCACCACTTCCAATGCACGGACTGCGGCCGCGTCTTCGACGTGCATGCCTGCCCCGGCGACATGGCGCAGCTGGTGCCGGAAGGCTTCACCGTGGCACGCCATGAGCTGACGCTGTACGGACGCTGCGCCGACTGCGCGACGCCGAAGCGGGCAGGGCGCAAGCGCGCCGTCAGCGCGTCCTGAAGCGCGTCCTGAAGCGCGTTCTAAAGCGCCTTCCCGCCTTCCCTCGTTCAAAAAGCACGGCCGCTTCAGGCCAGCCTAAGTTTCGGGATTGAATTCAATCAACTAGTTGGTAGACTGAGGACTATCGAACTGACCGGAACCGAATCCATCATGGCCTCCTCCTTCACATCCGCCGCCACCAGCCTCCAGCAGGACCTCTGGCTCAGGCGCTACACCCTGGTCCGCGCGCTGTTCTCCATCGTCTGGGTCGCCGCTGCGATCGTGATCGGCAGCAAGTCGCCCGCGATTGCCGCCGTGTTGCTGGTGCTCTATCCGGCCTGGGACGCCGCCGCCAACTGGGTGGACGCGAATGCCAGCGGCGGGCTGCAGGCCAACCGCACGCAGCGCATCAACGTGTGGGCGAGCGGCATCACGACCGTCGCCGTGTGCGCGGCGCTGACGCTGAGCATGAATGCCGTTCTCGGCGTCTTCGGCGCCTGGGCGATCGCCTCGGGTCTCATGCAGCTCGGCACGGCGCTGCGCCGCTGGAAGGCGCAGGGCGGGCAGTGGGTGATGGTCCTGAGCGGCGCGCAATCCGCGTTGGCCGGCGGCTTCTTCATCGCGCAAGCGCAGAAGGCCGACGTCCCCTCCATCGTGAACGTCGCGGGCTATGCGGGCGTCGGCGCGCTGTACTTCCTCATCTCCGGCATCTGGCTGAGTGTGAGCCTGTCGCGGCGAGGGAAGCAGGTTGCCGCCTGAGCGCTGTGCAACGGGGCCGGTTGAGGCGGTCCTCGCGTGACCTCAACCTGCCGCCTTCATCTCCTTGAAGCTCGCCCTGCAAGATCTCGGAATCGCGGCTGATGATATCGGCGACCCTCTACCTCCACAGCGTGTCATGGTGCCGTTAGGATCTCGGGCTCCGCAGAAGGCGGAGCCAACAACGAGACAGGGAGGAATCGATGCAAAGACGCGCAATGCTGATTGCGGGCGTGGCGACGACACTGGGAACCGGCTGTGCGAGCCGGTCGAAAGACGCGGGGCCGCCATCGTCTTACAAGGAGAAGATCGAGTCGCTGGCGGCGACCAAGGATTGGCGCAAGATCATCGTCTTCGGTGAGCGCTTCGACTACGAGCTGGTGCCGAGCAAGGCGCTCGTCGCTTTGCTGACGGGACCGTCGCATGCCCGCCTGGCGGGGAACTTCCAGAACGCGCGCCTGCATAAGGACAACTCGTTGGAACTGGAAGTGCGCCTGATCGAGACGACGCAGCGCGACATGACGTTCGAGGAGTATGAACGGAGCACTCGACCGATGCGCGCGATGCGGGTTTCTCACGAAATGCTGATTGAAGCGTTCGAGCGGGCGCCGCTTGAAAGACGGCAGATCTCCGAGCAACGCGTGGTGTTTGATGAGCGACTGACATTCCAGCGATACCTGAGAACCGAGGTCGACAAGAGCAAGTTGGGCCTGCAACCGACCAACCAGGCCTATGTCATCGACATTGCCGGGGATGCGCCCGAACCGTACAAGCCGTCGATCGCAAAGACGGTCCTTCAAGGCGCGGGGCTCATCGTCCTCATTCCGATCTTCCTCGTCTTCGTCCTGTTGACGCAGAAGGGCATGCCGCTGAGATGATCAGGGACTGAAGGCCGATCACGGCGGCGGATACTGCGCCGCCGTGCGCTGACTTTCCACGCCGACGCTGCGCTGCAGCCGCACGCCGAAGTTCCATCCCAGCGTGCGCTGGTCCTTGCCCTTCTCGCGCACGATGAGCATCAGCGGCCGCCACGTCGAGTCCTGTGCCATCGTGCGGTCCGCATTCGCGCGCGCCTCGGCGGCGCCTCGCGCGTCGCCGCGCAACTGCGCCAAGCCCTCCAGCGCGCGGAAGGTGTCGATCCACGCCGACGCCTGCGGGCGCATCGAGAAGTTGATGTTGTACTGGCAGAGGCTGTCCTTCGGCAGCCCCTTCAGCTTGGCCTCGAAGTCGCTCAGCAGCGACTCCGCCTTGTCGCGGTTGGCGCGCGTGTTCTTCTCGCCGCTCGCATCGGGTTCCAGCGTCTCCACGCAGCGCGCAATCCAGTCGTCCCGCTGTTCGCCGATCTTCTCCAGCATCTGCTTGGGCGTGCTGAAGTGACGATCGAGGTCGGCATCCTGCTTCCCGCCGACGGTGAACGGCGAGACCGCGTTCTTCTCCAGGTTCCAGAACAGGTCGCGGTTGACGTCGAGCAGGCTGGGCATGCCGCCGCCGCTGATCGAGCCGTCCTTCCCGTCCTGGCCGAGCTTCAGCTCCGACGGATTGGCGGGCGTCAGCGTGTTGACCTGAATGCCGACCGACAGCTTCTGCTGCGCGGTGTCGCCCTTGTCCGCCGTCACCTGGATGTGGCCGCCGCGCTCGGTGCGTGATTCGGCGATGCGCTCGGCCTTGAGCGCCGCACCCGCGCTGACGCCGACGCGGTAGGTGTTGCCGTCGCCGCCCGCCAGCGTCAGGTTGGCGCCGGCGCTGACCTTGGTGACGAAGATGCGCGTCAGGCTCTGGCCGTGGATCTCGCCCAGGCTGACCTTGGGATGGCGATCGAGCACCGCCTCCAGCGGACCGGCGTAGGGCGGTGCGCCCTTCGCATGCACCTGGTCCCAGCGCACCCAGCTGTCGAGCACGCCCAGCATCTCCCTGCGCAGTTCGTCATCCTTGCCGCGCTGGCGGAACAGCCGCAGGATGGTGCCCTCGGTGTCCTGATGTGTGCGGCTCATCTTCTCGGTGGCGCTGACCTGCGCCTTCACCACGCCGGGCAGGTCCGGTCCGACGGCCACGCCGACGGTCGCTTCCGGGCCGCTCGCGCGCGTGCTGCCGAGCGAGATCTCCATGCCCAGGATCGGCATGAAGGCCTGGAAGAAGGCCTCCTCCTTGCGCGACCAGCCGGCCGAGACGATCGGCGACACGACCGGCGACGGCACGCTGTAGGGCAGCGAGGGCAGACCGCCGCCCACCACGCCGCCGCCGGAGAGCTTCACCTTGTCGCGCAGTTGCATCGACAGCAGGATGGGCTCGAAGTAGCGGAGCACGTCCTCCTTGCTCTGGAAGCGTTTCTGGCGCGCGGCGTCGGCCGCTTCGTGCATGGCCACGTCGTGCGTGAGCGCGCCCTGGCGCTCGGCGGGCGCCGACTCCGCCAGCGTCAGCTTCACGTGGTCGATGACGGCGCGCAGCGCGTCCGGCGCCGACGCGCCGTCCTTGGCGAGCTCCTCGAACAGCGGCGGCAGCGGGTGCTCGCGATTGCGCTTGTGCAGGCGAGCAGGCTTGTTCGCGCTCCCCGGGTTCTCCAGCCCGTAGACCGCCGCGCGCAGCCCGCCGGCCTCGCTGCCCTTGAACTGCCATTGCGCCGGATGCCCTTGGTCCTGACGCGTGGCCCGCTCGACCAACGCCTGCGTTGCGGCAGCGAAGGCTAGTGCTTCAGGAGCGGGAACGCCGGCCGCGGTCAGGTCACGCGCGAGGTCCGACCGCGCCCAGTCGCTCAGTTCTCCAGCCGTCTTGCGCACGGCGCTGTCGGCCTGGCTGCGGTTGGTCGTCATGCCGAAGCTTTCGGCGATCGCCGTGGCGCGCTGGAGGCCCGCGGGCGTGAACGGCGTCTTGTGCCGGTGCGGCGTCACCGCGCGCTGCAACCACGATGCCGACGGTTCCTCCCGCGATAGCCACTCGCCGATCGCCTTGTTCATGCGGGCATCGTGACGGGCGTAGGGCGAGCCGGTGGCGTTTGAAAGGCAGCCGTTGCGCACCGCGTGATACGCCGCGCGCTCGGCACCGGTGAAGTCCGCGTTGACCTCCGTCGGCGGCTGTCGCGCGACGCGCTTCGCGCCCGCCAGCCACCGGCGGACGGAGCCGTCCGGCTCCACGCGTTGCGCCGCGTCGGCAGACCAGAAGCTGCGCATTGCCTGCAGCGTCTCGCTGTCCGGCATGCCGCCTTGCGGATCGCCGAGCAGGTGCACCACCTCCGCGCCGCGAGGCAGCACGCTCGCCTGGCGCAACAGATTGCGGACGTCCGATTCCGCCTGCGTGGGCGCGTGGCCGGTGACGCTCCCGGAGACGTGATCGGAACCATGATCGGGCAGGTCGGGCACGCCCTGCATCCAGTCGCGCGTCGGACGCGATTGCAGCGCCGCGAGCGCCTCCCGCGCGCGCGTGGCATCGCCCTTGCAGACCACGGACAGCAGCTCGGAGGCGATCTCCATGACGCCGATCGATGGCAGCGCATCCGCCGACGGATTGGCGGGGCGACCGTTCACCGCCTTGAGCAGCAGCGCGCCGAAGCGAGCGTTCTCGACAGCCGGCGCGAAGCCGCGCGGACGTGTCGCCTGGGCCTGCAAGGCCTGCGCTTCCCGCGCGTCGAACGCCGCCTTGGCGACGGCCGGGTCGGGCGGCGTCTCGACGCTCGAGGCCAGCGTGATCGACGCCTGCAGCACCGCCGACACGCCCGCGTCGGTCGCGTGCAGCGTCGCGCGCGCCGCGGCGTCGTTCGCGCCGCCGGGTTGGCGCAACTGCGCGATCGCTTCCGATCGCGCGCCGTAGAGCGCGTCCTTGGTGTCGTCCAGCCGCTGCCGGACGAAGCGATCCTTGTCCACCAGCTGCTGCCGGGTCTGGACCTCGGCGGCCAGCGGCTGGAGTCCGCCGGCGACGGCCTGCGTGATCGGGCTGCGGGCCTCCAGCACGGGCGTGGCGTTTCCGGGTTGCGGCTTGTCCGCGTGTGTGCTGGCTTTCTCGGTCAGCGGGCGCGGCTTGAGCCAAGGCACGACGGTCGTGGCGAGCCGGTTCCCGGTCGAGCGCGTCGGCGCATCCCACGGGGACGGCGTGCGCGGCGGGAGGCGCTCATTCAGGCCTTGCGCCTGGGCGGAGAGTGCCGCGAGCTGGCCGGTCGCGTCGGTCGGCGCTGCGGATTGCGGCGTGGGCAGTGACGCGCGCACCGGACGCTCCACGGTGCCGCCGACGCCGGGCACGATGGCGTTGAAGGCCACTTCGCGACCGAACATCACGCGCTTCGCGCGTGCCGGCAGGCCCTGCAGGGCGCCGGAGGACGAGGGCATGGTGCTGGCAGCGGTGGGCGTCAGCGTCGATGGCGTCGTTGCCGTTGTGCCGGTTGGTGCGCTGGTCGATGCGCCGGCACTGCTTGAATCCGTGGGGACGACCGGTCCACCGGTCGTCGTGAGCTTGGAATAATCCATCGGCAGTGCCGCCTCCTGAGTGCGATCGGGATGTCCGCGGCGGGCTGCTCCCCACCGGGCCGAGTCACTCTAGAAGCGCGCCTGCCGGCGCCCAACGAACCGAAACGCGTTAGGTCATTCGGCTCATACCGCGATATCGCGCAGCAGCATCGGCCAGGCCGAGCTGCCCGCCCAGCGCGGCTGCTGCCAGGGGCGGCCCACCGTGGCCGTGGCGATCGGGAACGCGCGCGTGGCGGGATTCACGTCGCGCCAGACCTCTTCTCCGTCGACGAACACACGGCACTCGCCGGTGCTCAGCGGCTGCCACGCCTCGTCGGCGGTGAGCGGATCGGTGGCGACGAGGACGATGCGGTCGTCCGCGCCGTTCATGGCGCTGAGGTCCAGCGACATGTCGCAGTCGATCAGCCGCGCCATCGGGAACGGATGGCGCCGCTGCAGCACCTGCAGTCGACTGGAGCAATGCGTGTACAGCGCCGCGCCGTTGGTGAGCAGGAAGTTGAAGTTGCCGTGGCGGGCGATGACCTCGCTGAGCTGCGCGACGTGGGGCGCGAGCTCGCGCCAGGACGGCGGCTGATCCCGGTCGAGGTCCCGGTCCGCGAAGCGCTTGCGCAGCTCCTGCAGCAGCCAGCAGAAGGCGCGTTCGCTGTCGGTGCTGCCGACGGGCCGGTACGGGCCGTCGAGCACGGGCTGGAAGTCCTTCAGGTCGCCGTTGTTGGCGAACACCCAGGTCTGGCCCAGCCATTCGCGTTGGAACGGATGGCAGTTGGACAAGGTGACCCCGCCCTGCGTCGCGCGCCGCAGGTGCGCGATCACGATGCGCGACTTGATGGGGTAGCGGCTCAGGAACTCCGCGAGCGGCGATTCGCTCGCCGGCTGGTCGTCGTGGAAGACGCGGCATCCGGAGCGCTCGTAGAACGCCATGCCCCAGCCGTCGATGTGCTCCGCCGTGCGACCGCCGCGGGCAGCGAACCCGGTGAAGGAGAAGGTGATCGCTGCATCGCTGTTGCAGTTCATTCCCAGCAGCTGGCACATGGCGGCGACTATCCCGCGCGGGGGCAGGGCGGACAAATGCGGAACCCGCATGGGCTCATGCGGTTTCGGGGGCGATGCGCGTGCCGAGGATGTCGACGGGCGGACGTCGCCCACGCATTGGGAATAAGCGCCGTCGCCGGGTGTCTACAGCAGGGAAGGCCGTTGCCTTTCAACCTGGAGCCGGACATGACCTCAAACAGCACGTGGCCTTCCCGGCCGCGTTTGCGCAGACGCCCGCCGGTGTCGCGGTGGATCGCGGCCACCGCGGCGACTGCGGCGACCGCGGCCATTGCGGCCGCCGCTTGGGCCGGCGCAGCCACGTCGGCGGACGCCTTTCATGCGGAGAACGCTGCGGCGATGGACCGCATGATGGCCGCGATGGAGATCCCCCCTTCGGGCGACATCGACCGCGACTTCGCGGCCATGATGATCCCCCACCATCAGGGCGCCATCGACATGGCGCTGGCGGAGCTGCGCCACGGCTCCAATGAGCAGCTGCGACGCATCGCGCAGGAAATCATCGTCGAGCAGCAGCAGGAGATCGCGGCGATGCGGCTCGCGGTCGGCGACGCGTTGCCGCGCCCTGCGCCCGCACCGACGCAGGTCGGGCGCGCGACATCGGCATCGGCGGCATCGGCGGCATCGGCGCCGGCCTCCACCCATCATCATTCGAAGTAGGAGCTCCCATGCTGAAGCCTCTCTTGCGCTCCTCGCTGCTGTTCCTCGCCGTCTGCGGCGGCGCCGCCACGGCAGGCCAGGCGCCGGGCCGGGCGACGGATGCCGACATCCCCGTCAGCCACCGCGACCGCATCTACGCCGCCGAGCAGTTCTCCAACACGCTCTCCGTCACCGACCCCGTGGACAACCGCCTGCTCGGCGTCATCCGCCTGGGCGACCCGTCGCCGGGCAATTTCAGCCCGCTCTACCGCGGCCAGGTGCTGGTGCACGGCCTCGGCTTCTCGCCGGACCACCGCACGCTGGCGGTGGTGTCGATCGGCTCGAACTCGGTCACTTTCATCGACACGCGCACCAACGCGATCAAGCACACGACCTACGTCGGCCGCTCCCCGCATGAAGCCTTCTTCACGCCGGACGGCAAGGAAGTCTGGGTCACCGTCCGCGGCGAGAACTACGTGTCGGTGATCGACGCCGCAACCTTCCAGGAGAAGACCCGCATCGTCACCGCGGCCGGACCGGGCATGCAGATCTTCTCGCCGGACGGCAAGTACGGCTACGTCTGCTCGTCCTTCAATCCGGAGACGGCGGTCGTCGAGGTCGCGAGCCACAAGATCGTCGCGACGGTGAAGCAGGACAGCCCGTTCTGTCCGAACATCGCCGCGTCGCCGGACGGCCGGCAGGTGTGGTTCACGCTGAAGGACATCGGACGTACCACCGTCTTCGACGCGCGTCCGCCGTTCGGGGTCGTCACCTCCTTCGACACCGGCCCGATCACCAACCACGTGAACTTCGCCAAGACCGCCAAGGGCACCTTCGCCTACGTGACCGTGGGCGGGCTGAACCAGGTGAAGGTGTTCCGCACCGACGACTTCTCCGCTGTGACCACCATCGCGGTAGGCCCGCTGCCGCACGGCGTCTGGCCGTCGGGTGACGGCAG
Organism: Rubrivivax sp.; assembly: GCA_004210455.1. Taxonomy (GTDB): domain Bacteria; phylum Pseudomonadota; class Gammaproteobacteria; order Burkholderiales; family Burkholderiaceae_C; genus Roseateles. Next base: position 26,706 of record SEFA01000002.1, on the reverse strand, counting down.
CCGGATCTACGTGGGACTGGAGAACGCCGACGCGCTCGCGGTGATCGACACGGCGTCGAACACCGTCGTCGGCCACGTCCCCATCGGACAGGCGCCGCAGGCCATCGCGTATGTGCCCGACGCCGTGCCCGACGGCGATGGCCTGCAGGGGTTGCAGCCGCTCGGGATCGCGGGGCAGGTGGCCGCGCTGACGCTGCGCGCGGTCGCAGGACCTCCGGACACGGCCCCCACCAGCGTAGCGCTCTTCGATCAGGGCCTGCTGCAGGTGTTCCAGGCGTCCGTGACCGGGCTGAAGCCGAAGCAGCCGTATGTCGTGGCGCTGGCCGAGCAGGCGGACGGCTCCGGCCCGCTGCAGCCGTTGGCCAACTTCATGACGAATCCGGCCGGCTCGGCGATCGTCAACGCCATCGGACCGATCCGCCAGATCGTGCAGGCCGAGGTGGCGGCGACCCGGCGCTACCTGGTCGTCGCGCCAGTGGCCGACGGCAGGCCCGGCTCGCCTGTGCAGGTGCAGGCCGCGATGACAGCCCCCGTGAAGGCCCCTGCGCGATGACCCGCGGCGCCGGCATGGCGATGATCGAGGCGATCGAGCCACTGATCCCGGCCCTGCGCCGCTATGCCAGCGCCATGCTGCGCGATCGCGATCTGGCGGACGATCTGGTCCAGGATTGCCTGGAACGCGCGATCAGCCAGTGGGAGACGCTCCGGCAGAAGGAGAACACCCGGCAATGGCTCTTCGCGATCGCGCACAACCTGATGGTCAACCGCTTCCGGCAGCAGGACCGGCGCGGCGAGCATGTGGACATCGCGGACCTCGCGCCGGCCACCGAATCCGCTCTGACGGTACCGGCGCCGCAGGAGCATCGGGTGCAGCTCGGCGAGCTGATGACGGCCCTGGACGCCTTGCCGGAGGAACAGCGCAGCGTCGTGCTGCTGGTGTCCGTCGAAGATCTGTCGTATGCCGAGGCGGCGAAGGCGCTCGGCATCCCGATCGGGACGGTGATGTCGCGACTGGCGCGAGGACGTGAGCGGTTGCAGCGCGCGCTCGACGGTGAGTTGCGCGGAGCGCCGCCGGCGCACGGCGCGGGCTCGCATCTGCGAAGGATGAAGTGAATGGACAGACCCGCCGGGCCTACCGGCCCCATGAAATCGTCACCTGTCGTTGAACACGATCTCCACGCTTTCGTCGACGGTGCGCTCGATGCTGCCCGTCGCAAGGAGGTGCAGAACCACCTGGACAGGAATCCGGACGCGGCGGAGGCCGTGAGCCGGCTGATGGCCCAGCGGCAGTTGTTGAGATCCACGCTCGCGCCGATCGCCGATGAACCGGTACCGCAGCGGCTGCAGCTCGGGACACTGCTCGCGCAACGGCAGGCGCCGCCGACGCGTCATTGGCGCTGGGCCGCGGCGGTGCTCGTCGCGCTCGGTGCCGGCAGCGTCGGCGGGTGGCAGGTCCGCGACCGGTGGGAGGCGGTGGATGTGGCGGCGAACGGTGCGGCGAGCGGTGCGGCGAACGGTGCGGCGAACGGTGCGGCAGGTGGTGCGGCGAACGGTGTCGTGGCGCTCGCCGGCGAAGCGCGCAGCAGCTACCTCGCCTATGCGTCCGAAACGCCGGAGGACCTGGACCGGGAGCGGCTGCTGCGCGTGGTCTCGGACAAGCTCCGTCGGCCGGTGGAGATCCCGGACCTCAGCGCGGCCGGTTATCGGTTTGCAGGCGGCCGTCTGGTCGCCACGGCCCATGGTCCCGCGGGCATGTTCTTCTACGACCGGGCGGACGGCACGCGAATGGCCGTGATGCTGCGGCCGATGACCATCGAGAAGGAGGCGCCGATGCTGGCGCAGGCCTCGGGGGCCATCGGCGGCTACAGCTGGGCCATGCGCGGGCTGGGCTACAGCGTCGTGGGCACCGAGAGCCCGACGACGCTGCATCCGGTCGCCGACGAGGTGCGCCGGCAGGCGCGCGAGAAATCGTCCACCTGACCCGCGGACCTCCCCGTCATGCGGCGGGCAGCGCATCGGGTGGCAGACCCGCCACCGCACGCGCCCACATCCGCTCGTAGAGCGCCTCCAGGTCGCGCGCGAACGCCCGCGAATCGATCCACGTCGGGATCGCCGGTTTCGACGCCGTGGCGCGTGCGCAGACCTGTTCGACATACGCCTCGGGCGTGTCGCAGACCAGCGCGTGCAGCCCGGCCTGGACGAGCAGGCTTTCCGCCACGCGCGACGCGAAGCCGTCGCCGCGCAGCGTCACGACCGGCACGCCGGCGGCGAGCGCATCGCTGGTCGTCGTGTGTCCGTTGCACGGCCACGTGTCGAGCGCGACGTCCGCGGCGGCGAGGCGGTTCCAGTGTGCGGCCATGTCCCCCGGCGGCATGAAGACGAGCCGCTCCGGCGCGATGCCGCGTGACGCGGCCTCGGCGCGCAGCTGCGCATCAGCCTGCTCGCCGCCGCTGAGCTGCCATAACAGCGCGTGCGGCAGGCGGCGCAGGATGGCCATCCACGTGTCGAAGACGGCGGGCGTGATCTTCAGCACCGTGTTCGCCGAGAGCAGCACGATCGCGTCGTCCGGCAGGCCGAGCTCGGCGCGCGGCGTGGGTTCGATGCAGCGCGTCGCATCGCCGGGCTGGTAGCAGCGCGGTAGCTGCGCGATGTGTTCTGAATAGAACGGCGCATCGGACAACGGCGTGACGATCGCATCGCCGATGACGTAATCGATGAAATCCGCCCCGCAGGTGCCGGGGAAGCCGAGCCACGCGACCTGCACCGGTGCCGGCTGCGCGGCGAGCGCGGTGAAGCGGCTGCCGGCGGTGTGACCCTTCAGGTCGACGGCGATGTCGACGCCCTCCGCGCGCATGCGCGCGGCGATGGCGGCGGGATCGAGATCGCCGACGTCGACGAAGCGCTCGCAGGCCGCGCGGATGCGCTGCTGCAGCGCGGAGCCGTCGTCCGCTCCGTGCGAGAACAGCAGCACCTCGAAGCGCCCGCGATCCCGGTGCTCCAGGACCTCGACCATCAACGCGGCAGTCGCATGGGCGTGGAAATCGGAAGACAGGTAACCGATGCGCAGCTTGGGCTTGGCGACGGCCTTCACCGCCGGCAGGGGCACGATGCCGCGGCTCAGGAAACGCGTGCTCAGTCGCGCGACCTTCAGCAGGTCCGCGGGGGCATGCGGCAGCGTCGCCAGCGCGAAGGGCACGCCGAATTCATCATCGGCGTCGTCCGGCTTGGCCCGGATCGCGGCGCGCAGCGATCGCAGGTTCCCGTCGAAGTCCGACCAGCGCGCGCATTGCTGGTCGCCGTGGGCCTGGTAGGCCAAGGCCATCACGCTGTCGGGCCGCAGCGCGGCGACGGTGCGGAAACACTCGGCCGCCTCGGCCTTCATCTGCAGGGACTGCAACGCGAAGGCCAGCTGCAGGTAGGCGTCGACGTCGTCGATCTTCAGCGCGAGCGCCTGCATCAGCGGCCCGATCGCGTCCTGCACGCGCCCGCAACGCCGCAGCGATTCGCCGAGGTAGCGCTGGAGTTCGTTCGATGCGACCTGCGCGTGCGGCTCCAGCAGCGCGACGGCGTCGGCATAGCGGCCGCGGCCCATCTCCCGGAGGGCGTTGCGCAGCAGGTCTTTGAGAGCATCCATGGGGCGATTATGGAAGCGCCACGGGAAGCGCCAAGGATGCAGCCCGGGAGGCAGCCCGGGATGCCGATGGACACTGGCATTCTTCGGCAATACTGTATAAATTGACAGTATGCCGCAAGAGACCAAGATCGCCGCTCCGCCGCTGTACCTCCAGGCCGACGCCCTGAAAGGGCGGGGCAGCGCCTGGGCGATGCCGCACCGTTTCGAATCGCGCGGGCGCGAGCAGTACGACGACGGCTGGGGCACGCTGGACCAGGAGGCGCTGGAGGAGCATGTCGCCCCGAAGACCGAGATCATCGAGGAGCACGCAAAGAAGATCGTCAGCGGCAACCAGTCGCCCGACATCGGCTTCGACCTGTCGATCAATCCGTACCGCGGCTGCGAGCACGGCTGCATCTACTGCTTCGCGCGGCCGACGCACAGCTACCTGAACCTGTCGCCGGGCCTGGACTTCGAGACCAAGATCATCGCCAAGGTCAACGCCGCGGAGCGGCTGCGGGAGACCCTGGCCTCGCCCGCGTACAAGCCCGCGCCGCTGGTGCTGGGCACGGCGACCGACGCGTACCAGCCGATCGAACGCAAGCTCGGCATCACCCGCGCCGTCGTGGAAGTGCTGACCGAGGCGCGGCATCCGTTCTCGGTGGTGACCAAGTCCAGCGGCATCGAGCGCGACCTGGACCTGATCGTGCCGATGGCGCTCAAGCGGCAGGTGTCGGTCTACCTGTCGGTGACTTCGCTGGATCCGGCGCTGTCGCGCATCCTGGAGCCGCGCGCGGCGTCGCCGCAGCGGCGGCTGCAGACGATCAAGGCGCTGGCGGAGGCGGGCGTGCCGGTGGGGGTGAGCGTGTCGCCGGTGATCCCCTTCCTCAACGAGCCCGAGCTGGAGCGCATCCTCGAAGCCGCCGCGGAGGCCGGGGCGACCAAGGCGTTCAGCATCCCGCTGCGGCTGCCCTGGGAAGTGGCGCCGCTGTTCCACGACTGGCTGCGGCTGCATCAGCCGGACAAGGCCGCGCGCATCATGGCGCGGCTGCGCGACATGCGCGGCGGCAAGGACAACGATCCGCGCTTCGGCACGCGCTTCACCGGCGAGGGGATCTGGGCGGAGCTGCTCCAGCAGCGCTTGCGCAAGGCGTCGAAGCGATTGGGCCTGGGCCGCGAGCGGCACCAGTTCGACTTCAGCGAGTTCCGTCCGCCGTCCAAGGTGGTGGGGCAGCAGTCGTTGTTCTGAACGTCGGCTCAGCGTCGGCAAGACCTGGCCCCGCGCCAGCCGATCCGCTGCCAGCCGACTTGGCAATGACCTCCCTCAGTATGCGCAGGGGGAGTGACCTACCGATATCAATATCCCCCGTCGAAACGCCCTTCGGAGGGAATGTGTTTCGAGCTCATCACGCAGAGACTGGTTGCCATTGAGTCGAGGACTCGCAATGCAGGAGATGTGATGACCGTGCAATTGAACTACGTGAGGCCGATCAGCCGTGCCGACAAGCTGGTGACGATCATGGTGATGCCGGTGCCGACCCCAGAAGGCATGTCAGAGTTGGCGGCGGTACTGGACCTGTTGCGGTATCCGGCTGAGCTGTTCGGCGCATGCCAGCCGCAAGGTCTGCTGGATGCGCAATGCGTCTCCACCAGTTGGGAAGAGATCGATCGCGCACTGTGCGAATTGGATAGGCGCAACGTGACGGTCACCTACGTCAGGCACGTGTTGCATCTTGCTGCGCATTTCGCGCGCCGGCACGGATTGCAACGGTGTGGAACGGCGACTGCCACGCTTTTCGAAAGCAAGAACCTCATGGGCATCGAGTACGGGCTGCCGCTTGCTGTCGGCCGGGAAGCCGCGTTGGAGTGGACCTCTGAGTTCTGGGGCGAATTGGCCTACGTCGATCTGTTGCGGTCCGAGTTCCTGTTTTCCTTCGTGAGCAATGCCACTGCTTGAGCGGATCCAGGTGTGTCCCAGTTGCCGAGGAGCGGGTGATGGCCATCGATTGCAATGAACTGCTCGCACATGCGTGGGCCTTGGGCCGCGAAGGTGCGGAGGTGTCGAATCGCAGCGCGATCAGCAGGGCGTACTACGCTGCGTTTCATCGATGCAGGCAATGGGAGCAGACGCTTCCGGCGTTGGGGCGCAATGAGGGTCCGGAAGGAGGAAGTCACCAGGAGTTGATCAACCGCCTGAAGCATCCGGCCGAGCGCTGCGGGGAGCTGCTGAAGGAGCGTTCGCGGCAGAACGGCACTCAGCTCGAAGTTCAGCGGCGGCGTCGAGTCCATGCGGACTATGAGCTCGAAGCGACCGTACTGCCGGCGGCCATGCACGATCAATTGGGACAAGCCCGGCAGGTTCTTGAACGATGTGATGTACCGCTTCCGCAGTCCACCTGTTAGCCGCGCCGGCAGGCCCCGACCCAATCCCAGTCCTTGCGATAGACCGAGGTCTCCACGCCGCTGAGGCTCAGCACCGTGTGATACAGCCCGTCATGCGACATCGGGGTATCGCGGCGCTGCGTCAGGCAGGCGCTGTCGAGCTTCTGCGATTGCCGGGTCTGCTCCGGCAGCCACAGGATCAGCGGCACATGCTTCTGCTGCTTGGGCGCCAGCGCATACGGCATGCCGTGCAGGAAGAGGTTGTTCTCGCCCAGCGACTCGCCGTGGTCCGACACGTACAGCAGGCTCGGATCGAAACGTTGCTCCTGCGTCCCCAGCCAGTCGATCGCCTTCGCCAGCACGTGGTCGGTGTAGGCGATCGTGTTGTCGTAGGCATGGCGGACCTGCTCCAGCTCGCACTGCTGCAGCGCGTTGCTGCGGCACTCGGGCTGGAAGGGCTTGCGGTCGTCGGGCGTGCGCAGGTAATAGGCGGGACCATGGCTGCCCATCTGGTGCAGCACCAGCACGACGCCGCGCGCGACGCGTTGCGGATCCAGCGCCGCGATGCGTGCGTCCACATCGTGCAGCATCACCTCGTCGAGGCATTCGCCATCCGCGCGGCACAGGCCCGCGGGGATCGGGTGATCCGGCCGGGCAGGATTGATCGCCTGCGCATTCGGCACGCGGTCGCAGATCCCCTTGCAACCCGACTGGTTGTCCAGCCACAGCACCGCGAGCCCGGCGCGCTGCAACACGTCCATCAGCGTCTGCTGGTTGCCGGGATGATCGACGTACACCTCGCGGCCAAGCTGGGAGAACATGCAGGGCAGCGAGGCCGCTGTCGACGTGCCGCAGGAGGCGACCTCGCGATAGCTGAGCACCGGCTTCGTCGACAGCTCCGGATTGGTCGGCTGGCCGTAGCCGTTGAGCTGGAAGTTCTCGGAGCGCGCCGTCTCGCCGACCACCAGCAGCACGAGCGGCGGGCGTGCGCCCGCGGCGCGCGGCGTGAGCGTCGCGTCGGCGGCGACGACTTCGAGCGGCCCCTTGGGCTTCTTCTGCTTCTGCGCGGCCAGCGCGGCGCTCGCCCAGATCGCGTTGATCGGGCTGACCATCTTGGTCAGCGCCTTGTTGTTGCGCAACGTGGAGGCCAGTTCCGCAGTCCGCGTCGCCGCGAGTCCGACGCCCAGGGCCAGCGCCAGCGCCACGCTGGCGAGGTTCCATCCCAGCCGTCTGAACCATCGCGTGTCGTTCAGGCGCTGACGCCAGATCCAGATCAACGGGATCAGCGCGATCACCGCGACGTGCGCGGCAAGTCCCCCACCGATCAGATCGCGGGTCTCGCGCACATCGGTCTGCAGCGCGTTGGTGATCATCGTGCTGTCGATGATCACGCCGTAGCTGCCGATGAAGTAGGCCAGCGGCGCCGTCATCACCAGCATCAGCGTCAGCAGCGGCTTGACCGCGACACGCCAGGCCAGCAGGCTGAAGACCGCGGCCAGCACCATGATCACGATGCCGGCGAAGACGATGACGAAGAGCTTGCCCGAGGCCCCGGCGTAGTCCGGCATGCCCCACATCCGCTGCCACAGCGGCCAGTTGCCGAGCACACCGATCCACAGCGCGGTCAGCCACGTCAATGCCAGCGGTGAACGGGTGCGCACGGGGTGCACCGTGGCGGCCTCGCGGGTCGGCGAGGTCGAGGGATCGGAAAACGGCATCTTGTTGTGTCAGGCCGGCAAGCGAAAACCTGCCCTTGTAGTTGTCGTACCTGAAGCTCCCCTGAAGCCTTCCTGAGCCTCGCCGCCGCGTGGCCCCGGATGCGCATTCATCCTCGCAAGGCCATGCCGCCCCCTCGGGCGGCCTTGAGTCCCTGACCGCTGGCCTGCACGTAGCGGCGCTGCAGTTCCTCGATCTTGGGCTCCAGCGCCGCCGGGTCGCTCATCCGTTCGCGGTAGCGCTTGAGCACCAGCGCCGCCATGTCGATCAGCTTGGCGTTCAGCGTGTGCGTGCCTTGCTCCACCAGCAACTGGACGCCAGTCTGCGCATCGCCGCGCATCGCATGGCGCATCGCCGTCTCGGAGATCGCAAACACCCGCGCATTCGCGTCACGCAGCAGTTGCGTGCTGGGCTCGTGGGCCTCCGCCATGCTGATCAGCACTTCGGTCGCCGACTTGGAACTGCAGAAGCGCAACCCGAGCTGATTCATCAGCGTCTCCATCTCGCTGAGCTCGATGTCCTGCCGCGCCATGCGCACCCACAGCGCGACCAGCAGGCTGGCGGCCTCGAGGTCGAAGTCCGGGTCGCCGGCGCGTCGCGCAAACTGGCGCGCCAGCATCAGCGCGTCCGCCAGCTTGCGGTCCAGCAGCAGCCGCAAGCCTTGCATCAGCACCTCGAAACCCTGCAGGCGCTGGTCGCGCGGCGCGCGCTCCATGGCCTGCATCAGCGCGTCCATCGTGTATTTGAGGCCCTTGCTGTCCTTGGCGTCGAAGCGCATCAGCGCCATCAGGGCCAGGCTGTGCGCATCGAACAGCTTGGAGCGCAGGCCCTGCGCCACGCTGCGCTCCAGCATCTTGAGCGCCTCGTCGCGCTGCCCCGCGTAGAAGGCCAGCGTGCCGCAATGCTGCTGTCGCAGCAGACAGCCGGGCGTCAGCGTCGCGGCGGTGCGATAGGTCGCGAGCGCGGCATCGATCTCGCCTTGCTCCATCTGCACGCGACCCATGAGGTCGTAGCTGTCGGCCTGGTCGGGCATGTCGCCGATCAGCGTTTCCAGCGTGCGCCGCGCGGCGCTCAGGTTGCCGCCGGCGACCTCGGTCCGCGCCACGCCCAGCCGCGCCCACGGCACGGTCCGCGCGGCGATGATGGCTTCGTACAGCTCGCGCGCCTCCGTATGGCGCTCCAGGCGCAACAACAGCTCCGCGCCGATGCGCGCGGCGTACAGCCAGTAGGTCGCCTTGCGCTGGAAACGTTCCAGGCACAGGTCCGCCGCGCGGCCGAAGTCCTTCGCGTCGATCGCGTCGAAGATGCCTTTGAGCTCGACCTTGCGATGCCGCGCATTGGCCAGCCGGTCGGCCAGCGCCGTGGTCGTGTAGGGCTTGACGAGGTAGGCGTCCAACGCCGCCTCGGCTGCCTCGGCGACCTTCGCGTACGAGGCCTCGCCGGTGACCATCACGAAGACGGTGGAGTAGGGGAGCAACTGCTCGCGCCGCAGCTCGTCGAGCAGGTCCTGCCCCGACATCTCGGAGCCGTCGAAGTAGTAGTCGCAGATGACGATGTCGTAGGGCTGCGTCTCGAGGATGACGCGGGCGTCGCGCACGCGCGTGGTCTGCCGCACATGGCCGACGCCGAGTTCTCGCAGCTGCGCCGTCATCAGGCTGCGCGAGTTGGCGTTGCTGTCGATGACCAGTGCCTGCGTCTTGCCGAGGGTGCCGGCGAGCGTCATGGCCGCTGCCCCGCCGCGGCGCGCGCGGCAATGAAAAGGCCCGCCTCCGAAGAGAGCGGGCCGGCAGCACCCCAACGAATCGTGCGAATGTCGTCAACCACCGACCGATTGTCCGCCCGGCGACGACGGCCGATCCCCCGGGTTTGCGTGGGTGGCCGACCGGAGTGGCGAGTCGTGGCGGGCGTTTGCGTGTCGCTGTTGGCGATTTACTTGAAGAGGTCCTTGACCCGGTCGGTCCAGCTCTTCGCGTTCGGCGAGTGGCGCTCGCCGCCGTCTTTCAGGCTCTTGTCGAGTTCCTTCAGCAGCTTGCGCTGATGCTCGGTCAGCTTGACCGGCGTCTCGATGCTGATATGGCAGTACAGGTCGCCCGGATAACTCGATCGCACGCCCTTGATCCCCTTGCCGCGCAGGCGGAAGGTCTTGCCATGCTGCGTGCCCTCGGGGAGCTCGATCTCGGCCTTGCCGCCCAGCGTCGGCACCTCGATCGTGCCGCCCAGCGCCGAGGTCGTGATAGACACCGGCATCGTGCAGTGCAGGTCGTCGCCGTCGCGCTCGAAGATGTCGTGCTGCTTGATGCGGATCTCGATGTAGAGATCGCCCGACGGGCCGCCGTTCACGCCCGGCTCGCCGTTGCCGGCCGAGCGGATGCGCATGCCTTCGTTGATGCCGGCCGGGATCTTGACTTCCAGCGTCTTGGTCTTCTTGATCTTGCCGGCGCCGTTGCAGGTGGTGCAGGGCTCAGGAATGATCTTGCCGGTGCCGTGGCAGTGCGGGCAGGTCTGCTGGATGCTGAAGAAGCCCTGGCGCATGTGGACCGTGCCGCTGCCGCCGCAGGAGCCGCAGGTCTTGGCGCTGGTGCCGGGTTTTGCGCCGCTGCCGTGACAGGTCTCGCAGCCTTCCCACGACGGGATGCGGATCTGCGTCTCCTTGCCGCGCGCGGCTTCCTCCAGCGTGATCTCCATCGCGTAGCTCAGGTCGCTGCCGCGGTAGACCTGCTGGCCGCCGCCCTGGCGACGGCCGCCGCCGCCCTGCTGGCCGAACAGGTCGCCGAAGATGTCGCCGAAGGCCTCCGCGAAACCGCCGAAGCCTTCGCCGCCCGGACCGCCGCGCATGCCCTGGTTCGGATCCACGCCCGCGTGGCCGTACTGGTCGTAGGCGGCCCGCTTCTGGCCGTCCGAGAGCATCTCGTAGGCTTCCTTGGTTTCCTTGAACTTGTCCTCGGCCTCCTTGGCACCGTCGCCCTGATTGCGGTCAGGGTGGTACTTCATCGCGAGCTTGCGATACGCCTTCTTGATGTCCTCTTCGCTGGCGTTCTTCGCGACGCCCAGGACTTCGTAATAGTCACGCTTTGCCATGGATCTTCCTGCAGGCCTCAAACCAGAACGCCGCGCGAGGCTGGCGGCCCCGTGCGGCGGCTGTCAGTCGACAGCGATTGCCGGGCGCGATGCCGGCCCCGCGGCCGGCACGCACGCCTGTGCGGCTTACTTGGAGTCCTTGACTTCCTTGAACTCCGCGTCCACGACGTTGTCGTCGGCCGGCTTGGCCGACGCCTGCGCGCCCGCGGCGTCCGCCTGCTCGGCACCGGCGGCGCCCGCCGCACCCGCCGCGCCGCCGGCGGCGGCCTGGGCCGCCTGCGCCTCGGCGTAGACCTTCTCGCCCAGCTTCTGGCTGGCGGTCATCAGCGCTTCGGTCTTGGCGTCGATGTCGGCCTTGTCCTCGCCCTTGATGGCTTCTTCCAGGTCCTTCACCGCCGCCTCGATCTTTTCCTTCTCGCCGGCGTCCAGTTTGTCGCCGTGCTCGCTGAGCGACTTCTGCACCGAGTGCACCAGGCCGTCGGCCTGATTCTTCGCCTGCACCAGCTCGACCTTCTTCTTGTCCTCGGCGGCGTTGGCCTCGGCGTCCTTCACCATCTTCTCGATCTCGGCCTCGGACAGGCCGGAGTTCGCCTTGATGGTGATCTTGTTTTCCTTGCCGGTGCCCTTGTCCTTGGCGCCGACGTGCAGGATGCCGTTGGCGTCGATGTCGAAGCTGACCTCGATCTGCGGCAGGCCGCGCGGTGCCGGCGGGATGCCTTCGAGGTTGAACTCGCCCAGGCTCTTGTTGGCCTGCGCCAGTTCGCGCTCGCCCTGGTAGACCTTGATGGTCACGGCGGGCTGGCTGTCCTCGGCAGTGGAGAAGGTCTGCGCGAACTTGGTCGGGATGGTCGTGTTCTTCTTGATCATCTTCGTCATCACGCCGCCCAGGGTCTCGATGCCCAGGCTCAGCGGGGTGACGTCCAGCAGCAGCACGTCGGTGCGTTCGCCGCCCAGGACCTGGCCCTGGATCGCGGCGCCGACGGCCACGGCCTCATCGGGGTTCACGTCCTTGCGCGGGTCCTTGCCGAAGAACTCCTTGACCTTCTCCTGCACCTTGGGCATGCGCGACATGCCGCCGACCAGGATGACGTCGTCGATCTCGCCGACCGACACGCCGGCATCCTTGATGGCCGTGCGGCAGGGGGCGATGGTGCGCTCGATCAGTTCGTCCACCAGCGACTCCAGCTTGGCGCGGGTCAGCTTGATGTTCAGGTGCTTCGGACCGGTGGCGTCGGCCGTGATGTACGGCAGGTTCACGTCGGTCTGCGACGAGTTCGACAGCTCGATCTTGGCCTTCTCGGCGGCTTCCTTCAGGCGCTGCAGGGCCAGCACGTCCTTGGACAGGTCGACGCCCTGTTCCTTCTTGAACTCGCCGATGATGTAGTCGATGATGCGCTGGTCGAAGTCCTCGCCGCCCAGGAAGGTGTCGCCGTTGGTCGACAGCACTTCGAACTGCTTCTCGCCGTCCACGTCCGCGATCTCGATGATCGAGATGTCGAAGGTGCCGCCGCCCAGGTCGAAGACCGCGATCTTGCGGTCGCCGGCGCCGTGCTTGTCCAGGCCGAAGGCCAGGGCCGCGGCGGTGGGCTCGTTGATGATGCGCTTGACGTCCAGGCCGGCGATGCGGCCGGCGTCCTTGGTCGCCTGACGCTGTGCGTCGTTGAAGTAGGCCGGGACCGTGATGACGGCTTCGGTCACTTCCTCGCCGAGGTAGTCCTCGGCCGTCTTCTTCATCTTGCGCAGGACTTCAGCGGAGACCTGCGGGGGAGCCAGCTTCTTGCCGCGCACTTCCACCCACGCGTCGCCGTTGTCGGCGGCGGCGATGGTGTAGGGCATCAGGTCGATGTCCTTCTGGACTTCCTTTTCCTGGAACTTGCGGCCGATCAGGCGCTTCACCGCGTACAGCGTGTTGCGCGGGTTGGTCACGGCCTGGCGCTTGGCCGAGGCGCCGACCAGCACTTCGCCGTCTTCCTGGTACGCAATGATGGACGGCGTGGTGCGGGCGCCTTCCGCGTTCTCGATGACGCGGGTGGTGTTGCCTTCCATGACCGCGACGCACGAGTTGGTCGTGCCCAGGTCGATGCCGATGATCTTTTTCTTAGCCATGTGGTGCTCCTGAATTTGAAAACTGGCGGAACGGTCAGCGGGGGCGCTTCGAGCTTTCCCTGGCGCTCATCCAATGAGCGGCTGAAACAACGTTCCGGGATGCTTCTGATCTGTGGATAACTTGTCCGGGTTCAAGGGCCCGGATCTTTTTTCAGCGTGTTTTTTCGATCACGCCGGTCGATGCGCTCACTTCGGGGCGGTCACCGTGACCAGCGCCGGCCGCAGCACGCGGTCGGCGATGAGGAAGCCCTTCTGCAGCACGGTCACGACCGTGTTCGGGTCCTGCTCGGCCGGCACCACCGAGATCGCCTGGTGCTGGTGCGGGTCGAACTTCGTGCCGGCGGCGGGATTGATTTCCACCACCTTGTTGCGCTCCAGCGCCGACTGCAGCTGTCGCAGCGTGGCGTGCACGCCCTGCAGCACCTGCTCCACGCTGGCGTCGGGCAGGGCGATGGCGGCGGACAGGCTGTCCATCACCGGCAGCATCGCTTCGGCGAAACCCTCGACGGCGAACTTGCGGGCCTTGGTCGTGTCTTCCTCGCCGCGGCGGCGGGTGTTCTCGACCTCGGCCTTGGCGCGCAGGTAGGCGTCGGACATCTCGGCCAGGCGGCGCTCGGTGTCGGCCAGTCTGGCTTCGAGCGTGTCGGGGACCGAGGCGGCGGCCGCGGCAGCGGCTTGCTGGGTCAGTTCGTCCAGCGTCGGATCAGGTTGTTGGTTGTCAGTCGTCATGGTTGGAATGCCCCAATGCGGATGCCCGGCTCCTCTCTGGAAGCGCGGCCGGCCTCTCTGAGAACCAGCGTGCGTCGGGCGACCCGCCGCATCTGGGGCCCATGGCCGGAACTTCAAGAGGGTGATTTTCGCATCCGTGCGCGGGCAAGCCTGGGGCCTGATAGCAAGGACCCAGCGCAGGGGAGAACCGTGGGTCAGGCCGGGAGCCGCTATTCGCCCGGGGCGGGTGAGATCCGCTGACTTTCCAGTCGGGCGTGCTCGCGGGCGTTGATCGGCGGCAGGCCCTGGAAGTAGGGGCGGACGGCGCAGCCCACGCCGACACCGAGTTCGACGGCCTTGCCGGCGCGGTGGATCCAGTTCAGCGGCGCGGGCCGGGTGGCGGCGCCGGCGACGTTGACGAGCAGCCCCAGCACGCCCAGCAGCCAGGTCGAGCCGAGGAAGAGCCGCAACCGGTGCGCGACGCCGTGGCCGATGTTGCCCATCGCGTGTCGCGGGCCCGTCCCCGTGAAGCGGGAGCGCACGACAGGTGATTTCTTCACCTCGAACAGGGGCACTGGCACGAGCGGCGCCGGGTCGCCGCCGACGTGACCGGCGTCCGGCACGCGGTGGCGCTGACGGGCCATGGCCACGCCGCCGGCCAGGCCCGTGAGGGCGCCGGCCGTCAACGACACGCCGGCCGACAACCCGATGTCCGGCAGCGCGCCGAGCGGAGCCATGCCGAGCGAGGCCCCCCGGATCGCGTTCATGCCGCCGAAGGCCCATTCGCCGGCGCGCACCTGCGTCGGGCCGTCGATGAGGCCGTGGCGGTCCTGGATCGCCTGGATCTGCTGGCGGAGCCGGCGTACGCCGTCCATGCCATGGGGCGCGCCAGCCTCGTCCAGCAGATCGGCCACGTGGTCCGGTACCAGTTGGTCTGGCGGAATGGCCGCCAGTTGACGACCGGTCAGCGCCGCGGCGCGAGGCGACACGACGCTGCCCACCGTCGCGCCGATGGCGCCGCAGATCGACGCACCGACCCAGCGGGATGTCGTGATCACGGCGATCAGCAGGAGGCTGTGATCGGTGTCCTGCTCGACGTAGTTGCGGTCTCTGCCGATGCCCAGCGTCTGTGGTGCATCGAAAGCACTGCGCAGGCCCAGCTCGGCGATCGCGCCGCCGATGCCCCGGCCCAGTCCGAAGCCGAAAGCCGCCGCGCCACCGATCGAGACCGCAAGCGCCACGATCGCTTTCAGGACTTCGATGTCGGCGGGCGTCATCGACACGCCGGCGAGCCGGATCGCATCGAAGCGGGCGACGGCCTGGCGCCGGGTCGCCTCTTGGAATTCGGAACGGTCGTCGGAACGGGACCGCGGGTTCACGAGCGCAGGCGCGAGCGAAGCGGCGCGCGATCGCGGGTGCGGGACGTTGTCGCCGCGCGGCGCGACCGATTCGACCTTGGCTTCGGCACTGGTGTCGGCGCTGGTGTCGACGCTGGCTTCGGCGCTCGTTTCCTCAAGCGTCGACGACGACGCGTCGTGAGACGCCGGGCTCATCTGGAGAGGGATCATGTCGTCCTCGCGGTCAGCCCCGGCGGGACGGCTTGCCGCACCGGTGTCCCCACCGGTGCAAGGCTGGCGGAGGCGGCGTCAGTCCAGGCTGGCGGACCAGCGGTTCCAGTCCGCGAGCCGGCGGCGGTCCTGCTTGGTCGGGCGGCCCTGCTCGATGGCGTCGGCCGGCTCGGGCGCGAGGCGGCGCGCCTCGGCCGCGCGCTCGCGCGCCGCGATGCTGTCGGGCGTTTCCTCGTACAGCGCCTGCGCGACCGGCGCCGGGCCGCGGACGCCGCTGAGACCGGCGACCTTCACCTCGCGATCGATCTCGCCCTGGCGCAGCTTCACCACGTCGCCGACGCGCACCTCGCGCGAGGCCTTGGCGGCCTGCCCGTTGATCGTCACGCGGCCCTTGCCGATCTCGTCGACGGCGATGGAGCGCGTCTTGAAGAAACGCGCCGCCCAGAGCCATTTGTCCAGGCGCACGCCGGCGGAACCTGGGGAAGGGGAGGGCGAAGGGTTGCGGGTGGAGGAAGACATCTGAATCGGATTGTCCTATGGGGGCGACGGATCGGCGGATGGTGCCGCCGGCAGCCGGACCACGGCGTCCAGGCCTTCGATGACCCCGTCCCGTTCGCGGTTGTCGAGCGCCAGCGTGCCGCCGAGCGAATCGACGATCTCACGGCAAATCGCGAGCCCGAGGCCCGACCCGCCGCCGCTGCCGGCCGCGAACGGTTGTCCGAGTCTGGGCCGCAGCGCCGGCGCGATGCCGGGGCCGCTGTCGGCGATGCGCAGTTCGATGCCGCCGCCCGCGCCCGCGCCCGCGCCTGCGCCCATGCCCCCTGCGGATCCGGCGTCGCCGTCCCGTCCGCGCGCCGTCACGCGCAACTCCAGCCGACCACCGCGCGGGCAGTGCCGCAGCGCGTTGTGCAGCAGGTTGCGCACCAGCTCCCGCAGCGCCCACTCGTGACCGCGCACCGGCGCGGGCTCGGTGATCAGCTCGAAGTCGAGCTCCGCGTCCGCGATCAGCGGCGCCAGGTCAAGCGCCACTTCGCGCACGGTCTCCGCCAGGTCCAGTCGCGGCGGATCACCCTGCTGGCGCAACTGCTCGACCTTGGCCAGCGCCAGCATCTGGTTGGCGAGCGAGGTGGCGCCGTCGACGGTCGCGCCGATCTCGTCGATCGCCTGCGTCAGCGGCAGGTCGCCGCGACGCGCCGACTGCACCTGCGCCTTGAGCACCGCCAGCGGCGTGCGCAACTGGTGCGAGGTGTCGCGCACGAAGCGCTTCTGATGCGCGAACAGGCCGGACTGTCGAGACCAGGCCTCGTTGATCGCGACCACCAGGGGCGCGAGTTCCGCCGGCACGCCCGGCATCGGGATGGGGCTGAGGTCGTCGTCCGCGCGCGCGCCGATCGAGCGGCTGAGCTCGCGCACCGGCCAGGTCGCGAAGAGCACCACGCCCCAGACCACGATCGCGATCACGGCCAGCAGCGCGGCCTGCCGCCACAGCGTGGAGATCAGCACCTGCCGCGCCAGCGTGCGCCGGATCTCCAGCGTCTCGGCGACCTGGATGGTCGCCACGCCCAGGCCGGCCTCGCCCGAGACCGGCTGCTTGAGCACCGCGACGCGCACTTCCTCGCCCTGGTACACGTCGTCGTAGAAATCGACCAGCGCCGCATAGGCGCCGCGCGCGGGCAGCTTGCCGTGCCACGCGGGCAGGTCGTCGAAGCCCGACACCCATTCGCCCTTGAAGCCGGTGACGCGGTAGAACATGCGGCTGCGGTTGTCGGCCTCGAAGGCCTCCAGCGCCGCGTAGGGCACCTCGGAGACCAGGTGAGGGTCCTCGCGCGTGCCGTGTACGTCGAGCTGCTCGCCGATGGTCTTCGCCGAGGCGAGCAGCGTGCGGTCGTAGGCCGTGTCGATGGCCCGCAGCGCGTCTTCGTAGAGCCGGTGCGCGTTGGCCGCGATCAGCAGGCCGACGGGGAGCAGGATGCCGACGAGCAGGCGGCTGCGCATCGAGGACAGCCAGCGTCGGCGCGAGGTCGCGGACGACCGCATCACCACTCAGCCACTCAGTCCGGCGCCTTGAGCAGGTAGCCCAGGCCGCGCAGTGTCACGAGTCGCACGCCGTCCGCCGGCAGCCGCTTGCGCAGGCGGTAGGCCACGACCTCGACCGCGTCGGGTTGCACGTCGAGGTCGTCGGCGAAGACGATCTCCGTCAGCCGCTCCTTGGCGACGGCCTGGCCCGGACGCGCCAGCAGCGCTCGCAGCAGCGCCGCCTCGCGCGGCGGCAGGTCCAGCGGCAGCCCGAGGTGGTAGACCGCGCCGCTGTCGGCGTCCACGCGCAGGCCGTGGAAGGACTCGTCCTCATACGCCCCGGCCCCGGCCCCGGCACCCGCGCCAGCGCCCGCTGCCGATCCCGGCGCGCCGCGACTGCGGCGGGCGAGGGCGCGCACCCGCGCTTCGAGTTCGTCGAGGTCGAACGGCTTGGGCAGGTAGTCGTCGGCGCCGATGTTCAGGCCCAGGATGCGGTCGCCGACGGTGCCGCGCGCGGTCAGGATGATGACCGGCGTGGTGAGCTGTTCGGCGCGCGCGGCCGACAGCAGCTCCAGCCCGTCGATGTCGGGCAGCGACAGGTCCAGCAGCACGACGTCGGGCGGCGACGCGCGCCAGCGCTCGAGCGCCGCGCGACCCTCCGCGAACACCTGCACCTGGATGCCGCGGCGCTCGAACGACCGCGCCACCGTGGTCTGCAGCGCGGCGTTGTCCTCGACGAAAAACAGCCTCATGGGCGGCAGTGTCCGCCACGCGCGAAGGCCGCGCCGCTCAGGGTCAACCCTGAGCTTCCGGACAGCCGAATGAAAGGCGATGTGTGCAGGATTCACGCCTACAACGAACGTCGGGTGCGCGCTCTGCCCCGACGGTGAGATCTACAACAGGAGACACGAGCATGCGTCGAGACCAATTCCTGAAGTCCGCGGCCGCCTTCGCCGCGCTGGGCGCCACCGGCGCGCCGCCGCTGGGCGCGCAGGCCGCGGCGGCCCTGAAGATCCTGGTGCCGGCCAACCCGGGCGGCGGCTGGGACATCACCGGCCGCGCGCTGGGCAAGGCCCTGCAGGACGCCGGCGCCGCAGGCGCGGTGACCTTCGAGAACAAGGGCGGCGCGGCCGGCGCCATCGGCCTGGCGCAGTTCGTGAACGCCGCCAAGGGCGACCCGAACGCGATGATGGTGATGGGCGCCGTGATGCTGGGCGGCCTGATCACCAGCAAGCAGCCCGTCACGCTGACGCAGGCCACGCCGCTCGCGCGCCTGACCAGCGAGTACAACGTCTTCGTGCTGCCGGCCAATTCGCCGTTCAAGACGATGAAGGACGTGGTCGACGCGCTGAAGAAGGACCCGGGCTCGGTGAAGTGGGGCGGCGGCTCGCGCGGCGCCACGGAGCACATCGCCGCGGCGATGCTCGCCCGCGAGGTCGGCGTCGACGCCACCAAGATCAACTACGTCGCCTTCCGGGGCGGCGGCGAGGCCGTCGCGGCGATCCTGGGCGGCAACGTCAGCATCGGCGGCAGCGGCTACAGCGAGTTCCAGCCCTACATCGAGAGCGGCAAGATGCGCCCGATCGCGATCACCGCGCCCCAGCGCATCAAGGGACTGGACATCCCGACGATGAAGGAGCTCGGCTACAACGTCGAGATCGGCAACTGGCGCGGCGTCTACGGCGCGCCCGGCATCACGCCCGCACAGCGTCAGACCTTGATCGACCTGGTCGTGAAGGCGACCAAGTCCAAGGCGTGGGCCGAGGCGCTGGAGAAGAACGGCTGGACCCCGGCCGTGCTGACCGGCAAGGACTTCGAGACCTTCGTCGACAACGAGTTCGCGTCCCTCCGCGCCATCATGCACAAGTCCGGCATGGTCTGAGGAGGCTGCGATGACTGACTCTGTCGAGCAGGCGGCGCCAGGGCCGCTGTATCAAACCCTGGTCGGCGCCGCCGCGATGGTCGTCGGCGGCGTGATGGCCGTCGGCGCCGCAGCGATCCCGTCCGATGCGGGCTACTCCGGCATCGGCCCGAACGCGCTGCCCTGGTTCGTGGCCGCGGTGCTGCTGATCTGCGGCGCCTGGCTGATCTGGGAAGCGCGCAGCGGCGGCTTCCGCTCGATGGAGCCGCCGTCCGGCGCGCCCCGGGCCGACTGGCTGTCGGCGGCCTGGGTCGCGGCGGCGGTCATCGCCAATGCGGCGCTGATCACGACGATCGGTTTCGTGCTCGCCTGCACGCTGTGTTTCGTGCTGGCGGTGCGCGGTCTGCGCCGCGCCGAGGGCAAGGTCCATGGCGGCCCGCGCCAGATCCTCATCGACGCCATCACCGGCCTGCTGATCGCGGCCCCGGTGTTCTGGCTGTTCAACAAGCTGCTCGCGCTCAACCTGCCCGCCATCACGGCCGGCGGCTGGCTCTAAGCCTCACCGGAGTTCCGACATGCAAGACCTCTGGACCCACCTGATGGGCGGCTTCGCCACGGCCGCCTCCGGCGTCAACCTGTTGTGGGCCTTCGTCGGCTGCGCGCTCGGGACGGCGATCGGCGTGCTGCCCGGCCTCGGCCCGGCCGTGACCGTCGCGATGCTGCTGCCCATCACCGCGCAGGTCGACCCGACCGCGTCGATGATCTTCTTCGCCGGCATCTACTACGGCGCGATGTACGGCGGCTCGACCACCTCCATCCTGCTCAACACCCCCGGCGAGACCGGCACCATGGTGACCGCGCTGGAAGGCTTCAAGATGGCCCGCCACGGCCGCGCCGGCGCGGCGCTGGCCACGGCGGCGATCGGCTCGTTCTTCGCCGGCACCATCGCCACCGTGCTGGTCACGCTGTTCGCACCGGTGCTGGCGGACTTCGCCGTCACGCTCGGCCCGCCGGAGTACTTCTGCCTGATGCTGATCGCCTTCACCACCGTCTCCGCGGTGCTGGGCCAGAGCACGCTGCGCGGCATGACGGCGCTGTTCATCGGCCTGGCCATGGGCCTGGTCGGCATGGACCAGATCACCGGCCAGATCCGCTACACCGGCGGCGTGCCCGAGTTCATGGACGGCATCGAGACGGTGCTGGTCGCGGTCGGGCTGTTCGCGGTCGGCGAAACGCTCTATGTCGCGCTTTATGAAGGCCGCAGCAACCTGACGATGAACACCATGGGCCGCGTGCACATGACGAAGCAGGAGTGGCGGCGCTCCATCCCCTCCTGGATCCGCGGCACCGCGCTGGGCTTCCCGTTCGGCGTGATCCCCGCGGGCGGCACCGAGATCCCGACCTTCCTGAGCTACGCGACCGAGCGCAAGCTGTCCAGGCACAAGGAGGAGTTCGGTACCGTCGGCGCCATCGAGGGCGTGGCCGGGCCGGAGGCCGCCAACAACGCGGCCGTCACCGGCACGCTGGTGCCGCTGCTGACGCTGGGCATCCCGACCTCGGTGACCGCCGCCATCCTGCTGTCGGCGCTGCAGAACTACGGCATCCAGGCCGGACCGCAGCTGTTCGAGACCTCGTCGACGCTGGTGTGGGCGCTGATCGCGTCGCTGTACATCGGCAACGTGATGCTGCTGGTGCTGAACCTGCCGATGGTGGGGCTGTGGGTGAAGCTGCTGCGCATCCCGCGCGCGCCGCTGTACGCCGGCATCCTGATCTTCGCCACGGTCGGCGTCTACGGCATGCGCCAGAGCGCCTTCGACCTCTACGTGATGCTGGCCATCGGTCTGCTGGGCGTGGTGATGCGGCGCTTCGACTTCCCGACCGCGCCGGTCGTCGTGGGCATGATCCTGGGCCCGCTCGCCGAAGCGCACCTGCGCAACGGCGTGGCGATCGGCGGCGGGAACTGGAGCGTGTTCTTCGAACGTCCGCTGTCCGCCTCGCTGCTGGCCATCGTCGTGATCGTGCTGCTGCTGCCGCGCGTCATGAAGTGGATGGCCACGCGCAAGGCGCGTCAGCAGGCGGCGGTCGCTGTGCGCTGACGCTGGGGCCGCCTGACGCGGCACCGCCACCCTGCAACGACAAGGGCCCCGATGAGGGGCCCTTTGTCATGGTGCGGCGAGGATCAGCGTGTCGCGCCTGCCATGGACGCCGCCTCGCGCTGGCGGGCGAGGGCGGCGGCCTGCGCCTCGTCGGGCACGGCGGTGGTCGGCCAGCCCTGCAGGTGCTGCTCGGCGATCGCCGCCAGCGCGCGGATGTGGGCGGGGCGGTCGTTCAGGCAGGGGATGTAGCTGAAGCGCTGTCCGCCGCTGTGCAGGAAGGCCTCGCGCGCTTCCATGTCGATCTCTTCCAGCGTCTCGATGCAGTCCGACGAGAAGCCCGGGCAGATCAGGTCGACCGACTTCAGCCCGCGTCCGGCGAGCTCGCGCAGCGTCGGCTCGGTGTAGGGCTCCAGCCAGCGCGCCTTGCCGAAGCGGCTCTGGAAGGTCACCTTGTACTGCGCATCGGACAGGCCCAGCGCCTCGGCCAGCAGGCGGCCGGTCTTGAGGCATTCGCAGTGGTACGGATCGCCCAGCGCCAGCGTGCGCGCGGGCATGCCGTGGAAGCTCATCACCAGCAGATCACCGCGGCCCTCGGCCTTCCAGTGGGCGCGCACGCTGTCGGCCAGCGCGGCGATGTAGCGCTTGTCGTCGTGGTAGCGGTTGACGAAGCGGAACTCCGGCACGTGCCGGTGTGCCAGCGACCAGCGCGCCACGTCGTCGACGACGCTGGCGGTGGTCGCGCCCGAATACTGCGGATACGCCGGCAGCACCAGCACGCGTGTCGCGCCCTCGGCGCGCAGCGCGTCCAGCTGCGACGCGATCGACGGGTTGCCGTAGCGCATTGCGTGCAGCACCTTGACGCGGTGGCCCTGCTCGCCGAGCTGGCCCTGCAGCAGCTTGGCCTGCTTCTTCGTCCAGACCATCAGCGGCGAGCCGTCCTTGGTCCAGATGCTGGCGTACTTCTTCGCCGACTTGGCCGGACGCGTGCGCAGGATCACGCCGTGCAGGATGGGCCACCAGGCAGCCCTGGGGATCTCGATGACGCGCGGGTCGGACAGGAACTGCGCCAGATAGCGGCGCGTGGCCTCGGTGGTGGGCGCGTCGGGCGTGCCGAGGTTGACCAGCAGCACGCCGATGGTCGGCGCACGTCCGTGCACGTGGTCGGGTTCGGGAAGGAAACTCATCCGGTTCAGATTCCGCGGCGCATCATCGCCGATGTGGCGGCTTCGGCCAGGTGGATCACCTCGAAGCGCACGGTGGGCGCCTGGGATTCCGAGGCCGCGCCGCCGAGACCGATCGCACCCGCGCCGTGCAGCGTGCACGAGCCGCGGCGCAGGCTCAGCGTCTGGCCGCCGGCGCCGAAGCGCACGAAGGTGCCGTTGTAGCTGAGGTCGGTCAGGCTGAAGCTGCTGCCCTGCCAGTCGATGCGCGCATGGGAGCGGCTGACGCGGACGTCGGTGATGCAGTAGGTGGCCTGCGTGCTGCGGCCCAGCACGATGGGCATCTGCTCGATGTCGAAGACGCGGTCCAGGTCTTGCCAGACCAGCCGGATGCCTTCCGGCCCGGCGCTGCGCGCGATCTCGCCGAACTGCGTCGCGCCGGGATCGCCGGAACCCTGGTCCAGCACGTAGATGTGGACCGGCTCCGCGCGGCCGCGCACGCTGATGTGGTCCAGGCTGCGGAAGCGCGCCTTCTGCGCGCCGGTCAGGCCGTTGACGACCTCGGCGGTCACGACGGTCTCGCCGTCGCCCGCGTGGTCGAGCAGCCGTGCCGCGACATTGACCGCGTCGCCGAAGCAGTCGCCGTGGATCTCGACGACCTCGCCGCGCGCCAGCGCGATCTGCAGGTGGGTGTGGCGCAGACGCTCACTGCGCGCCGAGGTCTTCAGCAGCAGTTCCTGCATCCGCATCGCGGCCTTGATGCCGTCGCGCGGGTTGTCGAAGGCGGCCATCAGACCGTCGCCCAGCGTCTTGATGATGTGGCCGCGGTTCTCTTCCACCGCCTGGCCGGTCAGCGCGACCGTCTGCGTCACCAGTCCCGAGGCTTCCGCGTTCCCCAGCGTCTCGAACAGCGCCGTGCTGCCGCGCAAGTCGGCAAACAGGACGGTGCGCTCGCGGATCTGGGTCATCGGCCTGGGCAGGGGACAAGATGTGATGGAAGTCTCAGTGTAGCCGCGCCACCCTGGGCGTCACGTGGTGATAAGCCCTCGCCTCGGGGGCCTGTCGGCCCCTGTACGACACCTCCCCCCAACGGGCGGGCGAATGCCGTAACAAGCCTTTCGGCTGCTGAGGTCCGACAGCGGCGGCGCCAAGAAAAAACCGGCCCGCGTCCGAGGACGGGGCCGGTCTTGCGGCAAACCCGGTGCCGACCCGGAACCCCTGGCTGGGGTCCGGGTCCGGTCTGGATCAGAGGTTGTCCAGGTAGGTGCGGAGCTTGTCGCTGCGCGACGGGTGCTTCAGCTTGCGGATCGCCTTGGCTTCGATCTGGCGGATGCGCTCGCGGGTGACGTCGAACTGCTTGCCGACTTCCTCCAGCGTGTGGTCCGTGCTCATCTCGATGCCGAAGCGCATGCGCAGCACCTTGGCTTCGCGCGGGGTCAGGCTGTCCAGGATGTCCTTCACCACCTCGCGCAGGCCGGCCTGCATCGCGGCCTCGATCGGCGCGGTGTTGTTGGTGTCCTCGATGAAGTCGCCCAGATGGCTGTCGTCGTCGTCCCCGATCGGCGTTTCCATGGAGATCGGCTCTTTGGCGATCTTCATGATCTTGCGGATCTTGTCCTCCGGCATCTCCATCTTCTCGGCCAGCGTCGGCGCGTCCGGCTCGAAGCCGAACTCCTGCAGATGCTGACGCGAGATCCGGTTCATCTTGTTGATCGTCTCGATCATGTGAACCGGGATGCGGATGGTGCGGGCCTGGTCCGCGATCGAGCGGGTGATGGCCTGGCGGATCCACCACGTCGCGTAGGTCGAGAACTTGTAGCCGCGGCGGTACTCGAACTTGTCGACCGCCTTCATCAGACCGATGTTGCCTTCCTGGATCAGGTCCAGGAACTGCAGACCACGGTTGGTGTACTTCTTGGCGATGGAGATGACCAGGCGCAGGTTGGCCTCGATCATTTCCTTCTTCGCGTCGCGCGAGGCCTTTTCGCCCTCGTTCATCCGCTTGTTGATGCCCTTGAGGTCGTCCAGCGGCACCACGGCCTTGCCCTGGATGTCGATCAGCTTCTGCTGCAGCTCCTGGATCGCGGGCAGGTTGCGCGACATGATGTTCGCGTACGACTTCCCGGCCGCCACTTCCTTTTCCGCCCACTGCAGGTTCAGCACGTTGGGCGGGAAGGTCTTGATGAAGTGCTCTTGCGGCATGCCGCACTTGTCCACGACGATCTTGCGGATCTCGCGTTCGAAGCGGCGCACGTCGTCCACCTGCGAGCGCAGGATGTCGCACAGCTTCTCGATCGTCTTGACCGTGAAGCGGATGGTCATCAGCTCCTGGCTGATCGCGGACTGGGCCTTGTTGTAGTTGGCCGACTTGTAGCCGTCCTTCTCGAAGGCCTTGCGCATCTTGTCGAAGTTGGTCGCGAGCGAATCCAGCTTCACCAGCGCGGCATTCTTCAGCTCCTCCAGCTTCTTGGTCAGGGCCTTGGAGCCGCCGGCGCCGTCGTCGTCGTCCTCTTCGTCGAACTCGTCGAAGTCTTCTTCCGCGACGTAGTCGTCCGCCTCGTCGTCGGAGACGAAACCGTCCACCGACTCGGAGATCTGCATCTCGCCGGCGCGGATCTTGGCGGCCATGGCCAGGATCTCGGCGATGGTCGTCGGGGAGGCCGAGATGGCCAGCATCATGGCCTGCAGGCCGCCTTCGATGCGCTTGGCGATCTCGATCTCGCCCTCGCGGGTCAGCAGCTCGACGGTGCCCATCTCGCGCATGTACATGCGCACCGGGTCGGTCGTGCGGCCGAATTCGGAGTCGACGGTCGACAGCGCGGCCTCGGCCGCTTCTTCCGCTTCCTCTTCGGTGGCGGTGGGCGAAGTCGAGCCCTGGATCAGCAGCGTGGCGGCGTCGGGCGCCTGCTCGTACACGGCGATGCCCATGTCGTTGAGCATCGACACGATCGCCTCGAGGATTTCCTCGTTGATCAGCTTCTCGGGCAGGTGGTCGTTGATTTCCTGATGCGTCAGGAAACCACGCGTCTTGCCCATCTTGATCAGGGTCTTCAGCTCATGGCGGCGCTTGGCGACTTCCTCTTCGGTCAGCGCCGTCTCGTCCAGGCCGAACTCGCGCATCAGCGCGCGCTCCTTGGCGCGGCTGACCTTCATGCGCAGCGGCTTGGCCTTGGGCTTGTCCTCGCCGACTTCCTCGACCTCCACCGCCTCGACGGTCTCGGCCGAGTCGCCTTCGGCATCCGACTCGCCATCGGACTCGCCGTCGCCGTCGGCGTCGAAGTCCTCTTCTTCCTCTTCCACCTTGGCCTTGCCGGCCGGCTTCTTGGACTCGGTCTCGGCCTTGGGCTTGCGGCCGCGCTTGGGCTTCGCGTCGTCAGCGGACGCGGCAGCGGTGGCGGCTTTGGCGGTCTTCGCGGCGGCCTTGCCGGCCGGCTTCTTGACTTCTTCGGTTTCTGCGGCGGCGGCCTTGGACGCGGTCTTTTTGGCGGTCATGCAGTTCCTCGGTGGCTCGTGGGCCAGTAGGTGAATGCGGGGAAATCGCAGTGGGTGCAGGCAATGCAAACAGCCACCTGTCCCGCTGGCGCCCGCAAACTCCCGACACTTGCGGGCTATGCGGCGCGAGCGAGCCAGGCGGCTCGAACTCGGCCCTGGATGACAGATCGGGACAAACCGACTGCCATTCAAGGCTTGGCGCGTGAAGGTTAGCGTGAACCTTTGTTGTTGCAGCCCAGGCGGTGTAAGTTGGCCACTTTGTGTATGAACCCAGGGTCAGTGGGGGGCCGGGGACCGGTTGGCGCTGCGGTCACTCTTGACGCGCGAAAACCATAGATTATCTGCGAATTTTCCCGATCGGTCAAAAAGCACGATCGGGTGGTTCGCCAAGACCGCTGCCAGCCGCAGCGGGTGGCTGATTCAGGCGGCTTCCAGCTCGCGGATCTGACGCAGCAAGGCCTGGAACCGCGCCATGTCCGGCTGCGGACTGCGCGCGATGCGGTCGGCTTCCGCGCGGAGCTTGCCCACCCACAGCTTGCGCATCACGACGCGGAATTCCACCTCGACATGCTGGTCCGGCGGCGGTGCGGTCAGCGGACCGCCGCTGACGCGCTGGGCCAGGTCCATCAGGTCGGCCTCCTGCAGCGCGATCTGCAGCACCGCCCACGGCAGCGGACCGTTGTCGACCTGTGAACGCTCCAGCCACGCAATCAACTGGCCGTGCTCGCCGGGGAGCTCGTGCAGCAGCTGCAGATCCTGCTCGCCGATCTGCTGCCAGAGCTCGCTGTGCAGCACCAGCATGCGAACCGCGAGGTTCATCGGTGCCGGCGGCAATTCCAGCGGCATCCCGATGGTGGGGTCCTGGTCGCGCTTGCGCCAATCGCCCTTGCCCCCCTTGCCGCTCCAGCCG
>SEFA01000135.1 GCA_004210455.1 Rubrivivax sp. | reverse complement strand
GAAGGGGCGCGAGGGCGACTGTAGCGACTTGTTGGAAAGTTTGGCTACTCAAGGAGGCAAGGATATAGCGTTTGGAGAGCGTCTGTTGGGCATCTAGCATTACCAGCACTGATCCAGAACTCCCCGATGAACGAAGGAACGACCATGAACGAGCCCGACATCACCGCCTGCCTCCAGGCACCCCGACTGGCCACGCGCGCGACGCCGGCGCCTTGCCACGCCTATTCGCCGTGGTCCCGCTTTCCGGTGATCGGCCCGGCGTTGACCGTGCTGATCGCGGTCCTCTCCGCGCTGGCGCTGGTCTCCAATGCCAACGCATTCAACGACATCAACGCCGAGCTGCAGATCGCCGCCCGCGAGCAGCGCGTCGCGAAGGTCGAAGCGCAGAGGCTGGCGCGCGAGCAGGCCGCGCGCCAGGCGACGCTGGTCGCCGCGGCCAACGATCGCCAGGCGGTCGCGCCCGCACGTGCGCTGCCGGCCGTCAACCGAGCCGACGACCGTGCCAACGAAGAGAAGAAGGGCCGCGCCCGATGAGCGGAAATGCGAACGGGCGCATCGTCGGCGCCCGTGTCGTGTTCGGCGAGGAACTCCCTGCCGGAAAGTGACGATCAGCCGGTGATCACACGCGGTTCATCGACATGCCGGACGTGCTGCGCAGGCGTTCGATCAGCCGGGTGGCGATCTGGTGCAGCGGCAGGACCTCGTCGGCGGCACCGGCGTTGATCGCCTCGCGCGGCATGCCGAAGACGACGCAGGTCGCCTCGTCCTGCACGAGGTTGTAGGAGCCCGCGTCCTTCATCGCCTTCATCGCCTTGGCGCCGTCAGCGCCCATGCCGGTGAGCATGATGCCCAGCGCGTTCTGGCCCACCACGCGCGCGGCGGAGTTGAACAGCACTTCCACCGACGGCTTGTGGCGGTTCACCGCCTCGCCGTCCTGCACGCGGGCGATGTAGTTCGCGCCGGAGCGCTCCACGCTGAAGTGCATCCCGCCCGGCGCGATGTAGCCGTGGCCGGGCAGGATCCGCTCGCCGTCCTGCGCTTCCTTGACGCGGATCTTGCACAGGCCGTCCAGCCGCGCCGCGTAGCTGCGGGTGAAGCCTGCCGGCATGTGCTGCGTGATGCAGACCGCCGGGCAGTCGGCCGGCAGGTTGATCAGCACGTCCTTGGTCGCCTCGGTGCCGCCGGTCGACGCGCCGATGAAGATGATCTTCTCGGTCGACAGCCGGCCCAGGCTCGCGATCGGCGAGGCGGGCTTGAGCGGCGGCGTCGCGCCGCCGGTCGCGGCGGGCGTTCCGGGCGCGCCGGGCGCCGCGGCCGCACCCGGCGCGTGCAGGCGCCGGATCTGCGCCTTCGCCGCGATGCGGATCTTGTCCGTGATGTCCTGCGCCAGCGCGCGGATGCCGTCGGCCACGCCGATCTTGGGCTTGGCGACGAAGTCCACCGCGCCCAGTTCGAGCGCCTTCAGCGTGACCTCGGCGCCGCGCTCGGTCAGCGTCGACACCATCACGACCGGCATCGGCCGCAGGCGCATCAGGCGCTGCAGGAAATCGAGGCCGTCCATCTTCGGCATCTCGACGTCCAGGGTGATCACGTCGGGGTTGAGGTTGCGGATCATCTCGCGCGCGACCAGCGGGTCGCTCGCCGCGCCGATGCACTGCATGTCGGGCTGGCGGTTGATGATCTCGGTCAGGATGCTCCGCACCAGCGCGGAATCGTCGACGACGACGACGGTGGTCTTGGCCATGTCTTCTTGCTCCTCGGTACTGCCGGGCATGCCGCGGCGTCCTTGCTGCCGCGCTGCCGCCCCGGTGTTGTCTCAGTGATGCGTCGGTGTCAGAACAGGTCGATGGACCCGCCGGTGCTCGCCACCGGCTGCGCCTGCTGCGCCGCGGCCCGGTCCTGCTGCACCAGCGTCTCGGTGTTGGTCGGCGCCAGGCGCTTGACCATCGCCTTGCCGCTCTTGGGCAGGAAACACACCTTGCGCGGGTACACGTCCATCACGTCCTTGGACACGATGGGGATGCGTTCCAGCTTCAGGAAGTCGATGACGAAGTTGGTGTTGCGCTCGCCGACGTTGATCGTGTTCATGCCGGCGATCACCGCGCCGCCGCCGAAGATCTTCGCTTCCATGCGGCTCTTGGAGGCGCCGCGCTTCATCATCTCGTTGATCAGCAGTTCCATCGCGAACGAGCCGTAGCGGCCCGAGTCGCCCTGGCCCTCGGGCAGCATGAAGTGGTTCATGCCGCCGATCTGCGCGTGCCGGTCCCACAGGCAGGCCGCGATGCACGAGCCCAGCGTGGTCATGACCAGGATGTCGTCGTTGTCGACGAAGTACTCGCCGGGCAGGACCTTGACCGCGGCGTTCTTGAAATGCGCTTCGTAGAAGAAGAACGACGCCTCGCCGTTCTTGCGCGTCACCGACTTGAGCTGGGCCACGCGGGCCGCGCCGGCGCTGGCCAGCGCCGCGCTTTGCTGCATCGCGGAGGAGGCTGAAGGCAGGGTCATGGGGGTGGTGTCGCTGAATGAAGGTTCTTCGGATCGTCGTGCGGCGGATCGCTGGCGGCGATCAGCCGACGCGCTCGTAGATCGTCTTGCCGCGCAGGCGGAAGAGATCGCGGGAGTCGGTGAAGTTCTCGGAATGCCCGACGAACAGCAGCCCGCCCGGACGCATCACCTTGTGGATGCGCTCCAGCACCTTGCGCTGCGTCGGGGCGTCGAAATAGATCATCACGTTGCGGCAGAACACGACGTGGAAGGGATCGCCCAGCGACCACGTGGTGTGCATCAGGTTCAGCGGCCTGAAGTCGATCATCTTGGCCAGCTCCGGGCGCACGCGGATGCGGCCCTCGTTGGCGCCGGTGCCGCGCAGGAAGAACTGCTTGAGCCGCTGCGGCGACAGGCCGCGCGACTCGGCCGCATAGACGCCCTTGCGCGCGGTGTTCAGCACGTTGGTGTCGATGTCGCTGGAGACGATCTGCACGCCGCTGCCGGCGCCCAGCGATTCCTGGCAGGTCATGGCGATGGAGTAGGGCTCCTCGCCGGTCGACGCCGCGCAGCACCAGATGCGGATCGGCTTGCCGGTCAGCGTCTTGAGGTCATCGGTGAGCGACAGGAAATGGTGGTCCTCGCGGAAGAACGAGGTCAGGTTGGTGGTCAGGCAGTTCACGAACTCCTGCCACTCCTGGTCGCCCTGCGGGCCGGTGACGCCCTCCAGCCACTGGAGGTAGTCGGCGAAGCTCTTGTAGCCGGTGTCGCGCAGCCGGCGCGACAGCCGGCTGTAGACCATCGCATGCTTGCCGTCGTGCAGCGAGATGCCGGCGTGCTGGTAGATCAGCTGCCGGACGCGCTCGAAGTCGGCCTTGCTGAAACTGAACTCATGATCGATCGCCTCCACCTGGGGCGGGGCCGCGATGGAAACCGGTTGACCTGGGCGCATGGGGCTGTTTGGTTTTATTCGAGGAGGAGATGCCGTAGCACCGGATGATCGCCATTGTCGACAATAGCTAGTTTGAGTGTGTTTGGC
Organism: Rubrivivax sp.; assembly: GCA_004210455.1. GTDB lineage: Bacteria > Pseudomonadota > Gammaproteobacteria > Burkholderiales > Burkholderiaceae_C > Roseateles. The sequence goes on along the minus strand of SEFA01000135.1, from coordinate 5,371 downwards.
CCATTTGATGTGTGAAAGAGGTGGGGGGATCCCCTCTTTTCTGCGCGCTCATTTGGGGGGGAAGCCGCTAGACTGCCCTCGAAATTGCCCGAATCGACCTTGGACGCTCCGCAAAGTCTCATAGCAGCCCACAAGCTGCGCCTGGACCTGGCCCTGCAGCTGCTGCAACAGGCCGGGGCCATGCTGCCTGACGCCGAACCGTATTCGGAGCTCTGGCTGCAGGGCATCCTCGACGCCTTGTGCGACCTCTCCAGCAAGGATGCGTTGACCGGACTGGTCAACCGCCGCAGCTTCGAGATGGCGCTGGCGCGCGAGGTGGACCGCGTGGCGCGGTCCGGGGAACCGGCGCTGCTGCTGATGCTGGACATCGACCACTTCAAGGCGGTCAACGACCAGCACGGCCACGCGGCCGGCGACCTGGTGATCCGCGCGGTCGCGCAGTCGATCGCGCAGACGGTGAGGCCGATGGACACGGTGGCGCGGATCGGCGGCGAAGAGTTCGCCATCATCCTGCCCAACTGCCCGACCTCGGTCGGGGTGACGGTCGCGGAACGCATCCGGCAACGGGTGCAGGCGCTGGCGATCAGCGCGGGCGGCGGGCAGCCGCCGCTGACCTGCACGATCAGCATCGGCGGGGCGTTCGCGCCGCAGTGGGTGCGATCGTCGACGCTGATCTGGACGGAGCGCGCGGACCGTCAGCTCTACCGGGCCAAGGCCGAAGGCCGCAACCGCGCCTGCCTCGAGAGTCATGTGGACTCACTGGTGAGCGCCGAGGAAAAGGGCATGTTGTTCGCCGTAACGCAACAGGATAGTGAATGAGCAATACAACAGCTCCTGCTGCACCGAAAGCCCGCGGAGGCGCTCGCACCTTGGCCGTCACGAGCGGCAAGGGCGGCGTGGGCAAGACCTTCGTCACCGCCAACCTGGCGGCGGCGCTGGCCGCGCGCGGCGAGCGTGTGCTGGTGCTGGATGCCGACCTCGGCCTGGCCAACCTGGACGTGGTGCTGAACCTACACCCCAAGCTCACGCTGCACGACGTCTTCACCGACCGCTGCTCCCTGGACCAGGCCATCCTGCCCGCGCCGGGCGGCTTCCACGTGCTGCTGGCGGGCTCGGGCATGGTCGAGTACTCGCGGCTGACGCCCGACGTGCGCGACAAGCTGCTGCACATCCTGGAGGTCGTGCGTCCGCGCTTCGACTACGTGCTGCTGGACACCGGCGCCGGCATCTCGGACGTGGTGCTGTTCTCGGTGTCGATGGCGCACGACGTGCTCGTCGTCGCGACGCCGGAGCCGACCTCGCTGACGGACGCGTACGCCACGATCAAGGTGCTGGCCACGCAGCAGGAGCGCCGCCTGGTGCGCCTGGTCGTCAACCAGGCCAACCGGCCCGGCGAGGGCAAGCTGATCTGCGGCCAGTTGCAGCAGGTGCTGCAGCGCTTCGTCGGCTCGACGCCGGGCCAGGCCTTCAAGCTGGAACTGCTCGGCGAGGTGAAGAACGACCCGATGGTCCGGCAGGCCGTGCTCAAGCGGCAGCTGCTGCTGGAACACTACCCCGGCTGCGACGCGGCGCAGGGGATCCGCGGGCTTGCGACCAAGGTGCTGGAATACTCCGCCGGATACGCCTGATACGGCCCGTTCCGGGTGTCCGCTTCCACTCCCGCTCCTGTCCTCGTTCCTGCCTTGCGCTCCCCGTTCCCAGATGACTGATTCCACCGAGACCGGTGCCGACGGCACCCCGGCGGGCGCCGCGCCCGCGACCCCCTTCGAGTGGGTCGGCGGCGAGGACGCGGTCCGACGCCTCGTCGACCGCTTCTACGACCTGATGGACCTGGAGCCGCGTTTCGCGCAGCTGCGGGCGATCCATCCGACGACGCTGGACGGCTCGCGCGACAAGCTGTTCTGGTTCCTGTGCGGCTGGCTGGGCGGGCCCGACCACTTCGTTGAGCGCTTCGGCCATCCGCGCCTGCGCGCCCGCCACATGCCTTATCGCATCGGCATCGCCGAGCGCGACCAGTGGATGTCGGCGATGATGCAGGCGATGGCCGAATGCGAGCTCGATGTCGAGCTGCAGCGGCGCCTGGCCGCTTCGCTCGCCAACACGGCGGACTGGATGCGCAACGTCTGAGGCGGGACGCGTCTCAGCCGCGCCTCAGCGCGCGGCGGTGATCAGGTCGAACTGCTCCCACGGACCGATGGCGGTCCGGTTCGCGATCAGCGACGCGGCGCCGGCGTTCTCGGCCGTCACGTAGCGGTTGTTCGCGAGCGACTGCAGCGTCACCGAGCCATTCGAGTTGCGGATCAGCTTGAACGTTTCCCACGGGCCGATCGCGGTCCGGTTCGCGATCAGCGCGGAGCCGCCGCCGTTCTCGGCGCAGACCAGCTTGCCGTTCGCTCGCGCGCGCAGCGCGATGTTGCCGCTGCCGGCGTCCAGCAGTTCGAATTGCTCCCAGCCGCCGATGGCGTCGCGGTTGGCGATCAGCGATGCGGCGCCGGCGTTCTCGGCGGTCACGTAGCGGTTGTTCACGCGGGCGCGCAGCGTCACCACTTGCGCCGCGGGCGGGGTCGCGCCGACCACCGGCTGCGTCGGGCGCGTCGGCGTGAGCGGCAACAGGCCCTTCAGCATGCGGCCGCCGTCGTTGGTCAGGCGCAGGTAGTAGTCCGACGAGCAGGCGGTGCCGTCCTCGTCCAGTGCCAGGATGCCCGAGCCCGACGGCACGAAGGCGGCGGTCTCGGCGGTCTTGGCGATCTGGTTGCCCTCGTTGAACTCGTCGAACATGGAGATGTAGATCCCCTGCGATCCCAGGCGCACCATGTTGTAGAACTGGCGCCACATGAAGTCGCCGTGCGCGCGCTGACGGGCGCTCAGGTCGCCGGGCAACACGCAGGGCTGGTAGTCGATGCCGCGCGCGTTGCAGTCGGCCTGGTCGCCGAGGTTGACGTTCTGGTAGAACCAGTCCGACCCGGCGGCGTCGCCGATGCGGCCGACCATCCAGGGCGAGATCATGTTGAACGCGTGATAGGCGTCGAGGTAGCCGGCGCGCGAATCGTTCTTGCCTTCGCGCCAATAGGTCGGCACGCCGCCCATCACGTAGCAGCCCTGGCTCTTGAACCATTGGATGACGTCCAGGCAGGCGGCGGCGGACCAGGGATGGTTGTCGTCATTGAAGCCGAAGCCCCAGATCCCCACGACCGGCTTGCCGTTCTGCCGCGCATAGGCTGAGGAGGCCACCAGCGCCGACATCTTGTTCAGCCAGTCCGCCTTGATCTCGGGCTGCATGTTGCGCCAGCCGCTCACGTCGTACATGACGTAGAACTTGCGGCCGTAGGACTCGGCGGCGCTGCGCACCTTCAGGGCCATCGCGTCGCGCGTGGCGCCTTCGCCGCCGTTGGGATTGAAGCGTTGCAGCGCGGCGGTGTCGCAGCCGTTCTGCTGCATCCAGCGGAAGTGGGTGTCGACGGTGGACTGGTCGTGGGACGAGAACAGCGTCGCCGGACCGCCGTTGCCGAGCCGGGAGAAGGCGGTGGCATAGCCGGCGGCGTATTCGCGCATGTCGGGCCACGAAATGATCGCGCGGTTGGTCGGGGAGGGCGTGCGGCTCCAGTCCTGTGCCCAGTGCCACCAGCCGTTGATCGGCGCGTTGTCCCCGGCGCAGGCGAACCAGCCCTGGTAGCCCACGGTGATCTTGCCGACCACGTCGCCGACCGGACTGGCGGCGACGGCGTTGGACAACGGCAGCGTGGAAGCTGCGGCGGCGCCGGCAGCGGCGGCGGCGGCGTTGCCGAGGAAGGTGCGACGGGACAAGGTCACGAGGGATCTCCAACTGCGACGCCGGCAAAGGTGTGAAGGCGTCAGTCAGGCGCGACTTTATGCACGCGTTACCGGGGCGCCTGTGTCGAGGTGCGTCGATCGGTGACGGCGCGATCCCGCTGGCATGCGTCTCATGCAATGACTCGAAATGATGTAAACGCCTTGTTCAGCGTGCATATCTGACACTGCCGCCGCTCCAGGCGGGGGAGCCGATGAACACGGCGATGCGCCTTCGTCTACCGTTGCAACCATCATGTACACGCTGCTCCACGACGATGAGGTCGGCATCGACGCCAATCCCGACCTGATGCATGTCCGGATCGACGACGGCCGACTCTGGCTGTCCGACGACGCCCGGGAAGACATCGAGGTCTGCGCCGGTTATTGCCCGGACAGCGACAGCCCCATCCAGATGCTGAACTTCCTGCGTGCGGCCTGCGTGCGGCTGCAGCATGTGGACATGGACGGCGAGGAGGCGGAACACGCCTTCATGTCGTTCTGCGTGCTCAAGGGACTGGAGCATGCGATCGAGACGCACTGGCAGGGCGCTGATACGGTCGGCGAGTTCCGTCCCGAGCGCCTGCTGATGGCGTTCACGACGCCGGTCTCGCCCTACGGCAGCCTGATGCTGCATTGATGCGGGACTGAGGGGGCCTTCCGTCCCCCGAAAGAACGAAACGCCGGACGCGATTGCGAGCCGGCGTTTTTCATTGCGGCCTCCATTCTCCGGGATCGCTCGGAAGGGCGATCCGGAGGGAAGCAAGCGTGGGGGTCAGTCCATGCGGAACGCGAAGTCCTGCTGGAAGCGGTGCTCGCCGGGGCAGACGTAGCGCGACTTCAGCGTGCCCTCGATCGCATTGGAGAACGCGCGGCGGGTGCGGGCGTCCATCGCGCCGCCGAGCGTCTGGAGCTGCACCGCGACGACGCGACCGCCTTGCACCTCCGCCACGGCGCGGAACAGCGCTTCGCCGGTCCAGTTCACCGAAGGCATCTCCGGCGCCCCCATCTGCGTGCAGATCGCGCCGGGTGTCTTGATGGCGGTGTCCGGTGGCGTCCTGGTGGGGGTCACCTCTTGCTTCGTGCCTCCGTCCGCCACCTCGAAGGGGGTGTTGGTCCGCCCGTCTGTCACCCCGGTGGCGACGATGACCGGCTCCTTCGTCTGGGTGATGTCCACGGGAGGGATCGGGACCTCGACCACGCGCGGGATCGGCATCGGGGGCTCGGGAATGCGGAGTGGCTCCAGGGGCTTGGGCTTGGTCTGGGGCTCGTCGATTGTCTTGACCTGGATGAGCGGCGGCGCCTCGACGGCGTGACGCTGGAAGCCCTTGACCAGGGCGCCCACCATCAGCAGGTGGACGAGGCTGACCAGGACGAGCCCGGTGGTGCGAGCGCTCGGAGCGTGCATGGACATGCGTGTTCCCTCCCCATCGAAACGATGGCTGCGTGGTTGCGAAGACTCACTGTTGAGAACGGTTCTCGACTACGCCGGCATGTCCGCAGACTAGCCATGCGGGCAGGGCGATGCAATCGCTGTTCCGGAAAACAACGCGCGTCGGGGGAG
>SEFA01000001.1 GCA_004210455.1 Rubrivivax sp. | reverse complement strand
TTGCCCACGCCGCGAATGCCCTTCACCGCCACCGCCGTCTTCGCCAGCCCATACCGCTGCGCCACACCCGCCTTCACGGCGGACTGCGAGACAAAACTCAGCGACGCCCGCGCCAGCGATCCACCGAAGCTCCCGAACATCGGCCGATAGTGGACCGGCTGCGGCGTCGGGATGGACGCATTCGGATCGCCCATCGCCGCCATGGCGATCACGCCACCCTTGAGGATCAGCGACGGCTTGACGCCGAAGAACGCCGGCTTCCAGATCACCAGGTCCGCCCACTTGCCCACCTCGATGCTGCCCACCTCGTGGCTGATGCCGTGCGCGATCGCGGGATTGATCGCCAGCTTGGCGATGTAGCGCTTCAGTCGCGCGTTGTCGTGGCGCTCGCTGTCGCCGGGCAGGCGGCCGCGCTGCTGCTTCATCTTGTGCGCCGTCTGCCAGCAGCGCAGCACGACCTCGCCCACGCGGCCCATCGCCTGCGAGTCGGAGCTGAACATGCTGATCGCGCCGAGGTCGTGCAGGATGTCCTCGGCCGCGATCGTCTCCTTGCGGATGCGGCTCTCGGCGAAGGCCAGGTCCTCCGCGATCGCGGGGTCCAGGTGGTGGCACACCATCAGCATGTCGACGTGCTCGTCGAGCGTGTTGATCGTGTAGGGCCGCGTCGGATTGGTCGAACTCGGCAGCACGTTGGCCTCGCCGACCACCTTCAGGATGTCCGGCGCATGCCCGCCGCCGGCGCCTTCCGTGTGGAAGGTGTGGATGGTGCGGCCCTTGAAGGCGGCCACCGTGTCCTCGACGAAGCCGCTCTCATTGAGCGTGTCCGTGTGGATCGCCACCTGGGTGTCGGTGAGTTCGGCCACGTCCAGGCAGTTGGAGATCGCCGCCGGCGTCGTGCCCCAGTCCTCGTGCAGCTTCAGGCCGATCGCCCCGGCCTCGATCTGCTCGACCAGTCCCTCGGGCCGGCTCGCGTTGCCCTTGCCGAGGAAGCCCAGGTTCATCGGGAACGCGTCGGCGGCCTGCAGCATGCGCTCGATGTGCCAGGGCCCCGGCGTGCAGGTGGTCGCGAAGGTGCCGGTCGCCGGACCGGTGCCGCCGCCCAGCATCGTCGTCACCCCGCTGGCCAGCGCTTCCTCGATCTGCTGCGGGCAGATGAAGTGGATGTGCGAATCGATCGCGCCGGCCGTGACGATCGCGCCCTCGCAGGCGATGACCTCGGTGCCCGGGCCGATGACGATGTCCACCCCCGGCTGCGTGTCCGGGTTGCCGGCCTTGCCGATCGCGACGATGCGGTGGTCCTTCAGGCCGATGTCGGCCTTCACGATGCCCCAGTGGTCGAGGATCAGCGCGTTGGTCAGCACCGTGTCCACGGCGCCCTGCGCGCGCGTGCGCTGCGACTGCGCCATGCCGTCGCGGATCGTCTTGCCGCCGCCGAACTTCACTTCCTCGCCGTAGCCCCCGGCGCGCAGGGTCAGGTCGTGCTCGACCTCGATGACGAGCGCGGTGTCGGCCAGCCGGACACGGTCGCCGACGGTGGGGCCGAACATCTCGGCGTAGGCGCGTCTGCCGATGCGGGCCATCAGAGCGCTCCCTGGATCAGGCCGCGGAAGCCCCAGACCTCGCGGCTGCCGGCGTAGTCGACCAGCTCCACGGTGCGCTGCTGGCCGGGCTCGAAACGCACGGCGGTGCCGGACGCGATGTTCAGGCGCATGCCGCGCGCGGCCTCGCGATCGAAGACCAGCGCGCCGTTGGTCTCGGCAAAGTGGTAGTGGGAGCCGACCTGGATGGGCCGCTCCGCGCCGTTGACCACGGTCAACACGAGTGTGCGCCGGCCCGGGTTGAGCATCAGCTCGCCGTCGTCGACCAGCAGCTCACCGGGTGTCATGCCGGTCGTCATGCCGGTCGTCATGCGACCACCATGCGAGCCAGCAGTCCCAGGCCGAGCAGCGCGATCGCGCCGCCCGCCGCGCGCGACCAGACGGGAGCGAGCGAGCGCAGCTTCAGCCCGAGGACGAGACCGCCCGCGTGCAGCAGCGCGGTCGCCAGCACCATGCCGGCGAGCGCCGCGCCGCCCTGCAGCTCGGCGCCATGCGCCAGGCCGTGGAAGACCGCGAACGCGCCGACCAGCCCCGCCGAGGCCGTCGCGCCCAGACGCCAGCGCGCGGCGGCCACCAGACCCAGTACCAGCACCGACGCGGCGACCATCGGCTCGACACCCGGCACCTGCACACCCTCGTCGGCGAGCGCGAAGCCGACCAGCGCGCCCACCAGCAGCAGGCCGGCGAATGCGAACGGCGCCGCCAGCATGCGGCGGCCGGTCTGGGTCAGCGCGCTCCACAGGCCGACCGCCAGCATCGCGGCAAGGTGGTCCAGCCCGGTGAACGGATGGGTGAAGCCTTCGCCGAAGGCGGCGCCGGCGCTCAGCGCACCGTGGTCGTGCGGAACGCCTTCGCCGGTATGGGCGAAGACGAAGACGGGCAGCACGGCGGCGACAGTCAGGGCGAGCGCCTGGAGGGCGGTCACGGCGGCGTCGGTGAGGGACACGGGAAGGAGTCGTGCGGTCATCGCTGTCCTCTGGGGAATCAATGGATCAATGAGTCAGGGGCCCGGGCTTGAGGCCGGGCGTCGGAGATCCGGGATCAGGGAATCGGCTGGTGGACGGTGACGAGCTTGGTGCCGTCGGGGAAGGTGGCCTCGACCTGGATGTCGGGGATCATCTCGGGCACGCCGTCCATGACGTCGTCGCGGGTGAGGAGCTCGCGCCCCTCTTTCATCATCTGGGCGACGGTCTTGCCGTCGCGGGCGCCTTCCATGACGGCGGCGCTGAGGAAGGCGACGGCTTCCGGGTAGTTGAGCTTCACCCCTCGCGCCTTCCGCCGCTCGGCGAGCAGCGCGGCGGTGAAGATCAGGAGCTTGTCTTTTTCGCGGGGCGTCAGTTCCATGGTCTGGCAGCTCTAGCAAGCCCCATGCCGGTGCGGGCACGCTTCATGCATTTCCTGGACGCCCCGCCCATGGACGCTCCCCTTCCCTCCCAAGACGCCCCGCAGCACATCATCAAGCTGCGGCGGGACTACAACGCCTGGGTGGCGAGGGAGACGCTGGAGGACTACGCGCTGCGCTACACGCCGCACCGTTTCCGGCGCTGGTCGACCTGGCGGGTGGCCAACACGGCCTTCGGCGCGGCGTCCTTCCTGATCCTGGAGGCCGTCGGCGCGACGCTGCTGCTGCAGTACGGCTGGACCAACGCGGCGCTGGCCATCCTGGCGACGGGGCTGATCATCTTCCTCGCCGGCCTGCCGATCAGCGTCTACGCCGCGCGGCACGGCGTGGACATGGACCTGCTGACGCGCGGCGCGGGCTTCGGCTACATCGGCTCCACGCTGACCTCGCTGATCTATGCGAGCTTCACCTTCATCTTCTTCGCCCTGGAGGCGGCGGTGATGGCCTATGCGCTGGAGCTGGCGCTCGACATCCCGCCGCAGTGGGGCTACCTGATCTGCGCGGTGGTCGTGATCCCGCTGGTGACCCACGGCATCTCGGCCATCAGCCGGCTGCAGCTCTGGACCCAGCCGCTGTGGCTGGCGCTGCTGGTGCTGCCTTTCGCCTGGGTCGGGTGGCTTCATCCTGGTGCGTTCGACGGCATCACGAACCGGATTGGGTCGCAATCCGGCACGGCGGCCTTCGATGTGCACGCCTTCGGTGCGGCGCTGACCGTCGGCGTGGCGCTCATCACCCAGATGGGCGAGCAGGCCGACTACCTGCGCTTCATGCCTCGCCAGACGAAGGAGAACCGCCTGCGCTGGTGGGCCGCCGTGCTGGCCGGCGGGCCGGGCTGGATCGTGCTGGGCGTGCTGAAGATGCTGGGCGGCGCGCTGCTGGCCTACCTCGCCGTGAGCCATGCGGTGCCCGCCGAGCGCGCGGTCGATCCCAACCAGATGTACCTCGCCGCCTACGAGTACGTGTTCCCGCAATACGGCTGGGCGGTCGCGGTCACGGCGCTGTTCGTCGTCGTCTCGCAGCTCAAGATCAACGTCACCAACGCCTACGCGGGCTCGCTGGCGTGGAGCAACTTCTTCTCGCGCCTGACCCACAGCCATCCGGGTCGCGTCGTCTGGGTCGTGTTCAACACGCTGATCGCCTTCATGCTGATGTCGATGAACGTGTTCGAAGCGCTCGGGCATGTGCTCGGCCTTTACGCCAACATCGCCATCGCCTGGATCATGGCGGTCGTCGCCGACCTGGTGATCAACAAGCCGCTGGGCCTGTCGCCGCCGGGCATCGAGTTCAAGCGCGCCCACCTGTACGACGTGAATCCGGTCGGCGTCGGCGCGATGGCGCTGGCCTCGGTGCTGTCGGTGGCGGCGCACCTCGGGCTGATGGGCACGCTGGCGCAGGCCTGGTCGGCGGCCATCGCGATGGCCACGGCGCTGGTGACGGCGCCCTTGATCGCCTGGGCGACGAAGGGACGCTACTACCTCGCGCGGCCGCTGGCGGAGACCGCGGAGACGGCGGAATCCGTCCGCCGCTGCGTGATCTGCGAGCGCGACTACGAAGGCCCGGACATGGCGCACTGTCCCGCCTACCGCGGTCCGATCTGCTCGCTGTGCTGCACGCTGGACGCGCGCTGCGGCGACCTGTGCAAGCCGCACGCCAACCTCTCCGCGCAATGGACCGCCGCACTGCGGCGCGTGCTGCCGCAACGCAGCTGGCGCTACATCGACACCGGCCTGGGGCACTACCTGCTGCTGATGCTGGTCCTCACGCCGCTGCTGGCGACGCTGTTCGGACTGCTCTATCACCAGCAGCTGCAGCAGCTGCCCCAACTGCCGCTGATCGACATCGCCGCGCAGGACGCGCTGCGCGCCAGCCTGAAGGCCGGCATGCTGAAGGCCTTCTTCGCGCTGCTGCTCGTGGCGGGCACGGTCGCCTGGTGGCTGGTGCTCGCGCACCAGAGCCGCGAGGTCGCGCAGGAGGAATCCAAGCGGCAGACGCAGGCGCTGATGCGCGAGATCGACTCCCACCGCCGCACCGACGAGGCGCTGCAGGGCGCGCGCCTGCAGGCCGAGCGCGCGCAGGCCGCGGCCGAGGCCGCCAACCAGGCCAAGAGCCGCTATATCAGCACCATCAGCCACGAGCTGCGCACGCCGCTGAACAGCATCCTCGGCTACGCGCAGCTGATGGCGGCGGACGCCTCGCTGCCGCCGCAGCGGCGCCAGGCGGTGCAGGTCATCAAGCGCGGCGGCGAGCACCTGATGCAGCTGATCGACGGCACCCTGGACATCGCGCGCATCGAGGCCGGCCGGCTCAGCCTGGAACCGGCGCCGGTGCGCTTCGATGAGCTGCTGCGCGAGCTGGCCGACATGTTCGAGCCGCAGGCCGCGGCGAAGGGGCTGAGCTTCCGCTTCGAGCCGCAAGGCAAGCTGCCCGAATGGGTGCGGGCGGACGAGCAGCGCCTGCGCCAGATCCTGATCAACCTGCTGGGCAACGCCATCAAGTTCACCGCCGAGGGGGAGGTCACGCTGCGCGTGCGTCACGGTCGCGAGATGGCGACGCTGGAGATCGCCGACACCGGCCCCGGCATGGACGCGGCGGAGCTGGCGCGCATCTTCGAGCCTTTCGCCCGCGGCACGAGCGGTGCCGGCGGCGCGCCGGGCGCGGGACTGGGATTGACGATCTCCAAGATGCTGACGGCGCTGATGGGCGGCGAGATGTCGGCGACCAGCGAGCCCGGTCGCGGCTCGACCTTCCGGGTCCGCCTGTTCCTGCCGGAACTGCACGGCCGCATCTGGGACACGCCGCGCATGCGTCGCGCGGCGAAGGAGCGTCTCGGTCTCGACGGCATGTCGCCGCGCGTGCTGATCGTCGACAACGAATCGGACGACCGACAGCTGCTCATCGAGTTGCTGGAGCCGCTGGGCTTCACCGTGCGCGACGCGTCGAGCGGCCACGACGCGCTGGACCTCGTCGCGGCGGGATGGGTGCCGGATGCGGTGCTGATGGACCTTGCGATGCCCGGCATCGACGGCTGGGAAACGATCCGGCGGCTGCGGCGCATGCTGGGCGACCTCGGCGTGAAGGCGCCGGCGGTGGCGGTGGTCTCGGCGAACGCCTTCGAACGGGGCCAGGACAACGATGCCGGCATCGCCGCGCGCGACTTCATCCTCAAGCCGGTGCGGCACGAACTGCTGCTGGACTGGCTGACCGAGCAGCTGTCGCTCTCCTGGCGCGTCGGCCCCGAGCGCGCGACCGCCGACCGGCAGCCGGCCGCGCCCGTCGTGCCGGTAGAGACGCCGCCGGCCGATCGGCTGACCGGACTGCGCGAGGCGCTGCAGCTCGGCTACTACCGCGGCGTGCTGCAACAGCTCGACGCCATCGAGGCGGCGGACGCCGCCTGGCGACCCTTCTGCGAAACCCAGCGCGCATCGGCGCGGCAGTTCCAGTTTGAAGCGATGCTGCGCGGCCTGGCGCGCAGCGAGAACCCCGCGTGATCATGAACTCTGCGCTTCCCTCCGCCGTGGCCGCGCTGCTGGACCAGCAGCAAGGCGATCGCGTCCTGATGGTGGACGACGTGCCCGACAACCTGTCGCTGCTGCACGATGCGCTCGACGAGCATGGCTACATCGTGCTGGCGGCCACCAGCGGCGAGGCCGCGCTGGCCTGCGTGCAGCAGGGGCGTCCCGACATCGTGCTGTTGGACGCGATGATGCCGGGCATGGACGGCTTCGAGGTCGCGCGTCGGCTGAAGGCCGATCCGTCGACGGCGCACATCCCGATCATCTTCATGACGGGGCTGACGGAGACGGAGCACCTGGTCGCCGCGCTGCAGGCCGGCGGGGTCGATTACGTGACCAAGCCGCTGGATCCGCGCGCGGTGCTGGCGCGCATGCAGGTCCACCTGCAGGGCGCGCGGCAGGCGCGGCAGACGCGCCAGGCGCTGGACGCCTTCGGCTACGCGAGCATCGCGGTGCGCGCGTCGTCGGGTCGGCTGCTGTGGCAGACGCCGCTGGCGCGCGAGCTGCTGCAGCTCTACTACGGCACGATCGCGCCGCAGACGCCGGCGCCGGTGCTGGCGTGGCTGCGCAAGACGCTGGACGAGATGGCGAGCCACACGCCCGCCGACGGCATGCCGCCGCAGGAGCCGGCGCGGCTGTGCGCCGAGCTCGGCGCGCGGCGGCTGAGCTTCCGGCTGCACCACTGCATCGGCGAGGAGACACCCGGCGCAGGGGCCGCATCAAGTCCGGCGGTCGGCGCGGCGGCGGGCGGCGACTGGCTGATCGTGATGCGCGAGGTGTCTGACGTCGCGGTGATCCGCTCGCTGGGGCTGGCCTTCAGCCTGACGGCGCGCGAGGCCGAGGTCCTCTACTGGGTGGTGAAGGGCAAGATCAACCGCGACATCGGCGAGATCCTCGGCGCCAGCCCGGCGACGGTGAAGAAGCACCTGGAGCGCATCCATGCCAAGCTCGGCGTGGAGACCCGGACCGCGGCCGCCTCGATGGCGCTCACGCGAGTGAGGGAGATGCATCCGCAGTGGGAGGTGTGAGGCGTCAGCTTGCGGCCTTCGCTCGCTGCCACTGCACCACCCGCACACCTTCCAACTGCGGAGCACAAGCAGGCACGATCGCCTGCAGCAGATCCGCATCGACCGCGTCGAGCTTCGGCGACGTGGTCATGCTCAGTAGGGAGAGTTGGGAATCTCAGCCTGCTTGACGCGCTTGGAGGAGAACCAGCCCATCGCCATCGCCGGCACCTTGCCCGCGTTCACGTTCGCGATGTCCTTCGCCTGCTTTGCGCGCTTGTGCGCCCAGAGTTCTTCCTCACTGACAACCTCAACAGCCAGCGAGCGCTTTGCCTTGGGTGCCTTTGCGGCTCTGCTCGCCGTGCCTCGCAGCACCGCGAGCATTTCATCGGTCGACAGACCGGCCTCTTCCAAGGCCTTTCCCAGCCGAGCCCAATGCTCCACCTGCTGTGCAGCCGATCGCATCATCTCCTCGCCCTGCTCCTGGGCGGACTGAAAAAGCTCAGCGCTGACGCGGACCGAATTCGAGGACATGGGAACTCCTGTGGCAATTTGCCTCAGCCTAGCGCTACTCGTTCGTGCTTCCCAGATGCCGTGTGGCGCTGGCGCCAAAGCCCCTCGCCGAACATTGACAATGTCTCGCAACTCATAATGTTGCATGAAATCCAACAGCCAGCTGTCCGACGTTCTGCACGTGCTGCTGCACATGGCCGAGGGCGACGGGCCGTCGACGTCCGAAGCGCTCGCCGCCGCGATGCAGACCCACCCCGTCGTTCTGCGGCGCCTGATGGGCGGCCTGCGCGAGGCCGGCTTCGTCGCCTCCGCCAAGGGCCATGGCGGTGGCTGGGTGCTGTCCTGTCCGCTGGAGCGCATCACCCTGCGTGACGTGCATGAGGCGCTCGGCGGGCCGTCGCTGGTGTCGCTCGGCTTCCGCGAGGAACACCCGGAGTGCCTCGTCGCCCGCGCCGTCAACGACGCACTCGGCACCGCCGTGCAGGAAGCCGAAGCGCTCCTGCTGAAGCGGCTGGGCGCCGTCACGCTCGCCACCTTGGCCCGCGACTTCCACCAGCGCATGGTCGAGCTCGGCCATGCGCCCCATCGTCTTGAGGAGCATCACCATGAAGATTGATTTCGCCGTCATCGGCGGCAGCTACGCAGGGATGGCCGCCGCGCTCCAACTGGCACGGGCGCGCCGTCAGGTGCTCGTGGTCGACGCAGGACAGCGGCGCAACCAGTGCGTCGACGATCACGACGGCCAAGCGCACGGTTTCCTGACGCAGGACGGCCGCGCGCCGGGTGCGATCGCCGAGGAAGCGCGACGCCAGCTGCGGCTCTATCCGACCGTGCAGTGGATGTCCGGTCTCGCCGACGACGGACGCGTGGCGCCGGACGGGCGCCTCGAATTCCGCGTCGGCGATGTCGCCGTCAGCGCCGGGCGCCTGATCCTGGCCACCGGCGTCCGCGACGAACTGCCGCCCGTGCCCGGCCTCGCCGAGCGCTGGGGCCGCAGCATCTTCCATTGCCCGTATTGCCACGGCTACGAGCTGGACCAGGGCCGCATCGGCATCGTTGCCGCGTCCCCGCTGGCGCAGCACCACGCGATGATGCTGCCGGACTGGGGCGTGCCCACGCTGTTCCTGAACGGCGTCTACGAGCCCAGCGCCGAGGACCTCGACGAGTTCGCCCGCCGCGGCACGCGCGTGGAGCCGACGCCCATCGCCCGCATCGACGGCTTCGCCGACGTGGTGCTGCGTGACGGCCGGACGCTGACGATGGACGGCCTCTTCACCCAGCCGCGCACGACACCTTCGAGCACCATCGCCGCGCAGCTCGGCTGCGCGATGGAGGAAGGTCCGATGGGACCGTTCATCAAGGTCGGGCCGATGCAGGACACCAGCGTGCCCCACGTGTTCGCCTGCGGCGACGCCGCCCGCGCGGCCGGCAGCGTCACGCTGGCCGTGTCCGACGGCGCGATGGCCGGCTTCGGCGCGCATCGGTCGACGATGTTCTGAAACGACGAGAGCCCCTCGCGGGGCTCTCGTTCTTCAATCGCAGTGCTCGATCTCAACGCTCGCCGCGCAGGCGGCGAGTCGCCTCGCACTCAAGGCAGCCGGAGCCGATCGCCCTCGCGCGCTTCGCGCATCTGCTCCTTGCCGCGGCCCAGCGTGTAGTACACGCGCAGGGTCTTGGTCTCGCCGTGGGCCGGGTCGCGGCCGACCAGGTCGTTGTCGACACGGATGTCGAGGCGGCCGCCGCGGCTGATGTTGCGCAGGCGGTCCGTCACGTCGACGAAACGTCCGCCGTTGCCGTAGGTGGCGCGCACGATGTTCAGTCGCTGGTCCTGCGCGGGGCCCTGACCGCCGGGGTTGTAGCCGCCCGGGTTGGTCGGGCTGCCCGGACGGCCGTCCCAGCCGCCGTTCCAGCCGCCCTGCCCCCAGTCGCCTCGGCCCCAGCCGGTGAACTGGCCGCCGTCGATCCACGAGCCTTCCCGGTAGTCGAAGGTCCGGACCTGCCCGCTGCGGTCGCGCGCATAGATGCGCAGCGTCTTCGTGCGGCCGACCGCCGGATCGTCGCGGAACAGGTCGTTGGTCACCCGCACCTTCGCGTCGCGACGCGCCAGCTCGCGCAGGCGGCCGGTCACGTCGATGCTGCCTTCCGCCGCGCCGTAGCGCGCGCCCAGGATCGCGTACGCGCCGTCGTCATGACCGCCGCCGCCTTCCCAGCTGCCGCTGCCGCCGCCGTGGCCCCAGTCGCCGCCGCGCCAGCCGGTGAAATCGTTGCCGTCGATGACGCTGCCCTCGCGGAATTCGAAGGTGCGGTTGTCGCCGTTGCGGTTGCGCGCGTAGATGCGCAGCGTCTTCGTCTGGCCATGGGCCGGGTCGTTGCCGAACAACTCGTTGGTCACGCGCACGCGGTCGTCGCGCCGGGCCAGTTCCTTCAGGGTGCCGGTCACGTCCATGTTGCGCTGCGAGGTGCCGTAACGCGCATTCAGGATCTGCCACTGGCCGTCGTCGCGCGCCGCCCAGGCCGACGTGCCCGTCAGCATCGCTACCAGCAGCATCAGCGCCGCCAGCACGGCCTGGCACGTCCGCGCCATCGCGCGCGCCTGGCGCCGGGCGGTCGTCGTCATTCCTCTCATCGCAGTTGTCGCATTCATCGCAGTTGTCGTCATCGCGGTACCTCCTGGTTCTTTCCTGTTGTTCGGAGTTCTTCTTCGGTCCTCTTCCCCGAGGTCACGACCTCGTCCCGGGAAGGGCCAGCATGTTGCATCAACGACAGGACCGCGCCGGCGGTGCACGCACACTTCTTAGAGGTGTTACGAGCGGTCACCGTCGCCGGCGTTCGGATCGAAGCGCGAGTCGTATCGGGAGTCATACCGGGAGTCGTATCCGGAGTCGTGCGTCGACTCGCTCCCAGGATCCGCCGCGGCGTCGCGCTTGGGCGCGTACATCACATCGGAGCGCAGCACGTACTTGGTCCCCGAGGTGACGGGCGCGCCCTCGTGCCAGGTGTCGTGGACGAAGACCAGCGCTCCGCCGGTCCGGGGCCGCACGACGAAGTCGCGGAAGCCCGTCTCGCCGCCCTCGAAGCCCTCGTTCAGATAGACCAGGAAGCTCAGCCGGCTCACGAGGCCGTCCTCGCGCCACGGCCCGTCCTTGTGCATGCGGAAGCGCTGGCCCGCCGAGTACTTGTAGAAGCGCAAGGCCCGGGGCAGGCCCACCGCGCGCGAGCCGTCGAGTTCCGGCAGCGGGAGTCGCCGCAGCCGCTCCCACAGCGTGTCGACCCAGCAAGCGCTGGCCAGCATCGTCCGCTCGTTGTTGCGGATGTGGGCCAGCAGTTGCTGGCCCGCCTCCAGCCGGACCGTCGCGGCGTCGAAGCCGCTCTGCTCCGCCAGCGCGATCACTTCGGTGCATTCCTCGGGGGAGAGGAAACCCGGAACGGTGAACACGCGATCGTTGTGGGTCTGGATGTGCATGACCCATTCTGACCGCATGTACGCCATGTGCCGTATATGCCCCTCGCCTGCGTCTTCCTAGCATCCGCTCACTTCCCGAAGTCCTGCGAAGTCCGCCGAAGTCTTCCTTCATCCACCGGAGCTCCCCATGTCCTCGCATCCGTCGAAATCCTCGCGCCCCCAGCGCCGCCACGCGCTCAAGACCCTGGCCGTCGCCGGCGCGCTGACCGGCCTGAACCTCGCCGCCCTGCCCGCCTTCGCCGCCGATACCATCAAGGTCGGCGTGCTGCACAGCCTGTCGGGCACGATGGCGATCTCGGAGACCGTGCTCAAGGACACCGTCCTGATGGCCATCGACGAGATCAACGCCAAGGGCGGCGTGCTGGGCAAGAAGCTGGAGCCGGTGATCGTCGACCCGGCCTCCAACTGGCCGCTGTTCGCGGAGAAGACCCGCCAGCTGCTGACCCAGGACAAGGTCGCGGTGATCTTCGGCTGCTGGACCTCGGTGTCGCGCAAGTCGGTGCTGCCGGTGGTCGAGGAACTCAACGGCCTGCTCTTCTACCCCGTGCAGTACGAGGGCGAGGAACTCAGCAAGAACGTCTTCTACACCGGCGCGGCGCCCAACCAGCAGGCGATCCCCGCGGTCGACTACCTGATGAGCAAGGACGGCGGCGGAGCCAAGCGCTGGGTGCTGCTGGGCACCGATTACGTCTATCCCCGCACCACCAACAAGATCCTGCGCGCCTACCTGAAGAGCAAGGGCGTGAAGGACTCGGACATCGACGAGAAGTACACCCCCTTCGGCCACAGCGACTACCAGACCATCGTCGCGGACATCAAGAAGTTCTCGGCGGGCGGCAAGACCGCGGTGGTGTCGACGATCAACGGCGACTCCAACGTGCCGTTCTACAAGGAACTGGGCAATGCGGGACTGAAGGCCAAGGACGTGCCGGTGGTGGCCTTCTCCGTCGGCGAGGAAGAGCTGCGCGGCGTGGACACCAAGCCGCTGGTCGGCCATCTGGCGGCGTGGAACTACTTCATGTCGATCAAGAACCCGACCAACGACGCCTTCATCAAGAAGTGGTCGACCTACGCCAAGGCCAAGAACCTGCCGGGCCACAAGGACAAGCCGCTGACCAACGATCCGATGGAGGCCACCTACATCGGCATCAACATGTGGAAGCAGGCGGTGGAGAAGGCCAAGTCGACCGACACCGACAAGGTGATCGCCGCGATGGCCGGCCAGACCTTCAGCGCGCCGTCGGGCATCACGTCCAAGATGGACGAGAAGAACCACCACCTGCACAAGTCGGTGTTCATCGGCGAGATCCGCGCGGACGGGCAGTTCAACGTCGTGTGGAAGACGCCCGCGCCGGTGAAGGCCAAGCCGTGGAGCCCGTACATCGCAGGCAACGAAGGCAAGCCTGACGAGCCGGCGAAGAAGTGATGCGGCGCGCCCTGCTCCTCGGATGGATCCTGGCGCTGTGCGGCCTCGCGCCCCTGGCGCACGCGCTCACGCAGCCGCAGGCGCTGTCCGTCGCGCAGGGCGAGACCGATGACCGCATCGCCGCGATCGGCAAGCTCGTCGCGGCGCCGGATGAGCGCACGGCCGTGCTGCTGCAGGCCCTGTCGGACGAGCG
The DNA here is from genome assembly GCA_004210455.1 of Rubrivivax sp. Classification (GTDB taxonomy): domain Bacteria; phylum Pseudomonadota; class Gammaproteobacteria; order Burkholderiales; family Burkholderiaceae_C; genus Roseateles. The sequence goes on along the minus strand of SEFA01000001.1, from coordinate 163,523 downwards.
CGTGAAGCTCGGGCCCGATCAGCGCGTGCTGATCGCAACCGGGACCGGCGCGGACGGGTTCCTCGACGCCGCCACCGGCGCGGCCGTGACGCTGTCGCCGGACGCGTCGTCCTCGCTCGAGGATGTGATGCTCAACAACCGGCTGCGCGGCGAACTCGACGGCGCGCTCGCCGCGCTCCATCTGTCGAGCGCGGACAAGGCCGAACGCCTCGCCGCCGCGAAGGCGCTGATGGACGCCGGCGGCGACGACGCCCGCGTCGCGCTGCTGGACACTGCGATCGCGAAGGAACAGGACGCGACCGTCCTCGGCGCGCTGAAGCTCGCCCGTGCCGCCGCGCTCGCCGCGAGCCCGGAGGCCGCCAAGCGCCTCGCGGCCGCCAGGCTGCTCGGCGAATCGCACAGCCCCGAGACGCGGCTGCTGCTCAACCAGCGCCTGTCCGACGAACAGGACCCCGAGGTCAGACGCGCGCTGCAGCGATCACTGCGCGCGGTCGAGGACACCCTCGCCTGGGGCGAACGCCTGGGCGCGCTGTTCACCGGCATCAGCCTGGCCAGCATCCTGCTGCTGGTCGCGCTCGGCCTGGCCATCACCTACGGCCTGATGGGCGTCATCAACATGGCGCACGGCGAGCTGATGATGATCGGCGCCTACGCGACCTACCTCGTCCAGGTCGCCTTCCGCCAATGGCTGCCGGGCTGGTTCGACGCCTACCTGATCGTCGCCATGCCCGCGGCCTTCCTCGCGTCGGCGCTGGTCGGCGCGGCGCTGGAGCGCACCGTCATCCGCTGGCTCTACGGCCGGCCGCTGGAGACGCTGCTCGCCACCTGGGGCCTGAGCCTGGTCCTGATGCAGGCGGTGCGCTCGCTCTTCGGCGCCCAGAACGTCGCGGTGGAAAGCCCGTCGTGGATGGGCGGCTCGCTCGCGCTCCTGCCCGGTCTCATGCCCGGCTTCGCGCTGCCGGCCAACCGGCTCGTGATCATCGTCTTCGCGCTCGTCGTGCTCGGCGGCATGTCCCTCCTGATCGCGCGCACGCGGCTCGGCCTGTTCGTCCGCGCCGTCACGCAGAACCGCCCGATCGCCTCCTGCATGGGCGTGCCCACGGCCCGCGTGGACACCTACGCCTTCGCCCTCGGCTCGGGCCTGGCCGGCCTGGCCGGCTGCGCGCTCAGCCAGGTCGGCAACGTCGGCCCGGATCTCGGCCAGAGCTACATCGTCGACGCCTTCATGGTCGTCGTGCTCGGCGGCGTGGGCCAGCTCGCCGGCACCGTGCTCGCGGCGCTCGGACTCGGCCTGGCCAACAAGGCGCTGGAAGGCGTCGTCGGCGCCGTGCTCGCCAAGATCGCCGTGCTGCTCTTCATCATCGTCTTCATCCAGAAGCGGCCGCAGGGCCTGTTCGCGGTCAAGGGCCGCGCGCAGGAGTCCTGAATGCGCAGGGATCCCCTCATGACCGCGACCTCCTCCGTTTCCATGGCTGTTGCCTCACCCGGTCTCCCCGGCGCTTCCGCCGCTTCGCCAGCGGAGGCGCGCACGACGCTGCTGCTCCCGCAACGCCCCGACCTGCTCGGCCGCACCGGCTGGATCGCCGTGCTGGCCGCGCTCACCGTCGCCTGCGTGCTGCTGCCGTCGCTGAACCTGCTGGTGCCCGCCGGCCATCCGCTGCACGTGGACGGCTACTGGATCAGCCTGCTCGGCAAGTTCTGCTGCTACGCGATGTGCGCGCTGGCGATGGACCTGATCTGGGGCTTCGCGGGCATCCTGTCGCTGGGGCACGGGCTGTACTTCGCGCTCGGCGGCTACGCGATGGGCATGTACCTGATGCGCGAGATCGGCACCGACGGCCAGTACCGCAGCACCCTGCCCGACTTCATGGTCTTCCTCGACTGGAAGGAACTGCCCTGGCACTGGGCGCTCAGCGACAGCTTCCTGGCGACCCTGCTCCTCGTGCTGCTGGTCCCCGGCGGGCTCGCGTTCGTCTTCGGCTTCTTCGCGTTCCGCTCGCGGATCAAGGGCGTGTACTTCTCGATCATCACGCAGGCGATGACCTACGCCGCGATGCTGTTCTTCTTCCGCAACGAGAGCGGCTTCGGCGGCAACAACGGTTTCACCGACTTCAAGCGGCTGCTCGGGCTGTCGATCACGACGCCCGGGATGCGCATGACGCTGTTCGTGCTGAGCGCGGTGGCGCTGGTCGGCTGCTATCTCGGCCTGCGCTGGCTGACCCGCGCGAAGTTCGGCCGCGTGCTCAGCGCCGTGCGCGACGCGGAGTCGCGGCTGATGTTCTGCGGCTACTCGCCGCTGCCCTACAAGCTGGCCGCGTGGGTGCTGTCGGCGCTGATCTGCGGTCTGGCCGGCGCCTTGTACGTGCCGCAGGTCGGCATCATCAACCCCGGCGAGATGAGCGTCGCCAACTCGATCGAGATCGCCGTGTGGGCCGCGGTCGGCGGGCGCGGCACGCTGGTGGGACCGATCGTCGGCGCCTTCGCGGTCAACGGCGCGAAGAGCTGGCTGACGCAGTTCGCGCCGGAATACTGGCTCTACCTGCTTGGCGCGCTGTTCGTCGCCGTCACGCTGTTCATGCCGGACGGCATCGCAGGACTGGTCAGGCGCAAACTGGGCGGCAAGTCCGGCAAGACCGTGGAGACGAAGGCATGAGCCCCGACCTGCTCGAGCAAGGCGAGGAGCGGCTGCGCGCCGCCAGCGGTCCCGGTTACGGTCGCGTCGTGCTGCCGGGCCAGCTGGACCTGGCGCATGGCCGCATCCTGTACCTGGAGGACGTCTTCGTCAGCTTCGACGGCTTCCGCGCGATCAACGGCCTGTCCATCGACATCGCGCCCGGCGAACTGCGCTGCATCATCGGCCCGAACGGCGCGGGCAAGACCACGATGATGGACATCATCACCGGCAAGACCCGGCCCGATTCGGGCACGGTGTTCTTCGGCGGCACCATCGACCTGCTGCGCCACAGCGAGGCCGAGATCGCGCAGCTCGGCATCGGCCGCAAGTTCCAGCGCCCGACGGTGTTCGAGGCGCTCAGCGTCTACGAGAACCTCGAACTTGCGCTGCAGGGCTCGCGCGCGCTGCGGGCCTCGTTGTGGGGCGTGCTCAGCGGCGCGCAGCGGGACCGGCTCGCCGAGGTGCTGACGCTGATCCGCCTCGACGACCAGATGACGCGCGCCGCGGGTCTGCTGAGCCACGGACAGAAGCAGTGGCTGGAGATCGGCATGCTGCTGGTCCAGGATCCGAAACTGCTGCTGCTCGACGAGCCCGTGGCCGGGATGACGGACCAGGAGACCGAGCGCACGGCGGAGTTGATCCTGACCTTGAAGGGCAGGCACAGCATCATCGTCGTCGAGCACGACATGGGCTTCGTCGACCGCATCGCGGAGAAGGTGACGGTGCTGGCCGAAGGCGCTGTGCTGGCGGAGGGAACGCTCGCTCAGGTGCAAGCCGATGAACGCGTGATCGAGGTGTACCTTGGACGTTGAACTTCAGGAACGGACCGGTCCGGCGGCCGGCGCCGCGTCGGAATCGCCGATGCTCGAAGCCGCCGGCATCCAGCAGTACTACGGCGGCTCGCACATCCTGCGCGACGTGTCGGTGAGTGCGTCGCCGGGACGCATCACGGTGCTGCTCGGTCGCAACGGCGTAGGCAAGACCAGCCTGCTGAAAAGCCTCATGGGCCTGGTGCCGATCCGCGCGGGCCAGGTCACGCTGGCCGGCGCGGACATCACGCGCGCCACGCCCTACCAGCGCGCACGGGCGGGCATCGGCTACGTGCCCCAGGGCCGAGAGATCTTCGCCCGCCTGACCGTCGAGGAGAACCTGCGCATGGGTCTGGCGAGCAAGCCGGGCGGCACGCCGGTTCCAGAGCACCTGTACGCGCTCTTCCCGGTCCTGAAGCAGATGCTGAAGCGTCGCGGCGGCGACCTGTCGGGCGGCCAGCAGCAGCAGCTCGCGATCGCGCGGGCGATGGCGGCATCGCCGAAGCTGCTGATCCTGGACGAGCCCACCGAAGGCATCCAGCCGAGCATCATCAAGGACATCGGCCGCGTCATCCGACGCCTGGCCGACGAGGGCCTCGACGGCCACCCGGTCGCGATCCTGCTGTGCGAGCAGTACTACGACTTCGCCGCGGAACTGGCCGACGAGTTCCTCGTCCTCGAACGCGGGAGCGTGATCGCGCGGGGGAGCAACGCGGACATGCAGACGGCCGAGGTGCGGGGGCTGGTGGCGATCTGACGTCCACCCGCCGGGTAGGGCGTCGACAAGTCATCCGTCGTTGATCCGAACCGGACGCTCAGGCAGCGCAACTTCTGGAGGACCGTTCCGACGCCAGTTGCTCGATGCCCGAACCCACCGATCCGACACCACAAGACGCCGTCTCGCCCCGCGACCCGGAAAAGGACGTCAAGCCGCCGATCGCCCTGGTCGGCCTGCCGATGCCCCGACTATCGGCGAGCCGACCGAAAGCGACCCAGACCCTGGACCGCGAGCGCGGTCTCATCGCGGTGCGCTTTTCTTCCGACAGCGAAGCGCGGCCCAAGCGGTCGATCCTGCGGTTCCTCCCCTGTCCACCGGGTTCGTCGGAGGTCCACCTTCGAGAGCAGGACGCGGCCATCGATCTGCTGGACCGCTTCGCCGATGCACGCTTCGGCGACCTCGACTGCCTCTGGCGTCTGGTCCCGCCCGAGCTGAGCACGGACGGATGCGTCATCCGGCTGGGACGACTTCCCGTGGCGACCGTGACGCCCTCCGGATGGGTGAGGGATGACCGCAACGTGGCTCACGCCCGAGCCGCCCTGGATCCCGGTGAGCTGGAAGCGGCCGATCGTCGCGTTCAGGAATGGCGTCGCGCTCCTTTCAAGCTTCCGGAAGAAACGCCCAGGCTCAAGCAGGATTCAGCCCTGCGTCTGGTCGTCCAGTTGTCGCCGGAACTCGACCTGCTGACTTACGCTGCCGCTCAGCGAGTGACTTACCCCGACAACTGCGTGCTCATCCAGGCGAACAGGCATGGCGTCTGCCGGGTCATCGAAGGTCGCCACCTGCTCCACGACTGGCGCAAGGGGCACCCGATCAAGGTGGAATTCTTCGGGCACGGCGGCCGCCTCGGCACGGGCGACCGTCCCTCGCTCAACGGCTACACACCGGAGACGCTTGCCGAGCGCCTTGCGCAGGTGATGACGAGTCTGAAACTGCAGGCGCGTGTCCATGCGATCACCCTGATCTCCTGCGCGCTGGCGTCGCCTGCATTTCCAGGACACTTTGCCGCCGATTTCCTGATCGCCGCGCGTCAACGACACCTGCTGCGCCCGACAGCGCGAGTCACGGCGTACACGGAGCGGGTCGGCATGGTCGTCGATCGGCAGACGGGCAGATTCCTCTCTCATCGGCTCTCGGTGCTGCCTGGCGGCGAGTTGCTGGAGAGAGCGCCCGGAAAGACACTGATCTACAAGCTGGACCCGAGCTCGGGCCAAGTCCTGTGGGGCGACAAGTACGCCGATGCCAAGGACCCGCTCAATGTCGATGTCGATGTCGATCCCGATGTCGATGTGGTCTTCCATCCGATCGACACGGGCGACGGGATGTACTGCCCGGCGACCTGGGATGCCGCGCGGTCGTCGTCCGCGCCAGAGGGCGACACCGACGGACCACGCTACCCGCTCAGCCCGGCCACCCTCCTTTTTCCGCGTTGACGGCGTCCTCGCGCAGCGCTCAGTCCGCCTGGATCTTCGCCGACGAGATCACCTTGCCCCAGCGCTGGAATTCCGCATCCGAATGGGCCTGCAGCTGCTGCGGGTTCATGTAGTCCGCGGTGGCGCCGAGCTCGGCGGCCTTCTTCTTGAACTCGGGGGTGGCCATGATCTTCTGGATCTCGGTCGTCAGCTTGTCGACCACGGCCTGAGGCACCTTGGCCGGCGCGAAGACCGCGAACCACGAACCGGCGTCCAGGTTGGGCAACCCGGCCTGCGTGGCGGTCGGCACGTCGGGCAGCGAAGACAGCCGCTCTTTGCCCGTCACCGCGACCGCACGCAGCTTGCCCGCCGCGATGAAGGGCATGAACGGCGGCGGCGTGCCGAAGGTCAGGTCGACCTGGCCACCCAGCAGGTCCTGCAGCGCCGGGCCCGTGCCCTTGTACGGGACGTGGATCATCTGGATGCCGGCCTGCTGCTCCAGCATCACGCCGGTGACGTGCTGCAGCGACCCGTTGCCCGAGGACGCGAACGACAGCTTGCCGGGGTTCTTCTTCGCGTAGGCGATGAGTTCGGCGGTGGTCTTCGCGGGCACGCCCTCGCGCAGGACGATCAGCTGCGGCGCGGTCAGCACGTTGGCGACGGGTCGCAGATCCTTCAGGTCCCAGGCTGCCTTCTGGATGTGCGGCGTGATCACGTGGTAGCCGGAATACTGCATCAGGATGGTGTAGCCGTCCGGCTCCGCGCGCTTGGTCGCGACCGCGGCCAGCGCGCCGCTGGCGCCGGAGCGGTTGTCCACCACCACCGTCTGCCCCAGCGCCTTGCCCAGCGGCTCGGCCAGCATGCGCGCAGCGATGTCGGTGGTGCCGCCGGGCGCGGCGCCGACCAGCATGGTGATGGGCTTGTTCGGGTAGGCCTGCGCGTGGGCGGCGGTCGTCGGCGCCAGCGCGGCGGCGGTCGCGATCAGCGCAGCGGCGGGAGCGGCCACGGCGAGGCGGCGGCGGATTCGGTTCATGGTCTTGTCTCCGGGGAAGCCGCTCGACGGCGGCGTTGTCGTGAAGGTGAAGCGGGAAAAGCTCAGGCGTCGCGGGCCAGCGCGCGTTCGCGGATGGCGTCGAAGTCGCGCGGCCGCGGGTGGAGGTCCAGCCGCCGGCCGGCGCTGACGATCTGGCTCGGCACCGGGTGGCCGATCAGCGGCGGCAGACGCTTCGCCGCGGCGATCAGGCGTTCGAGATCCACGCCGGTGTCGCAGCCCATGCACTGCAACGCATGGACGATTTCCTCGGTGCAGACGTTGCCGGTCGCGCCCGGCGCGTACGGACATCCGCCGATGCCGCCCAGCGACGCGTCGAAGCGATCCGCGCCAGCGTCGATCGCGGCGATCACGTTGACCAGGCCCATGCCGCGCGTGTTGTGGAAGTGCAGCGTGAGCTGGGCCTCGGGCCAGCGCTCGCGATAGGCGCGGACCAGCGCGACGACCTGCGTCGGATAGGCCATGCCGGTCGTGTCGCACAAGGTCACGCCGCGCGCGCCGAGGTCCTCGAGGAAGTGGCCGCACCAGCCCAGCACCGTCTCGAACGGCACGTCGCCTTCCATCGGGCAGCCGAACGAGCAGGACAGCGAGACGTTCACCGCGATGCCGGCCTGGTGCGCCATCGCGGCGACCTCGGCCAGGCCGGCGAAGGACTGCTCGCGCGTCATCCGCAGGTTGGACAGGTTGTGGCTCTCGCTGGCGGACATCACCAGGTTGAGCTCGTCGGCGCGGGCCTCGATGGCGCGCTCGGCGCCGCGGACGTTGGGCACCAGCACCGTGTAGATCACGCCCGGTTGGCGGGTGATGCCGGCCATCACCTCGGAGGCGTCGGCCAGCACGGGGATCGCCTTCGGCGAGACGAAGGCGGTCACCTCGACCTTGGCGAGACCGGCTTGCGACAGCGCGTCGACCAGCGCGATCTTGTCGGCGGTCGGCACGAAGGTGGTCTCCGACTGCAGGCCGTCGCGGGTGCCGACGTCCTGCATGAAGACGCGGCGGCCGGCGCCGGTCCAGACATCGGACGGTGCGCGGGCGGCGACGCCCGTGATGGAAGAGGACGCGGAGGAAGAAGGGGAAGCAGACATCGCGGGGCCCTCAGGAAACGATCTTGCGGTCGCGGAGCGCGGCGATCTGTTCGGCGCTGAGGCCGATCTCGCGCAGCACCTCGTCGGTGTCGCCGCCCAGTCGCGGCGCGGCGCGGCGCACGGCACCGGGAGTCCCCATCAGCTTGGGCACGATGCCCGGCACGTCCAGTTCGTGACCGTCACGCGTCTGCTGCCTGATGATCATGTCGCGGGCGCGGAAGTGCGGGTCCTCGACGATGTCCTGGGCGGTGTAGACGCGGCCGGCGGGCACGCTGGCCTCGCCCAGCGGCGCGAGCACTTCGTCGACGGTGCGCGTCGCGGCCCAGGCGCCGATGGCGGCGTCGATCTCCTCGACGCGGGCGACGCGGCCGGCGTTGTTGGCGAGCGCCTCGTCGCTGGCGAGGTCCTCGCGGCCGATGACCTGCATCAGCCGCTTGAAGATCGAATCGCCGTTGCCGGCGATCAGTACGACGCCGTCCGCGCAGGGGTACGCGTTCGACGGGGCGATGCCGGGCAGCGCGGAGCCGGCCGGACCGCGCACGGCGCCGAAGGCGCTGTATTCGGGGACCAGGCTCTCCATCACGTTGAGCACCGCTTCCGTGAGCGCCACGTCGATGACCTGGCCGCGGCCGCCATTGACCTTGCGGTGATAGAGGGCGGTCAGCACGCCGATCGTGCCGTGCAACGCGGCGAGCGTGTCGCCGATCGAGATGCCGCAGCGCACCGGCACGCGGCCGGGTTCTCCCGTCAGGTGACGCAGGCCGCCCATCGCTTCGCCGATCACGCCGAAGCCCGGCAGGTCGCGGTAGGGCCCCGTCTGTCCGTAGCCGCTGATGCGCAGCATGATCAGGCCGGGGTTGGTCTTCGAGAGCGCTTCATGCGACATGCCCCAGCCCTCGAGGGTGCCAGGTCTGAAGTTCTCGATCAGGACGTCGGCTTCGGCGATCAGCGCGCGGGCGATGTCCTGGCCGTCCTTCTGTCGGAGGTCGAGGGCGATCGAGCGCTTGTTGCGCGACTGGACCTGCCACCAGACGGAGGTGCCGTCCTGGATCATGCGCCAGTTGCGCAGCGGGTCGCCGCTGCCGGGGGCTTCGATCTTGACCACGTCGGCGCCGAAGTCGCCGAGCGTCTTCCCGGCGAACGGACCGGCGATCAGCTGGCCCATCTCGACGACGCGCAATCCTTGCAGCGCCTGCAAACCTTCCATGGCTGGATGTCTCCTTGTTGTGGAGACGGATTCTGGGAAGGTCCGCCTCCGGGTGGAATACCGGAGTGGCGGCGCCAGCTTTCACGGATCGCGAAAGCGGGCTGGGGTTCGCCCTGACAGGCTTACCGAACTTGCAGGCGCGCCAGATGCGCCAGATGCGCCAGATGCGCCAGATGCGCCAATGATCTAGTAGCGGCTCAATTGCCAGCCCGGAAAGGCGCTGGTCCAGCGTTGGGGGTTGAGCACCAAGCACACCTGAGCCAATTCACGTTGCCAGCGCGGTCCGGACCGGCCAATCGGAATGGCTTGCTTGAGCTCCTTGTTCACCACGCCAAGCAATCCGTTGTCCAGCGTCAGTACGCACAGATATCGCACAGGCTTGTCAGGAATGCCCGCCGTCCGCTCGGACCAACGGTAGAGCCAGGTATCGCGAAGTTTGTGGACCAGCACCCCACGCAGGTGATTCAGGCGCGCTCGTCGTTCGCCCCGCTCTTCTTCGGAGGCGGCGACTTTGAAGTTGTAGTCATCCGGGGCGTGGAAGTCCTTGACCTCGATGAACAGGGTGTCGTTGGGAAGCTCCACCACAATGTCCACAGCTTTCATCGCATGGGACAACCCATGGAATTTCGGATGTTGGGGATCCTTCTCGTCGAACACATGCGCCTCGATGGCGTCAGGAAAATCGAACTCAAAGCCGTCGGCGCGTACCTTCATTGTCCGAGGTCCCCCATCTGCTGACGAATCTCACGATCGGCCAGCGCTCCTAGCGTCTCGTCAATGACGTTGGGTTCCAGCGAGTCGTAATTTGCGAAGGATGCCGCCTTCACCTTGCGATGCTCATCGCGGAACAAACTGTGGAACTGAACCTTGTCTTCAGGCTGGAGCTGAAGATCAAACTCCTTGAGCAGGTTGTAGTTGTGCGAGGTCACAAAGACCTGCACGCCCAGACGCTGCAGTTCGATCAGGATCTGCACGACGGTCTTCATCAGCTTGGGATTCAGATTCGCTTCGGGCTCGTCCCAGAGAAGCACACTGCCATCCAGCAGGGTGCCGTTCTGAATGAGCACCCACAGCAAGCCTAGCTTTCTGATGCCTTCGGCCAGCAGGGTGAACTCGAGCTCGCCTTGAGGACTCTTCAGAAAGAATTCTTCATTGCGCGTGATCACCTTGCCTTCCATCGACTGCTGAAGGATGTCCAGCAAGCGCTTGCGATCCTTGTCGGTGGGCCCCTTCAAGGTCCCCAGAAATGCGCGGTCGATGATGTCGGCGTAAACCTCCTCGAAATGGATGTGCCGAAGGCTGTACAACGAGCGGAAGCCCGGTGCATTGGCCATCATGTCCTTCACCGGTATGTAGACCGAGGTCAGCGGATGCTCTTGCCACTGCTTATGTGCCCCCGACACCGTGGCCTTGACTGGTTCCTTCGTGTGGTTGGACATCGACAGCCGGAGCGACAACGACTTCGTCTGTCCATCGACCTGCACGGATCGCGTCACATCCGCAGTGCAAGTGGAACTGGAGGAGCGGCGTTGCACAAGCCTGCCGATCTGCTCGCCGGATGGCAGGAACACACGATTCAGCTTCTCGGCAAAGCTCTTCTGGCTCGTACTCACGTCGCACGCCGAATAGATCAACTTGAGCAGATGCGTCTTCCCGCATCCGTTCTCACCGACAAAGATGTTCAGCCCTGGGGAAAACCTGAGATTGAGCTGTTCGAACGCTGTGAATCGTTCCAGCTTGATGGCTTCGAGCATGGGGCTTTTTCCGATTTCGGTGCAACTCGTCAGCTTATCGCATGAGAAGTGCTTACCCGTGGATGCAAGACAAACAGTGCGATGCCCCAACACCGGAGGGCGCGGCGCCCATCGATGAACTCCTCAAGCGGCAATACTCTGCCGGTTGACCGAGGCATTCGGCGACTGCCGGCACGATGCTGCCGTTTGCGAACAGGCGCCGATCAACGAGCCTCGCAAAGATGATCGATGAACACCCGCACATGCCTGGGCAGCGCATCGAGGTCGCGCACCCCGATGAGCAGCGTCCGGTCGGACCAGGCCTCGTCCAGTCCCACGCGCCGCAGGTTCAGCGGCTTGAGCAGCGGTTCGACCGCCACGTCCGGCAGCACCGCGATCCCCATGCCCGCGGCCACCATGCGGCACATCGCGTCGAAGCTGCGCACCTGGATGCGGTTCTTCAGGCGCCGACCGAGCTTCTCCGTCTCCATCTCCAGCCGCTTCTGCAGCGAGGTCGCCTTCGCCAGCGTCACGAAGTCATGCTCGACAGCCTGCTCCCAGCGGACCGTCCTGCGCTTCGTGAGCGGATGTCCCACCGGCGCCACCAGCACCAGCCGGTCGTGCCGGTAATTCAGGACGTGCAGGCCCAGCGCCGGCGTGCGGTCCGCGAAGATGCCCAGGTCCGCGCGGCCGTCCAGCACCGCGACCACGATCTCGTGGCTGTCGGCCTCGTCGAGCTCGATCCGGATGCGCGGGTTGTCGCGCACGAAGGCGGACACCTGCTCCGGCAGGAACTGCGTGACCGCCGAGGTGTTGGCCCACAGCCGCACGACGCCGGTCAGGCCCGACGCATAGTCGGACAGGTCGGCCGTCATCTGGTCCACGTCGCTGAGGATGCGCTGCGCATGCTGCTGCAGCGCCAGACCGGCCGCGGTCAGCGTGACGCCGCGCGAATGCCGCTCCAGCAAGCTCGTGCCGAGCGAATGCTCCAGGTCGCTCAGCCGCTTGCTCGCCGCACCCACCGCCAGCGCGGCCAGCGCCGCCCCCTTGCTGATGCTGCCCGTGCGGGCCACCAGGCTGAAGAGGGACAGCGAGACGAGATCGACGCGATGCAGGTTCATGGCCGACGGAGTATCCGTCCGCGTCAGGCCGGATGTGCGGCCAGCAGGCTCATCGGCGACGGGACCGTCTGCGTCCCGGAGACGGACGTTCCGCCCAGGTGGGTGGTCCGTTCGCCGGCCATCTCCTGCATGAGCAGCCCGGCTTGACGCTGCGAGTCGCCGGTCCCGACGCCCCCCTGCCGAAGCGACCACGCCTCATCGTCCGCGTAGCCGGCCGCCGTCAGGCAATGGAAAGGGTAGCTGCGCCGCGCTTCGTTCCACGCGCTCTCCAGCGGGCGCTTCGACGAGACATGCAGCACCCGGCCATCGACCATCACGGCGTCCCAGGCGTTCTCCCGATCGATCGGCAGGTCGGCCGAAGCGATCGCGACATCGACGAGGCCGGCGCTCCTGGCTTTCTCCAGGAAAGGGATCGCCCGGTCGAGGACGTCCCTGAGCGCCCGATCCGCAGGCGCCCCCGTCGCCGGCACGTGCAGCCGCAACTGCCGTCCGCTGGCGGTGGCGTGCAGGGCCGCCAGGCGCAGGAAGTGGGGGCCCATGGCTTTCGTCACCGAAGCCTCGCTGTCGCCTCGCCGACGGAGCGCCTCTTCCAGTGTCTCCAGAAGGACCTCGAACGCCTGGAGCGCGATGGCGGTCGGCGCCGCGAGCGCAGGTCCGCCTTCGCCGCCTTCGCCGGCATCGCCGGCATCGCCGGCGTCGCCGGCATCGCCGAGCGAGACCATGCCCTGCAAACGCCTGGGCGCCCACCGAGGCGACAGGACGACATCGGACCCGCGGTCGCGGCGGACGTGCCACCATTGCAGCTGCTGGATGACTTCGCTGAGCGACGCGCGAAAGAGCCCGGGAGCGCCGGAGACCGCCGCTAGCAGGACGCCTGCGAGGTCGTCGCTCGACTCCGCCGCGTCGAGCGTCAGATGGGCAAGGGACGTTCGAAGCGATGTCTTCAGGCGCGCCAGAAGGCCGTCGACCGGAGACTCCTTCACGAGCGGAAACCACTTGCCGTAGGCATGGTCGAGAAGGTCGTTCCATGAATACGGGAGGTGGGCCTCGCTGACGACGACCTCACGAAGCACCTTGACCTTGTTGCCACGGACGGCCGCAAGCACCTCGGCCGAGCCCAGCGCGAGGGTCCGGACCAGGGAGATCGCGTACTCGCGGTCCTCGGCAGGCAGGGGAGGCAATGCGATGTCTTTCGCCACGACTTCCGGGGGCAGGCCGGAGAAGTGCCTGCGCAGATCGATCGCACGCGCCACGTGTTCCGACGTCCTCACGCCCAGCGCGTACAACGCCCGCGCGTCCTTCCCGCTGAATCCATCGGCTTCCAGCCGCGGGATCACCTGCGACGCCCTGGCGCGCAGCCAGGCTGCCGGCGACGCGTCCGGCGACAGGTGCCAGGACTTGCCATCGACGATCTCCGTCGTCCACGGTTGGAGAGGATCGTCGACGGGTAGCGCCGAGACGATCCGGACATCGAGAAGACCGCTCGCTTCCATCTCCTGCAAGGCGACGAGCCTCGCCTCGATCAGCGTCATGAACGCCTGCTCCCGCGGCGACTCTCCCGCCGGCATGTGCAGACGGAGCCGCTGTCCGCCGACGGCGGCGCGGATCACGGCGAGTTCGAGATAGTTCGACCGCAGCGCTTCAGCCGTCGCGTCCGGGGCGTGGCCCTGTTCCTGCAGCGCTTTGTCCAAGGTGCCGAGGAGTCGCTCATAGGCGTCGAGGACGTTGGAGACGGGCGCATCGAACGAAGTCGTCCTCCCCTTCCCGGCCGGTTCCAGGGAGACGAACCCGTGCAAGGCCGGCGGCGCCCACGACGAAGCGCCGGGCACCGTCGATGCATCGTGAGGACGCTGCTGCCGTTTCGCGGCCAGGCCGATGGCGGCGGACAACGCGCCCGGCTCGCCGCCCGCGGCGAGCGTCAACTGGGCAGCGATCGCCGGGTTCACCGGGAAGCTCCCCAGGTCGTCCAGACAGTCCTGCACGATCGACAAGTGCCGACGCGGGAGGGCCGGGTCGAACAGGGCCGGCGCATCGACCGGCAATTTCCGGTCGACCCACTGGGCGAGCCGGGCCTGCGTGAAACCGCCTCGGCCGCGACCGACCTCCCCGCCCTCTGCTGTCAGCTCCTCGCGCTGTCCGTCCTCCAGGGACGCTTCATGAAGCGTTCCCTCCGCGACGTTCTCCCAGGATAGGGTTGGAAAGCATTTGCGCCATTCGATCGCGCGCGTCACCTGAGCCAGCGTTTGAACGCCACGATCGAACAGCGACGCCGCTTCGATGTCCGTGAAGCCGCCCGCCTCCAACCGCGGGATGGGCAGGCCGTCCCGGGCCTGACCGTATTCGGTCTCGAGGTCGGTCCCGGGCGAAAGATGCATGGTCACGCCGCTTTGCGTCGACATCGACCAGGCGGCCACGTCGCCGACGGGTGGCATCGATGTGGCGATCGCCACCTTGAGCAGACCCTTGTCGTAAGCGGCCTGCAGGCGCGACAGGGCCGCCTCGACCGCGGTCTGGATGGCCTGATCGCCTGTGGGAGTTATCCGCAGACACAGATCCCGATGGGAGGCCGCCGCCGTCAGTGCCGCCAGGTGCAGGTACCACGGCGTGGTGACTCGTCTTGCCTCGGTCTCACCGATGCTCGCGACCAGTCTGGCATGCAGCGCGTCGACAAGGTGCCTGGCACGATCGTGAGGGATGAGGCGGACCTGGACATGCCCGTGCGCACCTTCCCTCGGGGACGACAAGGTCGCGATGTCCTTCAGCCAATCGGGCATCCAGGACAACGGCATCGCCTCCGGATCGGTGCTCGTGTCCTTGCTGCCTTCTTTCAAGGCCTCATGGATTCGACGGTGTGCTTCGTCTCCGGCCGGGAACGCGTCGAAGAACGGCAGTGCGAGATTGAGCAGGTCGATGTGTTGCCCGGCCGCGCGCAGGCGAACAGCCTTGAGCAGCGCCTCGGGCGCCCATCCCGGTGTCTCGTCCCCGCTGGCCCGCAGAACGTCCAACAGTTTGACCTCCGCCTCGGTCCAGTCGGAATGAAGGCGCGCGTCCTCCAGGACGGCGGCCGGGTCCAGGGAGCCGAAATGGCGGCGCAGCTGCGCAGCCCGCCCAGCCTCCTTCGGGTTGCGGAGACCCTGGAGGAACAGGGATCGGATGTCTTCGATGCCGAAATCCGCTCCTTTCAGGATGTCGAGAACGGCCGTGGGACTCGCGCCAGCGTCGACTGTGGTGAACGTGGCCTCGCTGAACCAGAAGTCCTGCGGCAGTCCCCCACCGTCGCACATGAGCCGGTAACGGCTGTACGGCACACCGTTCGTATCAATCGAGAAGACCGCGGTGTAGTCGCCGGGACGAAGAACCTTGAACGCGCTGACGCGTCTCCAACGTTTGAGTTCCCTCAGGTGTGCGGGGAGGTCGTCGTCACCGGGGTCTTGCTCTCCATACGCGTGGACCGTCATGGACGGGTTCCCCCACTCCCCCGCTCCGTGAACGCGTCCTGGCCGGGGGGGCGATGCGATCGACAGACTCAGCGAAGTCAAGGCAAGGGGATGTGCGAAATCGAACCCGATGAAGTCGCCGACATTGATCTGGGTTCCGTCGCTCGGTCGCCATGCGACGACCTCGTCATTCCCCTCAAGTCCATCGACGAGGTTGCCGGGCGTTGACCGCCCCTCCCACGCCCCGCCGACCCGATACGCCTCCACGTCGGCGTATCCCGCTCGATACAGGCGAACGACCGACGACAGCGCCTCCTTGTACTCCGGGATCTTCGAGGCATATGCCAGGGAGCCCCCGCCCGGAGCGCCGAATGACGGCGTGCGGGCGTCCCGGTTGAAACTCTCGTTCTTCCTCTGTTCCTCCGCGATCTTCTCAGCGTACGTCTTCTCCCAGGCGGCATACGTCGACACGGGTTCGGGAGATTCGCCGTGCTGATCGACGATCACTCCGGGCACGAGGTCATAGACGACGCCCGCCTGGGGACTGCTGTCCTTTCTTTCGAATCTTTTTCCTGCCGGGTCGAGCTTGAGGTAGTCCTTCAACGTGTAGCGGTAGGCCTGGGCCACCGGGCTTCTGAGGCCATCCGACGCGTTGACGGCGATGAGCGCCGTCCGATCACCGGATCCTTCGTATCGCAGGCGGTTGGCATTGCTGGTCACCACCTCCTGCGGCGATACGCCCGCATCCCGCAGCCGCCGCAAGACGTCGTGGTGGACGACTCCCGCCTGCAGCATGCCGGCTGCCCACTCGTCATCCATGGTGTCGGCGGCCTGCATCGCCAGGGCCAGTTGTTGCGCGAAGGCGGGCGGACGGCCTTTCAACGTCAGGACCTCCGCGAGCAAGGAGGGCTCGAACGATCCCGACGGCTTCTGGCCGTCCAGCATCTGGCCGAATGCCGCCAGCGCCGCGCAGGCTCTCGCGGAACCCCGCGCTTCCCCCACATGGCGGTCAGCCCAGGCCTCGAACACCTGGAGCTGCGTCATGGACAGCGCATGGCGCAGGATCAGCTCGTCATAGGCCCACGGCGAGCGGCGCGATGCCAGCTCCCTGAGCATCGGGCCCTGGACGGCGGACGGCGTCAGATCGCTCGCGGTGTAATGGTCGATGAATGTGGCCGGGAGCGGCCAATCCCGGGAATCGACCGCGACTGCCAGCAACCGATGCAATCGCTGCAGGCGCTGGAAAGTGTTGCCGCGGATCTGGCGGGCGACCTCCTTGGGCATGCCTCGCGATTGGAGATAGTCCTGCACCGTCTGCTGCGGATAGACGGTGCCGGGGTCGGCATCGCCCTCCACCAGCGCCTTGTGAAGGGCAGAGTGGTCGGAAGGGCTGGAGAATCGGATCCGATTCACGGCGTCTGACCGGGTGCTGTCTTCCCGGAAATGGACCTCCATCAAGTCCCAGTCCTCGGGCGCCCGGTGGTAGTCCATCAGCGTCACGGTCGACGGGTGATCGGCTTCGACAACGACCGCCACCCTCGTGCCGTCATCACGCCGGCCGGCAGAACGTCGCATCCACACCCTGCGAGCCGCGGGCGACAGGCGCCACGCGTCGCCGTGCCCGGGAAACACGACATGCGCGCCGGGGGACACCGCCAGCACGTCGCCTTCCGTGGACGACGCCAGGTGCACCAGCGATCCGTCCTGGATCACGGGCAACGCGAACTGCCGGGCCCCGACGCGGAGCGCCAGATGGCGCGCGTGGGGCCTGGCCGCGTGTTCCCGCACGATGATCTGCCCGCCGGCCAGGCCGATCACCAGGTCGCTGCCTGACCCTGAGAACCGGACGTCCTTCAGCAGTTCAAGCCAGTCGATATCGTGTACTTCCAGGACATCCAGCGCCGTGTCCGCGGCGCTGTTGTCGACCACGAACGTCTGGCCCCCCCTGATCCGATAGGTGTCGGCACCCGCACCGCCCCTCAGGACGGTGCCGTCCGGCAAGCCTCGGGCGTCGATCACGTCCTTTCCGTCCGTCCCTTGACCCGGGACAGCGAGATCCCCCTTCGCTGCGACAGGCTTCTCCGCGTTGGACGTCGCCTCGGTCGACGCCATGAGCGGGGCGACCCGCGCCGTCTCGTCGACGGGTGCTCCGGGCTCGGGCAGGGCAAGGAGGACAGGCGCGCCGTCCTTGCCCTTGACCCACACCGACATGGCTCCCGTGGACGGTCCGGTGTCGGATCGACGTTGTCCCGACAACCGCAACCGCGTCGGTGTGAAGCTCGCTTCGGCGTAGGCTGGGAGAGTTTCAACGACGAGCAGGTCCCCGCCCTCCTCGCGCAGGACGAGGCGTTCCGCAGGAACATCCAGGAACAGCGCCATCGGCATCGCCGTCATCGGCAGGACGCGGAAATCGCCGGCGCCCGAGGACAGATGGAAGCGGGTGCGGGCGTGGTCTCCGGACAATGTCCTGCGCGAGACGGGCAACAGCGTGCCGAACACGAGGTGCTTGTCGAGCGCCGTGACGTCGATCGTCTGCGCGCTGATCACCTCGGGCTCGATCAGGGTCACGGCCGTCCCGACCGCATCGAGGAACACCGCGGCCGGTGCGCCGTCGGCATGCAGCTTGTCCGACCGCTCGAAGAAGTTCGCCAGCCTCAATGATTCTTCGCCGATGAGAACGTCCAGATCTCCGCCGCTGCGGCGGAATGACAACGCGTCGTGGAGTACATCGACCTTGAGCACCAGACTGGCGCCGGCGCTCCTCACATCGAGGGTGGCGCCGCTGACGCCGCGGGTCCAGACCGCGATGTCGTGCGACGTGACGACGATGCGATTGCCATTCCGGACGACATACGTGTTGCGCCCTCCACCGCCCTTTATCACCGCATCCCGGCTCGAGACATCGTAGAAGTCGTCCGCCCCGGAACCCGTGGCGACGACTTTGCCAGCATTGCGAATGACGAATCGATGAATGCCCTCGATGTCATTGCTTCGGAGGCCCGGATAGCTGAGATAGGTGCGATGAGAAGGGATCTGCCGATCGGGCGTGATCGTCAAGTCCGAGCCCTCCGCATCGATCTGGATCTCATCCTCGCTCGACATTGAATCCCGGGCGTAGTTTCCACGGACGAGGACATGATCGGACTTCTTCATCTGAAAGACATCCGCCCCGCGGCCGCCGAGCACCCTCGCGTCGACAAGGCTCCCCATCTGGAACAGCTGGCGAGACTCGTCGTTCGGATAGACGCTGGTCGTGGCGCGGACAAACGTGTCGGACTCGAGCACATCCATTGACAGCCACGCCGTGCCCAACGGCGAAATTCCGCGCCCCTTGGCCTGCGTCACCTTGCGGAAGTTCGTGGCTGCGGGTTTTCCGGGCTGCAGGGTGAAGTTGAAGCGCTGGCTTGACTTCCCGTCGTAGAAGGTGGCGTGCTTCACCGGATGGGTGGTCTCCGGAATCATGGCGGTGTCGTAGCCTTGCTTGGCCATCAGCTTGGCTTCGAACTTGAAGTCGTCCTGACGCTGGACCCTCAACGACTCCGACAGTCGGGCCGCCGCCTGGCGGGCCGCCTGTTCCGTTTCAGCCCGCAGCGTGACGTCGGTCGGGAAGCCGAAAGCCTTGGCGAAGCCAGCCGCCGCCTTGTCGCCGACGCTGGTCCCCTCGCGGATGTATTGGCCGAACTCCTCGAACCAGACCACCGCCTGGGTCACCGCGTTGGCGACGAACATCAGGATCGAAAAGGGCGCCGCGGCACCGCCCATGATGCTGGACACCACGCTGAGCGCGGTGCCGGCCACGGCCGCGGCACCGCCCGCCAGGAACGCGGTCGTGCCGACCGCCGCGCTGGTCACCGCCATGACAGCGGACGTCGCCGCCAGGACCGTGTTCGCGACCAGGGATTTGCCGGCGTAGCTCTCCAGCGATTGCCCGCCCGCATTGAACTCCTTCCATTGCAAGGCACACGACGCCACGCCCAGAAGGGAGAGGGCGACATTGGCGCCGCCCCCCGCCAGGCCGGCGGACGCCACGCGGAGCAGGCCTGATCGCGCGACGGGGGCGAGTCGGCTCAATGCCTGCCCCGCCATCATGGCCAGCGGAGAAATGACGACCGCCCCGGTCTGCACGACGGTCAATCCTTTCTGGGTGGCGCTCATCTGCTGCCAGTTGGTCAGGATCTGGTAGAGCCCCAGGGCCGTGTCGAGATAGTCGATCGCGCCGTCCACCGTGTCGAGGCGCGCGAGAACCTTCCTGCCCACCGTCTGGTTGATCGAGAGCCGATGCCGCTCCGTCGTGAGGACCGGTCTGACGTTCTCCGGTGCCGTGTCGAGCAGCCAGCGATAGGCGTCGCTGCGCATCTTGCGCAGGGCGCGGCCCACATAGGCGCGGTTCGCACCGTCGCCGCCGTCGATGTAGGACACGAGCCGCTGCGCGTCCACTTTCGGTAGCAGTCCATCGGACCGCACCACGCCGATGTCCATCAGCGCGGACAAGGCGTTGTCCTTGTTCAGCAGACGCATCTTGTCGATCCTGGTGTCGATGTCGACGTCGACGCCGCCCCGCGCCCGGCGTTCCAACTCCCACCCGCCCCCGTCGATCGACGGGACTTCCTTGTGCAGGCCCGTCTGCTCCACCGCGCCCAGCAGCTGGTTCTGGTCCGGCCCGCCATTGGGCTTGGGCTCACCCTCCCACGCCCGCGGCGTCTTGTCGGGATCCAGGTCCTTCTCCCTGCGGTCGATGACGACGTCCTTTCCGAGCGGCGCGCTGCCGTCCGCCCCGCGTTGGACGGTGAAGGTCAAGGCATCGCCCGGTTCCGGCCATCGCCACGGGTCGAGGCTGTGACGCTGTGTCAGCGTCCCCCCGTCGCCGTAACCGCTCACGATCGTCCGGTAGGCCGTGGCCTGGGCGCCCGGCAGGAGGTAGCCCAGACCGTTGGCTTCGCGGAGGAACACCGACGTGTAGCTGCCCTCGAAGGCGCTGGACTCCAGCGCGCACCCGTGCAGCGAGATCTGCTGCACGCGTGGCGGCAGGTCGAGCTTGCGCAGGGCCGTGTCCACCTTGGCCGCCAGCATGTCTGCCGGATAGGACCCCATCTCCCGACTCAGCCCGTCCGGAGAGGTCCGCACATGAGCGCCCATCTCCACCTTGATGGCGACCGACGGCGACAGATGCTTGAGCAGGGCGCCGCCGCTCACGACGCGCACGTCGCCGTCCATGCCGATCTGCGCCCAGACCGCCGAATCGGGGAATCGCTTCCGCAACGCCGAAGCCTGCGCCATCTCCTGCGCGCTGTCCTCGAGCTGCAGGTAGAGCCGCAGGCTCTTCTGCAGCGTCGTCGGCGCAGGACCGGGCATCGGATCGCTGGGCACAGGGCCCCACGCGCCCAGGGGCGAGCGCCGGCGCTCCATCGGAACGACCTGATCGTCCAGATAGCGCAGGTTGTCGACATCGACCGCCCATTCGCCCGATGCCCGCCGCCGGGCCAGGACCAGATCCGCCACGCGGATCTGGTCCTGCTCAAGCACGATCTCCGACGGAATATCGCGCAGCCCGAATTCGTCGACCGCCGACCGGAAATGGACGGCGATGAAATCATCCAGCTGGCGGATCTGCCCGTTCTGATGGGCCAAGTCCTTCGCTGTCGCCCGGTCCCCGATGCGGTCGAAGCGCAGGACGGTGCTTCTCCGCCCCTTCCCGCCGCTGTCGCTGGTCACGGTGATGGTGCCGGCGCGGCGGTCCAGGAAGGTTTGCGCGGTCGTCGCCGACAGCGACTCCAGCGGTTCCGCATCGTCCACCATCGCGGAGATCGCCGGCGGCGCCTCCACCCTGGCGGACGGATGGCTGCGCCGGAATTCGCTGAAGGACTCGGAACGCCCGTCGCCATGACGGATCGACGGCGCCGGCGTCAGTCCGCGCGAGGACCATTGGTCCATGAGCGGCAGCATCCACCCCAGCGCCAGACGGCGCGCGTCGGCCTCGTACCTTGTCGGCGACGACTCCGGTGCCGGCGCCAGGTCCTGCGCCGCCACCGTCCAGGAAGCCTTCCCGACCATCGCCCGGGTCGCCTGTTCAATCGCACGCCACCCGGCGGCGGCCCTGCGTCGTCCCTTCACGGTCGGCGGCAATCTGCCCGCGGCCTCCGCGCCGCCCGACAGCAGATTGAGAAAGATCGCTTCTGACGCGAACAGTCGGAATGTCGGCGCGTCGGCCGTGTTGTTCCAGCCGTCCGCACCGGCGTCAAAGACGAATCGCTCCGTGATCGGGTCCAGCGCGCGCCCAAGCTTCTCACGCGCGCTGTACAGCGCGACGAAATCAGACTGCTCGATGGCGTCAACGACGTCGATCACCGCATCCTCGATCAGCGAGAAGACGCGGTCGGCGGAGTCCTGACCAATGTGCTCCGCCAGCCTGATGCGCAGCTCAGCTTCCGATTGCCCTTGCGGGAAATGCATCGCGCCGGCCCCTTCGGGGACCTTCATGGTGCCCATGACGGTGTACTTCAGGACTTCGCGCTGCAACGTCATGCGATCGTCCGAGGTCAGGCGGATCTTCCCGGCCATTTCCTGGAGCCCCAAGGACTGCAGCGCCAGCGACCACTTGTAGATCAGGCCGGCTCGCGGCGTCTGACCCGTGGGCGCGTCACCCGCCTGGCTCCACTTCGCATGGAGCGCCGGAAACAGTCGACGCCGGACCGACGCGCCAGGTCCCTGCGTTGGCGTACCGGCATCGATGGCCGGCCGTTCGGCGCCGGTGGGCAGGCGGTCGGGCGGCGTCGTTCCCTGGCCACCGGGCGTTCCCCGATCGATCCGAGTCCTCGCCTCACGCAGCTGAGCGGCATCGAGCACCCAGGCGCCTTCCACATTCCGGGCCAGGATCCGATCGCCCGCCCGCATCTCGTGCTTCACCAGCGAGATCTCCGAGGGAAGGTCCAGGACATCGACCTGGTCGCCCGACTGGAAATGCCTCGCGATGACATCGTCCAGCAGGCGGATCTGCCCATCCTGGTGACGCCGTTCCGCCCCATCCATCGCATCCACGAGTCGATCGAAGCGCAGCACGGAGGTCCGCCTGCCCTCGATGGTGATCGTGCCTGCGAAGCGGTCCAGCTTGACTTCCGCGCTGGAGAACGTCGAGCGCAGCGGGTGCGCGTCGTCCACCGACCGGGGCTCCAGTAGCAGCGCTTGCGGCGCCGCGTCCGGCCAGCGCTTGCGGAACTCGCCCAATCCCACGCGATGCCCCTCGGCCATCTCGATCGTCGGCGTTGGCGCCAGCGCGCGTGCGGCCCACTGCTCCACGAGCGGCAGCAGCGCTTTCAACCCGAGCTGACGGGCTTGCGCTTCCATCGACGGCGTCTTGCTGTTGAGGAGCAGGTCGTTCGCTTCCACCGACCAGGCCGTCCCCAGGACAACCGTCCGCGTCGCCTGATCGATCGCCCGCCACATGGCGGCGGCCCGACGTCGACCGGACACCGTGGCTTGCGATCTGGACCCGGCCTCCGCCGCGCCCGACAGCAGGTTGAGGAAGACCGCCTCGGACGGAAGCAGGGCGAACGTCGGGGCATCGGGCCCACCGTTCGAGCCGTCGGCGCCGATCACGAAGACGGCTCTCTTCGTGATCGGGTCCAGTGCGCGACGCAGCGATTCAAGCGCATCGTCCAGCGCGTCGAATTTGAACTCCCTGACGGCGAAGGCGACGGCACTCACCGCGCTGTCGACCCTGGAGGAGACGTCGACGGCCTCCTGCTGCCCGACGTTCTGCTTGAGCAGTCTCAGCAGCTCCGACGGCGAGAGCCCGGAAGGCAGCGACGGTGCGCCGGCTCCCTCCGCCGATCGCATGCTGCCCAGGACCGCGTCCCTGAGCACCTCGCTGCGCAAGGTCATGACGTCCTGGTCCGTCAAGGCCAGCTTGCCGACCAGCTTGCCGGCCGCCACCTGCGGCTCCAATTGCGCTTTCAACGTCTGGATCCACAGGGACATCGCGCCCGATCCCGGCGCCTGGATCGCCCTCGCACGCTCTTCGGGCGTCGTCCATCGCACCGTCAGTGCGGGGAGCAGGCGCGGCGTCTCCGCCCTGGTGCCCCGTTCGGGCAGAGGGACATAGAGGTTGGGGGCATGGTCCAAGAAATTCTCCTGTCGAGCACAGACACCCTGAGTGCTGTCCAGGCACCGGCGATTGCGAGCGGTGTCGCCCCCGCCACTACACTGCCGCCCGATGCTGAATCGCATTTCCTTCCGCCAGATGCTGCTGATCGGCTTCCTGTCGATCGCCGGCCTGCTGGCCGCCGCGTCGCTGGGCGGCCTGCTGACGCTCGAACGCCTGACCGTGCAGAGCCGCGAGGCCGTCGTGCGCGCCGCGCGCATGAGCAGCGAGGTCCAGCAGCTCGGCGACCGCGGGGTCAGCATGGAACGCGCCGCGCGGCAGTACGCCGTCCTGGAAGACCACGTGCTGCGCAAACGCTTCGAGGAGGACGCCGACGACGCCGAGCGCCTGCTCGACCTGCTGCGCACGCAAGGCCTGACCCCCGCGCCGCTGCAGGCGTGGAAAGCCAAGCTCGACGAGATCCGCGCGCTGATGGGCACGCCCCGGGGCGTCAACCCGCGCAAGCGCGAAACCGACCTGATGACGCGTTTCCGCGAGCTCGGCGGCCTCACCGGCGGCCTCGCCGAGGACGTCCGCCGCCACGCCGAGACCAGCAACCGCGTGCTGCAGGACAAGCTGGAGAACGGCCGCGTGCTGCTCGGCCAGCAGGTGCTGGGCGCGATCGGCATCGCTGTGCTGCTGTCGCTGGTGTTCGGCATCTTCCTGACCCGCCCGCTGCGCCACCTCGCGCGCGCCATCAAGGGACTGGGCGAGAACCGCCTGGACGACCGCATCGAGATCCGAGGGCCCGCCGACCTGCGCGTCATCGGCCAGCGTCTGGACTGGCTGCGCTTGCGGCTGGCCGAGCTCGATGCCGACAAGGCGCGTTTCCTGCGGCACGTCTCGCACGAGCTCAAGACCCCGCTGGCCGCGCTGCGCGAAGGCACCGCCCTGCTGGAGGACGAGGTCGCCGGCCCGCTCAACGAGAAGCAGAAGGAAGTGACGCGCATCCTGCGCGACAACACCGCCGTGCTGCAGCGCCAGATCGAGGATCTGCTGCGCTTCAACGCCGCCGCCTTCGAGGCGCGCGACCTCAAGCCGCAGCGCACCGATCTCGTGTCCCTGATCCAGGGCACGATCGACCACCAGCGCCTGCAGTGGCAGGCACGCGGATTGCAGGTCAGCCTGTCCGGCGGACCGCTCGAGGCGGAGGTCGACCCGGCCAAGATCGCGGCCGCCGTCGGCAATCTCCTCTCCAATGCGATACGCTTCGCCCCGCCCGGCGGCCGCGTCGACATCGACCTCGCGCGCCAGGGCGGCCAGCTCACCATCGACCTGCGCGACAACGGCCCCGGCGTCGCGCCGACCGACCAGGCCCGCATCTTCGAACCCTTCTACCGCGGCGAACGCCAACCCGACGACGCGCTCAAGGGCACCGGCATCGGCCTGTCCATCGTCACCGAATACATCGCCGCCCACGGCGGTCACATCGACCTGCTGCCCGCCGACCAGGGCGCCCATTTCAGAATCACGCTGCCATGCGCCCACAAGCCCCGGTTCCTGAAGTCCTCGAACGCATGACGTCCGCCGCCCGAGCTTTCCCGTTCGCCGCCGCCACCGCCACGAGCACCGCCGTCATCGCCGCGCTGCTGGCCAGCGGCTGCGCGCAGCAGCCCCCCAGGACCATCGTCAAGGAAGTCCGCGTGCAGGTGCCGGTGCAGGTGCCCGTCGTCGCGCCGACCGACAACGTCGCGCGCATCGTGCTCAACCTCAACGACCGGCTGCGCCAGATGAGCCCGCTGGAGCTCGCGCAGGAAGTCGCCCCGCGCGACGACGCCGCCCTGCCGCCCGGCAACGCCGTGCAGCTCGCGCTGGCGCTGATGTTCAGCCATGCCAACGGCGAGACCTTCCGCGCCCAGACGCTGCTCGACCAGGTCTTGCGCGACGCCCGCCCCGAAGCGGACGAATGGCGCCCGATGGCCCAGTTCCTCGTCGACCGCGTGGCCGAGCAGCGCCGCATGGAAGGCGAACTCGACAAGACCCGCCTGGCCCGCGACGACCTGCAGCGCCGCCTGGACGACGCGAACCGCAAGCTGGAGGCGCTGAAGGCGATCGAACGCAGCCTGGGCGGCCCGCGCTCGGCGTTGGACAAGCCATGAGCGCAGCGGACAAGGACTGCGCATGAGCGGCGGTGCGAAGCTCCTCATCGTCGACGACGACGCCGACCTCCTGAAGCTGCTGCAGATGCGGCTGGAAGCGGCCGGCTACGACGTCACCGCCGTCGGCAGCGCCGAAGCCGCGCTCGCCAAGCTCGACGTGCAGCGGCCCGCGCTGGTGCTCAGCGACGTGCAGCTCCCCGGCATGGACGGCCTGGCGCTGTTCAACACGATCCGCGAGCGCCACCCCGCCCTGCCCGTCATCCTGCTGACCGCCCACGGCACCATCCCCGACGCCGTCGCCGCGACCGCCCAGGGCGTCTACACCTACCTGACCAAGCCCTTCGACGGCCGCGCGCTGCTCGACACCATCGCGCAAGCCCTGACCCTCACCGCCGTCCACCAGGACGACAGCCCCGACCAGCTCTGGCGCGAGTCCATCGTCAGCCGCTCCAACGTGATGGCCGAAGTGCTGGCCGAGGCGCGGCTGGTGTCGGCCTCCCAGGCGCCGGTGCTGATCCGCGGCGAGAGCGGCAGCGGCAAGGAATTGCTCGCCCGCGCCATCCACGCCGCCAGTCCGCGCGCCAAGCGGCCGTTCGTCGCCGTCAACTGCGGCGCGATCCCCGAACCGCTGCTGGAGTCCGAGCTCTTCGGCCACGTCAAGGGCGCCTTCACCGGCGCGCTGGCCAATCACCGCGGCCTGTTCCAGGCCGCCGACGGCGGCACGCTGCTGCTCGACGAGATCGGCGACATGCCGCTGCCGCTGCAGGTCAAGCTGCTGCGGGTGCTGCAGGAGCACCAGGTGCGCCCGGTCGGCGCCAGCGCCTCGGTGCCCATCGACGTCCGCATCCTCTCCGCGACCCACCGCGACCTCGAAGCCGCGCTGGCCGAAGGCCAGTTCCGCGAAGACCTCTACTACCGCCTCAACGTCGTCAGCCTGACGCTGCCCACGCTGGACGAGCGCCGCGAGGACATCCCG
This sequence comes from Rubrivivax sp., assembly GCA_004210455.1. GTDB lineage: Bacteria > Pseudomonadota > Gammaproteobacteria > Burkholderiales > Burkholderiaceae_C > Roseateles. The sequence continues at coordinate 137,004 of SEFA01000001.1, read as the reverse complement.
CTGCTCGCGCAACACTTCCTGCAGAAGCTCGCGACCAAGTACGACAAGCGGCTCAACGGCTTCGCGCCCGAGGCGCTGAAGGCGCTCACCATGGCCGCGTGGCCGGGCAACGTGCGCCAGCTCCACAACGTCGTGGAGCAGGTCAGCGCGCTGGCCACCTCGCCGCTGATCCCCCTCTCGCTGGTGCAGCGTGCGCTGCGCTCGCCCAGCATCGAAGTACTTCCTTACGCCGAGGCGCGACAGCGCTTCGAGCGCGAGTACCTGGTGGGCCTGCTCAAGCTCACCGACGGCAACGTGGCCGACGCCGCGCGGCTCGCCGACCGCAACCGGACGGAGTTCTACCGCTTGCTGCAGCGCAACGGCCTGGACCCCTCGATGTTCCGCGCCGACGGGCCTGTCGCCGAATAGCGACAAGAAAATCCCTTTCAAATCAACCACTTGGAAGAACCGGCGGCAATCGCGTCGCCCTCCGGCGACAGAAATTTCCGTGTGCGGCACCGCACCAACGACGTAAGTTGTTGATTTAAAACAAGTTTCTCATGTGGCACAGGCCTTGCATCAGGTGTGTCACATGAGAAATATTCACACCCCCTCCTCTCGGGTCCTCATCCAGGCGGCCAGTGCCCGCCTCCAGGCCGGCCAGCGTCGGTGGATGGGGTCGTTCCTCGGGCTCGCGGTCGGCGCCGCGCTGCTGGCGACCACCGCCGCGGCGCACGCCTTCGGCTTCGACGAGGTGGCCGAGCGCGCCAAGGCGCTCGCGGCCAAGCCCTACGTCGCGCCGCCGGACACCCTGCCGGTCGAGTTGAAGAACCTCAACTACGACCAGATGCGCGACATCCGGTTCAAGCCGGCCAAGGCGCTGTGGCGCGAGGAGAAGCTGCCCTTCGAGCTGATGTTCTTCCACCTGGGTCACTACCAGACCCAGGCCGTGCGCATCAACGAGATCGTCGGCGGCCAGGCAAGACCTGTCCCCTTCAAGCGCGAGGACTTCGACTACGGCAAGAACAGCCAGCTGTCGCCGCAGAAGTGGGGCGACGTCGGCTACGCCGGGTTCCGCGCGCACTTCGCGCTCAACAACGACAAGTACAAGGACGAGCTGGCCGTCTTCCTGGGCGCGAGCTACTTCCGCGTCCTCGGCGCCAACCAGCACTACGGCCTGTCGGCGCGCGGCCTGGCCATCGACACCGTCGGCGGCAAGGGCGAGGAATTCCCGCGCTTCACCGAGTTCTGGATCGAGCGCCCCGCGGCCGGCGCCAAGTCGCTGACGGTGCACGCGCTGCTGGACTCGCAACGCGCCAGCGGCGTCTACACCTTCGTGATCAAGCCGGGCGCCGAGACCGTCGTCGAGACGCGCGTGCGCCTCTTCATGCGCACGCAGGTCGCCACGCTGGCGATGGCCCCGCTGACCAGCATGTACCTGTTCGGCGAGAACCAGCCGCAGAAGGGCGACTTCCGCCCCGAGGTCCACGACAGCGACGGCCTGATGGTCGCGAGCTCGACGGGCGAATGGATCTGGCGTCCGCTGATCAACCCGAACGGCACGCTGACGACCTCGTTCACGCTGCCCGGCGTGAAGGGCTTCGGCCTGATGCAGCGCGACCGCAAGTTCGCCAACTATGAGGACACCGAGGCGCGCTACGAGATGCGGCCCTCCGCCTGGGTCGAGCCGACCAGCGACTGGGGTCCGGGCCGCGTGGAGCTGATGTCGCTGCACACGCCCGACGAGACGCACGACAACATCGTCGCCTACTGGGTGCCCGCCAGGCAGCCGGCCCCCGGCCAGCCGCTGGACTACTCGTACCGCCTGCACCTGCAGGGCGAGCAGCAGCAACGTCCGCCCGGCGCCTGGGCCGTGCAGTCGCGCACCGGCTACAGCTACGCCAAGCTCGACAAGAACGAGCAGCAGTTCATCGTCGATTTCGAAGGCCCGTCGCTGGCCGCGCTGCCGGCCGGCGCCGAGGTCAAGGCCGTCGCGAGCACCAACGCCAACGGCGAGGTCACCGAGGTCAACGCCTACCCGAACCCGGTCACCGGCGGCTGGCGCATGGCCGTCCGCATCAAGCAGGTCCGCCCCGGTCAGTCGACCGAGCTGCGCGCCTTCCTCCAGACGAGGCAACAGGTCCTCACCGAGACCTGGAGCCTGGTTCTTCCTCCCCAGTGAAGGAGCACGACATGATCGAATCCACGCACACCGCCACCGTGCACCAAGCCGCCGCCGCCCCCGGGCCGGTCGGTCCGAGCGCCCCGGCGATCAAGCGCGGCGCGATGGTGCCCCGCGCCTGGGGCCAACGCCATCCGCCGGTCGAATCGCTGCCCGACGCCGACCCGCCCCAGGCCTGGGAAAACGCCGCCAAGAGCCGCCGCAACGCGCTCAAGCTGTCGATCCTCGGCGCCACGGCGCTGGCCACGGGCGTGCTCTGGGAGACGCATCGCGGGTGGGCCTCGGACCCCTGGGCCTTCGCGCTGCAATGCGTGCACCTGGGTCTGTTCGCACTGCTGTTCGCCTGGGTCAGCGCCGGCTGCGTCACCGCGGTGATGGGCTTCTGGGTGATGCTGCGCGGTGACAGGCATGCCATCAGCATCAACGATGCGGGCAACGATCCGATCGGCGCCGACGCGCGCACCGCGCTCGTCATGCCGATCTGCAATGAGGACGTGACCAGCGTCTTCGCCGGGCTGCGCGCCAGCTGCGAGTCGCTCGCGGCGGCCGGCGCGCTGCGCCTGTTCGACGTCTACATCCTGTCGGACTCCAGCGATCCGGAGTGCCGCACGCAGGAGCTGGCCGCCTGGGCCGAGCTGCGCGCGCAGTTCGCCGGCCGCGGCCGCATCCACTACCGCTGGCGCCAGCGCCGCGTGAAGAAGAAGGCCGGCAACGTCGCCGACTTCTGCCGCCGCTGGGGCCGCAACTACCGCTACATGGTGGTGCTGGACGCCGACAGCGTGATGAGCGGCGACTGCCTGCTGGGCCTGGTGCGCCTGATGGAGAAGCATCCGCGCGCCGGCATCCTGCAGGCCGCCAACCAGGTCTGCGGCCACGACACGCCGCACGCCCGCGCGCAGCAGTTCGCCAGCCGCGTGACCGGCCGCCTGTTCGCCGCCGGCATGCAGTTCTGGCAGCTGGGCGAGGCCCATTACTGGGGCCACAACGCGATCATCCGCGTCGAGCCCTTCATGAAGCATTGCGCCCTGGCCCCGCTGCGCGGCAAGGACATCATGTCCCACGACTTCGTCGAGGCCGCGCTGATGCGCCGCGCCGGTTATCAGGTGTGGCTGGTGGCCGACCTGCCGGGCTCGTATGAACAGCAGCCGCCGCACCTGCTGGCCGAGCTGCAGCGCGACCGCCGCTGGTGCCAGGGCAACATCCAGAACGCCGGCCTGATCGCCGAGCCAGGCCTGCACGGCGTGCACCGCGCGATGCTGGTGACGGGCGCGCTGTCCTACCTGGCCGCGCCGCTGTGGCTGCTGTACGTCGGCCTGGGCGTGCTGCTCTGGAACGTCGCCGGCAACGAGGCCTTCCAGCCCTTCCTGGAAGACGGTTCGCTGGCGCCGGGCGTGGCCGCGCTGTGGCTGGGCACGATCGGCATGCTGGTGCTGCCGCGCCTGCTGTCGGTGGCCGCCCTGATCCTGCGCGGCGAGCAGTCGCAGTACGGCGGTTCGCTGAAGCTGGTGGCCTCCTGCGCCACCGAAGCCGGCATGTCGCTGCTGCAGGCGCCGCTGCGGATGGTCGCCCACTCGATCTTCTGCGTGGTCGCGCTGACCGGCATCTCGCTGGACTGGAAGTCGCCCCCGCGGGCCGCCGAGGATGTGTCCTGGCGCGAAGCCTTCGCCGCCTACGGCCGCATCAGCGCGGTGACGCTGGTGATCACGGCGCTGATCGGCGCGCTGAGCCCCTCGACGCTGATCTGGATCGCGCCGATCGCCCTGCCCCTGCTGCTGGCCGCGCCGATCACGGTGTTCACGAGCCGCTCCAGCCTGGGCGAGCGCATGCGCCGCGCCGGCCTGCTGGTGATCCCGGAAGAGAGCCTCACGCCGACGGTGCTGCGCAACGCCTGGGCCTATGGCCGTCAGGAGCGTCGTCTCCCCGGCTTCGCCGACCTGCTGGCGAGCCGCCGCCTGACCGCGCTGGCGGCCGAGGCGATGGGCCGTCGCGACGTCGGCCTGGGCAAGCGCGCCGAGGTGCGCGCCCGCCGCCTGGGCGAGTTGACGGCGCAGCCGGGCGTCGTCGACGCGATGAGCAACGCCGACCGCATGCGCTTCCTGAGCGAGCCGGGTCACCTGCTGCGCCTGGCGCAGCCGCTGCGACCGGCCACGCATACCGAAGTCCGCCCGGACCTGCGTCTGGCGGCCTGATCGGACACGAAGAACGCCCCATCGGTCCGGGCGCCCCGCCGACGAGTCATGGCGGAGGCGCGGTGCCCGGCACCGATGGTGTCCCCACCCGCGGTCAGCGGCATCCTGTGGGGCCGGAATGATGCGGGAGGTTCGCGGACGCGAGGCTTCCTGCATCGTGGAGTGCCCGCGCCAGGCCTTCCGCAGTGAATTCGGGCTGGGCGGATCACCCGCTACATCGGGTCCTTGTCATAGGTTCTGACCTCTTCCGGCAACCGGACCCATCGGTGCATGCGGCAGGTGTAGACCGAGTCCTGGGGTGGCGGGAACGAGGGATCCCCGAACCCGCCCACCGCGACGCCGACGGAGCCCTCCACGCCTTCCTCCGTGTGGAAGACGTTGCTGCCGCAGACGGGGCAGAAGTGGAAGCGGAAGCGTGCGCCCTGATCGCCGGCGCGCACGAACTCGGTGGCGATGCCGACGACCTCGTAAGGCTCGGCAAAGGCTGCCAGCGTCGCGAAGACACTGCCCGTGCGACGCTGGCACGCCAGGCAATGGCAGAGGCCGGTTCCCAGCGGCTCTCCCTGCACCACGATCTTCAATTGGCCGCAACTGCAAGAAGCGGTACGTGAAGCCATGCGATCACCTCCCTGGAGACCTACGTGGAGAGGCCATGCTAAGCGCTGGCCCGGTGCGCCGGCTACCACTCTGAGACATCGTTGCCACATCGACATGGGCGGGCGTCCCCAGAGTGGGGGATGCGCGCGGGCCGGTGACTTGCCCCGGGATCGCCCGGTGCGGCGGGCCGGGCCGGGCCGCTGCGGCTGGGACTACATGGCCCAGAGGCGGGGCGCGGTGCCCTCCAGCCCCCACAAGACCTGACGCCAGGCCGCCCAGCAACGGCGCAGCAGCAGCGAAACCGGCTCGACGACCGGTCCCAGCGCGCGCACGACCAGCACACCGTCCTGGGCCGCGGTGGCGCCGGCGGTGAGGCGCAGCGGATCGGCGTCGATCAATGCGCGAACAGCCTCCAGGGCCTGCTCGCGGCGGCCCCGTTCGATCGCGGCGCCGGCCGCGAACACCAGCGTGCCGAGGCAGCGGTGACCCGCCAGGCCCAGCTCGCCGTCCATCAGCAGTGCGTCGCCGGCGTCGAGCAGGCCGCGTTCGAGCCAGACGCCCGGGATCTCCAGGTGTTGCTGGAAGCGTCCCGCGGCAAACGGCTGCCCCGCGCCGGGCAGGCCGAGCGCGGTGATGTCCCAGGCGAGGAGCTCCGCCGTCGGTGCAAGCGTGAACCGTGCCTCGTTGAGCGCCTCGCAGCCGGGGTAGGCGATGGCCTCGAGCGGCAGCCATTCCAGGCGGGCGCGATCGCCCAGCGCCGCATGCACGCGCTGCGTGGCCAGCGAGCCTGTCGGACTGCGATAGAAGCGCGTCGCGCCCGGCGTGGTGACGAGCGCATGAGCGCCCTCGCCCACCGTCACCCCGATGTCCAGCGTGTCGCCGCCGACCAGCCCGCTGGGCGGATGCACCAGCACGCTGTGGCAGATCGCGTCGCCTTCGGGATAGAGGCTCTTCAGCAGCCGCAACGGCCCTTCATGTTCGTGGCTGACGACGCAGCGTCCTCGTTCAGTCCGGTAATCGGCGCGCAGCCGCGCCAGCCATTGCTTCTCAGGGACATCCATCATTTCGGCAGTGTCACCCAGGCGTAGTCCAGCCAGTTGTCGGCGCGGTGCACCGCCTTCACGCCCTGCCGCACCGCCCACGGCGCGGCCTGGCGATGCAAGGGGATCACATGGATCTGCTCGCGGTATTCCTGCAGCGCGGCGCGTATCAGCTGTTCGCGCTTGACCGGGTCGGCTTCCGTCGACGAAGCGCCCGCCAGTTGATCGAACTTCGGATCCTTCGATCGCCCGTAGTTGTAGTAGCCCGCGCCGGAGGACTTGTCGTCGCTGCGGTAGACCGGCGTCAGGATGGTCTCCGCGTCGGTGATCGCGCCGCCCCAGCCCATCAGGTAGAGGCTGGTCTCGTAGCGCTCCAGCTTGGGGAAGTAGAGGACGCGCGGCATCGCGTTGACCTTCACCTTCACCTTGATCTGCGACCACATCGACGCCAGTGCGAGGCAGATCGCCTCGTCGTTGACGTAGCGGTTGTTGGGGCAGTCCAGCGTCACCTCGAAGCCCTCGGGATATCCGGCGTCGGCCATGGCCTTGCGCGCGGCGGCGAGGTCGAAGGACAGGCGCGTCTCCAGCGCCGCATCGTTGAAGGCGCCGAGCGGCGACGGCGTCAGCCCGCCCGTGGGCTGCGACAGGCCGCTCATCAGGCGCTTGTGGATGGCGTCGATGTCGACGGCCTGGTACATCGCGCGCCGCACGCGCAGGTCCTGGAACGGGTTCTTGCCGTTGGGCGCGCGGCCGTAGACCAGCGTGTCGCGCGCCTGGTCCATGCCGACGAAGATCAGGCGGTTCTCCAGCCCCTCGATGACCTGCACGCCGGGCGTCGCGCGCAGCCGCGGCACGTCGCGCGGCGCCGGATCGAGCAGCAGGTCGACCTCGCCCGACACCAGCGCGGCCAGCCGGGTCGCGTCGTTCGAGATCGGCGTGAACTGCACTTCCTGCACATTGCCCTCGAAGCGCCCCCACCAGTTGGGATTGCGCTTGTAGACGGTGCGGATGCCGGGCTGGCGGCGGACCAGCATGAAGGGGCCGGTGCCGTTCATGTTGAAGCCGGCGAAGCTTTCCTCGTTGTCCTTGAAGCTGAGCGGCTTCGTCACCTTGTGCTGTTCGCTCCAGGACTTGCTCATGATGAAGAGCAGGTCCAGGTGCTGCAGGAAGATCGGGTTGAAGCGCGGCTGGGTGATCTCGACGGTGAGGTCGTCGATCTTGCGCGCCGTGCCCACGGCGTTGGCGTAGACCGCGACCTGCGAGGTCGGCGCCTTGGCGCGCTGCAGCGAGAAGAGGACGTCGTCGGCGGTGAAGGCCGAGCCGTCATGGAACTTGACGTTGGGGCGCAGCTTGAAGCGCCAGACGAGCGGGCTGACCTGGGTCCATTCCGTGGCAAGACCCGGCACGATGTTGAGCTGGCGGTCGCGCGCGGTGAGCCGCTCGTAGACCTGCGAGTTCATGCCGTTGGTCAGGCTCTCGTTCTGCGAATGCGGGTCCATCGTCTGCGCGTCGCCCTGGCTGGCCCAGCGCAAGGTCTGCGCGTGGGCCGCGGGCGCGCCGCCGAGAGATCCTCCGACCACGCCGGCGCACAGCGCCAGCAGCATGAGCCTTCGTGTCATCCCGCGCTCCCCGACGTCGTGTGATGTCGGGGAGTGTAGGGAGCGCAGGCTCAGCGGGAGGTCGGGGTCTTTCCGGACGGCCTTTGGTTCGCCGGCCTCCGGTTGGAATCGAACAACCAGGGATTCGACGCAACGATGCGGTCCAGCATCCGTCGCTTGGCCTCGGCGACAAAATCGAACGGCTTGGTGGATTTGTACATAGATGGACTCCTTCAGGGGTCAGGGGAAGCTTTGAAGAGAAACAACAGGGCAGTCGTTTGAAGCGCCGGTGCTCAGCCAATGCCCATACCGGGCGGCGATCGATCGGAACGGCTCGCCAACTGGCCAGACATTTCGAAAGAGCACTCGCGCCTCCTTGCGATCGATCACAAAGGAGTGCGACGGGTAGCAGGTGACCAACTTCGTCAGCGCCTCCTGACCGATGTTCTGACTGTGTTCAGCCAGCCGTTGCCCGTAGGCAAGCGCAACGGTCATGGCGCGATGCATCTCCGCCAAGCGCTGTGGATCAACCTGCTCCGCCAGCGGGCGCCGAGCGCGATCAACGTACCTGCGCTTTTGCAGTGGCGGGGGATCAGCGCGTGCACGCGCCGATAGTGAAAGCCGAGCGCCCTTGCAATGCGAAACGCCGCATCAGGCTCCCCTCCAGCCGTTTCCAGGATCAGAAGCGCATCGCGATTCCTCTTCTGGGATTCAAGCAGATCGCTGAGGCGCTCGTATCCATCGACCGTCACCGGCCCAGCATAGGCCACCACGTCGAAGGGAGCCGTCAGAACGCCTTGTGCGTCCACGTCCTCATTGCATGCGTCGCTATGCACCGGCGCCAGCGTGGCGTCCCCGTTGCTGTCTTTCCAAAGTACTGCCATCAGATGCTCTCCCGCGCCGTTCATCAGCGCGATGACTGCATCTTCCGGCGATCGGTTCAGGCGAACCATTGCCTGAACGAGGAGACTTTCGCCTCAGAGATTGAGTCGACCCACTGCGATGAGTCGCCGACGACTACTGAGACTTGCGGTTGTCGTCCGCGCGGCCTCTCCCGAGGGTGCGCATCACGATGCCGGCGTCACTTTGCCGGCGCCTGCCAGAGTTCGTCGAGCCGCTGGAAGCCCCAGGTGGCCGGGTCCTCGCGGCCGATGATGCGATCGCCGGCGCTGGCCGACGACAGGTCCAGCACCTGCGTCGGGATGGGCATCTGCGACTTGGTCGAATAGAACACCCGCACCCGCGGCGCCGTCAGCGCCGTGGCGTTCTGCTCCAGCACCACCGCCAGCCGGCCCGACTGCAGCTTCACCAGCGTTCCCACCGGATAGATGCCCACGCACTTCACGAAGGCCTGGAACACCCGCGGATCGAAATGCCCTGTCCACTGCGCCATCCGCGCCAGCGAGGAGGCCGGATCCCAAGCGTTCTTGTAGGGCCGGTTCGAGGTGATCGCGTCGTACACGTCGCACACCGCGCCCATGCGCGACAGCAGGCTGATCTGCTCGCCCGCCAGCTTCCCCGGATAGCCCGTGCCGTCCATCTTCTCGTGATGCCGCAGCGCCACGTCCAGCGCCGCCTCGGGGACCGAGGTGCCTTCCTTGAGCATCTCGAAACCGCGCGTCGGGTGGTCGCGCATGATCGCGAACTCGTCGTCGGTCAGCGCGCCCGGCTTGTTCAGCACATTGAGCGGCATCATCATCTTGCCCACGTCGTGCAGCAGCCCCGCCAGCCCGGCCTCGCGCGTCTGGGCTTCGTCCAGGCCCATCTGCCGGGCCAGCGACACCATCAGCGCGCACACCGCCACCGAGTGCATGTAGGTGTAGTCGTCCTTGGTCTTGAGCCGCGCCAGGCTGATCAGCGCCGACGGATTGCGGACCACCGAGCTCGCCACCTCCTCCACGAGGGGCAGGCATTGCTCGGCGTCGATCGCCTTGCCCAAGCGGGCCTCGCCGAACAGGGTCATCACGGCCCGCTTGGACCGCTGCATCACCTGCGTGGCGCGTTCAAGCTCCTCGCCCATCGAAGCGGGCGCGGTGCTCAACTCCAGTCGAGGCGACGCCGCCGCCGCCGCCGGCGCGGCAGACACCTCCGCGGTCGCAGGCGCGGACACGGCCACAGGCGCCGGCGCGGCAGCCGGCGGCGCGAGGACGGCCTTGGGCGCTTCGGGCACGTCGACGTCCAGACCCTTGGACGCGTCGATCCAGCAGAACGGCACGCCGCTGGCCTTCAGCGCCTTCACATCCTCGGGATCGGTGAGGACGAATTTCGTCTTCCAGAAGGGGTGGGACAGCCACGACCCTTCCATCCCTTGCAGATACATGCCCAGCTTCACCTGGGCCGTGGGGATCTTCTTCAGCATGACTGGCGTTTTCGTCCAGGACAACACAGTATGGCGCCCTCCTCGGCGCACGCACAGTCAGATCAACCATGAAAAAACCGCCCCGAGGGGCGGTTTGGCTACTTCTCTTCGCTGGGCCCGAGGACGGCTCACAGCCTGCCACGGATCAGCGGAACCGCGATTGCGGGACTGTACGTAGTTCGGAAGGCAAACCTGCCAAATACTGCGACAGAAGCTTCAGTTCAGCGTGACTGAATTGCTTGACCTGCCCCGCCATCACCGCGTTGGTGCGTCCGTGATAGGGCTTGCCCTCGATCTGGTAGGACTTCAGGGCGACGTAAAGATAGTCGGCGTGCTGGCCAGCGATCTTCGGGTAGGTGCCGTCGATGGGCTTGCTGAAGTTGGCGCCATGACAGCTCGCGCAGACGCCCTTGTCGAGCAGCTTCTTGACGTCGGCCGGCGCCTCCACCGTCGCGGGCACCGGCTCGACCTTGGCCAGGCCGGCGTAATACTCCGAGATCTCCGTGACGTCGCGGTCCGACAGCGGCAGCGCGATGCCGCGCATCGTCGGGTGCTTGCGGTCGCCCTTGGCGTAGGAGGTCAGCGCCGAGGCGATGTACTTGGCATTCTGGCCCGCGATCATCGGCACCTTGTGCACCTCGGGGAAGGTGGCCTGGTAGCCGGGGATGCCGTGGCAGCCGATGCACATGGCCACCTTGGCCTGGATGTTGGCCTGGGGGCCAGGTGTTGCGGACCCTGTCGTGGCCCCTGTCGTGGCCCCTGTTGCGGCGCCTGTCGCGCCAGGGTTGGACGTCGACGGCGCTTGTCCCGGCGCGGGCGACGAAGGAGCGTTGGACTGAGCGGCTACAACAAACGCACTTCCGGCCAGCATCAACGCGAGGGAGATCTGCAGTTGTCTTCTCATGGTCCCGATCTTCTAGGATTTGGGGCGGCGCGATTATAGGGGGGGCCCTATATACTGGTTTTCACCCCTGCGCTAGAGAAGCCGCTCATGAAATTCCAAGGTTCCCAGGACTACGTCGCCACGCCCGACCTGATGCTGGCGGTGAACGCGGCCATCACGCTGACGCGACCGCTGCTGGTCAAGGGCGAACCGGGCACCGGCAAGACGCTGCTGGCCGAGGAGGTCGCCAAGGCCCTGGGGCTGCCGCTGCTGCAGTGGCACGTGAAGAGCACCACCAAGGCCCAGCAGGGCCTGTACGAGTACGACGCGGTCAGTCGCCTGCGCGACAGCCAGCTGGGCGACGACAAGGTGCGTGACATCGCCAACTACATCGTCAAGGGCACGCTGTGGGAGGCGTTCGCGTCGGACACGCCGGTGGCGCTGCTGATCGACGAGATCGACAAGGCCGACATCGAGTTCCCCAACGACCTGCTGCGCGAGCTCGACCGGATGGAGTTCTACGTCTACGAGACGCGCGAGTGGGTCCGGGCCAAACACCGGCCGCTGGTGTTCATCACCTCCAACAACGAGAAGGAACTGCCGGACGCCTTCCTGCGCCGCTGCTTCTTCCATTACATCAAGTTCCCCGAGGCCGACACGATGCAAGCCATCGTCGACGTCCACTTCCCCGGCTTGAAGAAGGACCTGCTGGCCGCCGCGCTGAAGACCTTCTACGACGTGCGCAAGCTGCCGGGGCTGAAGAAGAAACCCTCGACCTCGGAACTGATCGACTGGCTCAAGCTGCTGCTGGCCGAGGACATCCCGCTGGAAGCGCTGCAGACGCAGGACGACAAGGTCGCGATCCCGCCGCTGGTGGGCGCGCTGCTGAAGAACGAGCAGGACCTGACCCTGTTCGAGAAACTCGTCTACATGCAGAGCCGCAACCGTTGACCGCCGCCCGTACGATCCCGTCATGAGTCAAGACTTCAACACCGCCTGGCGCGCCGCGCTGGCCGATGCGCTCGGGTTCGTCGGCGGCGGCGTGATCGGGCTGCTGGCCGGTCGCGCGCTGGGCTGGGAATTCATCGGCGAGCCCGGCTGGGGACCGACGCAGATCCTGGGCCTGCTGACCATCCTCGTCGGCATGGGCGCCTGCCGATGGGCGCTGCGCCGGCTGCTGCTCGGCGGCAGGGGCTGACGCGCCGCCCCGTCGACACCCTCCTGGCCGTCCACCGCCTTTCTCTTCTCCTCGAAACGCCGGCCGAGGGTCGGCCCGCGCCATGACCGCACCCCACCCCTTCACCGCGACGGTCACGCTGACCGGCCCGCATGCGCGGCTTGAGCCGCTGTCGCAGGACCACCGCGCGGCGCTGGTCGACGCGGTCGCCGACGGCGAACTCTGGAAGCTCTGGTACACGAGCGTGCCCGCGCCCGATCGCATGGGCGCCGAGATCGACCGCCGACTGAGGCTGCGCGACGCGGGCTCGATGAACCCGTTCACCGTCTTCGACGCCCAGGGCCGCGTCGCCGGCATGACGACCTTCATGAACATCGACGCGGCCAACCGCCGCGTCGAGATCGGCTCCACCTGGACCCGCGCGTCCAGCCAGCGCAGCGGGCTGAACACGCAGTGCAAGCTCCTGCTGCTGAAGCATGCCTTCGAGACGCTGGACTGCATCGCGGTGGAGTTCCGCACCAATCGCCTGAACACGCAGAGCCGCCGCGCGATCGAGCGCCTGGGCGCGCAGCTCGACGGCGTCCTGCGCTCGCACATGCTGATGCCCAGCGGCCTGCCGCGCGACACCGCCGTCTACAGCATCACCGCGGCCGAATGGCCGACCATCCAGACCCACCTGCAGTGGTTGATCGACAAACCCCGGAGCGCCTGATGGCCACCTCGAAGAAGAAACAGACTCGCGAAGCCAAGCCCTTCGACGTCGACGCGCTGTGGGCGCTGGACAGACTGGGCGCGCCCAGCCTGTCGCCGGACGGCGCGCAGGCCGTCGTGCCAGTCATGCGTTACGACATGGCGAAGAACAAGGGGGCCACCTCGCTGTGGCTGCTGTCGACGCTGGGCGGCGAGCCGCGCGCGCTGACCGCCACCGGCGAGAAGGATGGGCAGCCACGCTGGAGCCCGGCCGGCGACCTGGTGGCCTTCGTCGCGCGCCGCGAGCAGGAGGACGACAAGGACGAAGCGCCGCAGCTCTACGTGATCCCGCCCGACGGCGGCGAGGGCCGCCGCGTGACGAAGCTGCCGTTCGGTGTCGAGTCCTTCAAGTGGTTCCCCGACGGCCAACGCATCGCCTTCGTGTCGTGGGTCGATCCGGGCCTCAAAGGCCAGGCCGCGCAGGCCGAGCGCCGCAAGGCGGACAAGGACCGCAAGGAATCGGCCTATGTGACCGAGGAAGGCTTCTACCGTTTCTGGGACCACTCGCTGCCGATGAACCGCGTGCCGCATCTGCACGTGCTCGACGTGGCCAGCGGCGAAGTCCGCGATCTGTTCGAGGGCACCGACTTCGAGCTCAGCCGCGCGGAACCCGATGCCGACACCTTCGACATCTCGCCGGACGGCCGTCGCATCGTGTTCAGCTTCGATCCGTACACGCCCAAGACCCTGGAGCATCGCCACGCGCTGGCCGAGATCGACGTGCGCACCGGCCGCGCGCAGGTGCTGCTGCAGGAGCCCGGCTGGGACCTGACCGCGCCGGTCTACAGCCATGCGGGCCAGCACATCGCCTTCATCGCCCGCCACTGGGGACTGAAGCACACGATGCCGCGCAACCTGGCCGTGCTCGACACGCACGGCAACTGGGCCGTGCTGTCCGAGGAATGGGACCAGGACGTCGCCGCCCCGCTGCGCTGGGACGAGGACGACCTGGGCGTGATCTTCTGCGCCGAGGACCAGGGCCGCCGCCACCTGTACCGCTTCGACGTGAAGACGCTGCACGCGTTCCCGCTGTGCGAGGGCGGCCATGTCGGCGCCTTCGCGCTCGAAGCCGGCACGCTGGTCGTGCTGCACGACAGCGCGTCCTTCCCGCCGCAGGTGTCCGTCGTCGACCGCGAGGGCGACGCGGAAGAACAGGTGCTGCATCGCCTCGAATCCTTCAACGACGCGGCGCTGGCGTCCCTGCGCTTCGGCGAAGTGGAGGAACTCTGGTTCGAGGGCGCGCTCGGCGACCTGGTCCAAATGTGGCTCTACTACCCGCCCGGCTTCGATCCGAAGAAGAAGACGAAGGCGCCGCTGATGCAGCTGATCCACGGCGGTCCGCACACGGCGATGGGCGACAGCTGGCACTGGCGCTGGAATCACCAGGCGATGGCGGCGCAAGGCTACGTCGTCGCCTGCGTGAACTACCACGGCTCTTCAAGCTTCGGAAACCGCTTCTCGGACTCAATCAACGGGCACTGGGCCGAGCTGGAACTGCAGGACATCGAGATCGCGACCGACCTGCTGCTCAAGCAGCCGTGGGCGGATCCGAAACGGGTCTTCGCCACCGGCGGCAGCTACGGCGGCTACATGGTGGCGTGGATGAACGGTCACGTGCCGGCCGGCCGTTACCAGGCCTACATCTGCCACGCCGGGTGCTTCGACTGGGCGGCGATGTTCGCGGCGGACGCCTACCTGTGGACCACGAAGGAGCTCGGCACCCCGTACTGGAAGGACCCGGCCAAGGTCGCCGCGCAGAACCCGATGGCCCACGCGCAGAACTTCAACACGCCGACGCTGGTCATCCACGGCCAGCTCGACTACCGCGTCCCCGACGCCCAGGGCCTGGCGTACTACAACACGCTGAAGACGCAGGGCATCGACGCCCGCCTGGTGTGGTTCCCGGATGAGAACCATTGGGTCACGAAGCCGCGCAACTCCAAGCTCTGGTACGGCGAGTTCTTCGATTGGCTCAAGCGTCACGACACGGCCGGCTCGAGGCGCGGCGCGAAGAAGAAGCGCGCCTGAGCCACCAGCTCAGCAGGAGCAGACCCGCCGCAGCCATGGCGTAAGTCGAGGGCTCCGGTACCGCCGGCGGCGGCATCTCCGTCGCGCGCGGCGGCAAGGTGAACAGCGGCGGCGTGGGCATGAAGGACGGCGGCGGCCCCGCGGATGGCGGAGCGAACGAGAGCGGTGGACTTGCGAACGATCCCGGCGGCACCGCCGGGACGCCGGTCAACAGCGACGGCGGCAAGGTCGTCAAGAAAGGCCCGGCCTCCGGGACCGGCGTCGGCGCGCCGGCACCCGGCGGATCGAACGGCAGTTCGCCTTCGCCCGGCGGCGGCACGGGTCCGCCTCCGCCGCCCGGCACCCGCGCAATGCGGCTCACGTTGCGACACACCGTCGGCACCATCACGCAGGCCGTGCCCTCGCAATACACCAATGCGCGCTCGCGCTGCTCATCCGACCAACGATCGCGGCTCACGCTCGCGCAGACGCGCCCCTGGCCGAAATGCATGTCGCGGATCGTCGGCTCGTACCCCGCGTTGCCCGCGATGCGATCACGCGAGATCTCCACGATGTCGTCGTAGTCGTGCGCCCGCATCCGCGCCTTCAAGCGCTCGCGCACGTCCGGCGCGATGTCCTTGTAGCGATCGACCGCTGCAGGCACATCCCCCATGAAACTGTCGTGCCCCGGCCGGTCCCATGAACAGGCGGCAGGCGCAGCGGCACGGGCGGGCGCATGGGCGAGGAGCGCCCCAGCCGCAAGCGCGGCCAGCAGGTACTGCAGTCGTGACATGGGAGGGCAGCGGCCCCGCAGGACCTCGTCGAAGTTGGACCCGCCCTCCATTGGCAAGTCCTGGACCCGGGGACAGTCCTTGCCTCACCCGTACTGCGTATGGCTCCTACACCTCATCCCAATCCAGATCGCCGCACAGGACGCGCAGGCGACCGTCCTGCCAGTAGGCGACCGAGACCGTCACACACATCCTGGCCCCATGCAGGCTGAGGTAGGGACGCGTGGTCTGGATCTCGCCGACCGTCTCGACGGCACGACGGAAGTACGGTCGACGCGCCCAGCGCGCATCGCCCGCACGCTCCATCGGCAGGAAGCGCGGATCGATCGCGGCGGGACCGGAGGCCGGCACCGCCCGGACACCGATCTCACGACCGTCGTCATCGAGCAGGTAGCACATCTGCGCGCCGTCCAGCCGGAGGAAGGATTCGCAGGCCTCGGCCAGCGGCCGGCCCTGCTGCACCGCCTGCAAGGACAACGCCAGCGCCGTGCGGAACGGCGTCAGCCGGTCGAGGTGGTCGCGCCGCAGTTGCGCCTGGCGCTCGTTGAACAGGCTCCACACGTCCTCGAGCGCGGACACGCCGTCGCCGTCCCGCAGGAAGGGCGCCGGATGTCCGAAAGCGAAGCCCTGCACCAGATCCACGTCCGCATCCATCGCGAGCTGCGCATCCTCGACGGTCTCGATGCCCTCCAGCAGGACCAGCGATCCGCATTCATGCAGCAGCGCGACCATCTGCGAGAGCACCCGCGCCATGCGCCGCGAGCCGCGCGAACGCATGAGCAGCGACCGGTCCAGCTTGACGATCTCCGGCCGGATCCGCCAGATGCGGTCGAAGTTCGAATGCCCCACGCCGAAGTCGTCCAGGGCCAGCAGGCAGCCGGTGGCGCGCGCAGCCTCGACCGCCTCCTCGAAGCTGTCGTCCCGGGCCATCACGGCCTCGGTGACCTCGAAGACGAGCCGGTGCGTGGGCAGGCCCAGCTGATGCACGACCTCGACGGCGCGCGCCAGCATGCGCACCTGCAGCGCCGCATGCATGAAGACGGCCGGATGGATGTTCAGGAAGAGCCAGCAGTCCGGCTGGCGCTGGGCGACGAAGTTGTGCACGTGCAGCAGCCGGCACAGGCGGTCCAGCCAGATCTGCTGCTCGAAGTTGCCGACGCCTTCGAAGGCGGTGACCGGCGCGATGGGACGACCGCGTTCGTCCTCGACCCGGATCAGGCCCTCGTAGCCGACCGGCCGGCGGTGCGGATAGCTGTAGACCGGCTGGAACGCGCTGGTCAGCCGATAGTTCTGGAAGCTGCCGACCCAGCGCCCGCGTTCCTCGCCGATGGCGCCATACAGCGCCTCCAGCATGCCTTCGACCTCGGCGTTGTCGTCGCCGCTGCCTGTCCCGTGATCCATTCGCCCGACCCCAACGTTGGAGGCTTCGCGGTCCCGCGACCGCGGAGCCGTGTTTGGCGCCGATGCTACGCCTGCGGCCCGCCGGGCGGCATGGATAATGCCCTGATGCCCCGGAGTCTAGGGGGAGGCCCATGCTGATCCAGTTCTTCTACACGCTGCGCGCCGCCAAGCTGCCCGTCTCCGTCAAGGAGTACCTGACCCTGCTCGAAGCGATGAAGGCCGGCGTGCTCGACGACACCGACGTCGGCGGCAGCGGCCCGACGGTCGACAAGTTCTATGCGCTCGCCCGGACCTCGCTGGTCAAGGACGAGGCGCTGTTCGACAAGTTCGACCGCGCGTTCGCCGCCTATTTCAAGGGCGTGGAACTGATGGGCGACCTGTTCAAGGCGCTGCCGCAAGAATGGCTGACGAAGCAGCTCGAACGCGAACTGACGCCCGAGCAACTCGCGCAGCTGAAGGCGCTGGATTGGGACGAGCTGATGGACACGCTGCGCCAGCGTCTGGAAGAGCAGCAGGAACGCCACGAAGGCGGCAGCCGCTGGATCGGCACGGGCGGCACCAGCCCGTTCGGCAACGGCGGCGCGAACCCGCGCGGCGTCCGCATCGGCGGTCCGGGCGGCCAGCGCAGCGCGGTCAAGGTCTGGGACCAGCGCGCCTACAAGGACTACGACGACACCATCGAGCTGGGCACCCGCAACATCAAGGTCGCCCTGCGCCGGCTGCGCCGTTTCGCGCGCGAAGGTTCGGAGCTGGAACTCGACCTGGACGACACCATCCACAAGACGGCGGCCAACGCGGGCATGCTCGACATCCGCATGATCCCGGAGCGCCACAACAAGGTGAAGCTGCTGCTGCTGATGGACGTCGGCGGCACGATGGACGAACACGTGCATCGCGTGGAGGAGCTGTTCTCCGCGGTGAAGAGCGAGTTCAAGCACCTGGAGTTCTTCTACTTCCACAACTGCGTCTACGACTTCGTGTGGAAGAACAACCGGCGCCGCTTCGCCGAGAAGACCTCGACCTGGGACCTGATCCACAAGTACAACCGCGATTACAAACTCATCTTTGTCGGCGACGCCACGATGAGTCCCTATGAGATCCTCCAGCCCGGCGGCAGCGTCGAGTACAACAACGAGGAAGCCGGCGCCGAATGGCTGCAGCGGCTGACGACCCATTTCAACAAGCACGTCTGGATCAATCCCGAACCGGCCGGGGTCTGGCAGTACCGCCAGAGCATCTCGCTGATCCAGCAGTTGATGCAGCAACGCATGATGCCGCTCACCATGGGCGGCCTCGAACAGGCGATGCGCGTGCTCAACCGATGACGGCGACGATCCTGACGACTTCGACGATCGCCACGATGGCGACCCTTCCGGTGACTCGATGGCTGCGGCGCGCGCCGGCGGTCCTGGCGATGATCGCGGCGCTGGCGCTGCTGGGCGGCTGCTCGCTGCTGCCCGCCGAGCGCAAGGCACAGGTGAAGGTGGCCGCGACCGAAGAGGCGGACGCGAACAACCCCTACGTGACCAGCACGCGCAAGATCTCGGCTTATGAGCTGACGATCGTGGCGCCGCCCGAACTGCGCTCGCTGCTGCTGGAACATCTGGACCTGGCGCGCTTCCGCGACACGCCGGAGGACATGCGCCTGACCGCCGGCGAACTGCGCCGGCTGGCCGCCGTCGCGCCCGAACAGGCGACCAAGCTGCTGGAGACCGCCGGCTACTTCAACGCCAAGGTCCGGACCGAGGAAGTGGGCGACCTGTCCGACGGCGTCCGCAACCTGCGATTGATCGTCGACACCGGCCCGCGCGCGCTGGTCCGCCAGATGGACCTGCGCATCGAAGGTCCGCTGAAGACCGCCACCGAGCGCGGCGACAAGCTCGCCACGGCGCTGGACCGCACGCTGACGCAGAGCTGGCTGCTCCCGCCGCAGACGGGGTTCAGCCAGGGCGACTGGGCCGCGGCGAAGAATGCGCTGCTCACGCGGACGCGGGCGCAGGGTTATCCGCTCGCCCGGATGACGCACAGCGAGGCCGTCGTCCAGGCCGACGACAACCAGGTCGACATCGTCGTGACGCTGGAGAGCGGGCCGCTGTTCACGCTCGGCGAGCTGACCGTCGAGGGCCTGAAGCACCAGCCCGAGGAAAGCGTGCGCCGGCTGGCCGGCTACCAGTTGCACCAGCCCTACAACGAGAAGCTGCTGCTGGACTTCCAGGAGCGCCTGGTGGGCACGCAGCTCTTCGACAGCGCCAGCGTCGAGATCGCGCCCGAGAGCGTCACGCCGCCGCCCGGCGCCGAGACGGTCGAGGTGCCGGTGACCGTGAAGATCCGCGAGGCCGCACGCCAGCAGGTGGTGCTGGGCGTCGGTTACCGGACCGTCGACGGCCCGAGCGCCAGCGTCGAATACACGCATCGCAAGCCTTTCGGCCTGAACATCCGAGAGCGCAGCAAGCTGGAGCTGTCGCGCGTGCGCCAGGCGCTGGACACGGAAATCAGCTCCCACCCGCAGCCCAACATGCAGCGCAGCCTGGCGCTGGTGAAGGTGGAGCGCATCGACGACAACGACCAGGTCAACCTCAACCTCAGCACGCGCTTCGGTTACGCGAAGGAGACCGAACCCGAGGACCGGCTGACCTTCGTCGAGGTGATCCGCGCCTGGGAGCACAAGCCCGATACCCCGACGACGGTGGCCGGCGCGGTGTCGCTGAACCAGCAGATGACATGGCGCCGGCTGGACTCGCGCGTGCTGCCGACCAGGGGCTGGAGCGCCACCGCCACCGTCGGCGGCGGCTGGGCCGACAGCTCGTCGGAGAAGAACGGGCCGTTCGCGCGGGCCATCGGCAAGATCTACTGGTACTCGCCGCTGTCGGGGCGCTGGCTGTTCTCGACGCGGCTCGAAGGCGGTCAGATCCTGGCCAAGGGCAAGCTGGGCCTGCCCGAGGCGCTGCGCTTCCGCACCGGCGGCGACGACAGCGTGCGCGGCTACGGCTACAACGACCTGGGACCGGTGAACTCCACCGGCGCCCAGACCGGCGGGCGCGTGATGCTCAACGGCAGCGTCGAGGTCTCGCACCCGCTCACCCCGCGCATCCCGCAGCTGATGGGCGCCGTGTTCATCGACGCCGGCCAGGCCGCGCAGACCTGGGGCGACTACCACCCCGCCTGGGCCTACGGTACCGGCCTGCGCTACCGCAGCCCGGTCGGCGTGCTGCGTTTCGACTTCGCCAAGGGCAACCTGGTCGACAAGTGGCGCCTGCATTTCAGCGTCGGCATCAACCTGTAATCCGATGAGCGACCCGCGCGACGATCTCCCCTCGCCCGCAGCCACGGACGCCGCGCCCGCCGGCGCGCCCCTGCCGCCGTCCGGCCCGGCCGCCCCGGGTGCGGCCCCGTCGGACGCCTCGCCACGCCGCCGGCGTCGCGGTCGCGGCCTGCTGTGGGCGGTACTGGCGATCCCTGTGCTCGTCGGTCTCGTTGCCCTGGCGCTGACCTGGGCGCTGAAGACGGAAGGCGGCACGGCCTACGTGCTCGCGAAGGTGCCCGGCCTGTCGCTGGAGAACGCGCGCGGCCGCCTGCTGGGCGACTTCGACGTCGACCGTGCCGAACTGGTCCTGCCTGGCACCGAGGACCGCCTCGTCCTCGAACAGCTGCAATGGCGGAACGTGCGGCTGGTCTGGAACCGGTCGCCGCTGTTGTGGGGCGAGGTCCGGGCCGACCGGCTGGCCATCGCGCGACTGCGGGTTCAGGTGGCGCCCAGCGCGTCGACCGAACCGGCCAAGCCGCCGCCCAGCCTGCTGTCGCCGGTCGCCATCACGATCGCGGACCTGGAGATCGGCGAAGTCTTCGCCCCCGGCCTCGCGCAGCCGCTGCGCGGCCTGCGCGGCAGCGCGTCGCTGGGCGCCGACGGCGGCAGGCAGCATGCACTCACCGTCAAGTCGCTGAGCTGGCAACAGCTGACTCTCGCCGGCCAGGCCAGCATCGCGACGCAGGAAGACCTGAAGCTCACCAGCCGCTGGACGCTGAGCCAGCCGAGCGGCGAGCTGCCCTGGACCGCGCCCTTCCAGCTCGACGGTCCGATCGCGGACCTGACGCTGAAGGGCTCCCTCGAAGCGGCGAAGCAGCGGCTGCAGGTACAGGCCCGCCTGCAGGCGTTCGCGCCCTTCCCCGTCGCGCAGTTGGAGACACAGGCGAAGGACCTGGACCTCGCCGCGCTGCTGCCCGGCACCGACGGCGTGCCGCACACCGGCTTGAGCGGCAAGGTCACGATGACGCCGAACGCGGACAAGTCGCTCGGCGTCAAGGCGGACCTGGACAACAGCGCCGCCGGCCGCCTCGACCAGGACCGTCTGCCGCTGCGCCAGCTGCAGCTGGACCTGCTGCTGGATCCGTCGAACTGGACCCGGCTGCGCCTGCCGCGTCTGGACGCGCTGCTGCCCGGCGGGGGCCGGGTGCAGGCCGTGGGCCAGACCAGCCAGTCCGACGGCAGCGTGCTGACGCTGAAGCTGACCGGCCTCGACAGCCGCCAGATCGACGCCCGCTGGCCCCTGGTCCAGGCGCGCGGCGAACTCAAACTCCACACCAAGGCGAGCATCGCGGCGGCGTCGGCGGACCAGGCGCTGCAGGTCGAGGGCGACCTCGCCGGCCAGCTCGGACAAGGGAAGCTGCAAGCGCCCTTGTCCGTCGCCTTGTCCGCCGAACTGCGCACGCAATCGGTCGCCGTGCAGCGTCTGCAGGCACGCTCCGGCCCCGCCACGCTGAACGCCGAAGGCGAGTTCACGCTGAATGAGGCGCTCGACGTCGCGTCCGGCTGGAAGACGCGTGTGGAGGCCTCGGTGCAGGGCCTGGATCCGCGCCGCCTCAGCCCCGAACCACTGCCCGCCGGCGCGGCGCCGCAGGCGCTCAACGGCCGGTTGAAGGCCGCGCTCCAGTCGGTGCGCGGCAGCCTCTGGCCGCAAGGCAAGGCCGATCTCGACCTGCAGCCCAGCGCGTGGCAGGGCCTGCCGCTCAGCGGCCAGATCCGCTACAGCCGCACCGGCACGGCGGCGCCGGACCTGCTGGCCGACCTGCGACTCGCCGACGCGACGCTGCAGGCGCGCAGCCGCATCAACGCCGCGGCGCGCCGGGAGCAGGTCGATCTGTCGATCAACGTGAACGCCCCCAAGCTCGCCAGCCTGCAGCCGATGCTGCGCGCGCAGTTCCCGCAGGCGACCCTCGTCGGCAGTGCCCAGGCGCAGGCGACCGTCGTGCTGATCCAGCCCGGCGCGCGTCAGGCGCAGTACGGCAGCGACGGCAAATGGCAATTGCAGGGCTTCGGGCTCTCCGGCGTGCCGGGCCTGCCGGCCAATTCCGGCAGCCGGCCGGCGCTGCAGCTGGACAACGCCTCGGGCCAATGGACGCTGTCCAGCCTCAGGGACGCGAAGCTGGCGTGGACCACGCAGCTGCGCAACCTGCGGCTGCCGCAGCAGAGCACGCGACTCGACGACCTGCAGCTGGAACTCTCCGGCACTTGGGCGCAGCACCGCTTGACGGTCACGACGCAGGGCCAGGTGCCGCTGCCACCGGTGCTGACGCAGCCGGCGCCGACCAAGGTCGTCGCCCGGGCCCAGGCGGCCAGCGCGAACGGTTCGGCGCTGGCGCAGACGGTGCCGCTGGACCCGCAAGGCGCGCGTGCGCGACTCGCGCTCGACGGCGCGCTGGAAGCGGATCCGCTGCAGGCTTGGCGCCAGGGCGCGTCGTGGCAGGCGCGAGGACTGACGCTGGCGCTGGAAGCCAGCCAGCAGCCCACGCCGCTGCTGAAGGCAGGGCCTCTGACGTTCGCACTCCGGCTGGATCCGGGACTGGCACATCGCCAGGCGACGCTGGCGCCGGCACGGATGGAGCTGCTCGGCGCCGGCATCCGCTGGGACCGGATGACGTGGCAGCGTTCCAGCCAGCCGAACCTGCCCTCCGGCGAGTGGGACGTGCAGGCCGTGCTGGAACCGCTGGCCGCCGCGCCGGTGCTGACCAAGCTGCAGCCCGACTTCGGCTGGGGCGGCGACCTGCAGATCGAGGGCCGCTTCAAGTCGCGCCGCGATGCGCGCGGCCTGACGGTGGACGCGATGATCGAGCGCACCAAAGGCGACCTGACCGTCACCGACGAAGTGAGCACGCAGCGGCTGGCGCTCACCGATCTGCGCCTGGGTGTCCTCGCCGACCAGGGCGTGTGGCACCTGGTGCAGGGCGTGGCCGGCGAGAACATGGGCGCCATCGGCGGCGCGGTCACCTTCCGCACCGCCGGCGCCCATGCGCTGCCGACGCCGGGCGCCAAGCTCGAAGGCGGCATCGAGGCCAAGGTCGACAACATGGGCAACTGGGGCCCGTGGCTGCCGGCCGGGTGGCGCCTGGGCGGCAGCCTCGCGGCGACGCTGAACTTCGGCGGCACGCTGGGCGCGCCGGAGGTCCGCGGCCAGGCCGGCGCGCAGAAGCTGTCCCTGCGCAATCCGTTGATGGGCGTGGACATGCAGCAAGGCGAGCTGGCGCTGACGATGAGCGGGCGCGAGGCCAAGCTCGAGAAGTTCACGGCCCGCGCCGGCAACGGCACGATCAACATGGACGGCACGCTGCGCTTCGGCGCGCAGCCGAGCGCGGAGCTGTCGCTGAAGGCGGACACTTTCGCCCTGCTGCAGCGGGTGGACCGGCGCGTCGTCGCGACCGGCGCCGCGCAGCTCAAGGCCAGCGCGCAGCTGCTGGACCTGAAGGGGCAGTTCGTCGTCGTCGAGGGCCTGTTCGACTTCTCGCGCGGCGACGCGCCGCAGCTCGACAGCGACGTGCAGGTGGTGCGCCAGAACGCGCCCCCTAAAGCCGTCGACGGCAGCGGCAAGCCGATGCGGTTGAAGCTCGACCTGGACCTGGACCTCGGCCGGCGGCTGCAGCTCAAGGGCTACGGCATCGACACGAAGCTGCGCGGCCTGCTGCACCTGGTGCAGGACGGTCAGCCGCGGCCGCAGATGACCGGCGAGGTCCGCAGCGAGGGCGGCACCTTCAACGCCTACGGCCAGAAGCTGGTGGTCGAACGCGGCATCTTCAGCTTCGTCGGGCCGCTGGACAACCCGCGTCTGGACGTGCTCGCCATCCGGCCGGACATGGAGAACGAAGCGGTGCGGGTCGGCGTGACGGTCACCGGCACGGCCAACAGCCCGCGGATCAAGCTCTATTCCGAACCCGACCTGAGCGAGACCAGCAAGCTGTCCTGGCTGGTGCTGGGACGCGCGCCGGACAACCTGGGCCGCAGCGACACCGCGCTGATGCAGCGCGCCGCGATGGCGCTGATCAGCGGCGACGGCGAGAGCGCCAGCGACAAGCTGATCCACAACATCGGCCTGGACGAACTGTCCTTCAGCGGCGAGGGCGACGACGCCCGCGGCACGGTGGTGCGACTGGGCAAGCAGGTCAGCCGCAACGTCTTCGTCGCCTATGAGCGCGGCCTGAACGCGACCACGGGTTCCTGGCAGGTCATCTACAAGCTGGCGCAGCGGTTCACGTTGCGGGCGCAGGCCAACGAGTACCAGCAGGGCCTGGACGTGATCTGGCAGTGGAAGTGGGAGTAGCGGACGCGGACGCGCGTTCTTCCATGCGAGAATCCGCCGCTTTCGCGGACCGGCCACACTCAGGCCGGTTCACGCGGGCTCTCCGTAGTTCAATGGATAGAACGGCCGCCTCCTAAGCGGCAGATACAGGTTCGATTCCTGTCGGAGGGACCATCGCCGCGCCGGTCCCGTGCCTTTCAGCCGCCTTGAGCGCTACCGCTTCAGGACGATGGTCACCAGCGCCGACGCGTCCACGACGCCGGTCACCGCGTGCACCACGCCCCCTTCGAGATAACACAGCTGCCCCGCGCGGAGCGCATGGCGCTGCTCAGTGCCGTCGCGCTCGACCATGAGTTCGAGTTCACCCTCCAGGCACTGCAGCGTGATCTCGCCGTCGACCTTGTGCGGCGGCAGCGACTTGCCCTTGGGCAGGACGATGCGCATCACTTCCAGACCCTCCGACTTGAACAGCGCCGAGGACGGCGTCGTGGTCAACGCGGCGCCCAGCGGCGCGACGTCGATGGACTGGGCGGGGGCGGCATGCGGCAGGGCCATGGAACTCCTCCTGATGGGCGGGCGACTGCGGCGCAACGAAGGTCGCGACGCGGCTGGCGTTGCATCGATCATGGCACCGACCGTGCCCGCTCGCATCCACCCACCGGCAACACCCTGCCGGAAGTCATTCCCGCGGCCACACGCCGTGGCCATGGGGCGTCCGACAGGTGATCCGAAAGCCGTCGGCACGCGTAAATGCGGGGTAAAACGGCTTTTCATGCCGGGCCGGGTTTTTGCCGCACACATATACTGGGAACGCCATTGTTCCGTCCCGCACAAGGGGGACGGACCATCCGGCGCCAAGCAGCCAGGCTGTACTGATTCAAGGTTTTTCATCATGGGCGCCAAACTGAAAGTCGCGGGCTGGGTCGCATTGGGTGCGATGGCCGGCGTCATGACGACGATGCAGCTGCAGGCCAATGCCCGCAGCACCACCAGCCCCCTTCCGCTCGAGGAACTGCAGCAGCTCGCCGCCGTCTTCGGGATCGTGAAGTCCGACTACGTCGAATCCGTCGACGAGAAGAAGCTGATCAACGATGCCATCTCCGGCATGGTCAGCGGCCTGGACCCCCACTCCCAGTTCTTCGACAAGAAGAGCTTCAAGGAATTCCGCGAGAGCACCTCCGGCAAGTTCGTCGGCGTGGGCATCGAGATCGGCATGGAAGACGGCCTGGTCAAGATCGTCTCCCCGATCGAAGGCAGCCCTGCCTTCCGCGCCGGCCTCAAGAGCGGCGACCTGATCAGCAAGATCGACGACACGGCCGTCCGCGGCCTGACGCTCGATCAGGCGGTCAAGAAGATGCGCGGCGAACCGGCCACCAAGGTCACGCTGTCGATCTACCGCAAGTCGGAAAGCCGCACCTTCCCCGTCACCATCGCCCGCGAGGAAATCCGCGTGCAGAGCGTGCGCGCCAAGCTGGTCGAACCAGGCTACGCCTGGATCCGCGTGAGCCAGTTCCAGGATCGCACCGTCGAGGACTTCAGCCAGAAGCTGGCAGAACTCTACAAGCAGGACCCCAAGATCAAGGGCGTCGTGCTGGACCTGCGCAATGACCCGGGCGGCCTGCTCGAAGGCGCGGTGGCCATCTCCGCGGCCTTCCTGCCCAAGGGCGTCGAGGTGGTGTCGACCAACGGCCAGCTCGCCGAATCGAAGGCCAGCTACCGCGCCGATCCGGACTTCTACGCCCGCCGCGGCTCCGGCGATCCGCTGCGCCGCCTGCCGGACGCGATCAAGAACGTGCCCATGGTGGTGCTGGTGAATGAAGGCTCCGCTTCGGCCAGCGAGATCGTCGCCGGCGCGCTGCAGGATCACAAGCGCGCAACCGTGATGGGTCTGCAGACCTTCGGCAAGGGCTCGGTGCAGACCGTGCGTCAGCTGGGCCCGGACACGGCGGTCAAGCTGACCACCGCGCGCTACTACACGCCGAGCGGCCGCTCCATCCAGGCCAAGGGCATCGTGCCGGACATCCCGCTGGACGAAACCGCCGAAGGCAACGTGTTCGCCGAGCTGCGCATGCGCGAAGCCGATCTGGAGAAGCATCTCCACGGCTCGGACGAGAAGACGGAAGAGACCCGCTCCAAGGAACTGGAGAAGATCCGCGAGGAACGCCGCCAGAAGCTGGAAGCCGACTACGCCAAGCGCGCCGAAGCACCGAAGCCGCTGCCCGAGTTCGGCAGCGCCGAAGACTTCCCGCTGCGCCAGGCGCTGAACCAGCTGCAAGGCAAGCCGGTCGCGGTCTCGAAGGTCGCTCAGGAACGCAAGGCGGAAGCGAAGACCGAATAAGTCTTCCCTGATCCCAAAGACAAACGCCCGATGCTTGCATCGGGCGTTTTGCTTGGTGGATGCTGAGGTGCAGGGTGGGAGACCGCCCAACTCCGCTTGGCCTCGCGCGGGCTCTCCACGCAGCAGGGGGCGTCCCTCCGGGAACCCCCAGCAGCATTCCGGCCCCACTCACATCCTCGGACTTCAACGGCTCGGACGGAGGACTGCGGGGAGCTTCCGCCTCAATGAAAAACGCCCGATCGGAATCGGGCGTTTGATGGGGAGCGATTCGAGATTCAGCCGGTGGTGCCGTTGCTCTCTTCAGCTTCGGCGTCCGGCGCCTTCGAATATCTCGCGAAGGCATTGGCGGCCCAGAGGCCCACTTCGTAGAGCAGGCACATCGGGATCGCCAGCGCGAGCTGAGAGACGATGTCCGGCGGCGTGATGACCGCCGCGATGACAAAGGCCAGCACGATGAAATAGCCGCGGAACTGCTTGAGCTGCGGCACGGTCACGATGCCCATGCGCGCGAGCACGACCACCACCACGGGCACCTCGAAGGCCGCGCCGAAGGCAATGAACATGTTCATCACGAAGCCGAGGTAGGCCTCGACGTCGGGCGTCGCGCTGATGCTCTTGGGCGCAAAGCTTTGGATGAAGGTGAAGACCTTGCCGAAGACGAAGAAGTAGCAGAACGCGACACCCGCGAAGAACAGCAGGGTGCTGGACACCACCAGCGGCATCACCAGCCGCTTCTCGTGCGAGTACAGGCCCGGCGCGACGAACGCCCAGACCTGGTACAGCACCACCGGCAGCGCCACCAGGAAGGCCGCGAGCAAGGTGACTTTCAACGGGACGAGGAAGGGCGACAGGACGTTGGTGGCAATCAGCGAGCTGCCCTGCGGCAGATGCGCCACCAGCGGCTTGGCGAGCAGGTCGAACAGGCCGTCCGTGCCCGGCCAGATGCACAGGAGCGCGAAGGCCGCCAGGATCGCCAGCAGCGACCGGATCAACCGGTCGCGCAGCTCCATCAGGTGGGAAACAAAAGGCTGTTCAGTGCCGGCCAGTTCGTCTTCTTGGGGGCTGCTCATGGGGCTCGGCGGGAAGGACGGAAGCGCGCCACGCGGGCCGCGCCGGATTGGGCGTGGCGACGCACGCCCTGCTGCTGCTTGAACCAGACCGGCGTGGCGCCCCGCTTGAGGCGCCAGTTCTTCTTGGGACGTTCGTAGACGGGCACCGGGCTGCCGTAGCCGCCGATGCTGCCGTCCGGGTTCGTCCCGTCCACGGACAGGTCGGACCAGGTGGACTGCAGCGACTGGTTGGCCGCGTCCATCTGTTCCTGCACGCTGGACTGCACGTCGTTGACGGCGGTCTGGAACTGGCCCTTCATCTTCTGGAGTTCCTCCAGTTCGATGGACCGGTTCACTTCCGCCTTGACGTCGGACACGTAACGCTGTGCCTTGCCCAGCAGCGTGCCCACCGTCCGCGCGACGCGCGGCAGGCGCTCAGGGCCGAGCACGACCAGCGCCACGGCGCCGATCAGCACCAGCTTGTCAAAGCCGAAATCGACCATGCGGGTCGCGCTCAGTTGCGCGTCTTGGCGTCGACGTCGACGGTGTTCGGATCAGCCGCCTTGTTGGCGTTGGCCACCTGCTGCGGTGGCGTTTCAGACGTGGTGCCGTCCTTCATGCCGTCCTTGAACCCCTTCACGGCAGCCCCCAGGTCGCCGCCCACGTTGCGCAGCTTCTTGGTGCCGAAGACGGCGATGACGACGACCAGCACGATCAGCCAGTGCCAAATGCTCAAACCACCCATGACAATCTCCAGAGTCGAAGCCGAAATTCTACGGTGCGCGCATGACAGGCATGTCGGCAAACAACGCCCGCCCCTCCCCGCTTCAGCGGCTTATGGCCCCGTCAGCCACCGCTGGACGAACGTGCGGGATCGGAAAACCGATCGATCCGGTCGGCGCGGCCTGCACAGGCGCATCAGATAAGGCCCACAGATGAGGCCGGCGCTCAGCCTTTCAACCACGGACGCGGGCCGCCGACAGCATGCATGTGGAGGTGGAACACCTCCTGGCCGCCATCCGAACCCGTGTTGATGACGGTGCGGAAACCGTTGGTCACGCCCAGCTCCTTCATCAGCTGGGGCACCAGCACCGACATCTTGCCGAGCAGCGGCGCGTGTTCCGGCTGCAGGTCGGCCATGCTGGCGATGTGCTGCTTGGGAATCAGCAGGAAATGCACCGGCGCCCACGGATGGATGTCGTGAAAGCCGACCACGTCGTCGTCCTCGTAGACCTTCTTCGCGGGAATCTGGCCCTGGACGATCTTGCAGAAGAGGCAGTTGGGGTCGTGGTTCATGGTCGGACGCGGCGGGGCGCGGTCGAAAAGGAATCGAAAGGGGTCGACAAGGTCGACGCCGGAGATCGGGCGTCAGCGCGGCATGGGCCGGCGGTCGTTCATGGCCAGCCAGCCGCGCACGATGCGGTAGAGGAACCAGATCGAGATCAGGCACCAGGCGATCCAGCCGGGAATGACGAAGAGGAACCACAGCGGGATGGTGACGACGTACAGGATGCCGCACCACAGCACGCTGCGCAGGCGCCAGGAGAAGTGCGTGGCCTGCCAGGTGCCGACGGCCTCGTCGCGCTTCACCAGGTCGACGATGACCGCGACGATCAGCAGCACGATGCTGGCCTGCACGCCGGGCAGCAAGGCGCCGATCGCGACGACCGCGTGCAGCGCGTAGCTGATGACGCCGATGGTGCGCAGACTGGCTTCGCGCTCGGGATCGAGCACCACGTCGGGCGGCGGCGGGTCGAACGTTTGGGTCATGCGTGCTCCTTCATGCGGTCTCCTTCATGAGGTGTCCCTCAAGCGCCCTTCGGCTGCTGGCTTCGGCTGGCGAATTCCTCGAGGCCGGACAGACCCTCGCGACGGGCCAGTTCGGCCAGCACCTGTTCCGGCCGCAGGTCGAAGGCCGCCAGCGCGACGATCGAATGGAACCACAGGTCGGCGACCTCGTAGACCAGCTTGTCTGGCGCGCCGTCCTTGGCCGCGATCACGACCTCGGTCGCCTCCTCGCCGACCTTCTTCAGGATCTGGTCCAGGCCCTTCGCGAACAGCTTGGCGACATAACTCTTGTCGGGATCGCCTTCGGCACGGCGATGGGCGACGACGTCGCCCAGATGCGCCAGCACGTCCGTGCCGTTCAGCGGGGCCGTCGCCGGAGCGGTCAACGGGGCCGTCACCGCGGGGGACGGGCTGTCGGGCGGGAAGACGGCGTCCGGCGGATCGGACGGATCCAACCGGCCTGAGGGTTCGGAGGTGGCCATGTCGCTCAAGCCTTGTAGATGCTGGCCGGGTCCTTGAGGACCGGGTCGACCGCCGTCCACTGGCCGTTCTCCAGTTTCTGGAAGAAGCAGCTGTGACGGCCGGTGTGGCAGGCGATGCCGGGCTCGTGGCCGTGCTGCGTGACGCTGAGCAGCACCACGTCGTTGTCGCAATCCAGCCGGATGCCGTGGACCTGCTGCACATGGCCGGACTCCTCGCCCTTGTGCCACAGCCGCTGTCGCGAACGGCTCCAGTAGACCGCCTCGCCGACCTCGGCGGTGCGGGCCAGTGCCTCGCGATTCATCCAAGCGAACATCAGGATGTCGTTCGAGCCCTGTTCCTGGGCGATGACGGGCACCAGCCCGTCGCGGTCCCACTTGATCTGATCCAGCCAGTCCATCGCGGCAGTGTAGTCCGCGCTCGCCGCGGCGGCGCCGGTCACCCCGTCCCTCACGCCATCGATCTTGCCGTCAGACGACATGGGTCGCCCCGACGTGGAAACGCTCGGCGGCGAACCACTGCAACACCGGGATCGTGCCCGGCAGCACCGGCTGGACCTGCACCGGCAGGTGCTGCCAGCTCATGGTCTGGCCTTCGCGCATCTCGAACTCGCCTTGCCACTCGTAGACCTTGCAGAAGTGCAGCCGCACCTTCGCGTGCGGGTACTCCATCAATTCGATCTTCCACGGCTGCGCCGCGCCGATGGTGATGCCGAGTTCCTCGTGCAGCTCGCGACGCAGGGCCTGCTCCACCGTCTCGCCGGCCTCGAGCTTGCCGCCTGGGAATTCCCAGTAGCCGGCGTAGACCTTGCCCTCGGGACGCGAGGTCAGCAGGAACTCGGTCTCGCGGCCGTTGGGCTCGCGACGCACCAGCACGCCGACCGCCACGTCGACCGGCACGCGGTCGCTCGCGGCGGAGGGGCTGTGCGGATTCGCGGATTCGTTCCTCTCACTCATGGACCTGCCCCTGCCCCGCCAGATCGCGGGCGAACTGGTAGGCGACGCGCCCCGAGCGCGATCCGCGCTCCAACGCCCAGACCAGCGCCGGCTGGCGCGCGGCCTCGATGCGGGCCGCGTCCAGGCCGAAATGGGTCAGCCACTGCGCGACGATCGCCAGGTATTCCTGCTGGCTGAAGCTGTAGAAGCTGATCCACATCCCGAAGCGCTCGGACAGGGAGATCTTCTCCTCCACCGCCTCGCCCGGATGCACTTCGACGTTGCCGTCGCGCTCCGAGTAGGTGGTCGCCAGGTTGTCCTTCATCTGCTCGGGCAGCAGGTGGCGGCGGTTGCTGGTCGCGTAGATCAGCAGGTTGTCCGTGGCCGCGGCGACCGAGCCGTCGAGCATGGACTTCAGCGCCTTGTAGCCGGCCTCGCCTTCGTCGAAGCTGAGGTCATCGCAGAAGATCACGAAGCGTTCGGGCCGGTCGGCGACCAGATCGGCGAGGTCCGGCAGGTCGACGAGGTCGCCCTTGTCGACCTCGATCAGGCGCAGGCCCTGGCCGGCGAATTCGTTGAGGCAAGCCTTGATCAGCGAGCTCTTGCCGGTGCCGCGCGCGCCGGTCAGCAGCACGTTGTTGGCGGGCTGGCCCTGCACGAACTGACGCGTGTTGCGCAGCAGGCGCTCCTTCTGCGGCTCGACCTCCTTGAGGTCGGCGAGGCGGATCGCGGACAGGTGCCTCACCGGTTCCAGCCGGGCACTCGCGCCGCGCTTGCGGTAGCGGAAGGCCACGGCCGCGTCCCAGTCGGGCGGCGTCAGGGGCTGGGGCAGCACGGCCTCCAGGCGGTTCAACAGCGCGTCGGCGCGCCGCAGCAGGGCATCAAGGGCGTCGGACATGACGCCGAGTGTAGGTCGCGTCCCGGGGAGTTCCGGGCGGTTGGCATCGCGAAAGCTCAGGCGAGCATTCGCATCGCGGCATCCAGCTGTTCGGTCGGCAGTCGCTTGAAGCCGGAGCGCGCGTAACGCTGCAGGCGGCCGATGATGAAGCTCACCAGCACCGAGGCCTGCGCCTGCGCCTCGACGGTCGGCGTGGTCGAGCCCGAGGCTTCCGCGGCGGTCCTCAGCCCTTGCCGCAGCGCGGACTCGATCTTGTCGAAGAACTGGTTCATGCGTGCGACCAGGCGCTCGTTCTCGTAGACCAGCGCGTCGCCGACCATCACGCGGGTCATGCCCGGGTTGCGCTCGCCGAACTGCAGCAGCACCGCGACGATGCGCTGCGCCTGCGCTAGCCCGTCCGTCTCCCGCTCGGCGATCTGGTTGAGCAGCGAGAAGATGCTGGTCTCGATGAATTCGATGAGGCCCTCGAACATCTGGGCCTTGCTGGCGAAGTGGCGGTAGAGCGCCGCTTCGCTGACCTCCAGCCGCGCCGCGAGCGCGGCCGTGGTCACCCGCTCGGCGCCGGGCTGCTCCAGCATGCTGGCCAGCGTCTGGAGGATCTGCACCCGGCGCTCGCCCGGCTTGAGCCGCTTGCGGGGCAGCTCCGCCGGCTTGGCGGCGGCGGAGTCCGGGGTGTCCGAGGAGCTGGGGTGCATGGAGGGGGCCGAAGTGTGCGGCGATTCTGGCACAGCCGGAACGCCGCCTTGACACGCATGCCGGACGCCGTACGGCCCCTTCCGCGCCTTTCGGAGGTCCCTCCGCGGTCCCTCCGCGCTCAGTCCCGCAGCCAGCCCAGGCGGCGCGCCTCGTAGATCGCCTCGACTTTGGAGCGCACCTGCAGCTTGCGGTAGGTGCGCTTCACGTAGGTCATGATGGTGTGCGGCGACACGTTCATGAACTGCGCGATCTCATCGAAGGTGAAGCCCTTGGCAGCCAGGTGCAGCACGCGCGATTCCTGTTCCGACAGGGCGACGACCTGCTCGTCGACCAGCGGCATCGGGGCCGAGTCGCCGAAGCCGCGCGGATGCGCGCCCGAGCCCTGCGGCGCCAGGCGCAGCAGCAGCCGCCGCGCGATCACCGGCGAGATCGGGCTGCCGCCCGCGCGCAGCGAGCGCAGCTGACCCGGCAGGTCCAGCGCGAGCGAGTCCTTGAGCAGGTAGCCGGTCGCGCCGGCCTCGATGCTCGAGAGCACGTGCTGCTCGTCGCCGAACACGGAGATGACCATCACCTCGCATTCCGGAGCGACATGGGCCGCGTGGCGGATCAGTTCGATCCCGCTGCCGCCGGGCAGGTCGAGGTCGACCAGCAGCACGTCGGGACGCGTCTGGTCGAACATCTTCCGGCCCTGCTGGAGATCGGTGGCCATGCCGACCAGACGGATGTCGGGTGCTTTCTCAAGGGCATGGGCGAACGCTTCGCGGAAACGAAGCTGATCCTCGACGATCAAGACGCTGAAAAGTGACATGCAATCCCTCACGGCCTGAGCAGCCGTTTCGTGGCGCATTCTGGGATGTCGCGTGTTTCAGCGGCAATCCCCAGCTTGCAGTGGTGTGACCTTCGACCAAGCCGGGCGGCCAGCGGGTCAGCGAAGGGCAAGCATCGATCCTGCACGACCTCCGGAAACGACAGAGCCCCCTCGTTCGGAGGGGGCTCGGTGGGTGGAACCACCCATCAGGGGGATCCGGCGCATCGTCTCCCGATGCGGAACAGGGTCAGGCCGTTCAGTGGGAACGGATCATCGTGCCGAAGGCCTTCTCGGACAGGATCTCCAGCAGCATCGCGTGCGGCACGCGGCCGTCGATGATGTGCACCGCGTTGACGCCGCTCTTGGCCGCGTCGATCGCACCGGCGATCTTGGGGATCATGCCGCCGCTGATGGTGCCGTCGGCGACCAGCTCGTCGATGCGGCGCGGGGTCAGTTCGACCAGCAGCTCGCCCTGCTTGTCCAGCACGCCGCGAATGTTGGTCAGCATCAGCAGCTTCTCGGCCTGCAGCACGGTGGCCAGCTTGGCGGCCACGACGTCGGCGTTGATGTTGTAGCTCTCGTTGCTCTCGCCAAAGCCGATCGGGCTGATGACGGGAATGAACTGGTCGTCCTGCAGGGCCTTCACGACGCTGGGGTCGATGCTGACGATGTCGCCGACCTGGCCGATGTCGTGCTCCTTGGCCGGATCGTCCTTGTCCAGGATCTTGAGCTGCTTGGCGCGGATCATGCCGCCGTCACGCCCCGTCAGACCCACCGCCTTGCCGCCGGCGGCGTTGATCAGCCCGACGATGTCCTGCTGCACCTCGCCGGCCAGCACCCACTCGACGACGCTCATCGTCTCCGCGTCGGTGACGCGCATGCCCTGGATGAAGTGGCCCTTCTTGCCGAGCTTGTTGAGCGCGTCCTCGATCTGCGGGCCGCCGCCATGCACGACCACGGGGTTCAGGCCGACCAGCTTCAGCAGCACCACGTCCTCGGCGAAGTCCTGCTGCAGCGCGGGATCGGTCATCGCGTTGCCGCCGTACTTGATGACGATGGTCTTGCCGTGGTACTTGCGGATGTAGGGCAGCGCCTGGGAGAGCAGCTCCGCCTTGTCGCGCGGCGGGATGTGGCTCAGGTCGGCGTCGTGGACGGGCGGGGTGTTGCTCATGGTGCTGTCCGGAGGAGGCTGAAGGTGGAACGGGGGTGGAACGGAGGAAGGAGAAGGGACGAGGAATCGATCGGGCGCCATTCTAGGACCGGCAAAATCGGCGCCATGCAAGTGCAGCAATACCTGAAGCTCTCGGCGGTCGTGGCCGTGCTGACCATCGCCCTGAAGACGGCCGCCTGGTGGTGGACCGGCTCGGTGAGCCTGGCCTCGGATGCGCTCGAATCGGGGGTGAACCTCGCGGGGGCGCTCTTCGGGCTGGCGATGGTGACGGTCGCGCGGCGGCCGCCCGACGAGGACCATCCCTTCGGCCACCACAAGGCGGAGTACTTCTCCAGCGCCTTCGAGGGCGCGCTGATCCTGATCGCGGCGCTGGGCATCGGCTGGGCCGCGGTCGAGCGGCTGCGCGCGCCGCAGCCGCTGGAACAGCTCGGCCTGGGCATGGCGCTGTCGCTGCTCAGCACGGTGATCAACGGCGCGCTGGCGTGGAAGATGCTGCAGGCCTCGCGCGAGCACCGCTCGATCGCGCTGGAGGCGGACGCGCGCCACCTCTTCACCGACGTCTGGACGTCGGTCGGCGTCGTCGCCGGCCTGATCGGCGTGATGCTGACGGGCTGGACCTGGCTGGATCCGCTGCTGGCGATCCTGGTCGCGCTGAACATCCTGCGCGAGGCGGTGCATCTCATGTGGAAGTCCACCGGCGGGCTGATGGACATGGCGCTGGACCCCGAAGACCAGCGGACGATCGCCGAGGTGCTGGCGCGCTTCGAGTCGCCGGATCTGCGCTTCGATCACGTCGCCACGCGGGTGGCCGGTCAGCAGCGGCATGTCGACTTCCACCTGCATGTGCCGGCGCGCTGGACGCTCGGTGAGGCGGCGGCGCTGCGGGGTCAGGTCGAGCAGGCGCTGATGCGCGCCCTGCCCGGCCTGCGCGCGAGCATCCAGCTGCTGCCGGTGAACGTCGAGACGCGCTTCGCCGAGATGGCGGAACGCGAGAGCCCCTCATCGACGCTTGCATCAACGGGCACGTCGATGGCCGCGCCCGCGGACACGCCCAACCAGGAAGGACAAGGATGATCGCACTGCTGCAACGGGTGAAGGCAGCCCGGGTCGACGTCGGCGACCGATGCACCGGTCGCATCGACCAGGGCCTGCTGCTGCTGATCTGCGCCGAGCCGCAGGACAGCGAAGCGGTGGCCGAGAAGCTGCTGCAGAAGATCCTGAAGCTGCGCATCTTCAGCGACGAGGCCGGCAAGATGAACCGCAGCGTGCAGGACGTCGGCGGCGGCCTGCTGATCGTTTCGCAGTTCACGCTGGCGGCGGACGTCTCCGGCGGGAACCGGCCGAGCTTCACCGGCGCGGCGCCGGCGGAACTCGGCCGCCGACTCTACGACCATGCGGTCGCATTCGCGCGATCGCAGCACCCGGTCGTAGAAACCGGAGAGTTCGGCGCGGACATGCAGGTCAGCCTGGTCAACGACGGGCCGGTGACGATTCCGATGCGCATGTGAGCCGAGCGCCCCTGCGCGGCGCAGCGCCGGCTCGCCAAGTTCCGGCCATACTGCCATTGAACATGTGCGTTCCTGTCGGTCATATTGCGGAAGCACGCTCTTTTGCAACAACGCCAGTCGGCGGTTCCGCAGGGCGCATCAGCGATGGCGGCCAGACACGCCGCAAGACCTGACCACAATCTGGCGAGAATGCGACAGGTCTTCGCCTTCGACGAGACAAGGACATCAACATGATCAGCTACGTCACCCTGGGCAGCAACGACCGCCGAGCGGCCAAGGAGTTCTATGACGCCGCGCTCGCGCCGCTGGGCCTGAAGCCGGGCTATTCGGACGACGAGATGGTCGGCTACGGACCGGAAGGCGGCGAGACGCAACTCTGGGTGGTCCAGCCATTCGACGGCCTGGATGCGACGGTCGGAAACGGTTCGATGGTGGCGTTGGCGGCGTCGACGCGGGCGCAGGTCGACGCGGTGCATGCCGCGGCCATCGGCGGCGGCGGCAAGGACGAGGGCCGTCCCGGCCCGCGCGAGAACTACGGACCGAACTTCTACGCGGCCTACTTCCGCGACCTGGACGGCAACAAGGTGGGCGTGGTGTGCCGCTCGCCGGCGTGAGCGCACTGATCGCGCTCCCCGACCTTCAAGGAGCGCGTCGTGTACGGCCACATTCCCCACCTGCATTTCCCTGACCACCTCCGCACCGCCAGCGGATTCCCCGACTGCCTGGAAAGTCGACGCACAGGCGCACGTGCCGCGGAGCTCAGCGCGCCGCTCGACGCGGCGATCGCCGAACTGAGGCGTTCAGCCGAAGCACCCGCGAGGCGCTCGGCACTGCTGGAAGACCTCTATCAGGGACTGGACCTGGCGGAGGCGGCACGCGAGGGGTGCGAGTTCGATCGGCAGCTCCATGTCGCGCAGCGCCTGGAGGCCATCCTGGGAGCCCTTCAGTCGGGGACGCGGCGCGATCGCCTCGAAGACGCGCAACTGCGGGATCTCCGCGACGAGGTGCTGTCGCTTGCGGCCAAGTCCGTCGAACGCGGCAAGCTCGGCCGCCTGGATGCCGGGGACATCGATGACGCCCCGCCCTTCAGACTCGACCAACTCGCTCGGCCCGCCGACATGGAGGAGGCGTTTTACATGCTGTCCCAGTTGAGGCGAACGCTGAGCCTCGCACCGGCAACGCTTCCGATGGACGGTGCGTCGCTCAAGAGCCTCGACGACATGCTGAGCGGCCTGAGACCATCGGACATCGAGGATCTGGACGCGCTGCCGCGCTATCGCCAACTGATAGCCGCCTGCATCGCCCTCCAGCCTGCACAGGGCGGCCAGGCTCTGGAAATGAAAAAGCCCGCCTGAGGCGGGCTTCCGGCGGGAGCGGGTTCCCCCGCTCCTGTCGACTCGTCGAGGCGCGAGGCTCAATCGGCGTACTGACCCGCCGCCTTGATGATCGGCGACCACTTGGCGATTTCGTCGGCGACGAACTTCTTGTGCTCGGCCGGGTTCACGCGACCGTCGGTCACGACCACCGCGCCCAGCGCTTCCTCGCGCTTGTGGAACTCGGCATCCTTCAGCGCCGTCTTCAGCGCCGTGTTGATCTTCTCCAGCACCGCCTTGGGCGTGCCCTTGGGCGCGTACATGCCGTGCCAGATCGTCACGTTGAAGCCCTTCAGGCCGGACTCGTCCAGCG
Organism: Rubrivivax sp.; assembly: GCA_004210455.1. GTDB lineage: Bacteria > Pseudomonadota > Gammaproteobacteria > Burkholderiales > Burkholderiaceae_C > Roseateles. The sequence goes on along the minus strand of SEFA01000001.1, from coordinate 99,129 downwards.
TCGGCAGCTTGGCCAGCGAGCCGCCCAGGCGCTTGGTCGTCGAGACCGCGTAGGCCTTGACCTTGCCGCCGTCGATCTGGGTCGTGGTGTTGGTGGTCTGGTCGCACATCAGGTCGACCTGGCCGCCGATCAGGTCGGTCATCGCCGGACCCGTGCCCTTGTACGGCACCGTGGTCATGTCGACCTTGACGGTGCTCATGTACAGCAGGCCGCACAGGTGCGAGGCCGATCCCAGGCCTGCGTTCGCCAGGTTGATCTTGCCCTTGTTCGCGGCCATCCACTTCACCAGGTCGGCGTAGTTGGCGGCCGGCAGGTTGGGACGCGCGATCAGCGTCATCGGCACTTCATTGATCAGGCCCAGATACTCGAAGTCGTCCAGCGTCTTGTACTGCAGGTTGCGATACAGGGCCGGCGAGGTCGACAGGCCGATGTGATGCAGCAGCAGCGTGTAGCCGTCCGGCGCGGCCTTGGACACCTTGGTGGCGCCCAGCGTGCCGCCGGCGCCGCCGACGTTCTCGATCACGATGGTCGCGTTCAGGGGCTTGCGCAGCGCCTCGGCCAGGTCGCGGGCGACCTTGTCCGTCGGGCCGCCGGCGGCGAACGGGACGACGATGGTCACCGGCTTGTCCGGGTAGTCGGCCCAGGCGGCGCCGACGCTCAGCGCTGCGACGGAGGCGAGCAAGATCTTCTTCATGGTGTCTCTTCCTCGATGGAGGTGTGGGTGATGGCGCGGATGCTAGGTCGCCGCCCCACATTGGAACTTTCGGAAACTACGTAAGCCGGGATACCCCCAGGGATGGAACCGATGCCATCCCCGTCTTGCTGCGGGAATTCAGTCGAACTTCCGCAGGTCCTCGATGACTTTTCCGTCGTTGGGCAGCGCGCCCGGTTCGACGAACTGCACCTCGCCGCGCAGCTTGGTGACCTCGCGCAGGGCCAGGGCCAGGCCGTCGGCCAATCCCGCCACGGCGCTGCCGTCGGTCTCGACGCGCAGCGTCATCCGGTCCTGCGCCATCTCGCCCTCGACGACCAGCCGGCCGCGGAGCGCCTGCGGAAAGCGCCGCAGCACGTCGGCCACCTGCCCGGCGTGCACGAACATGCCGCGCACCTTGGCGCTCTGGTCGGCCCGTCCCATCCAGCCCTTGATGCGGACGTTGGTGCGCCCGGTCGGGCAGGTGCCGCAAAGCACCGCCGACAGGTCGCCGGTGCCGAAGCGGATCAGCGGGTAGTCGCGGTTGAGCGTCGTCACGACGACCTCGCCCACCTCGCCGTCGGGCACCGGGTCGCCGGTGCCGGGGCGCACGATCTCGAGGATCACGCCCTCGTCGACGACCAGTCCCTGGCGCGCCGCGGTCTCGTAGGCGATCAGGCCCAGGTCCGCCGTGGCGTAGCACTGGAAGCCGGAGACGCCGCGTGCATCGCACCAGTCCCGCAGCGCGGCCGGAAAGGCCTCGCCGCTGACCAGGGCCTTGCGCACGGACAGGGGCTGGCCCTGTTCCGCCGCCTTGTCCAGCAGGATCTTCAGGAAGCTCGGCGTGCCGACGTAAGCCTGCGGTCGCAGCTCGGCCATCGCCTGCAACTGCAGCTCGGTGTTGCCGACGCCGCCGGCGAAGACCGTGCAGCCCAGCGCCTCCGCGCCGCCTTCCATCATGGCGCCGGCCGGCGTCAGGTGGTAGCTGAACGAGTTGTGCACCAGATCGCCCGCGCGCAGGCCCGCCGCGTGCAGCGCGCGGCCGACGCGCCAGTAGTCGCGCCCGTGCCCTTCGGGCTCGTAGATCGAACCCGGCGACTGGAACACGCGCCGCGCGCCGCCGTCGCGTTTCAATCCGCGCCAGCCGATCGTCGAAAAGCCGCCGAAGGGTTCGAACGGCACGCGCCCCGCGTCCGCGCGCACGGCCTGCTGACGCGCCAGCAGGTCGGACTTGCGCGTCACCGGCAACCGCGCCAGCGCCTCGCGGGTGCGGACCAGGTCCGGCTCCACCTCGGCGAGCAGATCGCCGAAGGCCTCCGTGTTCTGACGCGCGTTGGCCACCTGGTGCGGCAGCGCCGACATCAGCGCGGCCTCGCGCACGGCGGGGTCGCGGGTCTCCAGCGCGTCGTAGAAATCGCGATCGGCGGCGCCCATCACTCTTCCGCCCACTGCGCCAACCGACGCTTCAGGTCGTCCTGCAGCTTGCGCACGTCGGCCGCGTTGCGGCACACGCGCGTCTCCCAGTCGGGGCTGCGCGCCGGCTTCTTCGCCAGCTTCGCGGTGATCTGGCCCTCACCGGCCGCGAGCTGGAGGACCTCATGGTTCTCGAAGCTCCAGCCGGTGCCGCGCTCCGTCAGCGCACGCAGGTCGCGCAGGGCGCGCTTCAACTGCACGAGCGCCTCCTCGGCCTTGAACGGCAGCGGCGCGAAGAAGTCGTTGTCCATGACTGCTCTCCCTTCAATGCTTCAATTCAAGCCAGCCAACGCTTGCGCCGCTTGTAGCTCTTCACGTCGCGGAAGCTCTTGCGGTCGGTGCCGCCCATGCCGAGGTAGAACTCGCGCACGTCCTCGTTGTCGCGCAGCGCCCGGGCCTGGCCGTCCATGACGACGCGTCCGTTCTCGAGGATGTAGCCGTAGTCGGCGTAGCGCAGGGCCATGTTGGTGTTCTGCTCGGCCAGCAGGAAGGTCGTGCGCTCCTTGCGGTTGAGGTCGCGCACGATCTCGAAGACCTCCTCGACGATCTGCGGCGCCAGCCCCATCGAGGGCTCGTCCAGCAGCACCATCTTCGGATCGGCCATCAGCGCCCGGCCGATCGCGCACATCTGCTGCTCGCCGCCCGAGGTGTAGGCCGCCTGCGAGGTCCGCCGCGTCTTCAGGCGCGGGAAGTAGGCGTAGACCTTCTCCAGCGTCTGCGCCACCGCCGCCTTGCCGTCGGTGCGGGTGTAGGCGCCGGTGAGCAGGTTCTCCTCGATGGTCAGATGCGCGAAGCAGTGCCGCCCCTCCATCACCTGCACCACGCCGCGATGCACGAGGTCGGCCGGCGTGAGCCGCTCGATGCGCTCGCCGCGCAGCTCGATCGAGCCCTTGGTGACCTCGCCGCGTTCGCCCGCGAGCAGGTTGGAGACCGCGCGCAGCGTCGTGGTCTTGCCGGCGCCGTTGCCGCCGAGCAAGGCCACCACCGCCCCTTCGGGCACGCGCAGCGAGACGCCCTTGAGCACCAGGATCACGTGGTGGTAGATGACCTCGATGCCGTTGACGTCGAGCAGCGCGGGCACCGCCGCTGCGGCGGCGTCGGCCGAAGGAATGGAAGTGGCTTGCATGGCGGTCCTGCTCAAGCGGAGTTCGAGTGGCCTTCAACCGCAGCTGCGCGGCTTCAGGTTCTTGTCCTTGGCGTACTTGGCGGCGTACTCCTTGACCAGCGGATCGATGTGGGTCTTGTCCGACTGGTACCAGTCGGACGCGAGGGTCCACTTCGCGCCGTCCCACTGGACGATGCGCGCCCAGTCCGTGCCCATGTGGTTGGCGCAGCTGGTCTGCACCGGGCGCATGACCTCGCCGAAGCCCAGCGACTTGAGTCGGTCGGCGGTCAGGTTCAGGTTCTCGAAGCCCCAGCGCACCTGCTCCGGCGTCATGACCTTGCCCTTGCCGAACTTCTCCTGCGCGGTGCGGATCGCCTCGACCTGCAGCATCGAGATCATCATTCCCCGCGTGTGCGCGATCGCGCCGATGCCGGTGGCCGGCCCGGTGCCCTGGTTCTTGTCGTAGACGAACTTCTTCAGCTCGTCATGGACCTTGTCCTTGGCCGAGCTGTTGTGCAGCGTGATCGCGTTGTAGCCCTTGGCGCCGGCGCCGATGTCCTTGACGTCGTGGTCCGAGCCGGCCCACCAGATCGCGTAGATCTTCTCGCGCGGGTAGCCGCTGGCCTGCGCCTCGCGGATGCCGGCCGGCGTCATCACGCCGGCGGACCAGAACAGCACATAGTCCGGCCGCTGCTGGCGGATCTGCAGCCAGGTCGACTTCTGCTCCACACCGGGCGGGGTGACGGGATACAGCACGACCTCGAAGCCCTCGGCCGCGGCGCGCTTCTGCAGCAGCGGGATGGGTTCCTTGCCGTACGGGCTGTCGTGATAGACCAGCGCGATCTTCTTGCCCTTGAGCGTGCCCTTCTCCTTCTTCGCGATGTCCTGCAGCATGACGTCCGCGGCGGTCCAGTAGGTCCCGAGCAGCGGGAAATTCCATTCGAAGACGGTGCCGTCGGCCGACTGCGACAGGCCGTACCCCGGGGTCTCGACCACCACCTTGTCCACGAAGGCCTTGTCGGTCACCGCGAAGGTGATGCCCGTCGACTGCGTGTCGAAGCCCGACGCGCCGCCGCCCTTGCCCTTCAGGCGCTCGTAGCACTCGACGCCCTTGGCGGCGTCGTACGCGGTCTCGCATTCCTCGAAGGCGAGCTTGACGCCGTTCACGCCGCCGTCGCGCGCGTTGATCAGCTTCAGGTAGTCCTGCTTGCCGTCCGCCCAGGGCATGCCGAGCGGCGCGAACTGGCCGGTGCGATAGACCAGCAGCGGGATGAACTGCTCGTTGGCGGTCTGTGCCGCCGCCGGCAGCGCCGCCGCGACCAGCGTTGCCGCGCATAGCGCGCCACGCGCGAGGGTCTTCAAGCTCATGGTGTCGTCTCCTGGTGGTGCACTCTGCGGTGCGGTGGTTAATGGGGGAAGGGCCACAGGCGCAGCTTCTGGCGCGCCGTGGACCAGAGCCGGGCCAGCCCGTGCGGCTCGACGATGAGGAAGAACACGATCAGCGCGCCGAAGATCATGTGCTCCAGGTGCGAGGCGGCGGCCGTCGACAGCGGCAGCCCCAGCCAGTGCGGCACGTGGTTGAGCAGCAGCGGCAGCAGCACGATGAACGCGGCGCCGAAGAAGCTGCCCGCGATGGACCCGAGCCCGCCGATGATGATCATGAACAGCAGCTGGAAGGACTTGTCGATGCCGAAGGCGGCCGGTTCCCAGGCGCCCAGGTGCACGAAGCCCCACAGCGCGCCGGCCACGCCGACGATGAAGCTGCTGACCGCGAAGGCCGTCAGCTTCGCGTGCACCGGCCGGATGCCGATCACGGCCGCGGCCACATCCATGTCGCGCATCGCCATCCACTCGCGGCCGATGGCGCCGCGCACCAGGTTCTTGACCAGGACCCCGCACACGACCACCAGCGACAGGCACAGCAGGTAGCGCTGCGCCGGAGTCTCCAGCGGCAGGCCGAACAGCTGCAGCGTGCCGACGCTCACCGAGCCCGACGAGGAGTTGTTCGTCACCCACGGCATGCGGTTGACGAACCAGTCGATGAAGAACTGCGCCGCCAGGGTCGCGACCGCGAGGTAGAGCCCGCGGATGCGCAGGCTGGGCAGGCCGAACAGCACGCCGCACAGCGTCGCGGCCAGACCGCCGCCGATCAACGACAGCAGCAGCGGCATGCCCTCGATGCGCACCTGCAGGTTGAAGGCGGCATAGGCGCCGACGGCCATGAAGGCGCCGGTGCCCAGCGAGATCTGCCCGCAGTAGCCCACGAGCACGTTCAGGCCCAGCGCCGCCAGCGACAGCACGAGGAACGGGATCAGCACCGCGCGGAAGGTGTAGTCGCTGGCCAGCCAGGGCACGGCGACGAAGGCGATCAACGCCAGCGCGAGCACCGCCCGGCGGTCCTGCGCGACCGGGAACAGCGCCAGATCCGCACCATAGGAGGCCTTGAACTGGCCGTTTTCACGATAGAACACGGTCGTCCCCCTTACACGCGGTCAATGATCTTGTCGCCGAAGAGGCCTTGCGGCCGCACCAGCAGGAAGCCCAGCGCGAGCACGTAGGCGAACCAGTTCTCGATGCCGCCGCCGACGGCGGGGCCGAGGTAGATCTCCGACAGCTTCTCGCCGACGCCGATGATCAGCCCGCCGACGATGGCGCCCGGCACCGAGGTGAGGCCGCCCAGGATGACGACCGGAAAGGCCTTGAGCGCGACCAGCGAGATCGAGTACTGCACGCCCAGCTTGCTGCCCCAGATGATCCCGGCCACCAGCGCGACCAGCCCGCCGACGGACCAGACGATGACCCAGATGCGCGAGAGCGGGATGCCGATGGACTGCGCGGCCTGGTGGTCGTCGGCGACGGCGCGCAGCGCGCGGCCGGTGCGGGTCTTCTGGAAGAAGAGCGACAGCGCCCCCACCAGCGCGGCGGCGATCACCGCCGAGTACAGGTCTTCCTTGTTGAGCAGCAGCCCGCCCGGGAACGTGTCCTCGAGCACGAACAGCGGATCCTTCGGCAGGCCGACATCGATCTTGTAGGTCGAGCTGCCGAAGATCAGTTGGCCGGCGCCGTCCAGGAAGTAGCTGATGCCCAGCGTCGCCATCAGCAGCGTGATCGCCGGCTGGTTGACCAGCCCGCGCAGCGCCAGCCGCTCCACGAGCCAGGCGACGGCGACCATGCAGGCCGCGGCGGCGAGGAGCGCGAGCACGTTGGCCAGCAGCAGGCTCTCGAAGCCGAACCATTGCGGGAACCATTCGGCGAAGCGCGCCATCGCCAGCGCCGCGAACAGCACCATCGCGCCCTGCGAGAAGTTGAAGACGCCCGAGGCCTTGAAGATCAGCACGAAGCCCAGCGCGACCAGCGCGTAGAGCATGCCGGCCATCAGGCCGCCGAAGACGGTTTCGAGGAAGAAGCCCATGATCGTTTCCTTGCCTGCTGTGCGCTTCTTCGTGCCGTCACTCGCCCGCGCCGAGGTAGGCGCGGATCACTTCGGGATTGGCGCGCACCTCGTCGGGCGTGCCGTCGCCGATCTTCCTGCCGTAGTCGAGCACCACCACGCGGTCGCTGATGTCCATCACCACCCCCATGTCGTGCTCGATCAGGACGATGGTCGTGCCGAACTCGTCGTTGACGTCCAGGATGAAGCGGCACATGTCCTGCTTCTCCTCGACGTTCATGCCGGCCATCGGCTCGTCGAGCAGCAGCACCTTGGGCTCCATCGCCAGCGCGCGGCCCAGGTCGACACGCTTCTGCAGCCCGTAGGACAGGCCGCCGACCGGCGTCTTGCGGTGCGCCTGGATCTCGAGGAAATCGATGATGCGCTCGACCTTCTCGCGGTGCTCGATCTCCTCGCGCGCGGCGGGTCCGAGCCGCGGCGCCTGCCACAGCAGGTTGCGTTTCATGTGCAGGTTGCGGCCGGACATGATGTTGTCCAGCACGCTCATGCCCTTGAACAGCGCGAGGTTCTGGAAGGTCCGCGCGACGCCGCGCTCGGCCATGCGGCGCAGCCGCGTGCGCGGGCTCCACTTCCGCACGTCCTCGCCGCGGTAGCGGATGTCGCCTTGCTGCGGCTGGTAGACGCCGTTGATGCAGTTCAGCATCGAGCTCTTGCCGGCGCCGTTGGGGCCGATGATGGCGCGGATCTCGTGTTCGCGGACATCGAAGCTGATGTCGTTGAGCGCCTTCACGCCGCCGAAGGCCAGCGTGATGTGTTCGACCTCGAGGATCGTGTCGCCGATGCGCCGTGCGCTCATCAGGCGGCCCTCCGCGTGTACGCGAAGGTGGCCGCCTGCTCGATGCGCAGGTCGGCGCTGACGCTGCCGCTGCGGCCGTCCTCGAAGCGGACGGCCGTCTCGATGTACTGCGAGGACTTGCCCGCGTAGAGCGCGTCGATCAGCACGGCGTACTTGTCTGCGATCGCGCCGCGGCGCACCTTGCGCGTGCGGGTGAGTTCCCCGTCGTCGGCGTCGAGCTCCTTGTGCAGCACCAGGAAGCGCGTGACCTGGCTGCCGGCCAGGCGCTCGTCCTGCGCGAGATCGGCGTTGACCTTCTCGACGCAGTCCTTGATCAGCGCCAGCACCTCGGGCTTGCCCGCGAGATCGGTGTAGCCGGCGTAGGCGAGGTTGCGGCGCTCGGCCCAGTTGCCGACGGCCTCGAAGTCGATGTTGACGAAGGCGCAGACGTGGTCGCGCCCATCACCGAAGGCCACCGCCTCCTTGATGAAGGCGAAGAACTTCAGCTTGTTCTCGACGTACTTGGGCGCGAACATCTCGCCGTCATGTGCGCCGCCTCGCAGCCGGCCGACGTCCTTCGCGCGGTCGATGATCTTCAGGTGGCCGCCCGCGTCGAGGAAACCGGCGTCGCCGGTGCGGTACCAGCCGTCGGCGCCCAGCACCTCGGCCGTCGCCTCCGGATTCTTGTAGTAGCCCTGGAGCAGGCCGGGCGAACGCACCAGGATCTCGCCGCTGTCGGCCAGCCGGATCTCGACGCCGTCGATGGGCACGCCGACGGTGTCGGATTTCGCCTCGTGGTCGGGCTGCAGGCAGACGAAGACGGCGGTCTCGGTCGAGCCGTAGAGCTGCTTCAGGTTGATGCCGATCGAGCGGTAGAAACTGAAGAGATCGGGCCCGATCGCCTCGCCCGCCGTGTAGGCCACGCGCACCCGCGAGAAACCCAGGGCGTTGCGCAGCGGGCCGTAGATTGCGAGATCGCCGAGGCGGTACTTGAAGCGCTCCCAGGCGCCGACCGGCTTGCCGTCCATCAGCGCCGGACCGACGCGGTTCGCCAGCGCCATCGCCTTCGCGAACAGCCAGCGCTTGGGCGCGCCGGCGTCCTCCATGCGGATCATGACGCTGGTGAGCAGGCCCTCGAAGACCCGCGGCGGCGCGAAGTAGTAGGTCGGGCCGATCTCCTTGAGATCGATGCTGACGGTGCCGGCCGATTCCGGGCAGTTGACGACGTAGCCGCAGGCCAGCCACTGCGCGTAGCTGAAGACGTTCTGGCCGATCCAGGCGCAGGGCAGGTAGGCGAGGACCTCCTCGTCGGCGGTCAGCTTGTCGAAGCGCGCGCCGGCCTGCGCGCGGTCGATCAGCGAGGTGTGCGTGTGCACCACGCCCTTGGGATGACCGGTGGTGCCGGAGGTGAAGAACATCGCCGCCACGTCGCCGGCCCGGCCCGCTTCGACCTCGCGTTCGAACCAGCCGGGATGGCGCAGCGCGTGCGCGCGGCCGTCGTCGCACAGTGTGGCGATCGAGGCCAGCCCGTCGGCCGCGTAATGACGCAGGCCGCGGGGATCGTCGAACCAGATGCGCCGCAGCGCGGGGCATTGCTCGCGGATCTCGAGCAGCTTGTCGACCTGCTCCTGGTCCTCGACGACGGCGAAAGCGACCTCCGCGTTCTGCAGCGGGTAGGCGAATTCGGCCGCGACGGCGTCCTGGTACAGCGGCACGGGGATCGCGCCCAGCGACTGCGCGGCGAGCATGGACGCATAGAGCCGGGGGCGGTTCTCGCCGATCACGACCAGATGCTGGCCGCGCGTCATGCCCGCGGCGGCGAAGCCGTGCGCCAGGTCTCGCACGAGCGCGGCGAGCGCCGCCCAATCGAGCGTCTGCCAGATGCCCAGCTCCTTCTCTCGCAGCGCCGGCGCATGGGGGCGCTGGGCGGCATGATCGAGCAGCAGGCGGGGGAAGGTCTGTTCCACCGTTGTCTCCTTGTCGCCCCGCTGTCGCCGTCTCTGATGGAGGCGCTCTGCCCGCAGGGCTGCGCCGACTGTAGGCCGGCTCATTGACGTCGTGTTGTCGTTGCGACGACAGTCCTAGGGAGACTTCGGGGGAGCGTTTTCCCGGATCTGATCGGCCGTCAGTGTCCTGCCTGGAACGCCTCCATGTCGGCCAGCCTGGCCCGGCTGACCTCCAGCGCCTCTGCGATCACGATGTCAAATGCATGCAGCACCGTGTCGGGCGTCACGACGATGTCTAAATCGGTCAGCCGGTAGACGCGACAGCCACCCTCCATGCCGTAGTCGCGCAGCTCCTCGAGGATCGCTGACGGCAATCTGTCGAGCAGGATCGTGGCTTCCGCCAGGTAGCGCGTCATGCGTTGAAGCAGTTCCGGTGTGTCCCTTGACCGCCCCAGCATCGACATGTATCGGCGGGCCGTGTTTTCCCCAGGGGGTGACGTCAGGTTCGTGTCATGCACAAGCGCGATGAACGGGGGATGGCCCCGACCACCGACACCGTTGTCCACGCCGCGCCGGGTTCACCCCCGCCCGCGGGCCTGCAGCCTCCCCTTGCGGGGGCCGTGCCGCCGCAGCCGATCCGGCTGCGCGCGCGGGCCGCGAGTGCGCAGGAGATGGGCGCCATTCCCTGGCTGAAGGCGATCGAGCCCGAACTGCGAGAGCGGGTCGCGTCCAGCATCCAGGTGGCGGAGGTCGAGGTCGGCGAGCGGATCTGCCGCATCGGACGCGAGGCCAACTTCTGGTTCGGCGTCGTCGACGGGCTGCTGAAGATGAGCAACGACGAGGCGGCGGCGCGGCAGGTCACCTTCACCGGCGTGCCGCCGGGTGGCTGGTTCGGCGAAGGCACGCTGCTCAAGCGCGAGGCCTACCGCTACAACATCCAGGCGCTGCGGCGCAGCGTGGTCGCGGGCCTGCCGCTGGAGAGCTTCCACGAGTTGCTGGGGACCAGCCTCGCGTTCAACCGCTACGTGCTCAACCAGCTCAACGAGCGGCTGGGCCAGTTCATCGCCGCGCGCGAGATCGACCGCCAGAGCGACCCCGACCTGCGCGTGGCGCGCAACCTGGCGGCGCTGTTCCACCCGCAGCTCTACCCCGGCGTGAACGGGCTGCTGCGCATCACGCAGCAGGAACTGGGCCACCTGGTGGGGCTCTCGCGCCAGCGCGTCAACGAGGCGCTGCGCCACCTTCAGGAACAGCGCCTCATCGCCGTCGAGTACGGCGGGCTCAGGGTGCTGGATCTCGCGGGACTGCGGGTGTATCCGCAGCAGTAGCGCGACGCGGTGCTCACGCCCCGAACGGCGTCGCTTCCGGCGGTTCCTGCGGCAGCGCCGCGTATTGCCCGGCGTTGATCTCGTAGAGCAGGCTGGCGGCCTCGCCGGGGCAGTCGGCGACCGAGCCGGTCAGGCGCAGGCCGACGCGTTCCAGCGTCTTGCGCGCCGCCGTGTTGCCCGGCGCCAGCAGCGCGTGCACCGACGTCGCATGCAGGCTGTCGAAGGCCAGCGCCAGCGCGGCCGTCGCCATTTCCGCCGCATAACCGCGGCCCCAGTGATCGGACAGGAAGTGGAACTCCAGCAACAGCGCCGGCGCGCCGCAGATGCGACCCCGGCTCAAGCCGCCGAAGCCGATCGCGCCCAGCGAGGGCTGCTCCCGCAGCGCCACGGCCCACGGACCCAGACCGTCGCGGGTCCAGAGCGCGCGCCACAACTCCAGCCGCTCCGACGCCGCCGGACCGCCCACGTCGAATCGACGATTCGCGGGATCGGTCAGCAGGTCGCGGAAACTCCGGGCATCCGCCGCCTCGGGCGGACGCAGGCTCAGCCGACGGGTCGCGGTGAGCCGCTGGACGGCGGGGATGGAGATGAAGGGTGCAAGCATAGGGTTAACCCGCAAATTATGCCCCTCAACCAGGATTTCAAGTGCAGCTTCGACCGGGCGGTCGGTGACAGCCTCGGACTTGCGTCACGAAACGTGACGAAGCGGATGGAACCCGAGAAGCATGGGCCCGACGCCCGTTCGCTACTCGTTCGGTACTCGTTCGCCACTCGTCCGCCGCCCGCCAATCGCCCGGATCTCGGCCCATGCCCCTCGCCTGGGCGGTGCCGACAGCCCCCGGACAGGTCGGGAGGACCCCGCTCGCATAGCATTCCTGCCATCCGCGGGGCTTCGTGGGGGAACTGCTTCCCCGCAGGGTCCCGTCCCCCAAGGACGACGCGGCGCCCGGCGCCGCAGGAACGTGAGCCTCGTCATGAAGCTGCTGGTCATCGAAGACAACCCGGACATCGTCGCCAACCTGTTCGCCTACCTGGAGCCGATGGGCTACGCGCTGGACGTGGCCCGCAACGGCCTGGGCGGCCTGGCGCAGGCCGCCGCGGGCTCCTACGACGCGATCGTGCTGGACCTGACCCTTCCCGGCCTGGACGGCCTGGACGTCGCCCGGCGCCTGCGCAAGGACTTCCGCCGCCCCACCCCCATCCTCATGCTGACCGCCCGCGACACCATCGCCGACAAGGTCACCGGTTTCGAGAGCGGCGCCGACGACTACCTCGTCAAGCCCTTCTCGCTGGTCGAGCTGGAGATCCGCCTCAAGGCGCTGATGCGACGCTCCCACGGCCTGAACCTGAGTTCGGCGGTCAGCTATGCCGACGTCAGCTTCGATCCCGACACGCTGGAAGCCACGCGCGCCGGCAAGCCGCTGCAGCTCACCCCCACCGGCTACAAGCTGCTGTCCGCGCTGCTGCGCGAGGCGCCCAAGCTGGTCCGCCGCGAAGACCTGGAACGCGAGGTCTGGGGCAACGATCCCCCCGACAGCGATGCGCTGCGCACCCACATCCACGCGCTGCGCGCGGCGCTGGACAAGCCCTTCCCCGTCCCGCTGCTGAAGACCCATCCGGGCATCGGCTACCGGCTGGTGTCGCCCGATGCGGGATGAGCCGCGGCACGGCCACGGCGACCCACGCACCAGCCCGCGCGGCGCCGGCCGCTCGACGTCCGCGCCCACCACGCTGCGCACACGCGTCGCCGCCGCGTTCCTGCTGCTGACGCTGCTGGTCTGCGGCGCCTTCGCGGTGGCCGCCGTGCGCATCGCCTCCAGCATCGAGGACCGCCTCGTCGACCAGCGCCTGGACCGCACCGCCGACGAACTCGTCGCGCGCGAGAAACAGGGGCTGGAGGCCGACCTGCCCCCCAGCGTCACGCTCTACCGCGGCGACGCCATCCCGCAGGCGCTGCGCGGCAAACCGCCGGGCAAGTACACGCTGCCGCAGGACGACGCCACCTTCACCGCGCTGGTCCGCGACGACCTCGGGACGGTCTTCGTGCTGACCGACCGCGACGAGGACTTCGCCAAGATCGAGGCCGGCGTCTACGGCCTGCTCGGCCTGGCCTTCGTCTGCTGCCTGGGGCTGGCGCTGTTCCTGGCGCAACTGACCGCCAGCCGCATCGTCGCCCCGGTGACCGCGCTGGCCCGCGCTGTCGAGACCGACGCCGCCCCGCGCGAATACCCGCTGCTGGACTCCACCGACGAACTGGGCGTGCTGTCGCGCGCCTTCGCGGCCAAGACCGAGGCGCAGCAGCGCTACCTCGACCGCGAGCGCTGGTTCACCGGCGACGTCAGCCATGAGCTGCGCACGCCGCTGGCCGTCATGCTGGGCGCCGCCGAGATCCTGAAGGCGCGGCTGCACGACCGCGACGACATGGTCGAACTGGCCGAACGCATCCGGCGCACCGCGGCCGACACCAGCGAGCGCGTGGTCGCGATGCTGCTGCTGTCGCGCGACCCGGCCAGCATCGGCGCGCCGCCGACCGCGCTGCTGCCGCTGCTGCGCCAGGAGATGGAGCGCTGCCGGCCGCTGCTCAAGGGCAAGGAGGTCGAGATGACGCTGCACGCCGCGTCCGTCGACGCCGGCCTGGAAGTGCCCGCGCGGCCCGAGCTCGCGGCCATCGCACTGGGCAACCTGATCCGCAACGCCTGCCAGTTCACCGACCAGGGCCGCGTCGACATCCGGCTCGAGGCCGGCCGCGTGGTCATCGAGGACACCGGCATCGGCATCCCGCCGGCCGTGCGCGACCGGATCTTCGACCGCTTCATGCAGGTCGACCCCGCCGGCGCCGGCAGCGCGGGCCTGGGCCTGGCCATCGTCAAGCGCGTCGCCGAGCACCTGGGCTGGACCGTCAGCCTGGAGGCGCCGGGCCGCGGAGGTACGCGATTCGTACTGAATTTCCCGGCTTCGCCCGCCACCGCCGAGACGTCGGACACGCCTCCCGGAGATTCTTCCCACCCGGCTTGAAACAGCCCTGGACGGGGACGTCGTCGTCCTATACTGTATGTTCATACAGTTCTTGAACGCCGGTTTCTCGACCGGCGTTTCTGTCTCCGACGACGACCGCCATGTCTCCCCTGTCCCCCCCTCTTGTCCCGCTTCCGCCGGCCGTGGCCGACGCGCTCTGGCGCGGCGACGAACTGGGCCGCGGCACCGACACCGTCTGGCCGAGCAGCTTCGACGCGCTCGATGCGGAACTGCCGGGCGGCGGCTGGCCCGGGCGCCAGCTGACCGAGGTGCTGCTGCCGCAGTTCTCGCTGGCCGAATGGCGGCTGGCGGGACCGGCGTTGCGGCACGTGGTCGCCGACGGCGCGGCGGTAGCCCTGGTGGGGCCGCCCAAGCGCCCTCACCTGCCCGGCCTGATGCACCTGGGGCTGGATGAACGTCACCTCGTCTGGATAGCCGCGCGGGCACCGTCGGAGCGGCTCTGGTGCACCGAACAGTTGATCAAGTCCAACGCCGCCGGCGCGGTGCTGGCCTGGATGCCGCAGGCCGCGCCCGAGCAGTTGCGGCGGCTGCAGGTGCTGGCGCAGTCGTTCGAAGGACCGGTGTTCCTGTTCCGGCCGCTGTCGGCGCGCCATGACCCGTCGCCGGCGCCCTTGCGACTGCTGGTGACCATCAACGTCGACTGGGCCCTGGACGTCCAGATCCTCAAGCGCAAGGGCCCCGCCCACGACACCCCGCTGCGGCTGGCCTCGGTCCCCGGCGGACTTGAACACGTGCTCACGCCGCGCGTGATGCAGCCCAGCACGATGCGCCCGGTCGCGCCGGTCGTCGCGCCGGTCGTCGCGCCGGTCGTCGCGCCGGCCGCCCCTGTCCACGAGCCCCCGCCGCTCGCCCTGTTCCCGGAGTTCTCCCATGCTGTGGGTCGCACTGATATTGCCGCCTCGTCCGCCGGCACCGTTTGAGGACCCGACGACCGCGCCGCCGCCGCATCCCTGGGGAATCTGCGCGGAGACGCAGGCGGGGCTCGCGGTGTGGTGCCTGCAGTTCACGCCGCGCGTGGCCTTGATGGAGGACGCCGTCGTGATGGAGGTCGAGGCCAGCCTGCGCCTGTTCCGCGGCCTGCCCGCGCTCAAGGCGCGGCTGAGCGACGAAGCGCCCGACCTGGGCGCCGTCGGCATCGGCTGGGCGCCGTCGGCCACCGCCGCGGTGGTCCTGGCGCGCTGCGGCGTGCTCGACCTGGGCGGACGGCTGCTGCAGGCCGTGCTGGACCCGTTGCCGCTGCAGGCCTTGAGCGCCGGCGCGGAACACGCCGAGCCGCTGAGCCGCGCCGGCATCAACACGCTGGGCCAGTTGAGGGCGCTGCCGCGCGGCGGGATCAGCCGCCGCTTCGGCGCGGCGCTGCTCACGATGCTGGACCAGGCCTACGGCCTTCGGCCCGAGGCGCATGCCTGGGTCGCCCTGCCCGAGGACTTCCATGCCCGCATCGAACTGCCCAGCCGCGAGGACCACGCGCCCGCGCTGCTGCTGGGCACGCGGCCGCTGCTGATGCGGCTGTGCGGCTGGCTGGCCGCGCGCCATGCCGGCGCCACCGGCGTGACGCTGCACTGGGTGCACGACTCGATGCGCGCCAAGGACGCCGGCGAGGGCGGCTCCCTCACGGTGCGCACCGCCGAGCCGATCCGCGAGCTCGAACATTTCTGCCGGCTGATGGCCGAACACCTGGCCAAGACCCAGCTGCTGGCGCCGGTCGGCGAACTGCGGCTGGAAGCGGTCGGCGTGCAGTCCCTGGTCGAGGACAGCGGTTCGCTCCTGCCCGACGTCGTGCGCACCGGCGAAACGCTGTATCTGACGCTGGAACGCATCGCCGCACGGCTTGGACCGGACCGCGTGCTGCAGCCGATCCTCGCCGACGACCATCGGCCGGAATGGATGACGCGCTGGCGGACCTGCGGCGACGGGCGCACGCCGTCCCGCCGCCAGGGTCGACAGGCGGCGGGACGTGCGCCGGAGGTGCCGGAGCCCGCCTTCCTCCTCGATCCGCCGCTGCGGCTCGCGGTGCGCGAGCACCGGCCGCATTACCAGGGCCCGCTGACGCTGCTCGTCGGTCCGGACCGGATCGAAGGCGGCTGGTGGGACCGCGTGCCCGCGTGCGAGCAGTTGCCGCAGCATCACCGCCAGATCGCGCGTGACTACTGGATCGCGGTCAATGAGAACGCCGGCGTGATGGCCGTCTACCGGGAGCATCGCCCCAGGAGCCGGAGCGACGAGGACGGCAAGGGCGGCGACGACGAAAGCCCCGGCGATCGCAAGGGCCGCGCGGGCGGCAAGGACGACAGGGACGACAGGGACGACGCCTGGTTCCTGCACGGCATCTATGCCTGAACGCCTGCCTGCCTACGCCGAGCTGCGCTGCCTCAGCAACTTCAGTTTCCTGAAGGGCGCGAGCTGGCCGGAGGAACTGGTCGAACGCGCCAAGGAGCTGGGTTACGCCGCGCTCGCGATCACCGACGAATGCAGCATGGCCGGCATGGTGCGCGCGCACGTGGCCGCGAAGCAGCACGGCATGACGCTGCTGGTGGGCAGCCAGTTCCTCATCGAGCCGGCTTCGGATGACGAGAGCGCCTTCACGCTGGTCGTCCTGGCCTGCAGCCTCAACGGCTACGGCAACCTGTGCCAGTTCATCTCGCGCTTGCGGCGTTCGTCCGAGAAGGGCACCTACCGTTGCACGCTCGCCGACATCGGCCCGCAGACGCTGGACGACTGCGTCGTGATCGCCTGTCCGGAGCGGCATGCCACGCCCGCGCGACTGCTGTCGATGGCGCGCTGGCTGCTGACGCGCTTCACCGGCCGCTGCTGGCTGGGCATCGACCAGCCCCAGCATGCCGACGATGAGATCCGCCTGCTGCGCCTGCAAGAAGCCGGCGCGCTGACCGCGATCCCGTTGGTGGCGGTCGGCGATGTCACCATGCATGTGCGCAGCCGCAAGCCGCTGCAGGACGTGCTGACCGCCACCCGGCTGGGCAAGCCGTTGACCGAATGCGGTCAGGCGCTGGACCGCAACGCCGAACGTCATCTGCGCCACCGCGGCCGTCTCGCGCTCAGCTTCCCGCCCGACCTGCTCGCCGAGACCCTGCAGGTGGCCGCGCGCTGCGACTTCAGCCTGGCCGAACTGCGCTACCACTACCCGGCCGAGGTCGTGCCCGACGGCGAGACGCCCGCCAGCCACCTGCGGCGGATCACTTACGAAGGCGCGGGCCGGCGCTGGCCGGCGGGCGTGCCGGCCGCGGCCAGCGAGCAGATCGAACGCGAGCTCGCGCTGATCGAGGACCTGCGCTACGAGCACTACTTCCTGACGGTGGCCGACATCGTCCACTTCGCGCGCTCGCAGGGCATCCTGTGCCAGGGCCGCGGCAGCGCGGCGAACTCCATCGTCTGCTTCTGCACCGGCGTGACCGAGGTCGACCCCGACCGGATGCAGGTGCTGTTCGAGCGCTTCATCAGCAAGGAACGCAACGAGCCGCCGGACATCGACATCGACTTCGAGCACGAACGCCGCGAGGAGGTGATCCAGTACCTCTACCGCAAATACACGCGCGAACGCGCGGCGCTGGCGGCGGTGGTGATCTCGTACCGCGTGAAGAGCGCCCTTCGCGACGTGGGCAAGGCGCTGGGTTTCGAGCCCGAGGTGCTGGACACGCTGTGCAGCAACCATCAATGGTGGGACGGCCAGACGATCGATGAGGAGCGGCTGCGCGAGTCCGGGCTCGAGGCCGACGATCTCGCGGTGCAGCAACTGGTCAAGCTCACGTCAGAACTGCTCGGCTTCCCGCGACACCTGTCGCAGCACCCGGGGGGGTTCGTGCTGACGCACGGACCGCTGACACGCATGGTGCCGGTGGAAAACGCCACCATGCCGGACCGCACCGTCATCGAGTGGGACAAGGACGATCTCGATGCCGTCGGCCTGCTGAAGGTCGACGTGCTGGGACTGGGCATGCTGACGGCGATCCGCAAGACGCTGGACTTCGTCGGCAAGCGCCAGCGCTATCCGTTTGAGCTGAAGGACATTCCGGACGGCGACGACGACACCTACCAGATGATCCAGCGCGCCGAGACGATCGGCGTGTTCCAGATCGAGAGCCGCGCGCAGCGCAGCATGCTGCCCCGGCTGAAACCGAAGGAGTTCTACGACCTGGTCATCGAGGTCGCGATCGTGCGGCCGGGACCGATCCAGGGCGGCATGGTTCATCCCTATCTGCAGCGCCGTCAGGGCTTCGAGAAAGTCGTTTATCCCCAGGGGCTGGAGACGGTTTTGAAACGCACGCTGGGCGTTCCGGTGTTCCAGGAACAGGTGATGCAGATCGCGATGATCGCGGCCGGGTTTTCGGGGGGCGAGGCCGATGAGCTGCGACGCTCGATGGCTGCGTGGAAGCGCAAGGGCAACCTCGAGAAGTACCGCCAGAAGCTGATCGACGGGATGCGGGAACGGGACTACCCGGTGTCCTTCGCCGAGCAGATCTTCGAGCAGGTCAAGGGCTTCTCGGAATACGGTTTCCCGGAGTCGCACGCGGCCTCGTTCGCGCTGCTGGTCTACACGAGCAGCTGGCTGAAATGCCATCGTCCGGCGGAGTTCCTGGCGGGACTGTTGAATGCGCAGCCGCTGGGCTTCTATTCGCCGAGCCAGCTGGTGCAGGAGGCCAGACGCAAGGGGGTCGAAGTGTTGCCGCCCGACGTGATGCACAGCGACTGGGATTGCACGCTGGAGCGCGCGGACGGCCGTGTCATCCGGCCGACGCAGCGTGGCGCGGCCGCCGACACGATCGATGCCCTGCCGCTGGACGAGGACGGGATCGTCGTGGAGGACGATGGTGATCCCTTCCTCGACGCGGAGGAGGCGCTGGCGGCCGACGCGGCGCCGGTCAAGGTGCGATTGGGCTTGCGGCTCGTCAAGGGACTGCAGCAGTCCTCGGCCGCGCTGATCTGCCGGGAGCGTCGGAACGGGCCGTTCAACGACGCGGAGGATCTGGCGCGGCGCACGGGATTGAACCAGCAGCAGATGACGATGCTGGCGTCGGGCGATGCGCTGACCAGCATCAGCGGTCATCGCCGCCAGCAGATGTGGGACGCGGCCGCGCAGCACGCGCCGCCGCCCCTGCTGGCCTCGGCGCCGGTGCAGGAGGACTTCCTCGCGTTGCCCCAGGCGCCGGAGGGCGAGGAGATCGTCTTCGACTACGCCTCGCTGGGTCTGACGCTGCGCCGCCATCCGCTCTCGCTGCTGCGGCCCCTGCTGCGCGAGCAGCGCTGGATGTCGGCCGAGGAACTGCGTGATCTGCCCGACGGCCGGCCGGCGCGGGGCTGCGGGATCGTGACGGTCAAGCAGCAGCCGGCGACGGCCAAGGGCACGATCTTCATCTCGCTGGAAGACGAGACCGGCGACATCCAGGTCATCGTGCACCGCGCGCTGTGGCAGCGACAGCGGCACGTGATGCTGCATTCACGGCTGATGGCGGTGAAGGGCAAGTGGCAGCGCAGCGGCGACGTGCGCAACCTCATCGCCGGACACCTGGAAGACCTGACCCCGATGCTGGGACGGTTGAGGACGGAGAGCCGGGATTTTCATTGAACTGATCTTCCTCTTCGGCAACACAGGGTCGCCTTCAATGCGGCACGACCACGTGGTCGATGACGGAAAGCCTAGCGCCCAGCGCTGCCAAAAAACCGCCTCTCCCTCTGACTTCCGCCAATGGTGGGAGAGATCGCCGGACCTCCCTCTGGATGTAGGTCCCGTCCGACGATCACACGCGCCCTTGTGGGGATGCCCGTGAAACGCGGCTTGCGGAAAGATGGGTTCACCTGTCCTTCTGCCGACCTCGCCGCTGACCTTGCAGGTCATGCCGGAAAGGCGGCCTCCAGACCATGAAGAAGATCGCCGCCCTTCCCGATGCCGTGCCGATGCCGGCGCCGGTCATCTGTTCCCCGTCATGGGCGCTGCTCGGCATCGAGCCGCTGCGCGCGGCGATGGAATACGCCAGCTGCCGCATGATGGATCGCAGCGGTCATCCGCCCGGCGACGGCCATCCGGTCATTGTGTTCCCCGGCCTCGCGGCGGACGCGCAGTCGATCGCGCCGCTGGTGGGCTTCTGCCACGGACTCGGTTATGCGGCGCGCGACTGGGGCCGCGGCATCAATACCGGTCCGACCGGCGACATCGACCTGTGGCTGGACACGCTGGCGGCCGACATCGAGGCGCTTGTCGCCGGCCAGGCGCAGCCGGTGTCGCTGGTGGGATGGAGCCTCGGCGGCATCTACGCGCGCGAGGTCGCCAAGCGCATCGCGCTGCCGGTGCGGCAGGTCATCACGATCGGCACGCCCATCACCGGCGAGGCCACGCAGACCAACGTCAGCCTCCTCTACCGCTGGGTCAACGGCGCGCTGCCGGTCCTGGACGACGACTTCAAGTCGCGCCTCATCCAAGCGCCGCAGGTGCCGACGACCTCGATCTACAGCCGCAGCGACGGCGTCGTCGCCTGGCAGGCTTGCGTGCAAGCCGAGGATCATCCGATGATCGACAACGTCGAGGTCGACGGCAGCCATTGCGGTCTGGTCTGGAATCCGGCCGTGCTCAAGGTCGTTGCGGACCGGCTGTCTCAGGCACCGGAGACGTGGTACCGATACGGCCAGAACGCAGAATTGCATCCTGCGCTCGTCGCCGAGACATTGAATTGACTCCTGGTTGAACGGAGATCGAACGCAGGCCAGGCATCGAAAAGGGGCGTGAACTGGTGAGCGAGGAGCATGACTGATGTCGCTCTCTGCTCTTGAATCAGATCCCAAATGCCCTTCGAGCTAAACGTCCCCCAAAGTCAGGCTTCCTCGCCATCCTTAGCGTGCGGTCATGCTTTCCACAAGAACCGGACGAGGTACCACATCGCTGAGCAGACAGCCTCGACCCTCTTCCGACATCCCACGCCGAATACGCCAGCAGACAGCGCCGCGTTGTTCGCAGCCTGCGCGAAGTACGTCGACGATCATCTGGCGTTGGCCGATTGCTCACGTTTTGCGCCGATGGTGCGAAACCGCTTCAATGCTCTGCAAGCTATCCTGAAGTCGCCTGTGAGCGACGTTGATGCCCGGAACATCGCCAACGAGGCTCTCTCCATGACGGCATCTGTTGTCGCGCGCTTCTGCCCAGACGGCTGCACGACTGTCAAACGCTTCCACACAAGTCCAGGCAACGTGCCAGAGCTGTTGGAGGAAATCAATCTCGTGGGACTGCGGAGCCGCCGGGAGGCAGCGCAAGCAGTGGACGTCAGCCGACTGGATGCGCTCGCGAAGCTGACCGACCTGCACGCGGACATGGTCAGCAGCTTGCCAGCCTACACCTACCCTGAGGAGCAGCGGAACCGCTTCTTAGGACCATCGCCTGACGACTTCGTGGCCGCTGCGCGCCAGGGTCTCCCGTTCGACGCTGTGCGGGAGCGCATGATCGACCAGGGTCACCGACGCTGATCGACAACCTGGACGCACTTCGCAACGTCACGTCCGACCCGGTGGCCATGACACACCAGACCGCCCGAAGGCGGTCTGGCGTCGCTCATCTGATCAACGCAATCAGGATGATGATGGGAATGGGCACGCCCAGGAAAAAGAGCAGCAACGATCGCATGTGAGTTCTCCTTGTCTTAACCGATGAGGTCGCGTTGCCGGCCGCCGACAGTGGCCAGCAGGCTCGCGGTGAACGCGCCGATCAGCAGCGCGACAACCATCCACAAGGCCGTCGTCAACGCCGTCTTGCGGGCGGCATCCGCGGCTTCGCGGGCACGGGTTTCCAGCGCCTGCGCCTCGGTGCGGGCGCGTTGCAGCGTCTCGGTGACGCGCCGCTCCGCTTCCGCCTGGCTCAGGCCGGTGCGTTGCGCCACCAGTTGCCCGGCGGCGCGCGTGTCTTCCGGCGACAGCGTGCCGCCATCCCGCACGGCACGGACCAGCAGACGATTCAGCGTTGCCGACGATTGCTCGTCGGCGTGGACCATGGACGCGTCCGGCCAGGCACGCAGCGTCGCCGGATTGGCCCCGGCGGGCGCTGCGGACGGCGCCGGCGCGGTGGTCGACGCGGTCGCCGAAGGACGCAGCAGCGTGTCCACGTAGTAGCCGAAATCGCCGCTGCCGAGCGCGGTCCGGGCCGAAGTGCCCGAGGCACCGCCCTTCGCACCGGACTCATCGCCAGCCGTCGCGACGGCCCCCACAGCAGCCGCACCGGTGGCCGCCGTTCCAGCCGCCACCGCCGCGCCCTTCACCCCGATCCCGGCGATCGCGCCGACCGAGGCGGTCAACACGGCGGCCGTGAACAGGGTGGCCACGGCCCAGGACAGCATCCCATGCGCCGTGTCGCGGAAATGAACCTCGTTGGGGTCGGTATCGCGCCAGCGGACCCGCAGTCGGCCGGCGAGATAACCGCCGAGTCCGGATGCCGCGAGCTGCGTGAACGCCAGCCACACGATGCCCGCCACACCCAGCGCCGCGGCGCTCGCACCGTCGTTGGCCCAGGGCGACACGGCGGACAGCCCCAGACCCGCGCCCAGCAGCAGCAGGATCAGAGACAGCGCGGCAGCGGCCGTGGCCCCGGCCAGCACCGCGCCCCACGACACCGCCGAATTCGACGTGCGGGGTGCGATGACCCCGTCCACGCCGGCCTCACCTGGATACCAGGCTTCATTCTTTGCCACCATGGCAGTCCCCTCGAGTTGTGATGCCGAGCTACAGGCAAGGGGCGGGCCTGACGTTTCGTGACCGACCTTCCTGCGCATCGTGCGGCGCTGTGCGGGCGCGCCTTCACGACCCCTTCACTGCCCTCGCCGCGGCACGTCGCTCGCGTTGTCACTCGCTCACGTAACGCCCGTTACGCCAACCCCGTCACACCGCGCAGGCATGCGGCGCAGAATGCACCTCCGATGACTGCTTCCACTGCCCCCGCCCCTGCGGCCCTGCCGACTGCCGATCAGTCCCTGCATCTCATCCAGCTGCTGCCGCAGGGCCTGCGCATCGACGGTCAACCCGAACTGCGCAGCCGCCTGCTGCCGCGACTGATCGCCGCGCTGCTGCAGGCGCATGAGCAAGGCCTCGCCCGCGTCGACAGCCCCTGCTCGCGCGCCGAACTGCGCGAGCGCATCGCCGGCATGGCCGAACTGCACCGCACCCAGGTCTGGCGCGCGCTGGCGCTGCTGGACGACAGCCCCCTGGCCGCGCTGATCGAAGCCAGCGCCCGCAGCAGCGGTCCCTTCTGGCTCAACGGCGCCCTGCTGTCGGGCTGCCGCGTCGAGATCGACGGCGAAGCGGCCACCGGCGAGGCGCTCGCGCGCTGGCTCGGCCAGCAGCGCCCGGTGCGCGCGCCCGCCGCCGCGCCGCTGCTCCCGCTGGCTTACGCCGAGGCCCTCGCCCGCGCCGACTACCTGCTCGACCGCGGCGAGCTCTATCCCGCCCGCCTCGCACTGCAGCAGGCCGCGCCGCACGTTCCGCCGGGCGACGACGCCGCCGCCGCCGCGCTCGGCCTGCGCCGCGCCCGCATCGCGCGCCGGCTGGGCGACTGGGCGGCGCTGCAGGATGAACTGCGCGAACTCGGCCAGACGCTCAACAACGGCCGCCTGCCGCGCCCGGAACGCCGCCAGCTCCGCGCCCGCGTCGCGATCCTCGCCGCCTGGCACTGGTTCGGCAGCCTCGGACAGGCGGCGCCGGCGCTGGACAAGCTCGACGAGGTCGACCCCGACGTGCTCGCCGCCGATTCCACGCTGCGCTGCGACCACGGCAACCTGCGCGGCATCGTGCTGCGCGACCTCGCCATTGCGCGCGGCGACGCGGCGCTCGCGGCGCAGTCGCTGGCCAGCCTCGGCGAGGCGCTGCGCAGCGCCTCGCTGGCGGGACTGCCCGATGCGCTCCAGGTCTGCGCGGCCAACCTGTCCCACGCGCTCGGACGGCTCGCCGAAGCCGCGCTGCTGCCGACGGACGGGCCCGGCGTGGAGGACGCGCTGCGCTGGCTGCTGCTCAGCGACGCACTTTGCGCGCGCTGGCAGCTCGGCCGCAGTTCACTGCTGAACACCATCTTCCTGTTGCGGCTCGCGACGCTCGGCGGTCTGAACTTCGCGGCGCTCCAGCGCCTGGCGACCACGCAAGGACTGCCCCTGCCGGCGACCTCGTTCGGCGACCTCGCGGCGCAACGCTGGGCCTCCTGCCGGGCGAGGCAGTCCCAGATCCCCGCCGACCAGCGATGCGCGTTCCTGCTGCTTTGGGCACGCCACGCACTCGACGAAGGCGACGCATTCAGCGCCACCGACCTCGTCCGCCAGGCACGGCTGCAAGCGCGCAAGCTTCGCGATGAAGGAGCGCGGCGGCGCTACCTCGACGAGGCGGACACGCTGATGCCGCAGTCGCGGAGGGCGTGAATCGCCGGAATACGGTGAGAGGCCAAGCGCGGGCACTCCACGACGTGGGGGGCATCGCGTCCGCGAACCCCCCACATCATTCCGGCCCCACCCGCACTCGCTGTGATCGGGTCTTGCCGGAACGGGCGGAACGGGCGGAGCAGGCGCAACAGGCGTAACGGGACTTCGACGACTTCGGGAGAAGCGGACTTCGCACACTGGCGATATCCCTCATCCACCGGAGACCGCCATGTCCTTTCCCCGTGTGATGGCGAGCGCCCTGCTCGCCTGCCTCGCGCTCACCGCCTGTCGCGCCTCGATCGCGCAGACCACGCCCGCCGACCAGCGCGAGCGCTGGGAGACCCGGCCGGCGTTGCAACGCCACTTCGATGAACTGGGGACGAAGGGCACGCTCGTCGTGCTCGACACCCGCTCGCATCGCTGGATCGCCTCGGACAGCACCCGCGCCTTCGAAGCGTTCCTGCCAGCCTCGACCTTCAAGATCCCGATGTCGCTGATCGCACTGGAGACGGGCGCCGCCGGCGACGAGACCCAGTCCTTCAAATGGGACGGCACGAAGCGCCGCATCGAGGACTGGAACCGCGACCAGACGCTGGCGTCAGCCTACAAGGTCTCCGCCGTGTGGGTGTTCCAGTCGCTGGCACGGCAGATCGGCCAGCCCACGGTGCAGCAGTTCGTGCGCGACTTCCGCTACGGCAACGCCGCCGCCGGTCCGATCGGCGACCGCTTCTGGCTGGACGGCGACCTGCGCATCTCGGCAGTCGGCCAGATCGAATTCCTGCGCCGCGTGCATGACCGGGCGCTGCCGCTGTCCGATCGCACGTACGACATCGCGCGCAAGGTGATGCTGCGCGACCAGGGCCCGGGCTGGCGTCTCTACGCGAAGACGGGTTGGGCGGACGGCGCGCCGGGGCTCGGCTGGTTCGTGGGCTGGGCGGAGCAGGACCGCGACGCGCGCCCGGTCTACTTCGCCCTCAACATGGACATGAAGGAGCCGGCCTTCTCGCAGAGGCGCGTGGAGATCGTCCACCAGGTGCTGCGCAAGATGGGCGCGATGGACGCGACCGGCGCCCCCGGGGAGCGATGACCGATACTGCCGGATCGTCATTGAATCCGGATTGGACGCCCCGATGAAGTTCCGTTCCCTTGCCCGTCTGGCCGTTGTTCCCGCGCTGCTGCTGACGGCCGGTCTGGCGCAGGCCCAGGTCGTCGTCGCCGATGCCTGGGTGCGCGCCACGGTGCCGCAGCAGAAGGCCACGGGCGCCTTCATGCAGATCAAGTCGCCGACGGACGTGAAGCTGATCTCGGTCAGTTCGCCGGCGGCGGGCGTGGCCGAGGTGCACGAGATGGCCATGGACGGCGACGTCATGCGCATGCGGGCGGTGAGCGCGCTGGCGGTGCCCGCGGGCAAGCCGGTGGCGCTCAAGCCGGGCGGTTATCACGTGATGCTGATGGACCTCAAGGGGCCGCTGAAGACCGGCGACGCCGTGCCACTCACGCTCGTGTTCGAAGGCGCGGACAAGTCCCGCTCGACGGTCACGGTCCAGGCCCCCGCAAGGACTGGCCCCGTCGCGTCGCCGGACGCCAAGGACCCCCACGCGGGTCACGGCGACCACAAGCATTGAGCGGAGTCTCCCGGCGCGTCAGCGCCTGAGTCCCTCCGCCAGGTGATCCACCAGCGCCTTCAGCCGTTGCGGCAGGAAGCGCTTGCTGGGCATCAGCGCGTGCAGCGGCATGCTCCGCCCGACCCAGTCCGGCAGCACCTCGACCAGCGCGCCGCTGGCGAGGCTGTCGCGGATGTCCAGGCAGCTCTTGTAGGTCAGCCCCCGCCCTTCGAGGGCCCACTGGTGGGCGATGCCGCCGTCGTCCGCCGTGCGTCGGCCCTGCACGCTCACGTCCACCGGCGCGGCCTGCATCGCGTCGCGGCGCCAGAAGCGCCACTCGCGCTCCAGCCGGTCGCCGATCTTGAAGCGGATGCAGTCGTGTTGCGTCAGCTCGCCGGGATGCGACGGCCGCCCATGCCGCTGCAGGTAGTCCGGTGACGCCACCAGCAGCCGGCGGCCGTCGTGCAGCTTGCGCGCCACCAGCCGCGAGTCGGCCAGTTCGCCGTAGCGCAGCGCGAGGTCGACCTCGTCGCGCACGACGTCCTGCAGCGCGTCGCCGACATTGAGCTGCAGCTCGATCCCCGGATGGCGATCGAGGAAATCGTCCAGCAGCGGCAGCACGATGCGCCGCGTCAGGTCGCTCGACGCGCTGACGCGTATCCGGCCGCGCAGCGCCGTCGCGCCCCGCCCCTTGGCCGCCGCGTCGTCGCCGCCCTCGGTGACCAGCGCGAGGCCTTCGTCCAGCAGTTCGAGCGCGCGCTGCGCGTAGTCCCTCAAGCGCTCGCCGGCGGCGGTCAGGCGCAAGGCCCGGGTACTGCGCTCGGCCAGCCGCACGCCCAGCCGCGCCTCCAGCTTCTTCAGCATCGCGCTGGCGGCCGCGGGCGTGATGCCCATCTCCCGCGACGCCGCCGTCAGGCTGCCGCCGCGCGCGCATTCGATCAGCAGGCGCAGTTCGGCGGTGTTCTCGATGTCCATGGCGGCCCTTCCTTCGTCGATCTTCAATCGGACGTTGAAACTGATAGCGATTCAGCGCCCTTCATTGATTCTGCCGGAAGGTTCACCATTCATTCCCACAGCATCCCGCTCCTTCCGCGTTTCCCTTCCTACCGAACCCCGGAGTCCTGCCATGAAAGCCGTCGGCTACTTCAAGTCCCTGCCCATCACCGAGGCCGAGTCGCTCATCGACCTCGACCTGCCCACGCCCGCCCCCGGTCCCCAGGACCTGCTGGTCGAGGTCAGCGCCGTCGCCGTCAATCCGGTCGACACCAAGATCCGCGTCCGCCGCGCCAGCCCCGACGGCACGACGCCGGTGGTCCTCGGCTGGGATGCCGTCGGCACGGTGCGCGCCATGGGCCCCGAGGTCTCCGGCTTCGCCATCGGCGATCGCGTCTGGTACGCCGGCGACATCACGCGTCCGGGCAGCAACGCGCAATTCCAGTGCGTCGACCACCGCATCGTCGCGAAGGCCCCCGCGTCGCTCAGCGACGCCGAGGCCGCCGCGCTGCCGCTGACCGCCATCACCGCCTGGGAACTGCTGTTCGACCGTCTGCAGGTCCAGCAGCAGACGGAGCGTCCGGTCAGCCTGCTGGCCACCGGCGCGGCCGGCGGCGTGGGGTCCATCCTGGTCCAGCTGGCGCGCCGCCATGCGCACCTGACCGTCATCGGCACCAGCTCCGAGCCGGACGGCGAAGGCGGCAAGTGGCTGCACGCACTGGGCGCCCACCACGTGATCAACCATCGCGAAGCGATCGCACCGCAGATCGCGGCGCTGCAGAAGTCCGGCGTGCCGCCGCTGCGCTACGTCACCAGCCTGACCCACACGCCGCAGCATTTCCAGGGCTTCATCGACGCGCTGGAACCGCAGGGCAAGCTGGCGATGATCGACGACTTCGGCCCGGACGATCTGGACGTGATGGCGCTGAAGGGCAAGTCGCTGTCGCTGCACTGGGAACTGATGTTCACCCGCAGCATGCATGCGACCCACGACATCGCCGCGCAGGGCCGCCTGCTGACCGAGGTCGCGGCGCTGGTCGACGCCGGAAAGATCCGCACCACCCTGTCCGACGTGGTCGGGACGATCTCCGCCGACAGCCTCAAGCGCGCCCACGCGTTGCAGGAAAGCCAGCGCCAGCGCGGCAAGCTCGTGCTGCAGGGTTGGCCCGCCTGAGCTTCGTGCGCTGTACGGCTTGCGTTGCGCGCTTGCCGCACTCGCCGTCACAACTGTGACGTCTTACCGCCCCGGCCCGCCGGGGCGTTTTCATTCGTGGGGTTTCCCGGGAAAACCTCCAGTGCGCGCGCCCTCCGCGCAGGCGATACCTCCGGACTCGGACGCCACACCGCAGTTCCGGCGACAAAGTCAACGGCCGACATCGGCCACGAAAAACAAGAGGGATCGTCATGAACATCCGCCAGGTCCTGGCCGCCGTCGTGGGCGCCGCGCTGCCGGCCGCCCTGCTGTGCGCCATCGCGCCGGCCGCCGCCGCCGCCACCATCGGCGTCATCCTGCCCGGCAGTTATCCGAGCACGACCCAGGCCGAGGAGCTCCAGCTCGGCATGACGCTCGCGCTCAAGACCTGGCCCGGCGACGCCGCGCCCAAGCTGATCGTCAAGGACAGCGGCTGCGACGCCCGCAAGGCGCTCGCCATCTCGCAGGAATTCATCGCGGCCAAGGTCGACGTCGTGCTGGGCAACTGGTGCGAGATCAATGCCGGCGCGGACGCGCTGCGGGTGGCGGGCATCCCCTTCATCTCCAGCAACGCGGAACGGATGAAGGACCAGGACCTGCAGCTGCAGCTGGGCCGCATCGAACTCAACACCGGCGAGAAGATCGCCGCCGACCTGCGCCGCCAGACCGGCCTGCGCATCAGCGCGCGGACCTCGTGCTGGATGGACTTCGACGCGACCTTGTCGGAGCGCGTCGACGCGGTGCTGTGCCCCGTGCTGACGATCGATCGCGGCCGCTGGGACCAGGTGGCCAACACCTACGGCGCCGCGTTCCGCAAGCCGTTCACAGCCTCGGCCGCGCGCGGCTACGCGGCGATGGAGGTGGCGCTGAACTACCTCCGCCGCGCCAAGGGCATGAAACCCGCCGCGGCGCTGAAGGAAACGTCCTCGATGGCCACCCTGCTCGGCCCCGTCCCCGCGCTGGACGCGCCCGCGCCGACGACGGCGCTGCAGCTGGTGTTCCGCCACGACCTGCCCAGGCTCAATCCGCAGCAGACGCAGACGCTGGACCAGCTGGTCAAGAC
Organism: Rubrivivax sp.; assembly: GCA_004210455.1. Taxonomy (GTDB): domain Bacteria; phylum Pseudomonadota; class Gammaproteobacteria; order Burkholderiales; family Burkholderiaceae_C; genus Roseateles. The sequence goes on along the minus strand of SEFA01000001.1, from coordinate 70,081 downwards.
CAAGGGCTGCGGCTGCCCCGGCGGCACGCTGCGCAACGGTTGCCCGCGCGATGCGGGCCCGTGGGGCGAGTTGCCCTTCGTCGTGCGCGGCGGCGGCACGCCGGCCGCCTGCGCGAAACCGATCGGGGTGCTGGAGCTCTGATCAGCGCAGCAGCTTCGCCGCGATGCGCAGCGCGATCTCGATCAGCGAGGGCGCCGCGTCCGCGGCCTCCGACCACCCGTCGGCGGACCAGCCGCGCCGACCGCTCCGCTCGCGACGGTCGTTCTCCTCGTCGTAGCGCTTCTCGAGTTCGCCCTTCCAGAACAGGCCGTGCCTGCCGCCGGCCGGGTCGCGCTGCTCGAAGCGGTAGGACGCCAGCCGCTCGCGGCGTTCGCGCTCCAGCTGCGCGTCGGCTTCGTCCCCGTCATGCTCGAGGGCGTCGAGCAGCGGCCCCAGGTCGTCCATCGTCGGCGCCACCACGGTGTGATGGCAGCGTCCGCATCTCGTCTCGCGCGTCGGGTCCATCGGCGCGCCGCATCCGCGGCAGGCCCAGCCGACCGGCCTGCCGCCATTGGGCATCAGCAGCGGCTCCGACGGCGGGCGCCGGCGCAGTGCATTCGCCAGGCGCGGCATGTCCACCATCAGCAGCGGGCTCTGGCACCAGGCGCAATCCTCGCTCCGGCCGTCGGCGGGGCCACCGCAGCTCAGGCACAGGAACTCGCGCTTCTCGGCCTGCAGCGCGTAGCGCTCGCCCGGCAGCAGCGGACGCACCAGACCGCGCTCGGCCAGCATCCCCGCCTGGCTGTGCAGATGGCCGCCGCAATGGCCGCATTCCAGCACCGGGAAGCGTCCGTAACGCGTGAGGTTGCGGACCTCCTTCAAGGCCTTCGCGCACAGCGGGCAGGCGCGGTTCGGCGGATGCGGGCGGTCGTTCCGGCGCAGGCGGTTCAGGTCCCGCAGCAGCTGGATCCAGGCCGCCGTCGACAGATGCACCGACTCGCGCGCATCGAACCAGACCAGGCCGCAAGGCTCACAGTGGTCGATGTCCACCGTCGCCGGCGCGTGGTGCCCGGGCAGCGCCACGTGGCGCATCGGCTCCCGGCACTGCGGGCAGTCGATGAACGCGCCCTTGCGCAGCGGCAGGTCGCGGTCCATCGCCAGCGGGGGCAGCGCCGGCGGCTGGTCGGGCACGGTATCGGCGAACCCGTCGCCCGGCGCTCGGCCCGGCGACGCGGGCGGGGTGGTCGGAGAGGTCGGCAAGGACATGTCCGACATTCTGGTCCCTGCGGAGATCGCCCCGATGGGGGGTTGCGAGGCGTCCCGAGGTCGGCGTGGCGCACCGCACACGGCCGGTCCGCCGCCTATAGTCCGGTTTCCGGAGAGCGGCGGGCGTCAGGCCCCGTCGCGTGACGACAAGGAACGCCCATGGTCAAGAAGCAACAGAAGACGGCCGCGCCCCAGCCGGCGCAAGGCCGCCGCAAGAACACCGCGTCCGCGTCATCTGCGTCGCCCGCCTCGAAACGTGTGGTCGACACGCCGTTCGCGGAGCAGGTCCGGACCTCGGCACAGCAGATCTGGTCGGCCGGCCTCGCCGCGTTCGCCAAGGCGCAGGAGCAGGGCGGCGTGGCCGTCGGCAAGGCGGAGGCAAAACCCGGCACCGCCGCGCACCGGATGAGCGACCTGGCCGGCGAGGTCGGCGCGCGCGCCGGTCAGCATTGGGACAAGCTGGAAGCGATCTTCGAGGACCGCGTGGCGCGGGCGCTCGCGCGGCTGGGCATGCCGGCCGCGGACGAAGTCGCGCAGTTGAAGGCGCGTGTCGAGACGCTGTCCGCGGAGGTCGCCCTGCTGCGCGCCGCTCAGCCCGGCAACGCACCGCGGAAGCCGGCCGCGAAGCAACCAGCCGAGAAGACACCGGTCGCGAAGAAGCCTGCGGCAAAGACAGCCAGGCCCTCCAAGAGCGGCAAGAGCGGCAAGAGCGGCAAGGGGGTCAAGGGCGTCAAGGGCGTCAAGCGCACGACCTGACCCCACCCCGCCCTCGAGCGGTGTGCACTCCGTCACGAAAGGTATCGCGCTCCCCAGCGCCCAGGGGGATGGCGCCCGGGCTCCGGTCTCGAACAATTCGACACAGGCGCAGACCTCCCTGCGCACCCTTGTCGAACTCCCGAGCCCGTCCCATGAAGCGCCTGATCACTGCCCTCCTGTTCGCAGCCCCGCTGGCCGCCCTCGCGGCGCCGGTGAACCTGGTCAACAACGGCGGCTTCGAGTCGACCACGGTCGCTTCCGGCAGCTGGACCGTCGTCAACAGCGCGGCGGGCTGGACCGTCGGACCGAACGGCCTGGAGATCCGCAACAACGTCTCGGGCAGCGCCTTCGCCGGCAGCAACTTCGCCGAACTGGACACCAGCGCCAACAGCTGGATCAGCCAGGCCCTGAACACCGTCGCCGGCCAGACCTACTCGCTGAGCTTCGCCTATGCCAACCGCCCGGACAACCTCGGCGCCGCCAGCAACGGCCTGTCCTGGAGCATCGGCAGCCTGACCGGCACCGTCGGCGACAACACCGACACGTCCTGGGCCACCTTCTCGACGACCTTCGTCGGCACGGGCAGCCCGATGACGCTGCGCTTCGCCGCGGTCGGCCGCAGCGACGGCTACGGCACCTCGCTGGACAACATCAGCGTCAACACCATCGCCGGCAATGCCGCCGCCGTGCCGGAGCCCGAAAGCCTCGCGCTGATGCTGGCCGGCCTGGGCGCGATGGGCGTGGTCCTGCGCCGCCGCAAAACGGCCGGCAAGGCCTGACCCCGCTGCAAGCCATCCGCAGGCAAGACGACAGCATTTCGAGTCCTCGACGACTCGTTGGGAGCGCCGTGGGTAGAGACCGCGGACGCGCAAGAAGAAAAGGGCACCCCTCGCGGGGTGCCCTTTTTCGTTGGCGTCGGATGAGCGCCGCCGCGATGCTCAGCCGAGGTAGCGCGATTCGAGGTGCCGGCGGAAGTGCGCCGGATTGAGCGCCTCGCCGCTGGCGCGCTGCACCAGCTCGGGCGTCTCCCAGCGGCTGCCCTGCGTCCACACGCGCGTCTTCAGCCAGTCGAAGACCGGGGCGAGTTCGCCGCGCGCGATCTCCGCGTCCAGCGCCGGACGTTCGCGGCGCATCGCCGCGAACCACTGCGCCGCGTACATCGCGCCCAGCGTGTAGCACGGGAAGTAGCCGAAGAGACCGCAGCCCCAGTGCACGTCCTGCATGCAGCCGTCCTTGTAGTTGCCGCGCGTGTCCACACCGAGCAGTTCCTGCATCTTGGCGTCCCACAGCGCGGGGATGTCCTCGACCTCGATCCGGCCCTCGATCAGCGGACGTTCGATCTCGTAGCGCAGGATCACGTGCGCCGGGTAGGTCACCTCGTCGGCGTCCACGCGGATGTAGCCCGGCGCCACGCGCGTCATCAGCTTGTGCAGGTTGTCGGCGGCGAAGCCGCGCTGCGTGCCGAGGTGGCGTTCCACCAGCGGCTGCAAAAGGCCGGCGAAACCGGGATGCGAGGCCAGCTGCATCTCGAAGGACAGGCTCTGGCTTTCGTGCAGGCCCATCGAGCGCGCGCCGGCCACCGGCAGGCCCAGCCATTCGCGCGGCAGGTTCTGCTCATATCGGCCATGGCCGGTCTCGTGGATGGTGCCCGTGAGGCTCTGCAGGAAGCTGTCGTCGCGGTAACGCGTCGTCATCCGCACGTCCTCCGGCACGCCGCCGCAGAACGGATGGGCGCTTTCGTCGAGGCGTCCGGCCTCGAAGTCGAAGCCCAGCAGCTTCATCGCGTCCAGGCCCAGCGCGCGTTGCGACGCGGCGGGGAACGGCCCCTGCGGATGGACCACGCTGTCGGTCGACTGGCGCGCCATCACCTCGCGGATCAGGCCGGGCAGCCATTGGCGCAGATCGCCGAAGACCCGGTCGATGTCGGCGGAACGCATGCCGGGCTCGTACTGGTCGAGCAGCGCGTCGTAGCGGCTCAGGCCCGAGTCGTCGGACAGGTATTGCGCCTCTTCCCGCGCGTAGCGCACGACCGGGCGGAGGTTCTCGACGTAACCGGTCCAGTCGTTCGCGGCCCGTTGGCTGCGCCACGCATGTTCGCAGTGGGAGTTGGCCAGCGAACGCGCTTCGACGAGCCGCTGCGGCACCGCGTTGGCCGAGCGCCACACGCGGCGCATCTCGCGCAGCGAGGCGCGCTGGAAGTCGTCGAGCGGCTCCTGCGCGGCGTCGTCGAGCAGCTGACGCAGCGCCGGATCGGTGCCGAGCTGATGGAGCAGTCCGCCCATCTCGGCGAGCGCTTCCGCGCGCGCCTGCGCGCCGCGCGTCGGCATGAAGGCGGACTGGTCCCACGAGGCGATCGACTGCAGGTGGGAAAGCCGGTGGATGCGCTGATGGCGCTGGCACAGGGCGTCGTAGGCCGGGGTGCTGGGGGTGCTCATGGCGGGGTCTCCTGTCGGTGCCCCGGATTGTGCAAGCTGGCAGGCGCTCTTCCAGCCGTCACCCCCGAAGTGGCGAGGGCGTCGGTACGCTCAGTCGAAAATCGCGACGCCAATGCCCGTCATCAGGAGGTAGCGCATGAACTTCCCGACCGCCATGTAGGCCACGCAGGGCCAGAACGGCAGCCGCAGCCATCCCGCGAGGGCGCATAGCGGATCGCCGACGATGGGCAGCCAGCTCATGAGGCAGGTCTTTGCGCCGAAACGACGCAGCCAGCCGAGCACACGCTGGTCGCGCGGCGTGTGATGCACGGCGGCTTCGTAGGCGCGTTCCGCGCCGTAGCCCATCCACCACGTGATCGCGCCGCCTATCGTGTTGCCCGCGGTAGCCACGAGGATCGCGGGCCAGAACAGCTCCGGCTTCGCATGCACCAGCAGCAGCACGACGGGTTCCGATCCCATCGGCAGCAGCGTCGCCGAAATCAGCGCGACGACGAACACCGCGCCCAACCCCACCTGCGGCAGAGACAGGGTCTCCAGCATCAGGTGAATCATCTGTTGCAGCCAAGCTTCCATGCGTGGGATCATCTGAAGACCATGTCCTTGCGCCGCCTAGCCGTTTCGTCGTTCGCGTTGATCGGCCTGGCCGTCGCCGGCCCGGTCACCACCGGATCGTCGCCCGGGTCGTCCCTGTTCGGCGGCGCGGCGCTGGCGCAGACCGCGCCGCCCCCCGCCGCCGTACAGGCAAGCGCGGCGCCCGGCACCGCGACGTCCCCGCCCTCGCCCATCGCCGGCTGCCCCATGCTGGTCGCCTCCGGCAACCCGCAGTACCCGCCCTACCTGTGGCGCGATCCGACCGACGAGCAGAAGCTGGTCGGCGCCAACGCCGACCTGATGCAGTGGCTCGCGGTGGAGATCGGCATCCCCATCGAGACCCGCTACGTCGGTCCCTGGGGCCGCGTGCAGGAGGAGATGCGCGCCGGTCGCATCGACCTGATCGCGGGTGCGTTCTTCACGCTGCCGCGCACCGAGTACATGGACTACTTCCATCCCGCGTTCCGCGAGACGCGCAGCGTCATCTGGACGCGGACCGCGGCACCGGTGGCCTACAAGCGCTGGAGCGACCTGGCGCCCAAGCAGGGCGTGACGGTGATCAACAACAGCTTCGGCGTGGAGTTCGACAACTACGCGCGCCAGTCCTTGAAGATCAGCCAGGTCGCCAGCATCGAGCAGGCGATCCTGATGCTGCAGCGCGGCCGCGCCGACTACCTGATCTACGAGGACACGCCGGCCGAGGCCTATGCGGCGCGCAACGGCGGTCCGGCGATCCAGCCGCTGATGCCCGCGATCGCGCGCGAGGGCCTGTACCTGACGCTGGCCCACCGTTCCCGCTGCAACACGCCGGAGCTGCGGGGCCGCATTGCGCGCGCCGTCTACAAGCTGTCGCAGGACCGTGTGATGGCCCGTTTCGTCGACCAGGGCTTCGTCCTCTGGCGCAAGCAGCCCTCGCTCTGACGGGGGGCCGACGGGGGCACGTCGAGGCGGTATACTTCTGCCTCTTTTTTGTGCAACCGCCTCGCTGTTCCCCGATGTCCACGCCGCCGCCCGGCTCCCTTGTGCTGGGTCCCTACGTCCTGCCGAACCGTCTGTTCGTCGCCCCCATGGCGGGTGTGACCGACCGGCCCTTCCGCGTGCTGTGCAAGAAGCTCGGCGCGGGTTATGCGGTGAGCGAGATGGTGACCTCGCGCAAGGACCTGTGGAACAGCCTGAAGACCTCGCGCCGCGCGAACCATGAGGGCGAGTCGGCGCCGATCTCCGTGCAGATCGCCGGGACCGATGCGCGGATGATGGCCGAGGCGGCCGCCTACAACGTGGATCGCGGCGCGCAGATCATCGACATCAACATGGGCTGCCCGGCCAAGAAGGTCTGCAACAAGTGGGCCGGTTCGGCGCTGATGCAGGACGAGGCGCTGGCGCTGGAGATCGTCGAGGCGGTGGTCGCCGCGTGCGCGCCGCGCGGCGTGCCGGTCACGCTGAAGATGCGCACCGGCTGGTGCCAGGCGGAGAAGAACGCGGTCGCGCTGGCCCGCGCGGCGGAGTCCGCCGGCGTGGCGATGGTCACCGTGCACGGCCGCACGCGCGAGCAGGGCTACAGCGGCCGCGCGGAGTACGACACCATCGCCGCGGTGAAGGCCGCGCTGCGCATCCCCGTGGTCGCCAACGGCGACATCGACACGCCGCACAAGGCCCGCGAGGTGCTGGCCGCGACCGGCGCCGACGCGATCATGATCGGCCGCGCGGCGCAGGGCCGGCCGTGGATCTTCGCGGAGATCGCGCACTTCCTGGCCACCGGCGAGGAACTGCCCGCGCCGCGCATCGCGGACGCCAAGGGCTGGCTGATCGAGCACCTGCACGACCACTACGCGCTGTACGGCGAACTCACCGGCATGCGCAGCGCGCGCAAGCACATCGGCTGGGCCGTGCGGGCGCTGCCCGGCGGCGAGGATTTCCGCCGCCGCATGAACACCCTCGAGAGCTGCGACGGCCAGGTCCGCGCGCTGACGGACTGGCTGGACGCGCTGGCGGACGACCATGACCGCCTGCCCTACCTGCCGACAGCCGATGACGCCATCGACGGCGCCCTCGACGCAGACACCGACGCAGCCGCCGCCGCGAACGACGAACACCAAGACCAAGAAAGAAGGCTCACGGCATGACGCCCAAACCGATCGACTCCTGCATCCGCGAGAACCTGGAGGTCTATTTCAGAGACCTCGGCGGCGAAGTGCCGCACTCGATGCACGAGATGCTGATCCGCCTCGTCGAGAAGCCGCTGCTGGAAGTCGTGATGCAGCACAGCGACGGCAACCAGAGCAAGGCCGCCGAATGGCTGGGCATCAACAGAAACACCCTGCGCCGCAAGCTGGTCGAACACAAGCTGATCTAGACCACCCCTACCGGCTCCGCTGGGTAATACGAATCCCCCCGCTTCCAAGGAATGTTCATGGCCCAACTCACCGCCCTGATCTCGGTCTCCGACAAGACCGGCATCGTCGACTTCGCCAAGGCGCTGCACGCGCTGGACGTGCGCCTGCTGTCCACCGGCGGTACCGCCAAGCTGCTGGCCGACGCCGGCCTGCCGGTGACGGAAGTCGCCCAGCACACCGGCTTCCCGGAGATGCTGGACGGCCGCGTCAAGACGCTGCACCCGAAGATCCACGGCGGCCTGCTGGCCCGCCGCGACCTGCCCGAGCACGTCGCCGCGATCGAACAGCACGGCATTGACACGATCGACATCCTGGCAGTGAACCTGTACCCGTTCGAGTCCACCGTCGCCAAGCCCGGCTGCACGCTGGAGGACGCGATCGAGAACATCGACATCGGCGGTCCGGCCATGGTCCGCAGCGCGGCCAAGAACTGGAAGGACGTGACGGTGCTGACCGACGCGTCGCAGTACGCGCAGGTGCTCGAAGAGCTGAAGGCCCACGGCAAGACCAGCGACAGGACGCGTTTCGCGGCGTCGGTGGCCGCGTTCAACCGCATCGCGCAGTACGACGCCGCGATCAGCAACTACCTGAGCGCGCGCCTGGAAGACGGCTCGCTGGCCGAGTACCCGGCGCAGATGAACAGCAGCTTCGTCAAGGTGCAGGACCTGCGCTACGGCGAGAACTCGCACCAGACCGCCGCGCTCTACCGCGACCTGTATCCCGCGCCCGGTTCGCTGGTCACCGGCAAGCAGCTGCAGGGCAAGGAACTGAGCTACAACAACATCGCCGACGCGGACGCCGCGTGGGAATGCGTGAAGAGCTTCGAGGCCCCGGCCTGCGTGATCATCAAGCACGCCAACCCCTGCGGCGTGGCCGTGGCCGCCAACGCGGCCGACGCCTACGCGAAGGCCTTCAAGACGGATCCGACAAGCGCCTTCGGCGGCATCATCGCCTTCAACCGCGAGGTGGACCGCGCAGCCGCGGAGCTGGTCTCCAAGCAGTTCGTCGAAGTGCTGATGGCGCCGTCGTTCAGCGCCGAGGCGCGCGAGGTCTTCAAGGGCAAGGTCAACGTGCGCCTGCTCGAGATCGCGCTGCCGCCGGGCGGCGCGCGCCCCTGGGACCAGGGCCGCAACGCGCAGGACGTCAAGCGCGTCGGCTCGGGCCTGCTGGTGCAGACCGCCGACAACCACTTCCTGACCCAGGCCGACCTGAAGGTGGTCACCACGCTGCAGCCGACCGCGCAGCAGCTCGACGACCTGATGTTCGCGTGGACCGTCGCGCAGTACGTGAAGAGCAACGCGATCGTCTTCTGCGGCGGCGGCATGACGCTGGGCGTGGGCGCGGGCCAGATGAGCCGCATCGATTCGGCGCGCATCGCGTCGATCAAGGCGGAGAACGCCGGCCTGACGCTGACCGGCTCGGCCGTGGCGAGCGACGCCTTCTTCCCGTTCCGCGACGGGCTGGACGTGCTGGCCGATGCGGGCGCATCCTGCGTCATCCAGCCGGGTGGCTCGATGCGCGACGAGGAGGTCATCGCGGCAGCCAACGAACGTGGCATCGCGATGGTGTTGACGGGCGTGCGCCACTTCCGTCATTGACGGCGTCGCGCGGCCACAACTCCGGGAAAGAGTTGTGACATCTCCATGGCGGGAACCTTCGGGTTTCCCCGGGTCGGAGTGCTACCTTGCGCGCCGGCACCGTTCTGGTGCCGTTGTTCAAGACCAAGCAAACATGACCAAGATTTCCGCCATTGCCGCCGCTGCCCTCCTGCTGGCCGGCGCCGCTCAAGCCCAAGCCCCGAAGCCAGAGCTGTACGGCGAGCTGGGCTACAGCTTCATCACCATCGACGCCGGCGGTCCCGACCTGGAGCCGGGCCTGCTGCGCGGCATCGTCGGCTGGAACGTCCACCCCTACCTCGCCGTGGAAGGCCTGCTGGCCGGCGGCGTGAAGGACGACAAGACCGCCGGCATCACGACCAAGATCTCGAACGCCTACGGCGTGTACCTGAAGCCCAAGTACGACTTCGGCAACGGCTTCCAGGTCTTTGGCCGCCTGGGCTACGTGCACAACAAGATCAAGTACAGCTTCAACGGCATGTCCGCCTCGGACAGCGACGACGACGTGTCCTACGGCGTCGGCGTGGGCTACGCCTTCAGCAAGCAGTGGTACGGCGCGCTGGACTACACCAGCTACTACGACAAGGACGGCATCAAGGCCTCCGGCGTGACGCTGGGCGTCGGCTACCGCTTCTGAGCCGAGCGATCGCCGCGATCCTCTTGCGGCGGTCCGGTCGGACGCTTCGGCGTCCACAAGACAAAGCCCGGCTTCGGTCGGGCTTTTGCGTTGTCAAAGCGATTGGCCTTGGGCTTCCAGGCAACTCGCCAACTGGCACGCCGTGATCTCCTGTCCGTCCAACGCAAGCCGGGAAAGCGTCAGTTCTGCAGGCTCGCCACTTCGAAGCGAGCGGCGATAGGCAGAGAAGGCGCGCAAGAATTTCGCGGGCTGTTCGACGAAGAGCGTGGAGAGAAATCGATCTGGATGCTGGAGATTGACGCCCAGCCTCTCCAGCGTACTTTTGCGAAAGTCCCTCACGTTCTTCGTCAGAAGAAAAATCGACCGATCCGACTTGGGAGAAACAAGCGCCATGGCACACGCTGCCACATGTGCGTCCTTCATGGAACGGACTGCATGCCTGGCCATCAACAATTCGCGTTGAACATCTGCCGCACACACCTCGGCATCTGGCAGCGACAGCCTCATCAGCGCCTCATGCTGTTGTGCGTGCGCGTGGTCCTTGCGACGTCCTGAGCGCACGAGCGCTCGACTCATTTCCTCCAAAATGTTCGAACTCCAATGGACTTGGATGAGTCCCTCATAGTCCAGATGAATGAGTAACGCGCGTGTGGTGCCGCCGAACAGCGTATCTGCGTCGGCAACGACGGAGACGCCGATCGCTCCTGTCACAGATCCACGGCCTCGTATTCTTCTGTGACCGACTGGCCTAGCTGCTTCAGCGCTTCCAACTGCTGACGCCTGCTGCGCTTCTGCCATGCCAGCAGATCGGATTTCAGGATCCTGCGTTGATTCCCCACCCGCTGGAATAGTGGGATGTCCCCGGCATCGATCCGTGCCGTCAAGTAAGGCCGCGACACCTTCACGAGGTTGGCCGCCTGTTGCGTGGTCAGCACCATGTCATCACCATCCTTCTTCGTCTTTGAACGTGTTTTTGAACCTGTCGTTGGATCGGGTTTTGCAGCCGGTCTGAGCAACTGGGCGCCGAGCACCTGCTCGAATGCCAGCCGGATCAGCTTTTCCTTCGCCGCAGAAAGCGGCACATGCCGTCTGACTGCATCGAGCAACGGCCGTACATCGAGGACGAGGCCGGACGAGGAAACCGACGGGGACGTTGTCATGGCTGTGAGGAAGAAGTCTAAGGACACTCGAAATTCTCGCAATACTCGAAACACGTCAAGTGAGTGACGGGAATTAGTCATTGGTCTCTACTCGGTATCGCACGACCTGGGCACCGCCGTGGAGCCGGCGTACGCTTGCTGCCATTCAAGAACGACATGGCGGAGACATCGATGGACCAAGCCCTGCACGAGCGCCTGCATCTTGTGTTGGAGCAGCAGCGCGCCGCGTTCGACCGCGAGCGCCTGCCGAGCCACGCACAGCGCAAGGATCGCCTGGCGCGGCTGCTGCGCATGACCGCCGACAATGCGGACGCACTCGCCGACGCGATGTCCCGGGATTTCGGCCACCGCTCGCGGCATGAAAGCCTGCTGGCCGATCTCTTCACCGTCCAGTCCGGCGCCCGGCACGCGATGCGGCATCTGAAGCGCTGGATGGCCGTCAAGCGCGCCCCGACCGCCCTGCACTTTTTGCCCGCAGGCAACCGGCTGATGCCGCAGCCGCTCGGCGTGGTCGGCATCGTCTCGCCGTGGAACTATCCCTACTACCTCGCCATGGCGCCCGCGCTGGCGGCGCTCGCCGCCGGCAATCGCGTGATGATCAAGCCGTCCGAGCTGACACCGGCCACCTCCGCGTTGATGGCGCGACTCGTCGCCCAGCACTTCGCGCCCGACGAGATGACCGTCGTCACCGGCGATGCCGAGGTCGGCAAGGCCTTCACGCAGTTGCCCTTCGATCACCTGTTCTTCACCGGCTCGACGCCGGTCGGACGACTGGTCGCGCAGGCGGCCGCGCAACACCTGACCCCGGTGACGCTGGAACTCGGCGGGAAGTCGCCGGCCATCGTCGACCGCAGCGCCGACATCGCCCGCACCGCCGAGCGCCTCGCCTTCGGCAAGCTGCTGAACGCCGGCCAGACCTGTGTCGCGCCGGACTACGTGCTGGTGCCGAAGGAACTCGCGACGCCGCTGGCGGACGCGATCGTGGCCGCCGTGCGCCGCCTGTATCCCCGCATCGAGGGCAATCCGGACTACACCGCGATCGTCAGCCCGCGCCATCACGCACGTCTGAAGGGGTTGCTGGACGACGCCCGCGCACGCGGCGCGACGCTGCGTCCCACGCACGACGACGCGCCCACGGACCGCCGCCTCGTTCCGACACTGCTGCTCGAGACCTCGCCCGACATGGCGGTGATGCGCGAGGAGATCTTCGGTCCGCTGCTGCCCATCGTCCCGTACGGCCATCCATCGGAGGCGATCGCGCTCGTCAACGGCGGCGACCGGCCGCTGGCGCTGTACTGGTTCGGCGAGGACAAGGCCGCGCGCGACGACGTGCTGGCGCGCACCCATGCGGGCGGCGTCACGGTCAACGACTGCATCTGGCACCTCGGCCAGGAGGAGCAACCCTTCGGCGGCGTGGGCGCCAGCGGCATGGGGTCCTATCACGGCGTCTGGGGCTTCAACACCTTCAGCAAGCTCAAACCGGTGTTCCTGCAGTCGCGCCTCGCCGGCACCAGGCTGTTCCATCCGCCGTATGGAGCGACGTTCGACCGCATGCTGCGCCTGCTGAAGAAGATCGCATGAGCGCCGGGAGCGCCGGGAGCGCCTCCGACGCCGACTACGTGATCGTCGGCGGCGGTTCTGCGGGCGCCGTGCTCGCGAGCCGTCTCAGCGAGGATCCGGAGCGCCGCGTGCTGCTGCTCGAAGCCGGCGGACGCGGCGACCGCTGGGTCACGACGACGCCGTTCGCCGGCGTGCTGCAGGTGGCCGCGAAGGTCAACAACTGGGGTTTCGAGACCGAGCCGCAAGCCGGCCTGAACGGCCGGCGCGGCTATCAGCCGCGAGGCAGGGCGCTGGGGGGATCCTCGGCGATCAACGCGATGGTCTACACGCGCGGGCACCGGAGCGACTACGACGCCTGGGCCGCGGCCGGCAACGTCGGCTGGGCTTACGACGACCTGCTGCCCTTCTTCGTCAAGGCTGAGCGCAACGAGCGCCTCGGCGCGCCGTGGCACGGACAGGACGGTCCGCTGCGCGTCGGCGACCTGCGCACCGACTCGCCGATCCATGACGCGTGGCGCGCGGCGGCGCGGGCATCCGGTCACGGGGTCCTCGATGACTTCAACGGCGCTGACATGGACGGACTCGGCGTCTACCAGGTCACGCAGCATCAGGGGGAACGATGGAGCGTGGCGCGCGGGTACCTGGAGCCGCATCTCGGCCGACGAGCCAACCTGCGCGTGGAGACCGGCGTGCGTGCGATGTCGCTGGTGCTGGAGGGCCCACGCGCCGTCGGCGTCGACGTGCTGCAAGGGGGTCATCGCCGCACGATGCGGGCGGCCCGTGAGGTCATCGTCTGCGCCGGGGCGCTGCAATCGCCGCAGCTGCTGATGCTGTCGGGCATCGGCGACGGCGCGCAGCTGCAGGCGCACGGCATCGCGGTCCGGCACCACCTGCCCGGTGTCGGCCGCAATCTCCACGACCATCCGGACTTCGTCTTCGGCTACGAATCGGATTGCCTCGACCTCGCGGGCATCTCCGCGCGCGGCAGCGCCCGTTTCATCGGACAGGTGCAACGCTATCGACGCGAACGGCGCGGCCTCGTGACCAGCAACTTCGCCGAGTGCGGCGGTTTCCTGTCGACGCGGCCCGACCTGCCCGCGCCCAACGTCCAGCTGCATCTGGTCGTCGCGCTCGTCGAGGACCACGCACGCAGGCTGCGACTGGGGCACGGGCTGTCCTGTCACGTCTGCCTGCTGCGGCCGCGCAGCCGCGGCAGCTTGACGATCGCGACCGCCGATCCGCTGAGCGCCCCGCGCATCGATCCGGCCTTCCTGCAGGATCCCGAGGACGTGCGCGAACTGATCGAAGGCTACAAGGCCACGCGCGACCTGATGCGCGCGCCGGCGATGAAGGCGTTCTGGCGGAAGGAGCTCTGGAGCGCCGGCGTCGACGCGGACGACGACATCGAGGCGCTGCTGCGGCGGCGCGTCGACACGGTCTATCACCCGGTGGGCACCTGCCGCATGGGCAGGGACGAACAGGCCGTTGTCGACGACCGCCTGCGCGTGCACGGCATCGACGGACTCCGAATCGTGGACGCCTCCATCATGCCGAGTGTCATCAGCGGCAACACGAATGCGCCCGTGGTAGCGATCGCAGAGAGGGCGGCGGCCCTGATCTCCGCCCCATGACAGCGCCCCGCGCGCGGTGGATCGCTGTCCTGCGCGACGGCCTCGGCGTTGTGGGACGCCCGCCTCAGATGCCGGCCGGGGGCGCGACGTCAGACCAGAGGGCAAGCGTGCTGGCGACACTGTGATTGCCGGCCGCATCCACTTGATAGGCTTGAACGATATGGCTGTCGGAGACGGCGGACGCGTTGACGAAAGCACTTCCCGGAATTGTCGACCCCGTCCCTTCGATCCAGTCGCCAGCGCGGTCTAGCCTGTACCACCAACTCGATCCCCGCTCCAGATTGAGCACGTCCACATGGTCGTCAGCGGTGTGGATCCGCTTGGTGCTCATGTACAAGGTCGGCGCATCGGGCGAGGTCATGTCCAAGGTGTAGGAAGCAACGGCCGATCGGCTGATGTTGCCGGCCGCATCGGTGACGTAGGCTTCAACGGCGTGCCTCCCTTCCCCGTACGGATACGCCTGGAACTGCGGCTCCTCCGTGGTACCGCCCGGACGTATTTCCTGACCATCGAGCTTGACCGTGAGAAGGGCACCCGCTTCCACCTGTCCGATCTGGACATAACCGCTGGCATTCAACAGCCATCCGCCAAGGGACGAGGTCAGGATCGGCGTTTCAGGCGGGGTGGCATCCAGGTCGACCTGCGTCGTCGTCGCCTCGCCGGCATTGCCGGCCGCGTCGACCTGTCGGATCTGGACGGTGTTCTCGCCCTCGTCCAGCACCCGCGACGACAGCTGATGCCCGCCACCCGGGCGCCAATGGTCATCGCCGTTGACCTTGTATTCCCAGGTGGCGTCCGGTTCCAGGTTGTCGATCGACACAACACCCGAGGGGTTGATCAGATGGTCGGGTGCCAGCGCGCCATCCTTCGTTCGAACCGCTGACAGCGCGGCATCGGGCGGCGTGGAATCCAGCGTCAACGTCAACGAATCACTTTCGCTCACATTGCCCGCAAGATCGGTCTGGCGGACATCGACGGTCTGGCTGCCTTCGTGCAACGCGGCAGAGCCGAGCGCATCACCCTTGCCCACGAGCCAGTCACCGCCGTCGATCCGGTACTCCCAGGTCGCGGCGTCTTCCAGTCGATGGACCAGCAGACTGCCTTGCGCATTGATCAGTGGCAGGCCGTTGCTGGTCACCAGGTCCGGGCGATCAGGCGCCAGACTGTCGCGCGTGACGCTGATGACCGTCGCGGCGCTGTCATGTCCCGCGCTGTCCGTCTGCATCAAGATCACGTCGTTGCGGCCTTCGAGCAGGTAGTTCGCCGCCAGCTGTGAGCCGCTGCCGACGTGCCAGTCGCTCTCGCCGTTGATGCGGTACTTCCAGGTCGCGCCTTCCTCGATGTTGTCGATGGCGATCGAGCCCTGCAGGGACACGAGGTCGCCGCGCCCGCCGTCCACGTGCGCCCGCAGCGGATCGGGCGCCTCGAGATCCTGCCGGACCGTCAGCGTCGCCGCGGCCCCCGCATTGCCTGCCGCATCGACCTGGACGACCTCGACGTGGTTCTCGCCGCCCGCCAGCGCGTCGGCGGGAATGCGTCCGTCATGGCCCTCGATCCAGTCGCCTTGCCCGTTCACGCGGAACCTCCAGTCCGCGCCCCCCTCGATGCCGGAGACGTTGATGAAATCGTGCGCGTTCAGCAGATCGGTGCGATTGCTGGTCTGGAGCTGAGGCGCCTCGGGCGGCGTCAGATCCAAGGTCAGCGCCAGGCTGTTCAGCGGGCTGTGCTCGCCGCTGGCATCGACCTGGTAAGCCTCGATCCTGTTCTGGCCCGCCACGAGCGCCCCCGCGGGCACCTGCCCCGCCGTGCCCTCGATCCATTCGGTCGCGCCATTCACGCGGTAGAAGAAGCTCGCGCCGGCCGCCAGACCGGAAACGGCGACCGTCCCATCGTTGGTCAACCCGTCGGTCGACGAACTTCCGTTGTCGTGCACCAGCGCCAGCGTCGGTGCAAGGACCTCGTCGTGGACGCGCACGGCCAGCGTGGCGACGTCACCGCGGCGCCCCTCGCCATCGAGCTGCGCGACCATCACGGCATGGACGCCTCGACCCAGCGTGCCGGCGTCGAGGCTGCCGCCCTGGCCGGCGAACCAGGTGTCGTCGCCGTCCAGGCGATAGACCCACGAGGAGCCCGGCACCGCGAGCGCGACATCGACATGCCCCGTGCCGTCGATGGTGTCCTTGCCCGAGCTGGTGGTCAGACGCGGTGCGGCGGGAAGCACCGGCGCCGGAGGTGCCGGCGGCGGATTCGGCGCGCCAGACGAGGAAGGTGCCGGCGCCGCAGCCGTCGCGTGGCTGTCGCTCCCGTGACCGACCGCTCCCGCGGCGCCTGCCAGCAGGATGCCGGAGCCGGCGATCATCCACGGCCAGACGGCGGAATGGTCGCAGTCCTCTTCCGTGCCGTCGCTGCGGATCTGACGGCAGGACGGCTCGTCTTGGGGGCCGGTCGCTTCCGCACCGGCCGCCTGCTGCGCTGCGGTGCCGTCGGACGACGACTCGGAAGCGTCGGAGAACGTCTGCCCGTCCGCGGCCTTGCCGGTCGATGCGTCGGCCTCGTGTGCATCCACAGAAGACGCGTCGCCGTCGGCCTCGACCGCTTCGTCCTGCGGCGGCACGCGCTTCCCGGCGGGCTTCGACGCTTCGACGATGCGCACTGGCTTTTCCGACTGCCGCACAGTGATCTGATCTGATGTCTGGGTATGCATTGAGGTCGTTCCTGGTGAGAAAAATGAGCTGCGGGAAGTGTCATCGGGACCACTTTCCGAACGCCATTCCTCATCGTCGCCAAGGGGGTCGACATCTCTGACTCGTTTGAGCCTTCCAGTCATCAAATGAGTAGACGGCCGTCCTCCCGGATAATCCCGCCATGGTCCTTGCCGAAATCACCGGCCTGTTCCTGTCCTGGCTGGCGCGCCTGATCACCGGCGCGCAGGGACATTGGAAAGGCTGTCCCCCGACGTCCGAACAACGCATCTACTTCGCCAACCATCAGAGCCACTTCGACTGGGTGCTGATCTGGGCCTCGCTGCCTGGCGAACTGCGTGCGCGCACCCGCCCCATCGCCGCGCGCGACTACTGGACGAGTTCCCCGCTCAAGACCTGGCTCACCAGCGCGGTCTTCAATGCGGTCTACGTGAGCCGCACGCGCGCCACGCCCGACGAGGATCCGCTCGAGCCGCTGGTCGACACGCTGCAGGGCGGCGATTCGCTGGTCATCTTCCCGGAGGGCACGCGCTCCCACAAGGGCGCGCCGCAGGCCTTCAAGGCCGGCCTCTACCACCTGTCCGAACAGTTCCCCGACGTGCAGCTCATCCCCACCTGGATCGACAACGTCCAGCGCGTCATGCCCAAGGGCGAGGTCGTGCCGGTGCCCATCCTGTGCACGGTCACCTTCGGGGCGCCGATCCGGATCGAACCCGGCGAGGACAAGCGCGCCTTCCTCGAACGCGCGCGCGCCGCGGTGATGGCGCTGCGTCCGGGAGGGTGGAAGGAATGAGATGGCTCAAATCCCTGAACAGCGGCGAGCAGGTGGCCTTCCTGTTCGTCGTGCTGTTCGGCGCGCTGCTGCTGGTGAGCATCGTCTCGGTGCTGTGGTCGCTGCGCGATCGTCCCGACGATGAACAGGACGCCTGGCAGGCGCGCTGGGCGCGCTTCCGGCACGAACTCAACATGGTCTGGGTCGGCGCCTGCCTGTTCTGGGCCGCCTGGGTGTCGGGACCGGTGGGCGCGACGCTGCTGTTCGCGGTGTTCTCCTTCCTCGCGTTCCGCGAGTTCATCACGCTGCTGCACACCCGCCGGGCCGACCATCGCGGACTGATCATGGCCTTCTTCGTGATCCTGCCGCTGCAGTACGTGCTGGTGGGGACGCGCCACTTCGACCTGTTCTCGGTGCTGATCCCGGTCTACGGTTTCCTGGCGATCCCGGTGGCCAGCGCGCTGGCGGACGACCCGCATCGCTTCCTCGAACGCAACTCGAAGATCCAGTGGGGCATCATGGTCTGCGTCTACGGCCTCTCGCACGCGCCGGCGCTGCTGCTGCTGGAGTTCCCGAAGTACGAGGGTCGAGGCGCTTTCCTGCTGTTCTTCCTGGTGGCCGTGGTGGCCTGCGGCCAGATCGCGCAGGCGGTGGCGACCAGCCGCTTCCGGGCCAAGCCGGTGGCGCGACGGATCAGCCGCTCGTTCACGATGAAGGCCTGGTGGATAGGCGCGTTCGCGGCGGCCCTGGCGGGCGCGCTGCTGTACTGGATCACGCCGTTCAAGGCGGGCCAGGCGGCGATCGCCGCCTTCATCGCGGCGGGTTGCGGCAGCTTCGGCGTGTTCGTGATGCAGGCGCTCAAACGCGACGCGGGCATCAACGCCTGGGGCAATCGCAGCGCGATCACCGGCGCGGTCGGCCTGCTGGACCGCATCGCGGTGATGTGCTTCGCGGCGCCGGTGTTCTTCCATTCGGTGCGGTGGTATTTCCGCGCCGGTACCTGACGCGGCGGGAGGCGACGGCATGCGCATCCTCGGCATCGACCCCGGCCTGCAGACGACCGGCTTCGGCGTCATCGACGCGGACGGACCGCGGCTGTCGTACGTGGCCAGCGGCACGATCAAGACCAACGCGCTGCCGACCGGCGACCTGCCGGGACGGCTGAAGATCCTCTTCGACGGCATCCGCGAGGTGGTGTCGCGCTACCAGCCGACCTGCGCGGCGGTGGAGATCATCTTCGTCAACGTGAACCCGCAGTCGACGCTGCTGCTGGGACAGGCGCGCGGCGCGGCGCTGACGGCGCTGGTGTCGTGCGACCTGCACGTGTCGGAGTACACGGCGGTGCAGATGAAGAAGGCCATCACCGGCCACGGCGGCGCGGCGAAGGCGCAGGTGCAGGCGATGGTGGCGCGGCTGCTGAAGCTGCCCGGGGAACCGGGCAAGGACGCGGCCGACGCGCTGGGCATCGCGATCATGGACGCGCATGCGCGCGTCTCCTTCGAGGCGATGGGCAAGCAGACGACGCTGCAGCGGCGCCAGCACGCGCAGTTCAAGGGCTCGCGGACGTACTGAGCGCCGCGCTGGCGTTCAGGGCTCGTCCTGCCAGTAGTCGAGATCGCCCTCGCCCACTTTGCGGATGGCCTCGAACGGGCGGGTCGCCTTGTCGGGGCCGTGCTCGGCCATGAACTTGTTCGAGTCCGGATAGACGCAGATCTCCGGCTGCTCCATGGTGCTGACGGAGAGGTACTTCAGCGGCGCGTCCGAGGTGTTGATGATGTGATGCGGGTAGTCGGGGCCGGCGGGGATGAAGATCACGTCGCCGGCCTTGATCGGCAAGCGTTCGCCGGCGACGCGCAGCGTGCCGGTGCCTTCGAGGACGATGAACATCTCCTCCTGCGCGTAGTGCAGGTGGTACGGGCAGGTCGTCCTGCCGGGCTCGACGATGTCGTAGGACGCGCCGAGCTTGCGCGCGGCGGTCCCGCGCGCCAGGCGCGCGAAGCGCGACTCGTACAGCGGCTCGCGTTTGAACGAGGTCAGCTCGGCCTCATGGAAGTTGCGGATCAGCTCGGCGGCAAGCGCCTGGGCGCGGTCGGTCATGCTGGGGTCTCCTTGCGCGACAACGTCGGGGACGAGATCACTTGAACTGGGGATCACAGGCTAGCTTGTCCCCCCTTCTTCGACAAACCCAGGTCAATGACGCGGACGACTCCTCTTCCTAGGATTGGTGGCATCGGCATCCGGTCTCGCACTGGCCGCCTCCACAGATCCACTGACCGCAGGAATCAACGCATGCATTCGATCCAAATGATGGTGGCGTACGATCCGCGAATGAACCGCCCGCTGCTGATTCAAGCTGAATGGGACCCCGAGGTCTCAGTCTGGGTTGCCACGTCGGACGATGTGCCGGGTCTTGCCACGGAAGCGGACACGCTGGAGGCGCTCGAAGCCAAGCTGAAAGTGCTCGTGCCTGAACTGCTCGAGGCTAATGGCCGTATGCCCGACGGACCTGAAATCTCGATGGAATTGCTGGCGCGACGCTTGAGCGTTACGCAGATTCACGCCCGCTGAGTGCCATGGTCGCCAGCTTCACCCCGGAGCTGGTCCGGATGCTGCGCGCCGCAGGATGCCAATTCGTGCGCCATGGGAAGGGAGACCACGACATCTGGTCCTCCCCGACAAGCTCGCTCCGCTTTCCTGTGGACCACAACATCAAGTCTCGTCACACCGCGAACGAGGTGCTTCGCCAAGCGGGACTTCCAAAGCGCTTCTGATCCCCGACCAGCCGTATAAACCAGATCTGTCCGGCCATAAAAGCCTGCCTCCAACGTGGCGATCACACGGCGAGTTGGCAAGGTCAGTTGGAATAATTGAACTGCCCCATGTGTTCATGCAATACCCCCACCTGAACTTGAACCCAGGAGACCCCGCATGAAGATCACCCTGAAGCTCACCGCCGCCGCTGTCCTGATGGCGGCCGCCGGACTCGTCGCCGCGCAGACGGCCCCCGCGACCGCCAAGGGCGACGCGCTGGTCGGCCCCAACGAGATGACGCTCTACACCTTCGACAAGGACACCGCCGGCAACGGCAAGAGCGTGTGCAACGGGGGCTGCGCCACGAACTGGCCGCCGCTGATGGCCCGCGCCGAGGACAAGGCCTCCGGCGACTGGTCCGTCATCACCCGCGACGACGGCTCCAAGCAGTGGGCCTACAAGGGCAAGCCGCTGTACTTCTGGGCCAAGGACGCCAAGCCCGGCGAACGCAACGGCGACGGCATCAACCAGGTCTGGCATACCGCGAAGCCCTGACCCGCAGCCGCCTCAGGTCATCCGGAGCTTCTGGCCCGAACCCGATTCGCCCATGCCCCTGGTCCTCGACGAAGCGCTCCCGCTGCTTCCCCGCCTGCGCCGCCATGCGCGGCTGCTGTGCGGCGACCACGCCCGGGCGGACGACCTGCTGCAGGACACGCTGGAACGCGCCGCCCGCAAGGGTGCGCTGTTCCATGCCGAGCCCGGACCGACGCGCCAGGACGCCCTGCGCAACTGGCTGCTGACGCTGATGCACCGGCTCTACCTGAATCAGCGGCGCGACGCCCGCGAGGCGCTGCACGACTCGCTGGACGAGGACGACGCGCCGCAGCCGGCGATCGAGGAGCCGCAGCAGCGCATTGCCTTGCGGCTGGATCTCGAGCGGGCACTGGCCTCGCTGCCGGCCGCCTCGCGCGAGATCCTGCTGCTGGTCTGCGTCGAGGAACTGAGCTACCAGGACGCCGCCCGCGTGCTGGACGTGCCGGTGGGCACGGTGATGTCGCGGCTGTCCCGCGCCCGCGAACGGCTGCGCCTGTCGATGGACGGCGCCGCGCCGGGCCGCTCCCCGCTGCGGGTGGTGAAATGAGCGCCGCGCCATGACCCACGACGAGATCGACATCGACGACGCCACGCTCCACGCCTACGTGGACGGGCAATTGCCGCCCGAACGCGCCGCGCAGGTGGCGGACTGGCTGCTGCGCCACCCGCGCGCCGCGCAGCAGGTGCTCGGCTGGCGCGAACAGCGCGACTCGCTGAAGGCGCTGCATCGCGACTGGCTCGATGAGCCCGTGCCCCCGTCCGTCACCGCCGCGCTGCGTCCCCCCGCCGCGACGGCCCCACGCTGGCCGCGCGCCTGGGCGGCGGCGCTGCTGCTGGCGGTCGGCCTGGGTGCCGGCGTCGCCGGCGGCTGGGGCGGCCACGCGTGGTGGACCGGCAAGAAGGAAGCCGCGGAGATGGCGGCCGCCGCCGCGGCCTCCCGCGCCGCCGGCCGCGATCCGTCCATTCCCGAATACGTGCGCGACGCCGCCATCGCGCACGCCGTCTACCAGCCCGAGAAGCGACATCCGGTCGAGGTCGGCGCCGACCAGGCCGATCACCTGATGCAGTGGCTGAGCAAGCGGCTCGGCCAGCCGCTGTATGCACCGACCCTGCGCGACTACGGCTGGAAACTGGTCGGCGGCCGGCTGCTGCCCGCGGGCGACGATCCATCGACCGGCGCCTCACCTGGCGCCTCGGCCGGCGCATCGGCCAGGACATCCGTCGGCGCGGCGCTGGCCCGCGCGCAGTTCATGTACGAGAACGAGGCCGGCGAGCGCTTCACGCTCTACGTGAGCACCGGCGCGAGTTCGCCCGAAGCGCCGGTGGCCTTTCGCCTGATGCAGCGCGTCGAAGGGGGCCAGACCACCCGCAGCCTGTTCTGGATCGACGGCAAGCTGGCCTATGCCCTCAGCGGCAACTTCGACGAGCGACGGCTGCGCGTGCTCGCCGACCTGGTCCACGCCCGCATCGGCATGATCGCGCGGGCCTCCTCCGCGCCCGTGGCGCCTTAGCGCCTTGGCGCTGCGGCGCTGCGGCGCGGCCCCGCGGCCCGCCCGGACCATGGCCCTGACCTTCCGACGGTCAGGAACCGCCGGGCACAATGCGCCGCCATGTCGTCGTCCCTCTCACGTCTGATCCTCGGCCATATCCGAGGCCATTGGCGGCCGTACGCCGCCAGCGCGCTGATGCTCAGCACCATCGCGGTCCTCACGGTCTGGATCCCGCGTCAGGTCGGTCACGTCGTCGACGCGCTGGTGTCGCACCGCCTCGCCGGCTGGGACCTGGTCGGTCAGCTCGGCCTGCTCGTGCTGGCCGGCCTCGCGATCTACCTGCTGCGCGTGGGCTGGCGCCTGGCGCTGTTCCGCACCGCCTACGAACTCGGTCGTCAGCTGCGCATGCGCTTGTACGCGCAATTGACGAATCAAGGTCCCGCGTTCTTCCACGCCCAGCGCACCGGCGACCTGATGGCGCTGGCGACCAACGACGTCGACGCCATCGAGATGGCCGCCGGCGAAGCGCTGCTCGCCGCCTTCGACGGGTCGCTGACGCTGGTCCTCGTGCTGGGGATGATGACCATCAGCGTCGACTGGCGGCTGGGCCTGGCCGCGCTGGTGCCCTTCCCGCTGATGGCCTATGCGTTCTGGCGCATCTCGTCGCGGATCCATGTGGCTTCCGCCGACTCGCTGAAGCGCTTCTCGACGCTCAACCAGCAGGTGCAGGACAGCCTCGCCGGCGTGCGCACCGTGCGGGCGCTGGGCCTGGTGCGCCGCAGCCGGGAGCAGTTCGGCGAACTGGCGCGCGAAGCCGGCGACGCCTCCTTCCAGGCGCAGCGATGGGAAGCGATGTTCGAACCGGCCGTGGGCCTGTCGCTCGGCGCGGCGACGGTGATCGCGCTGGGCGTCGGCGCCTGGCTCGTCGGCACGGACATCATCAGCATCGGCCAGTTGACCGCGTTCACGATGTACCTCGGCCAGTTGATCTGGCCGATGTTCGCGGCGGGCTGGGTGCTGTCGCTGCTGGAACGCGGACGAGCGGCGTGGTCGCGGCTGCAACCGGTGCTCGACGCGCCGGTCAGCCTGGTGGACACCGGCACGCGCGACCTGCCGGCAAACGCCGACATCGCCTGGGACCGCGTGTCCTTCCGTTATCCCGGCATGGCGCAGCCGACGCTCGAGGACATCGCGCTGACGCTGCCGCCGGGCCGCACGCTGGGCATCGTCGGGGCCACGGGGTCGGGCAAGTCGACGCTGCTGCGTCTGCTGCTGCGGCAGTACGAGCCCGATGCCGGCGCCGTGCGGCTGGGCGGCATCGCAGCGCCGGAGATCCGCCTGGCCGCGCTGCGCCGCACGCTGGCCTGGGTGCCGCAGGAGCCTTTCCTGTTCTCGGCCTCCGTGGCGGACAACATCGCCCTCGCCCGTCCGGACGCGACGCGCGAGCAGATCCGCGCGGTGGCAGAGCTCGCCGCCGTGCACGACGACATCACACGGCTGCCGCAGGCCTACGACACGCTGGTCGGCGAGCGCGGCGTCACGCTGTCCGGAGGCCAGCGGCAGCGCATCGCGATCGCGCGGGCGCTGCTGGCGGAAGCGCCCGTGCTGCTGCTCGACGACGCGTTGTCGGCGGTGGACAGCGGCACCGAGACGCAGATCCTCGACCACTGGCGCGAGTTGCGCGCGCTGCATCCCGAGCGCAGCCTCGCCGTGGTCAGCCACCGCCTGTCGGCCGTGATGGAGGCCGACGAGATCGTCGTGCTGAAGCAGGGCCGCATCGTCGAGCGCGGTCGTCACGATGAACTTCTCGCGCTGGGCGGCTGGTACGCCGGCCAGTGGCGCTACCAACAACTGGAGGCCAGCCTTGACGCCGCCTGAGACCGCGTCCGGCAAGGACGGCAAGACCCCGCAGAACGACCACTCGCCGCGCGAGGCGCTGACGCTGCTGGCGCAGGCCGCCGCGCCGGAGCGCCGCGGGCTGGTGAAGGGCCTGGGCTGGCTGGTCGTCGCCGCGGCGCTGGAGGCGATCGGACCCATCCTCGGCAAGCACTTCATCGACGCGCACGTGCTGCCGCGCAACTTCGAACTGGGTTCGATGGCGCTGCTGCTGGGCACGATGCTGCTCGCGGGCTGGACCGCCAGCCTGCTGCGCTACGCGCAACTGCGCCGCATGGCCTCGGTCGCGCGGCGGTCGGTGCTGCGCCTGCGCGAGCAGGTCTACGCGCACGTGCTCGCGCAGCCGATGGCCTTCTTCGACCGCAGCATCACCGGTCAGCTGCTGAGCCGCATCACCAATGACACCGACGCGGTCAACAACCTGTACCGGCAGGTGCTGTTCGTGATGCTGGACTCGACCATCGTCGTGGCCGGCGCGCTGGTCGCGATGGCGTGGCTGGACTGGCGGCTGATGCTGATCGTGCTGGCGCTGGTGCCGGCGAGCTCCGGGATCATCTGGCTCTACCAGCGCGCGAGCAGCGGTCCCGTGCAGCGCGCCCGCGCGCTGCGCGCCGACCTCAACGCGCAGATGGCCGAGAGCATGGCCGGCATGGCGATGCTGCAGTCGGCGGGCGCGGCGCAGCGCTTCGCCGCGCGCTACGAGACCGCCAACCGCGCGCAGCTGGAAGCGCGCGTGCAGGAGCTGCGCGCCAACGCCTGGCTGCTGCGGCCGGCGCTGGACCTGCTCAACGTGCTGCTGATCGTCACGGTGATCTACGGGTTCGGACTGCGTGAGCTGTCGGGCCTCGAAGTGGGTCTGCTGTACGCGTTCCTCGCGTACATCGCGCGCGTCGTCGAGCCGCTGATCCAGATCACGATGCAGTTCAGCCAGTTGCAGCAGGCGCTGGTGGCCGCATCCCGCGTGCGCGCGCTGCTGCGCGAGCCCAGCGAGCCGCGCTCGTACCGGCCGGACCTGGTGGTCGGCGCGGGCGAGATCCGCTTCGAACATCTGCAATTCGCCTACAAGCCGGAGCAGCCGGTGCTGCGCGACCTGGACCTCGACATCCCGGCGGGCAGCTTCGTGGGCATCGCGGGGCACACGGGTTCGGGCAAGTCGACGCTGCTGGCGCTGCTGCTGCGCTTCTACCAGCCGCAGCAGGGCCGCATCCTGATCGACGGCCAGCCGCTCGATCAACTGCCCGAGGAGACCTTCCACGCCGCCCTCGGCCTGGTCCCGCAGGAGCCCTACCTGATCGCCGGCACCGTGCGCGAGAACATCCGCATGGGGCGCGCGATCTCCGACGAGAAGATCGAGGCGGCGGCCCGCGCCTCCCGCGCGCACGAGTTCCTCAGCGCGCTGCCGCAGGGTTACGACAGCCGGCTGGGCGACGGCGGACTGGCGGTGTCGACGGGGCAGAAGCAGCTGATCGCGCTGGCCCGCGCGCTGGCCGGCGATCCGCGCATCCTGCTGCTCGACGAGGCCACGGCCAACATCGACAGCGCGACGGAAGCGCAGGTCGGCGAGGCGCTGCGCGCGCTGCGCGGCCAGGTCACAGTGATCGCGATCGCGCACCGGCTGTCGACGATCCGCGAGGCCGACCAGATCGTGGTGCTGAACCACGGCCACCTCGACGAACGCGGCACGCACGACGAGCTGATGGCGATCGATGGCGGGATCTATCAGCGGCTGGTGCAGTTGCAGGCGTTGGAGGAGTAGATCTCCTGCTGCGGAAACACGAAGGCCGCTCGATGAGCGGCCTTCTTCGTTGTGTGGCAGGTTCGGCGCTACACCAGCAGCACCAACCGCTCCAGGATCAGCACCGCGAAGAAGCCGATGCCGGCGATCACGGTCCACTTGATCAGCAGGATGCCGCGGCGGCGCCAGACGGGCTGCCGGGTACCGATGTAGACGGCGAAGCACAGCAGGCCCGCGGCCAGCAGCAGCGCGAAGACGAGACGGAAGACCAGCACCTTCAGTGATCCGTCGGGCTCACCACGCCGGCGCCAGCTCGGCGAAGCCCGCCGGCGCGTCGCGTTCGTCCTCGAAGGTCACGATCTCGTACGCCTCGGCGTCCTTCAGCAGCTCGCGCAGCAGCAGGTTGTTCAGCGCATGGCCGCCCTTGAACGAGGTGTACGCCGCCAGCAGCGGATGGCCCACGACCTGCATGTCGCCGATCGCGTCCAGGATCTTGTGCTTCACGAACTCGTCGTCGTAGCGCAGCCCTTCCGCGTTCAGCACGCGGTAGTCGTCGACCACGATCGCGTTGTCCATGCTGCCGCCCAGCGTCAGCCCGCGCGAGCGCATCAGCTCGATGTCCTTGGTCATGCCGAAGGTGCGCGCCCGCGCGATCTCGCGCTTGTACTGGCCGCTGCCCATGTCGAACACATACTGCTGCCCCGTCGCCGAGACCGCCGGGTTGTCGAACTCGATCTGGAAGCTCAGCGTGTAGCCGTGGTGCGGCGTCAGCTTCGCCCACATCAGGCTCTTGCCCTCGCCCTTGCGCACTTCCACCGGCTTCTTCACCCGCAGGAACTGCTTGGGCGCGTTCTGCAGCTCGATGCCCGCCGACTGCAGCAGGAAGACGTAGCTCGCCGCCGAGCCGTCCAGCACCGGGACCTCGTCCGCGTTGATGTCGATCAGCAGGTTGTCCAGCCCCAGGCCTGCGCAGGCCGAGAGCAGATGCTCGATCGTCTGCACCTTGGGCAGCCCCGGATCGCCCTGCGGGCTGATCGTCGTGGCCATGCGCGTGTCGCAGACGCTGTGCGTGTTCACCGGGATGTCGACCGGCTGCGCCAGGTCGACGCGCCGGAACACGATGCCGGTGCCGGGCGCCGCCGGACGCAGCGTGATCTCCACCTTCTGGCCGCTGTGGATGCCGACCCCGACCGCACGGGTCAGCGATTTGATGGTGCGTTGCTTGATCATGGGGCGTATTGTCCCAAAACGGGGTCAACCTTGCTGGCCGCTCGCCTGGACGACGGCCTCGCGATCGGCGCGCGACACCAGGAGCCGCAGCGTCACCACCGTGCCGTGACCCGGACTGCTGTCGACCCGCAGCGAACCGCCCAACACCTTCGCGCGCCGCTGCAGCCCGCGCAGCCCGCGGCCCTGCGCGATCGAGGCCACGTCGAAGCCCTCGCCGTCGTCCTCGACGCGGATCTCCACGCGCTTGCCAAGGTCGCGCGTCACCACCCGCACCCGCGACGCCCGCGCATGCTTCAACGCGTTCGTGAGGGCCTCCTGCATCAGCCGCAGCACGTGCAGCGCGTCGGGCGGCTCCAGCCATTCCAGCGGCGGCAGGTCGTGCACGTCCCATTCGAGCTTGAGCCCGCCCAGCTGCAACCGCTTGCCCAGCCGGTAGCGCATCGTCGCCAGCAGCGACACGATGTCGTGCCCCACCGGCTCCAGCGAATCGATCACCAGCCGCAGGTCGTCCACGCATTCGCGCAGCACGGTCACCACCTGCTCCTGCGGCATCGTGCCCTGCTCCACCGCCACCATCGCCGACAGCAGCGACGAGCCCAGTCCGTCGTGCATGTCCTGCATGATCCGCTGCCGCTCCAGCAGCAGCGCCTGCTGCCGCTCGACCTCGCGCAGCTTGTCGTGCTGCGAGCTCAGCTGGGCGCTCTGCTCCTGCAGCCGCTGGCCCAGTTCCCCGTTGGCGCGCTCCACGCCGCGCAGCGCCTCGATGTAGCGGAACTGCACCGCGTAGAGGAAGCTCGCCAGGATCACCAGCGTCGCGAAGGGCATGAGGTAGATGTGCTCCGGCCACCACCAGCCCGCGAGCAGCCCCAGGTCGTGCACGCCCAGCACGACGCCGATCACCAGCGCCGCGGCCATCACGCGCAGCTCGCGCGTGCCCTGGCGCCAGGCCACGCTGGCGACGAAACCGGTACCCGCCAGGCCAACGACCGCGTTGCAGAGGTGCAGCAGCACCAGCGCGTCGAAGCCGTTGCCCCACATCGGCATGGACGACAGGCTGGACACCAGCACGAAGAGCGCGATGCCCTTCTCGAAGCGGGCGAAGCGCTGGCGCGCGAAACGCAGCGCGAAGAGGAAGGTGAGCAACATCACCCACGACATCGAGGCATGCGTGACCCACCAGAACCATTCGAGCGCATCGCGCGTGCGCGGCAGGTCCAGGTGGTAGTGCAGGTTGCGCACCAGCCATGCCACGCTGGCCAGCGAGAACAGCAGGTACGACGGATCCTCCCGCCGCTTGACCCAGAGCACGAGCGCGAACAGCCCCAGCGTCACCAGCGTCAGCCCGGTCGCCTGCGGGACGCCGATCTGCAGCACCCAGCGGCGGTCGTGGCGCGCCTCCAGGTCCTCGCGCGCGCCCAGCCAGACGCTGGACACCGAGTAGTAGCCGGACTGCATCACCGGCACCGCGATGACGACCTCGATCTCGCGCGCCTGCTGGATCTCGGTCAGCGCGGCGGGCAGCACCACCCACAGCGGCCGCACCCATTGCTCGCGCGCGCCGGACTGGTTGTCGAAGACCGGCCGCCAGCCGTCGTCGGTCTTCACGAGCACCGCCGCCGCCAGCGCCACCAGGCGCGGCATGTAGAGCGCGACGCTGGTCGGCCAGCGGCCGTTCGGCGCGGCGTAGCGCACGCGGTACCAGCGCATCTGGAAGCGCGCGTCGCCGGTGTTGTTCGTGGCCTCGCGCTGACGGACTTCCGGGAGTTCGACGGCCTGCCAGGCCTTCGGGTCCGAGGGCGGCAGCAGGCCCGGCGGCAAGGCGCCGTCCGCGCCGTCCATGACGCGCAAGGCGCGCCACCAGGACTTCAACTGGTCCTGCGTCCAGTCGCTGGTGGCGACCTCGGCCGCGATCGCGCGTTGCGCCCCCGCCGGCGGCGTGGCTTCCGGTACCGGCCTGGCCGGTCCCAGCGGTGACGCCTGCAGGACCTGCGCGTGCGGTGCCGCGCCGGTCGCATGGGCGGGCTGCCCACCCTGGGCGCGACCCACGTCGGGTGCCAGCGCGAACAGCGCCAGCACCAGACAGGCCAGCAGCGCGATCAGGAGCGGCGTGGACGGACGCGACGCCCACGCCTGCCGCGCACGCGCGGCCGGCGTCGCCGACGACGTTTCTCCTACCTCATCCTGGACCATGCATACGCTCTGTCTTGCTGCCTTGTGATCGCGCGCCAGTGTGCCGAAGTTCACGGCACGGCACGAGCGATCAATTGCAACAAGACCCCCCGGATCACGCGGCCTGGCGAATCGCGGTCACGTGACCGGAAGGGCTGCGTCACGTGACCGGCAGGGCTGCGATTCGGGATGCACCGCTAGGCGCAAACCGGAGCCATAGCCCAGCTATGGCGAGGATTTGCAACGACGCGGGGCGCCCGAAGCGCTGTCCTGCCGGTTGCGGGACTCAGTCGGCCTGCTTGCGCAGGAAGGCCGGGATCTCGATCTCGTCCATGCCGTTGGACGACAGCGCCTCGACCTTGGCCGCGGCGGTGCGGCCATGGCGCCAGACGCTGGGCACGCTCATGCCGCCGAAGTCGGTCGTGCTCATGGTCGCGGGCGCCTGCGCACCCTGCGCGGCGGCCGAACCCGGCATCACCACCGGCTGCGTCAGCACCGGCATGTTGTCGGTGCCGGTGCGCAGTTGCGGCTGCTGCACGACCAGCTGCGGCTGCTGGCGAGCCGCGGCGCGCTGGCTCAGGCCGGTCGCGATCACGGTGACGCGCAGCTGGTCGCCCAGCGTGTCGTCGTAAGCCGTGCCGTAGATGATGTGCGCGTCTTCAGCGGCATAGCGCTTGATCGCGGTCATCGCGTTGCGGCTCTCGGCCAGCTTGAAGTTGTTGCGGCTCGCCGCGATCAGCACCAGCACGCCGCGCGCGCCGGACAGATCGATGCCTTCCAGCAGCGGGCAGGCGACGGCGCCTTCCGCGGCCTTGGACGCGCGGTCCGGACCCGTGGCCACGGCCGTGCCCATCATCGCCTTGCCCGGCTCGCTCATCACGGTCTTCACGTCTTCGAAGTCGACGTTGACCAGACCCGGCATGTGGATGATGTCGGAGATGCCGCCGACCGCGTTCTTCAGCACGTCGTTGGCGTGCGCGAAGGCCTGGTCCTGCGTGATGTCGTCGCCCAGCACTTCGAGCAGCTTGTCGTTCAGCACGACGATCAGCGAATCGACGTTCGCCTCGAGTTCCTGCAGGCCCAGGTCCGCGGCCTTGCCGCGGCGGTTGCCTTCGAACTCGAACGGCTTGGTGACCACGCCGACGGTCAGGATGCCCATCTCCTTGGCCACGCGGGCGATCACGGGCGCCGCGCCGGTGCCGGTGCCGCCGCCCATGCCGGCGGTGATGAACAGCATGTGCGCGCCGGTGATGGATTCGCGGATGCGCGCCTCGGCTTCCTCGGCGGCGGTTTTGCCGACCTCGGGTTTCGCGCCGGCGCCCAGGCCGGTATGGCCCAGTTGCAGGAGTTGATCGGCCTTGGAGCGATTCAGGGCTTGGGCATCCGTGTTGGCCACGATGAATTCCACGCCCTGGACACCTTGGCTGATCATGTGCTCGACCGCGTTGCCGCCGCCGCCGCCCACGCCGATCACCTTGATCTGGGTGCCTTGATCAAACTCTTCGATCATCTCGATCGCCATATCAAACCTCCTGTCCATATTGTGCAGTTGCCATCAGCAAAATAGAAGTGGATCCGGCCCTTTTTTAGGGGGCAAAACCCTCAAACGTCGTAAAGAAAGCGTCAACCCACCGGTCGGTGCCGGCTTCTCAGAAATTCCCCAGGAACCAATCCTTGGCGCGACCGAACAAGGTCTTCACGGACCCCGCCTGCTGCGCCGCCTTGAATCCCCGGGTGCGCGACAGCCGCGCTTCCTCCAACAATCCCATCACGGTGGCCGAACGGGGATTGGCCACCATGTCAAAAAGCGCGCCGTTGTAGGTGGGATTTCCCCGCCGTACCGGTTTCAGGAAAATATCCTCGGCCAGTTCCACCATCCCCGGCATCACCGAGGAACCGCCCGACAGGACGATTCCGGAGGACAGCAGCTCTTCGTAGCCGGATTCCCGGATGACCTGGTGGACGAGCGAGAAGATTTCCTCGACCCGAGGTTCGATGACCCCGGCCAAAGCCTGCTTGGAGAGCATGCGGGGTGCCCGGTCGCCCAAACCCGGAACCTCCACCTGATCCGCCGGATCGGCCAGCAATTGCTTGGCCACGCCGTGCTCGACCTTGATTTCCTCGGCATCCTTGGTCGGGGTGCGCAGCGCCATCGCGATATCGCTGGTAATCAGGTCGCCGGCGATCGGAATCACCGCGGTATGGCGGATGGATCCGCCGGTGAAAATCGCCACGTCGGTCGTGCCGGCGCCGATGTCGACCAGCGCCACGCCCAGGTCGCGTTCGTCCGAAGTTAGTGCTGCCAAACTGGAAGCGCTAGGATTCAGAACGAGTTGCTCAACCTCCAGCCCGCAGCGACGCACGCACTTGACGATGTTTTCCGCCGCGCTCTGGGCGCCGGTCACGATATGGACCTTGACCTCCAGCCGGCCGCCGCTCATGCCGATCGGCTCTTTCACCTCGTGGCCGTCGATCACGAATTCCTGCGGTTCGACCAGCAGCAGGCGCTGGTCGTTCGGGATATTGATGGCCTTGGCGGTTTCCACCACCCGGGCGACATCCACCGGCGTGACTTCCTTGTCCCGCACGATGACCATCCCGGTCGAGTTCTGGCCGCGGATATGGCTGCCGGTAATCCCGGTATAAACCCTCGAAATCCGGCAGTCGGCCATCATTTCGGCCTCTTTCAGGGCCTGCTGGATGGACTGGACGGTGGCATCGATATTGACCACGACACCGCGCTTCAGACCGTGGCTGGGCGCGACACCCAGACCGGCGATGCGCAATTGGCCGTCGCCCATCACCTCGGCCACCACCGCCATGATCTTGGCGGTGCCGATGTCCAACCCGACGACCAAATCCTTGTATTCCTTGGCCATGCCTGTCCTCAATTCTTCTTGGCGCCCTTGGGCGCAGTGGTAACCGTCGTCACGCCCGCCAGCCGGACCGCATATCCGGATTCATGGCGGAGGTCCGCCGATACCAGCGCGGTGCGGTAACGGGCGGTGATCTGGGGAATGCTGGCGATGAACTGGCCATACCGGGCGACGACTTCGGCCTCGCTGCCGCGCCCGAGTTCGACGATGGCGCCCTTTTCCAGGGTCGCCTTCCAGGAGCCGCGGCCGGACAAATCCAGCCGGGCGACGCCCTCGTCCAGTTTCCCGTGGGTCAGCGGATCGAGTTGCCGCCACATCGCCAGCATCGCCGCCGAGGATTTCGCCGGGCCGGCCAGCGTCGGCAGATCCTCGTCCTCGACGTCGCCGAGATTCGCCTCGAAGACCTCGCCGAAACTGTTGACCAGCCGGGTATCGACGACCGCCTCGCTGTCGGCGTCGGCGTTGTCGACCTTGGTTTCCCAGTAGGCGGCGGGGCGGTGTTCCTCGAGCGCGACGATCAGGTGCAGCGGCCAGACGCGCCGCACCGTGGCGTGGCGCACCCAGGGCACCGCCTCGAAGGCGGCGCGCGCCTGCTGCAGGTTCATCGTCAGGAAATTGCCGCTCAGCCGGGGCAACGCGTTCGCGCGCAGCGAGGCGCTGCTGTTGCGGCTCACGTCGCCTTCGACCGTGATCGACTTGATCGAGAACGCCGGTTGTCTCGCCAGCCAATGCAGACCCACGGCCCCCGCGGCCAGCGCCACGATGGCCAGCAGCAGGCCGGCCACGCCGTTCATCACTCGGATGTCCGGCGGCAGCGGGCTGGCGGTGTGGGTGAAGGTGGCGCCCATGGCGGTGGCTCGGGGTCTCGTGCGCGCTTGCGTCTGCGTATTCGTGGAGGGCCGAGTCAGGCCTGGCTGTCCAGCCGCGCTTGCGACAGGAGATACAGGCACAGTTTCGGGTAGGAGATGCCGACGGCGGCCGCTGCCTTGGGCACCAGCGAATGGGAGGTCATGCCCGGCGAGGTGTTGATCTCGAGCAGGAACAGCCGGCCGTCGGACTTGCGGCGCATCACGTCGACGCGGCCCCAGCCGCGCGCGCCCAGCGAGCGGTAGGCGGCGAGGACCAGGTCCTGCACGCGGGCCTGCTCGTCGGCGGGCAACTGGCCGACCAGATACTGCGTCGTGTCGGTGAAGTACTTGTTCTGGTAGTCGTAGTTGCCGCCCTCGGCGCGGATCTCGATCACCGGCAGCGCGATCGCGTCGGCGCCCTCGCCCAGCACCGGGCAGGTCAGCTCGGCACCGTCGACGAATTCCTCGCACAGCACTTCCGCGTCGTACTTGGCGGCGAGCTCGACGGCCTCCTGCATGTCGGAGTAGCCCATCACCTTGCTCGCCCCGATGGACGAGCCCTCGTGCGGCGGCTTGACGAAGATCGGCAGGCCCAGTTCATCCGGCACGGTGCGGACGCGCTCGCGCTGCAGCTCGCCGCGCTTGAGGCTGACCCAGCGCGGCGTCGACAGCTGGTCGGCCAGCCAGACACGCTTGGTCGTGATCTTGTCCATCGCGATGGCCGAGGCCATCACGCCGGAGCCGGTGTACGGGATGCCCATCAGTTCGAGCGCGCCCTGCACGGTGCCGTCCTCGCCGTGGCGGCCGTGCAGCGCGATGAAGGCGCGCTGGAACCCGTCCGATTTCAGTTCGAGCAGGTTGCGCTGGCCCGGGTCGAAGGCATGCGCGTCCACGCCTTCGGACTGCAGCGCGGCGAGCACGCCGCTGCCCGACATCAGCGAGACCTCGCGTTCGGCCGAATCGCCGCCGAAGAGCACGGCGACCTTGCCGAGCGACTTCGCATCGATGCCGGCGATGGCCAGGTGTTGATAGAGCGCGGAATGCGCAGCGGGCGCCGGAGCGGCGTTGAGGTCCGTGGTCATGCGCGGCCTCCCTTCGTCATGAGTTCGACGGTGCGCGCGGGGACGGCGGCGATCGAGCCGGCCCCCATCACGATCACCACATCGCCGGCGCGCGCCTGGTGGGCGATCGCCTGCGGCAGTCCCTGCCAGTCGCCGACGAAGCCCGCCGCGGTGCCGCGGTCGGTCACCGCGCGCGCCAGGCTTTCGCCGCTGATGCCGGGCAGCGGGGACTCGCTGGCGGCATAGATCTCGGTCAGCAGCACACCGTCGGCCTGCGCCAGGACGTCGGCGAATTCCTCGAAGCAGTCGCGGGTGCGCGTGTAGCGGTGCGGCTGGAAGGCCAGCACCAGACGACGGCCCGGATAGGCGCCGCGCGCGGCCTTGAGCACGGCCTGCATCTCGACCGGGTGGTGGCCGTAGTCGTCGATGAGCAGCGCGGTGCCTTCGGCCGTCGCGCCATGCGCAGGCGACACCGGCAGCTCGCCATAGGACTGGAATCGACGGCCCACGCCGCCGAAGTTCGCCAGGCCCTGCAGCAGCGCGGCGTCGTCGACACCCAGCTCCATCGCC
Source organism: Rubrivivax sp. (assembly GCA_004210455.1). Taxonomy (GTDB): domain Bacteria; phylum Pseudomonadota; class Gammaproteobacteria; order Burkholderiales; family Burkholderiaceae_C; genus Roseateles. The sequence goes on along the minus strand of SEFA01000001.1, from coordinate 35,362 downwards.
ATCGCGATCACCGACAGCGCGTTCAGCACGTTGTGCTGCCCGTTCAGACGCAGCAGCACGTCCAGCGCCGGCAGCTCCCGGCCTTGACGGTCGCGACGTTGCGCGACGAAGCGCATGCCACCGCCGGCCTCCGCGGCGATGCCGGTCCCGCGCACGGCGTTGCCGTCGTCGACCCCGTACAGGATCACCGGCCGCGACAGCATCGGCACGATGCTGCGCACGCCCGCGTCGTCGCCGCACAGCACGGCCGCGCCCCAGAAGGGCATCCGGTGCAGGAAGTCGACGAAGGCCTGACGCAGACGGGCCATGTCGTGCCCGTAGGTGTCCATGTGGTCGGCGTCGATGTTGGTGACGATCGCCAGCTGCGGCAGCAGGTGCAGGAAGGAGGCGTCGGATTCGTCCGCCTCGACGACCATGTGCAGCCCGCCGCCCAGCGCCGCATTCGCTCCGGCGGCCAGCAGTTGTCCGCCGATCGCGTAGCTCGGATCGAGTCCGGCCTGCTGCATCACCGTCGTCAGCAGCGAGGTCGTCGTCGTCTTGCCGTGCGTGCCGGCGACGGCGATGCCCAGCCGCGGGCGCATCAGCTCGGCCAGCATCTGCGCGCGCAGCAGCACGGGGATGCCGAGCTGGTGGGCGGCCATCAGCTCGGGGTTGTCGGCCTTGATCGCGCTGGACCTGACCAGCACCTGCGCCGCGCCGACGTGCGCCGCGGCGTGGCCGATCATCACGTCCACGCCCAGCGTGCGCAGGCGGCGCGTGGTGTCGCTCTCGCCCTGGTCGGAACCGCTGACGCGGTAACCCTGCGCGGCCAGCAGCTCGGCGATGCCGCTCATGCCGGCACCGCCGATGCCGGTGAAGTGGATGCGCTGGAGGGCGTGTTTCATGCGCGCGCTCCGGGGTCGGTCTTGGCGTCGCGTGCATTCACGAGCGCTTCCAGCTCGTCGGCCACGCGCCCCGCCGCGCGCGGACGCGCCAGCGAGCGCGCCTTGGCCGCCATGGCCAGCCAGTGCTCGCGCGGCTGCTGCAGCAGGTCGAACAGGGCTTGCGCGCTCAGCTCGCCCTGCGGCAGGTGCGAGCCTGCGCCGTGCTGCGCCATGTACTGCGCGTTGTCGCGCTGGTGGGAGGTCGTGCTGACGACCAGCGGCACCAGGATGCTGGCGACGCCCGCGGCGCACAGCTCGGACACCGTCACCGCGCCGGCGCGGCAGATCACCACGTCGGCCTCGGCCAGACGCTGCGCCATGTCGTTGATGAAGGGCACGACCTCGGCCTGCACCCCGACCTTCGCGTAGGCGGCCTGCACGAGCGGGAAGTTGGCCTCGCCCGTCTGATGCGTGACCAGCGGGCGTTGGTGCTCGTCCCACAGCGCCAGCGTCTGCGGCAGCACGTCGTTGATCGCGCGCGCGCCCAGCGAGCCGCCGACCACGAGCACCTTCAGCGGGCCGTTGCGGTCGGCGAAGCGCAGCTCGGGCGCGGGCAGGTCCTCGATCTCGACGCGCACCGGGTTGCCGGTGACGACGCTCTTCTTCTGCTGCGCGGCGGCCAGGCCGTCGAAACCGAAGGCGATCTTCTTCGCGACCGGCGCGAGCGCCTTGTTGGACAGGAGCAGCGCCGCGTCGGCGTTCACCAGCATGAGCGGACGGCGCATCACCCAGGCCATCAGGCCGCCGGGGAAGCAGACGTAGCCGCCCATGCCGAGCACCGCGTCGGCCTTGCGCGCGCTGAACACATGCGCGCTCTGGCCGAGCGCCTTGAACATGCGCACGACGCCCAGCAGCGAATGCTTGAGACCCTTGCCGCGCAGGCCGGCGAAGGACAGCCGGTCCATCGGCAGGCCGGACGGCGGCACGAGCTTGTTCTCCATGCCGGCTTCGGTGCCGAGCCAGGACACGGTCCAGCCGCGACGCTGCATCTCCGCGGCGACGGCCAGTCCGGGAATCACGTGGCCGCCCGTACCGGCGGCCATCACGACGAGGTGACGCGTGCTCATGTGGACCCCTCGTCCGCGGCACGCCGCGTCCGGTCCCCCGAGGGGACGTGAGCTTGCTTGGGGCGGCCCGGCGCTGCGCTCATGCCCGCCCTCCCCGCATCAGTTGTCTGTTCTCGATGTCGATTCGCAAGCAGATCGCCAATGCCACGCAGTTGAGGACGGTGGCCGAGCCGCCATAGCTCATCAGCGGCAGCGTCAGGCCCTTGGTCGGCAGCGCGCCGAGGTTCACGCCCATGTTGATGAAGGCCTGGCCGCCCATCCAGATGCCGATGCCCTGCGCGTAGAGCCCGGCGAAGACGCGGTCCAGCGCCACGGCCTGACGGCCGATGTGGAACAGCCGGCGGGACAGCCAGAAGAACGCGAAGATGACGATCGCGACGCCGATGAAGCCGAGCTCCTCGCCGATGACGGCGAGCAGGAAGTCGGTATGGGCCTCGGGCAGGTAGTGCAGCTTCTCGAGGCTGGAGCCCAGGCCCTGGCCGAAGAACTCGCCCCGGCCGAAAGCGATCAGCGAGTGCGTCAGCTGGTAGGCCTTGCCCTGCGCGTACTTCTCGTCCCACGGATTCAGGTAGGCGAAGATCCGTTCGCGGCGGAAGTCGCTGAAGGTGATCATCAGCACGAAGGCGCCGATCAGCACCGCGACGCTGAGGAAGAACATGCGGCCGTTGACGCCGCCCAGGAACAGGATGCCCATCGCGATGGCCGCGATGACCATGAAGGCACCCATGTCCGGCTCGGCCAGCAGCAGCATGCCGGTGAAGGCGAGCGCGGCGGCCATCGGCCACACGGCGCGGACGAAGTTCTCCTTCACCTCCATCTTGCGGACCATGTAGTTGGCCGCGTACATCGCGATGGCCAGCTTGGCCAGCTCGGAGGGCTGGAAGTTCATGACGCCCAGCGGCAGCCAGCGGCGCGCGCCGTTGACGCCCTTGCCCACGTGCGGGATCAGCACGATCATCAGCAGCGCCAGCGCGACCACGAAGATCTTGGGCGCGTGACGCTCCCAGAAGCTCACCGGCACCATCACGGTGATCCAGCCGGCCAGCAGGCCGATCACGATGAACAGGCTCTGACGCACGAAGAAGTGCATCGGCTGGTACTTCGCGAACTTGGGGTTGTCCGGCAGCGCGATCGACGCCGAATAGACCATCAGCAGGCCCAGCGCCAGCAGCGAGAGCACGACCCAGATCAGCGTGAGGTCGAAGCCCAGCAGCCGCGTGGGCTGGCCGGCCGAGGTGGAGACCCAGTCGCGCACCGGCACGTCGACGCTGCCGGCGCCGCCGGCGCCCGCGACGGTCGGACGGCGCGACGCCAGCGCGCGCACGCGCTCGCTCACGGTTTCGAAGAAGGACGCGGCGCTCATCCGATGAGACCCTCGTCTTCCGCCATCTCGCGCACGGTGGCGATGAACACCTCCGCGCGATGGGCATAGTTGCGGAACATGTCCAGGCTGGCGCAGGCGGGGCTCAGCAGCACGCTGTCGCCGGCTTGCGCCTGCGCGAGCGACCAGTGCGTCGCCGCCTCGAGCGAGTCGTGGCGGTGCATGAGCACGCCGCTGTCCTGCAATGCGGCTTCGATCTGCGGCGCGTCGCGTCCGATCAGCGCCACCGCGCGTGCATGCAGCGCGATCGGCGTGGCCAGCGGGGAGAAGTCCTGCCCCTTGCCGTCGCCGCCCAGGATCATCACCAACTTGGCCGGCGCGCGGTCGGCGCCCAGGCCCATCACCGCGGCGACGGTCGCGCCGACGTTGGTGCCCTTGGAGTCGTCGTAGAAGTCGACACCCTTGATCGAGGTGACGAACTCGACGCGGTGCGGCTCGCCCTGGTATTCGCGCAGGCCGTGCAGCATCGGCGCCAGCGGGCAGTCGATGGACGTGGCCAGCGCCAGCGCCGCCAACGCATTCGCGGCGTTGTGGCGACCGCGCACGCGCAGCGCGTCGGCGGGCATCAGGCGCTGGATGATGAGATCGTCCTCGTCATCCTTGCGCCGCTTCAGGCCCTTCAGTTCTTCTTCCGCCTCGCGGGCGCGGACCAGCCACGCCATGCCGTTCTCGACCACGAGGCCGAAGTCGCCGGGACGGCGCGGCGCATCCAGACCGAAACGGACGACGTGGCGTTCGACGACCTTGGCCGGGCGACCGCGGCCTTGCTTGACGGTGATCGGCGCCGGGATCAGCGCCTCGACCTCGGGGTCGTCGCGGTTGATCACCAGCACACCGTGTTCGCCGAAGACGCGGCCCTTGGCGCGCGCGTAGGCCGGCATGTCGCCGTGCCAGTCCAGGTGGTCCTGCGTGATGTTGAGCACCGCGCCGGCGCTCGGCTCGAAGCCCTTCACACCGTCCAGCTGGAAGCTCGACAGCTCCAGCACCCAGACCTGCGGCAGCACCTCGAACTCGGCCGGCCTGGGTGGCGGCGGCTTGATCGGCAGCGGTTGCTCGTCGAGCAGTTCGGCGACGGTTTCCAGCGCGGTGCGGTCATCGGTCGGCGCCGGCGCGGCGACGGACGCCATCACCGGCTCGGTCGGCTCGCCCGGCTCCGCGGCCTCGCCCGGCTCGATCTCGTTCGCGTCGAAGGATGCCAGCAGCACGTCGGCATTCGGCACGTCGGGCACGTCGCCGACGTCCTCGATGGCCACGGTCTCTCCGGGCTCCGTCGACACGACGGACTCCACGGCCAGGTCGACGACGGCGTCATCCGCGGCGCCGGCCGCATCGGCCTCGGCGGCGATGTCGGCGGCGACCTCGTCCTCCTTCGGCTGCGGCATCGGCTCCTTGTCGAGCGCATCGCTCAAGGTCCCCAGCAGCGTCGGGCCGATGTTGCCGGCCATCGCGACACGGCGGCCGGCGCGCTCGACCAGCAGCGCGGTCATGCTGGTCGTCGTCGTCTTGCCGTTGGTGCCGGTGATCGCGAGCACGCCGGGTTCGTAGCGGTACAGCGTCTTGAGCTCCGCCAGCGCCTGCGCGAACAGCTCCAGCTCGCCGCGCATGCGCAGGCCGATCTCCTCGGCGCGCTCGAACAGCGGCTTCAGCCGCGCGTCCAGCGGCGACAGGCCAGGGCTCTTCAGCAGCACCCAGCTGTGGTCGATGGTGGCCAGCAACGCCGGCGAGAACGCGCCGTGCTCGAACGCGGCCTCGGGCAGGCGCTCACGCAGCGCGGCCAATTGCGGCGGCTGCTCGCGGCTGTCCCACACCGTCACGCGCGCGCCCAGGCGCGCGGCCCAGGCCGCCATCGCGAGCCCGGAATCACCCAGGCCCAGCACGAACGCGTGCCGGTCCTGGAAGAGCGCCGGGAAGTGGAGGGAGGACATGGTCGTTCCGTCCCCGCTCAACGCAGCTTCAGGCTGGCCAGGCCGACCAGGCACAGCAGCATCGTGATGATCCAGAACCGGATGACGACCTGCGTCTCCTTCCAGCCCGACTTCTCGAAGTGGTGGTGCAGCGGCGCCATCTTGAAGATGCGCCGGCCCTCGCCGTATTTCTTCTTCGTGTACTTGAACCAGGTCACCTGCAGCATCACCGACAGCACCTCGGCGACGAAGACGCCGCCCATGATGCCGAGGACGATCTCCTGGCGCGTGATCACGGCCAGCGTGCCGAGCCCGCCGCCCAGCGCCAACGCGCCGACGTCGCCCATGAACACCTGCGCCGGATGCGCGTTGAACCACAGGAAGGCCAGCCCCGCGCCCGCGAGCGCGGCGCAGAAGATCAGCAGTTCGCCCGCGCCCGGGATGTAGGGGAACAGCAGGTACTTGCTGTAGACCGACGAGCCCGTCACATAGGCGAAGACGCCCAGCGCCGAGCCCACCATCACCACCGGCATGATCGCCAGGCCGTCCAGGCCGTCGGTGAAGTTCACCGCGTTGCTGGTGCCGACGATGACCAGGTAGGACAGCCCGATGAAGCCGAACACGCCCAGCGGATAGCTGATCGACTTGAAGAAGGGCAGCATCAGGTCGGCCTTGGGCGGCAGCTCGGTCGAGAAGCCGCTGGTGACCCAGCGGAAGAACAGCTGCACGACGCCGAGGAAGCTGGTTTCCGACACGCTGAAGGCCAGGTAGATCGCGGCGATCAGGCCGATGATGGACTGCCACAGGAACTTCTCGCGGCTGCGCATGCCCTCGGGGTCCTTGTTGACCACCTTGCGGTAATCGTCGACCCAGCCGATCAGGCCGAAGCCCATGGTCACCAGCATCACCACCCAGACGAAGCGGTTGGACCAGTCGAACCACAGCAGCGTCGACACGCCGATGCCGATCAGCACCAGCACGCCGCCCATGGTCGGGGTGCCGCTCTTGGCCAGATGCTGCTGCACGCCGTATTCGCGGATCGGCTGGCCGATCTTGAGTTCGGTCAGGCGGCGGATCACCCAGGGGCCGAAGGCCAGGCCGATCAGCAGCGCCGTCAGCGCCGCCATCACCGCGCGGAAGGTGATGTAGTTGAAGACGCGGAGGAACCCGAGTTCAGAGTAATTGGCCTGCAGCCATTGGGCCAGACTAAGCAGCATGGGGTTCTCCTGGGCCGCCGGACTGCAAGGCGGCCACGATCTGTTCCATCTTCATGAAGCGCGAACCCTTGACCAGGATGTTCTGCACTTGCGGGGCGTCCTGCGGCGCGTCCTTCAGCGCGGCGATCAGGTCGGCGACGGTGTCGAAGGCACGGGCGCCGGTGCCGTAGGCGGTCGCGGCGTCGCGCGCGGCGACGCCGGCGGTCCACAGCGCGGCCAGACCCTGGTCGGCCGCGTGGGCGCCGACTTCCTCGTGAAAGGCGGGGCCCTGCTCGCCCACTTCACCCATGTCGCCGAGGATCAGCCACGACGTGCCGGGCAGTTCAGCCAGGACGTCGATGGCGGCGCGGACGCTGTCGGGGTTGGCGTTGTAGCTGTCGTCGATCAGCGTGATGCGACGGCCCTGCCACACCGCCGTCTGCAGCGCGGAGCGGCCCTTCACGGCCTTGAACGACTGCAGCCCGTCGCGGATCGCCGCGAGCGGCGCGCCCGCGGCCAGCGTGCAGGCCGCGGCGGCCAGCGCGTTGCGCACGTTGTGCTGGCCCGCCATCGCCAGCGCGACGGGGATGGACCCGGCGGGGGTGAGGATCTCGATCGCCCAGTGGCCCGCACTGCCGGCGGCGACGCTCGCGTCGGTCGGCGCGACCCATTGGGCGCGGCCCATCACGTCGGCCTGGCCCTGCAGCGCGAAGGTGAGCGTCGCGCGGCCCACGGCCTGCGACTGCCACACCGGCGCGCACGGATCCTCGGCCGGGAACACCGCGACGCCGGCCGTGCCGAGTGCGCCGATCACGGCGCCGTTCTCGCGCGCCACCGCCTCGACGGTGTGCATGAACTCCTGGTGCTCGCGCTGCGCGTTGTTCACCAGCGCCACCGTCGGCTGCGTCATCGCGGCCAGCGGCGCGATCTCGCCGGGGTGGTTCATGCCGAGTTCGACGACCGCGGCGCGATGCCACGCGGCCTCGTTCTGGCGCAGGCGCAGCAGCGTGAGCGGCACGCCGATCTCGTTGTTGAAGTTGCCCTCGGTCGCGAGCATCGCCGCATCGCCCAGCCAGGCGCGCAGGATGGACGCGATCATCTGCGTCACCGTGGTCTTGCCGTTGCTCCCGGTGACGGCGATCACCGGCAGATGGTGCTGTTCGCGCCAGGCCTGAGAGAGCAGGCCCAGGGCGGTCTTCGCATCAGGCACGAGCAGGCCCGGCAGGCCGGTCTCGGCCAGGCCGCGCTCGGCGATGGCCGCGGCGGCGCCGGAGGCTTTCGCCTGCGCGAGGAAGTCGTTCGCGTCGAAACGCTCGCCGCGCAGCGCCACGAACAGGTCGCCCGCGCGCAGCGAGCGCGTGTCGGTGTGCACGCGCAGCAGCGGCGTGGACGGGTCGCCCACCAGCGTCGCGGCCGGCAGCAGCGGCGACAGCAGGTCGAAGGCGCGTGCGAGCGTCAGCATCACAGTCCCGCCCTCTCGATCAGAGCGGCGCGCGCCGCCTGCACGTCGGAGAACGCGCGGCGTTCGCCGTGGATCTCCTGGTAGTCCTCGTGACCCTTGCCGGCGACCAGCACGACGTCGCGCGCGCCCGCCTGGTCGACGGCGCGCGAGATCGCCGCGGCGCGGTCGGCGATCACTTCACGCGCGGCGCCCGCCGGCAGACCGGCCTGGATGTCGGCGAGGATCTTCAGCGGATCCTCGGTGCGCGGGTTGTCGCTGGTCAGCACGACATGCGCGGCCAGCCGGGCGGCGATCGCGCCCATCAACGGGCGCTTGCTCGGATCGCGGTCGCCGCCGCAGCCGAACACGACGCGCAGCTCGCCGCCGCGCGCGGCGGCCAGCGGTTGCAGCGCGCTCAGCGCCTTGTCCAGCGCGTCGGGCGTGTGGGCGTAGTCGACCACCAGTTGCGGCAGCTCACGACCGCTGCCGACGCGTTGCATGCGGCCCGGCACCGGCGTCACCAGCGCGGCGACGCGCGCAATGTCGTCGAGGCCATGGCCCAGCGCCCGCAGCCCGGCGATCACGCCGAGCAGGTTGGACACGTTGTAGTCGCCGATCAGGCCGGTCTGCACCGGCACCGCCGCGGCGCCCTCGCGCAGCGTGAACGCGAGGCCGCTGGCGTCATGGCGCAGGTCGACGGCGCTCAGGCGCGCATCGGCGCGGTTGAGCCCGTAGGTCCACACGTCGAGCTGGCCGGCAGCGCGCAGCTCGGCGGCGAGTTCGACGCCCTTCGGATCGTCGATGTTGAGCACCGCGGCCTTCAGGCCGTCCCAGTCGAACAGCTTGCGCTTGGCCACCCAGTAGGCGTCCATGCCACCGTGGTAGTCCAGGTGGTCCTGCGTGAAATTGGTGAACAGCGCGACCTGGAGGGTGGTGCCGGTCAGCCGGTGTTCCTCGATGCCGATGGACGACGCCTCGATCGCGCACGCGCCGAAACCGTCGTCGGCCATGCGCTTGAAGGCTTCCTGCAGCCGGACGGGATCGGGCGTCGTCAAGCCGGTGGCTTCGATCGACGCGGCGGTCGCGGTGCCTGGCAGCGCGCCGGGCACCGGCGGCTGTCCGACGCCCAGCGTGCCGATCACGCCGCAGCGCGAGCCCAGCAGCGTCAGCGCCTGCGCGATCCACCAGGCGCTCGAGGTCTTGCCGTTGGTGCCGGTCACGGCGAGCACGTTCAGGCGCCGGCTCGGTTCGCCGTAGAACGCCGACGCGATACGGCCGCAGTTCAGCTTGAGGTCCGGCAGCGACGCGATGCGCGCGTCGGTGAAACCGTACTCCGCCGCACCGGCGTGTTCGACCAGCGCGGTCGCGGCGCCGGCCGCCAGCGCGCCGGCGACGAACTGGCGCGCGTCCTTCGCATAACCCGGCCACGCGATGAACGCGTCGCCCGCGCCCACGGCGCGGCTGTCCGTGCGCAGCTGGCCGCTCGGGGTCCATTCCTGCAGCCAGCGGGCGGCGGCTTCGGGTGATTTCAGATGCATCAACATGGTTCGTGCCCGCTCAGAAACTCTCGTCGACGGCTTGCAGCCGCTGCTGCGCCACGATCTGCGGCTTGACGTCGAGGTCCGGCGGCTCGCCCAGCAATCTGAGCGTCTGCGCCACGACCTGGCTGAACACCGGACCCGCGACCGCGCCGCCGAAGTACTGGCCGTTCTTCGGCTCGTCGACCATCACCGCCACGATGATGCGCGGCTTGGAAATCGGCGCGATGCCCACGAACCACGAACGGTATTTGTGGCTCGCGTAGCCCTTGCCTTCCTGCTTGTGCGCCGTGCCGGACTTGCCGCCGACGCTGTAGCCCGGGACCATCGCCTGCGGCGCGGTGCCGCCGGGGCCGGCCGCCATCTGCAGCATCCCGCGGATCTCCGCGGCGACCTTGGGGCTGAAGACCTTGATGCCGTTCACCGGCTGGTCGGCCGGACGCTTGGTCATCGTGATCGGGATGATGTCGCCCTCGCGCGCGAAGACCGTGTAGGCGCGCGCCAGCTGCAGCAGCGACGCGGACAACCCGTAGCCGTAGCTCATCGTCGCCTGCTCGATCGGGCGCCAGCTCTTCCACGGACGCAGCTTGCCGGTCACCGCACCGGGGAAGTCGATCTGCGGCCGCTGGCCCAGGCCGATCGCGGTGAACATCTCGTGCATCTCGCGCGGCTGCATCATCAGCGCGAGCCGCGCCGCGCCGATGTTGCTGGACTTCTGGATCACCTGCTGCACGGTCAGGTCGCCGTGCGGGTGCGCGTCGGTCGGCGACCAGCCCGAGATCACCACGCTGCGCGGACCGGTGCTGAGCAGCGTGTCGGGGCGCACGCGGCCGGTCTCCAGCGCGAGGCCGGCGGTGAAGGGCTTCATCGTCGAGCCGGGCTCGAACACGTCGGTCAGCGCGCGGTTGCGCAGCTGCTCGCCGGACAGGTTCTGCCGGTGGCCGGGGTCGTAGCTGGGGAAGTTGGCCAGCGCCAGGATCTCGCCGGTGCGCGCGTCCAGCACCACCACCGAGCCCGCCTTGGCCTTGTTCTCCGCCACCGCGTCGCGCACGCGCTGGTAGGCGAAGAACTGGACCTTGGCGTCGATCGACAGCTCGATGTCCTTGCCGTTGGTCTCGGGGACGCGCTCGCCGATGTCCTCGACCACGCGGCCCAGCCGGTCGCGCACGACCGAGCGCGACCCGTCGCGGCCCTGCAGGTCCTTCTGGAACGCGAGCTCGATGCCTTCCTGGCCCTGCTCTTCGATGTTGGTGAAGCCCACGATGTGCGCGGCGGCTTCGCCTTCGGGATATTGGCGCTTGTATTCGCGGTCCTGGAACACGCCCTTGAGGCCGAGTTCCTTGATCTTGCGCGCAGTCTCGTCGTCCGCCTGACGGCGCAGGAAGACGAAGCGGTTGGCCGGATCCAGGCGCTTGTCGAGCTCCGCGCGCGACATGTCCAGCAGCTTCGCGAGCTGGCGGCGCTTGTCGGGGTCGGTGTCGACTTCCTTCGGGAAGGCCCAGATCGAGGGCACGGCGACGCTGGCGGCGAGCACCTGGCCGCCGCGGTCGCTGATCTTGCCGCGGCTGGCGGGCAGCTCCATCTTGTGGGCGTAACGGGCCTCGCCCTGACGCTGGAAGAAGTCCTCGCCAATCAGCTGGATGTAGGCCGCGCGCGCCAGCAGGCCGGTGAAGGCGAGCCCCACCAGCGCGACCAGGAAACGCGAGCGCCACGGCGGCGTCTTCGACGCCAGCAGCGGGCTGCTCGAATAGCTGACGCCGCGCGTCACGCCGTTTCTGGCGGCATTGCGAGACGCGTTGCGGGCGCTGTTGCCCAGCTTCCTGCGCAGCTTGCCGATCATCGGGCCGCTCCTTGCGCCGACCCTTGCGCCGACCCCTGCGCATTCGCCAGCGGGCGGCCGCGGACGCCGCTCGCCTCGATCGCCGGCGCGTCGGGATTGAAGGTGATCGCCGGCGAGATCGGACGCATCTTCAGCCGCTCGCGCGCGACCTGCTCGACGCGCAGGTTGGTCGCCTGCGCCTGGCGGTCGGCCATCAGCTTCTGGTAGTCGGCCTCGAGCCGGCGGCCCTCGGTCTGCGCGCGGTCGAGCTCGGTGAACAGGCGGCGCGAGTCATGCGCAGGATGGACGAGCGCGCGCGCGGATTGGCCGACACCTCCGCCTCGCTCGGCTTGATGCGCGCGATGGCGCGCAGCGGCTGCGGCTTGGGCTCGGCGAACGGGGCGCGGCGGTCGAACACTTCCTTGCTGTGCTCGGCGATGAAGTTCTTGACGATGCGGTCTTCCAGGGAGTGGAAGCTGATGACCGCCAGCCGGCCGCCCGGCTTCAGCTTGGACAGCGCCGCGTTCAGCCCCTGCTGCAGCTCTTCAAGCTCGGCGTTGACGAATATCCGTAGAGCCTGAAATGTGCGCGTCGAAGGGTCCTTGCCCGGCTCGCGGGTTTTGACTGCACCAGCCACGACCTGGGAAAGCTCGGCGGTTGTGAGAACAGGGCGCCCGCCTTCCCGGCGAGCCACAAGCGCCTTTGCAATCGGGAGAGCAAACCGTTCTTCACCATAGTCGCGGATCACCTGTGCGAGTTGATCCACCTCCGCGCGGGCGATGAACTCCGCGGCGCTCTCGCCCCGCGTCGTGTCCATGCGCATGTCGAGGGGACCGTCGAAGCGGAAACTGAAGCCGCGCTCCGGGTTGTCGATCTGAGGGCTGGAGACGCCCAGGTCCAGCAGGATGCCGTCGACCTGCGCGATGCCCAGCGCGTCGAGTTGCGCGGCCATGTCGGCGAACGCGCTGTGGCAGATGTGGAAACGCGGGTCGTCGACCCGCGTTGGTCCGGTCGTCGCGGCCGCGACCGCTTCGGGGTCGCGGTCGATGGCGATCAACCGCCCTTTCTCCCCCAGCCGCGACAGCAGCAGGCGCGAATGGCCGCCGCGCCCGAAGGTGCCGTCCACGTACAGGCCGTCGGGGGTCGTGAAGACGCCGTCCACCGTCTCGTGCAGCAGCACGGTCGTGTGGGAGAAGGCGGGGGTGGCGGGGGACTGCTCGCTCATGACGGTCAGAAGCTGAAGTCCTGGAGCACGGCCGGCATCTCGGACTGCATGACGGCGGCCTCATGGGCGGCGTAGGTCTGGGCGTCCCAGAGTTCGAAGTGGCTGCCCATGCCGAGCAGCATCGTGTCCTTCTGCAGACCGGCCGCGGTGCGCAGTTCGGGGGCGATCAGCACGCGGGCGGCGGCATCGATCTCGACGTCCTGGGCATTGCCGAGGAACACGCGCTTCCAGCCGGCGGCGGACATGGGCAGCGCGGCGACCTTGTCGCGGAACTGTTCCCAGGCAGGACGGGGGAAGACCATCAGGCAGCCTTCGGGGTGCTTGGTCAGCGTGAGCTGGCCGCCGCACAGCGCCTGAAGCACATCGCGGTGCCGCGCAGGGACGGTCAAGCGCCCCTTGGCGTCCAACGCCAAGGCACTCGCCCCCTGAAACACGACATTCGCCACTTTGCCCCACCGAATTGCACTTTCTCCCACTTTAATGGCGGGTTGGAGGGCGGTCAAGGAAATTTGGCTTTTTTCCCAATCAAATCAATTACTTAGCTCCCATTATCAAGCCAGTGCATGAAATAAAAGTTGTTCAAAATGAAGGACTTAAGAACTGCTGTGCAAGTGATGGATCAACTCAAAGGGGCTGTCGTACCCACCCGAAACCGGGACAGCCGCTTCGGACGGGTCGCACCGAAAAGCGGGCGACGCCAGCGGCGCAGCCCCTCGAAGAGGTCTGAAATGTCCCTCGCAGTGGTGGGAAAGTGGGAGACGAAGCAAAAAGCCCGGCGTGGCCGGGCTTTTGGGGAAGCGGGGCGGGAACAGCCCGCGATGCGCTGTTCAGCGGCCGGCGGTCGACGCCGCCGGTTCAGCCGACATCCCGGTGTCGGGCGCACTCACCGCGGCCCCCTGCCACCATTGCGGCGTCGGCCCCGGCTGCTCGATCGCCATCGGGGCGCCGATCACCGGCGTCACCAGCTCGACGTTGCGCAGGCGCGCCAGCGCGCTGATGCGCTCGAAGGGGTCCTGCCAGCGGTGCATCGCCAGGTCGAACGTCCCGTTGTGGATGGGCAGCAGGCGCTTGCCCTTCAAGTCGACGTGCGCCTGCATGGTCTGCTCCGGCTGCATGTGCACGTACGGCCAGCGCGGGTCGTAGGCGCCGGTTTCCATCAGCGTCAGGTCGAACGGTCCGAAACGCTCGCCGATCGCCTTGAAGCCGTCGAAGTAGCCGGTGTCGCCGCTGAAGAAAACGCGCAGGTCGTCGTCGATCAGCACCCACGAGGCCCACAGCGTCGAATTGCGGTCGCTCAGGCTGCGGCCGGAGAAATGCTGCGCCGGGGTCGCCGTCAACTGGACGCCGGCGATCGAGGTGCCCTGCCACCAGTCGAACTGCTGCACCTTGGCCGCGGGCACGCCCCAGTCGATCAGGCGCTGACCCACGCCCAGCGGCGTCACGAAGTGGCGCACCTTGGGCGCGAGCGCGAGCACGGTGTCGTGGTCGAGGTGGTCGTAATGGTCATGCGACAGGATCACCGCCTCGATCTCGGGCAATTCGTCGAGCGCGATCGGCGGGGCATGGAAGCGCTTCGGCCCCATGAACGAGAACGGCGACGCGCGCTCCGAGAACACCGGATCCGTCAGCCAGAAGCGTCCGCGCAGCTTCAGCAGCACCGTCGAGTGGCCGAGACGGAACAGCGTCCGGTCCGGCGCCGCCAGCAGCTGGTCCTTCGTCAGCGCCCTCACCTCGATGGGCGCATCCGGCGCGGTGCCGGCAGGCTTGTGGAACATGAAGTCCCACATGATGCCCATCGTCTTCCAGAAGCCCTGCTCGGGCTCCACGGCGGGGTTGCGGAACTGGCCCTTCGCCCATTGGGGCGACTGCTCCAGGGACGGCTGGGTGCCCTCCGGAGCAGGAGCGGTGGCGCCATTGGCGGGCACCACGGCGGGGGAGGACATCACGCGGGAAGCGGTCATGGCAAGGGCTCCAACAATCAGGACGGCGGCAAGGCCGCTCAGCACGGTGAGCGGACGCAGCGCGCGGGCGGTGCGGACGGAACGAGCGACAGGGCGTCGGGGAGGGGGAAGGTTCATCTGAAACTTGCACTACACAGTGTAGTTTTTCTGGAGTCTAGAGCCTGGAATCTGAAAAGTAAACTCCCCGGTGTAAGATTGCCCCCATGACTTCCGACGCCGCCCTCCCCCAGTCCGCGCCGATTCCCGAAGACCTCACCGCCATCGGCGAGGCGGAGCGCACGCGGCTGACCGACCGCAAGCGGCAGGCGATCGTCGACGCGGCGATCGCCGAGTTCCGCGAGCACGGTTTCGAGGTCGCGAACATGGACCGTATCGCGGGTCGCGCGCAGGTTTCCAAGCGGACCGTCTACAACCACTTCAGCGGCAAGGACGCGCTGTTCGACGCGATCCTGGAGCGGCTGTGGGTCGCGACCGAGGCGACGCTGAAGCTGACCTACCGCGCCGACCTGCCGTTGCGCGAGCAACTGCTGACGCTGGTCGAGCAGAAGCTCGCGATGAGCGACGACCCACAGTTCCTGGACCTGGCGCGGGTGCTGATCGCCGAGGCGATCCATGCGCCGCAGCGGGCGCGGGAGATGCTGTGCCGGCTCGGCGGCCGCGAGGAAGCGCTGACCGTGTGGATACGCGCAGCGATGGCCGACGGCCGGCTCAAGCCAGGAGATCCGGGGTTCGCCGCCTCGCAGCTGCAGGCGCTGGTGAAGGGCTTCGCGTTCTGGCCGCAGATCACGATGGGGCAGCCGCCGCTGGACAAGGCGCAGCAGCGGCAGGTGGCCGACTCGGCGACCGACATGTTCCTGGGCTTCCACGCCCTTCCCTGAACGGCGCGAAAGGCCCAAAGAAAAGGGCCGGGACGTGGATCCCACGGCCTCGGCCCGAAGCGGAACATCCTGCTTCCGCGGCTCAGTCGGTCAGCGTCCCGAGGGCCCTGCCCCCTCGCGGCTTGCGTGATGTCGTCAGTTCGATTCCTTGATCAGGCGGCCCGACGGCGCCTGCAGCGGGCGGGCGTTCATCGGGTACAGGTGTGAGAACACCGAGATCTGTTGCGCCGAGACCTGGACAGGTTGGCGCAGCACCAGCCACAGCACGCCTTCGGTGCAGGGCGGCGTCGTCATCGACCCCATGTACGAGAAATAGCCCTGGTCCTTGGGCAGCAGCTGGGTCAGGTCGATGGGCACCGGCGCGGTGTAGGTGTCACCGCGTTCCAGCGGCAGGTGGTTCCACACCGTCTGGATCAGCGCCTGGTCCTGGCCGCGTTCCAGCAGCACCGCCACCGTGGCCTCGCGTCCGCCGGCATCCTTGTGGACCAGATGCGCCACCATGTCGTACTGGCGGCCGTTGATGCGTTCCTCGCTGGGGCGGTGGAAATGGAATTGCTGCAACTCGTACCGACGACCCATGATCGTCAGGCCGTTGCCCGGCGCCACGTTCACCTGGATCGTGTGGCCGTCGTCGACCACCGAGAAGCTGCTGGGCTTGTAGTCGAACTGGATGCGCTCCTGATCGACCTTGATCGTGTCGCGCAGGTCGATCGGGCTCTGGCGGGTGCCGATCGCGCACTGGCGGAATTCGGGCTGCAGCTGACCCCATTTGTCGGGGGCGCCCTCGCCGGTGTAGGACCAGGGCGTCGACGACTTCGCGCCGGATGCCGCGGCGGCGGGCTTGGCGGCGCGGCGGGCGCGCTGGTCGACCGGGTTGCTGGTCCTGACATCCGGGGGCGCGCCCGCCGGCTTGGTGCTCAGCTTGAGCGCGGCGGCGTCCTCCTTCAGGCGGTCCGCCAAGCGGTCGCGCAGTGGTTCGCCGGAAACTTCCCCTTTCGGAGCGGGCGCGGGCGCGTCAGCAGCGCGGGACGCTGCCGGCCACAGCAGGAACAGGCAGAGGGCCGCCGGCAGCAGGGCGCCGGATCCGGGACGGTCAGACATGAAGGAGGGCTCCGGGGACAGAAGGGTCGCCCTTCTATTTCGGAGCCTGGCCCGCCATCTTGAGGGCGGGACGGTGTCGCGATGTCACGCCTCGGGGCCGGGCGTTGGCGTGGGCGGCACGGCCGCCGCCGCGGACACCTCGCGCTTGACCCAGGTCCAGGCCGCCAGGCCGATGCACATCATCGCGGCGGACGTCACCGCCAGCGCCAGCATCGAATGCATCACCAGCGGCACCAGCACGCCGGCGACGAGGCCGTTGGCGGCGCTGCCGATGCAGGCCTGCAGCGACGACGCCATGCCGCGGCGCTCCGGCGCCTGGTCCAGCACCAGCAGCGTCACCACCGGCACCATCAGGGCCCAGCCGAACGCGAAGCTGCTGATCAGCGGGAAGGCCCAGTACGGGCTGTGCGGCAGCGTCAGGTTGCACACGACGTTGGCGATGGACGTGAAGCCCATGATCAGGAAACCGCGCCGGATCTGCTTTCGCGGTGCGATCTTGCCGGCCAGCCGGCCGCTCAGCCAGGCGCCGCCCATGATCCCGCCGATGCTGAACAGGAAGAAGATGAAGAACTGCGTCGGCGCCAGGCCCAGGTGCTCGCCCAGGAAGACCGGCGCCGCCAGCACGTAGAGGAACATGCCGTTGAACGGGATGCCGCTGGCCAGCGCCAGCAGCAGGAAACGCCGGCTGCCGACCAGCGAACGGTAGCCCCGCATCAGCGAGCCGACCCGGAAGGGCTGGCGGTGGTCGCGGTGCAGCGTCTCGGGCATCAGGCGCCAGGTGACCGCGAACAGCAGCGCGCCGATGAACACCAGGAACCAGAAGATCGCGTGCCAGTCCGCGTGCACGTAGAGGAAGCCGCCGATCATGGGCGCGATCGCCGGCGCGAGGCCGAAGAAGATCGTCACCTGCGACATCACCCGCTGCGCCTCGGACGGCGGGAACATGTCCCGGATGATGGCCCGCGAGACCACGACGCCCGCCCCCGCCGACAGCCCCTGCACCGTGCGCCAGAACACCAGCTGCCCGATGCTGCCGGCCAGGGCGCAGCCCATCGAGGACAGCGCGAAGACGGCCATGCCCCAGAGCACGACCGGCCGCCGGCCGAAGCTGTCCGACAGCGCGCCGTGGAACAGGTTCATCACCGCGAAGCCGAGCAGATAGCCCGACAGCGTCTGCTGCATCTCGATCGGCGTGGCGTCCAGCGCCTGCGCGATGCCGGCGAAGGCCGGGATGTAGGTGTCGATCGAGAACGGCCCCACCGTGGCCAGGGCGGCCAGCAGGATGGCGAGGGCCCAGCGCGGCGCGCGCCACAGTTGGCTGGCTTCGGGGTTCATGCGTGGGTGTGTTGCGAGCGTGCGGACGGGAAGCCGCCGACGATAACGCCCGGCAAGCGGCGGGACCGGCCGTCATGCCGGCCGGGAACGACGCTTGCGGGGGAAGCGTGCGCGGGCCGCCCGGGTTGGCCGGACGGCGGTCGCCAGTGTAGCGGGGCCCCTACACTGCGGGACTTTTGCGGAACTTCGGGCGGGGAACGTGGTGCCAGGCGTATTGAGCATTGGGGTGGTCGGACTGGGCGTGATGGGTCAGCGGATGCTGGCGCGTCTGGCGGGGCACGCCCGCCTGCGGGTGACCCGCGTCTGGGACGAGAACCCGGCCGTGCTGGCCCAGGCGCTGGCCCACTACCCGCTGCTGCGGGCGGCGACCAGCGCCGAGGCGCTGATCCAGGAACCGGGTCTGCACGGTCTCTACATCGCGACGCCACCGGGACCGCACATCGCCTTGACGGAACAGGCCTTCGACGCCGGTCTCGCAGTGCTGTGCGAAAAGCCCCTGACCACCGACTTCGCGGCCGCCCACGCCTGCATCGAGCGCATCGAGCGCGAGCGCCAGCGGGCGGCCGTCAACTACTCGCTGGCCTCGTCGACCGGGCTGGCGCAGCTGCAACTGGCCTTCGGTGCGGGATCGCGGCGGCCGATGGGGGCCCTGCACGGCGTCAGCATCGACCTGCGCTTCTCGGCCTGGCCGCGGCCGTGGCAGGCCGGTGCCGGCGCGTGGCTGTCGCAGCGCGCCGAGGGCGGCTTCTCCCGCGAGGTGCTGTCGCACTTCATCTTCGTGCTGCAGCGGGTGCTGGGACCGGCCCGCGTCGTCCGCAGCACGGTCGACTACCCGGCCGACGGCGTCGGCTCGGAGCAGGCGGTGGAAGCCGAACTGGTCGCCGGCGGCGTGCCAGTGGCGATCAGCGCGCGCCTGGAGGGCGACCGCGCCGACGACAACCGCATGCTGTGGCACGCCAGCGAGGGCGAGATCGAGTTGCGCGACTGGTTCGGCGTGACGCAGCAGCGCCAGGGCGAACGCGTGCAGAGCATGGGCGACGCGGAGACGCTGCGCATGAACGGCATGACGGACCAGCTCAGCCACTGGTCGGCGATGCTGGACGGCCACTCGCACAGCCTGCCGGGCTTCGCCGAGGCGCTGGCCGTGCAGAAGACCATCGAAGCGGTGCTGGCCGGCAAGGCCTGACCCGCGGGGTAAACTCGCCCCCGTGAAGCAAGCCAGACCGCCGCTGGTGCGATCGTGGAAACACGGCACTGGAGGAAGGTCCGGACTGCATAGAGCGGCGTAGCAGCTAACGGCTGCCCGGCGAAAGCCGAGGATCAGAGCAACAGAGACGAGTCGATGGCGGCGCAGGCCGCCATCGGGTGAAACGGGCAATCTCTACGCGCAGCAACACCAAGTAGGCCAGCGTCGATGCGGCTCGCAGAGCTGGCGGGTAGGTGGCACCGAGCCGGGCAGTGATGCCCGGCCCAGAGGAATGGCGGTCACGCGGGGAATCGCAAGAGGATCCGCGCACAGAATCCGGCCTATCGGCTTGCTTCACATTTATGACGACGCTGCAGGCCCAACATCGGCTTGCAGTGCTTTTCAGGGTCTTTCACGGATCCTGTGCGTCTGGGCACATCGGTTGCTACCTTCGTGGCATGCAGATCGAACCCCTGGACCCTCACAGCCCCGCCGCGATGTCCCTGCTGGCGCAGTCTGACGCGTACATGGCGGCCCTTTATCCGAGCGAGAGCAATCACCTCGAGGACCCGCAGGCGCTGGCGCAGCCGCAGGTGCGCTTCATCGGCGTATGGCTCGCGGAGTGGCTGGCCGGCTGCGCCGCGGTCAAGGTCGTCGACGACGCCGAAGGCCCGTACGGCGAGATCAAGCGGGTCTTCGTCCAGCCGCACTTCCGGGGGCGCGGGATCTCCAAGGTCCTGATGGAGGAGCTCGAATCCCATCTCAGGGCGAAAGGCATCGAACTGGCGCGCCTGGAGACCGGCGTGCACCAGCCCGAGGCCCTCAAGCTCTACGAGACGCTGGGGTACGACCGACGCGCGCCCTTCGGCAGCTATGCCGCGGACCCGCTGTCGGTCTTCATGGAGAAGCGGCTGACGGCCAACTGAGGACCGCCGGGCCGGATCACGCCTCGCTCACCCCTCGATCATTCGTCGTTGTCGCCGCTGCCGCCGGCCTGCTCGTTGCGCTTCTCGGCCTGGCGCAGCAGCGGCGCCTCGAGCTTGTCCATGCCGTCGATGAAGCTGTCGACCGGCTTGGGCGACACCAGGCGCAGGGACGGCGGCGCCAGCGTGGCCATGTAGCTCGGGCCCAGCCAGTACTGCTGCTCGGTGCGACGCCCCACGGTCAGGGCCAGGCCCACGAGGCACATCGCGCCGATGCCCACCGCCACCCGGCGCGAGGCGCGCGGCCACACGACGGTCGCATGCCACCACAGCAGCAGCGCCGCGCCCACCGACATGAGTACCGGCTCCAGCGCCAGCAGGCGCGGGGCGTTCAGCATGTAGCCCAGCAGCGGCAGCAGCAGGTCCAGCAGCTGCATCGCGACGGTGGCGACCAAGGCCCGCCACAGGTGCGCGCCGAACGCGAACCAGTGCCGGAACAGCTGCGTGACGAGCGCCCAGAGCGCGGCCCAGATCAGCGCCACGCCGATGGGCGCGAGCAGCGCGCTGACCGTGTCGACCCAGCTCGCGGAGCCGTCATTGGCCGCCCAGTTCGCGCCCCACAGCATCAGGGCCCACAGCACCAGCAGCGCCGGCAGCGCCCACGACGGCCGCGCATCGCGCTTGACCGGCTCGTCGGCGCGGTTCAGGGGCTTCTCGGCCGGCAGCGCATCCAGCGCGGTGCGCAATCGCAGCCGCGTCGTGCCGATCTGCAGCAGGGCCGAGGACGGCCATGCCGCGCGGCTGCCGGCCGCCAGTCTGCGTCCGTCCAGCCAGGCGCCGTTCTGGCTGGGCAGCAGTTCCAGCACCGGCCCGCCGGCGGCCGGCGAGGCGCCCGGGTCCGGCGTCCCGTCGCCGCGTTCGGTGCCGGGTGCGGCGGCAAGGTCAGCGGCGGGTTCACCGCGATCCCAATGCAGCAGCGCATGCGCGCCGGCCAGGTGCGGGTCCGACAGGACGAGGTCGCAGTCCGGCGAACGCCCGATGCGCAGCGGCCACGCGCGCACCTTGTGCACCTCCCGGCAATGACCGTCCCGGTCGACGATCTCGATTACCGCGGCGTGGTCCATGCGAATCCTTGGAGATAGTGGCGCGTCAGCTGGGTGGCATTCGCGAAGCTGACGCCGCGGGCGTCGAAGCGGCCGAGGGCACCTTCGGTCGGGGCGTCCACGTTGGTGACCAGCACGGTGAGGTCGAAGAGGCCCTCCAGCTTGCGGTACGCCCGCAGGCAGGCGACGGCGCGCAGCGGCGGACCGTCCTTCTGCTGGACGAAGTCCTCCTTGCAGTAGGGCGCGGTGCGGTCGCGGTCCGGGCCGCCGAGGCGTTCGTTGCGGAAGCTCGCCGAGTAGATCGCCGAGAAACGCAGCGCGCCCAGCTTGCTGCCGTCGTAGACCTCCTCGGTGACGCCGAAGTAGCCGGTCTGGAGCGACTCGCTGATGAACAGCGCATGCTCCATCCGGCATTGCGTGCGCTGCATCTGCAGGCCCTGCTCGTCGGCGGAGGAACCGCTGCCCCAGCAGCGCATGTACTCCTCCTGCGGGATCGGGAAACGGTAGCGCGGATGCGTCAGCGTGCGCCACGGCTGCGCCAGGAAGTTGCGCGAGAGCTCGTCCTGGTAGGCCATCAGCTGCTGGCGCAGCTTGGGCCAGGCGGCGCCCTTGATCGGCGTGGCGTTGCGGCTGCGCGCGAGCAGCGCGGCCGCGTGCTCGCCCGGGACCAGGAAGCTCATCTGCTGCGCGAAGATCATGGTCGACACGTTGATGCCGACGATCTCGCCGTCCTCGTCGATCACCGGACCGCCGCTCATGCCGGGGTTGATCGATCCGGAGTAGTAGATCAGCGGGTCGAAGCTGCGCTCGACCAGGCCGTTGTAGGTGCCCTCGACGACGGCGAAGGCGACGTCGTGCGGGTTGCCCATCGAGTAGATGCGCTCGCCCTTGGCCAGCGGCTGCTCGGCCTTGCGGAACACCAGCGGGGTGCCGGTCATGCGGGCGACGACGCCCTTGGGATCGGCCTTCGCGTCGCCGGGCTTGGCCACGATGCGCAACAGCGCGAGGTCGCGGCGGGCGTCGAAGTCCAGCAGCTCGATGTCGCCGCCGTCGCCCTCGGGCGTCTGGAACTTCAGCTGGTAGCGCTCGGGCTCCAGCGCGTGCTGGCTGATGACGTGGTAGTTGGTGATGACGTGGCCTTCGGCGCTGACCACGAAGCCCGAGCCCACCGAGGCCTGGCTGCCGTTGTAGAGCGTGCGGACCTGCAGCAGCTGCGCGCGGCTGCGGTCATAGAGCCGGCGGGCGCTGGCCGAGACCGGCGCGGACGAGATCGCCTGGCTGGCGGCGGTCGCCGGAGCGCCTGGCGGAACGGTCGGCTGGGTCGGCACGGCGGGCGATGCCGGCGTCATGGCGGGCAGCGGCGCGGGGCGTGTCTGCGCCGCGGTGGGCAGGCCCAGCGCCGCGCTCAGCAGCAGCAGGACCGCCCCGACGGCGGCACGCCCTGGGGTGAGAGGTTTTCGCGACAACGCAGGAGACTCCAGGAGAAGAGCAGGAAGGGCAGGAAGGGCAGGAAGGGAGCGAAGGGCAAGGAAGAGCGGACGCCGCATGCTAGCGGCTTTGCAGAGGCCGCCAGCAATCCGGATGCCGGACGGCCTTGCCGGTCGCCCGGGGGACGTTCATCGCCGCTTGCCTCACTGCTGTGGTCGTTCGCCCGCAGGCGGTTCCTCGGCCGCGGCGGGCTTCCTGGTGCGAGGCTCGCCCGGCCAGGGACCGAACAGCGGCAAGGGCATGCGCACCGGGGTCACATCGAGGTAGAGGTTCACCACCGTGTAGTCCTCGGGTCCGAGTTCATCGGTGCTCCAGCCGATGCTGCCCGGGCCCTTGTAGAGCCGGAACAGGAAGCCCAGATCGGCCAGCGTGTCGCCCGCCTTGGGCGCGGCCTCGAAGCTCAGGCCGCGGAACTCGGGCTGGACGCTGTCGATCAGGATGGACATCGCGGTGGAGATCGTGGAGTCGCCCAACATGTCGGTGTAGAACTGGGGCAGCGTGTAGTAGGGCTTGTAGTCGGGCGCGCCGGGCTCAAGCTTCTGCCCGCGCAGCTTCACCGGCGAGGGCGTGACGCCGCGGGTGCGCAGGTTCATCCGGTCGCCGTGATCGAGATAGGTCAGCCGGGCGTTCTTCAGGTTGAAAACGCCGAGTCCCCGGTCCGAGGACGCCTCGCTCAGGTCGACCAGCAGCGCACCCTTGTGGCCGAGGATCTCGACCTCGTCGCCGCGGATCACGGCGGCGGAGTTCTCGTCCACGCCGAGTCCCAGCTTGTAGCCCTTGGCCAGCATCAGCGGCACCATGCGGCCGAAGCGCCCGCGCTTGAGGAAGTGCTGGTCGACGAAGAGTTCCGGCCCGACGAAGCCCAGGCCGCGGTCGATCTGCTTGCCCTCCTCCCACTGGCCCTTGAGGATGCTGATGACGCTGGGGGCGTCGCGGAACATCACCGTGCTCATGATCGCCGCGCCGGCCGAGGTACCGGCGACGACGCCACCCTTGCGGTAGACCTCCCAGATCGCCTCCAGCATGGGCGTCGAGTGCCCGCCCGGATAGAGCACGTCCACGATGCGCTCCTGCGAGCCGCCGGTGAAGAAGATGCCCTTGGCGTTGCGCACCTTGGCGATCAGCGCGGCGTCGCGCACGACCTTGCCGAGGTCGACCCAGGAGAACTTGGGCGCGACGGGCAGCGCCTCGGCAAAGGCGCCGCGGCGCTGCAGCTGCTCGACGACCTGCTTGGCGCTGGCCTCGGGATCCTCGGCGGCGGTGCCGAAGACGACGAACCGCGCGCCGCGTCCGCCGGCCAGGGCGATCAGGCGGTTCCAGACCTCGTCGTTGTCGGCCTTGAGCGCACCGCCGATGGCCATGGCGTGACCTTTAATGGGGACATCGCCCGCGGGGCCAGTCGTTGCCTGCGGGGCTGGCGACGGCGCGGTGCCGCCGGGGCTGGCGCTGGGCGAGGGTTTCGCCGTCGCGGCCTGCGCGGGCTTGGCGGCCGGCGCGGTCGCCGGCGGTGCCGCCTGGGCGGGGGTCGTCGAGACGGCGCAGACCCAGCAGAGGACGCCGGCGACGCGACGAAGAGTGTGACGAAGAGAACGGCGATCGAACATCGTCTAGGCCTCACGCCGCGGACCAGCGGCATTGCGAAAGCAGTGGAACTCGCCCCAAGGGAGGAAACCCACCATAGCGTCGCTCACCCACAGGCGGGTGACCGTTGGTCACACGGGAGTTGCTTCGTCGCGACTGTCGCGGGTCATCACCCTTGTCCGTGACGGCCCGCTCCCTAGACTGGTCCGACAGAGCCACCCCCATCGGCCTCCGGGAGCCCCTCATGACCGTCCGTCCCACGCGCGCCTCGCTTCGCCCGCCGTTCGCCCCGCGTGCCTGCGCGGCCGCGGCCCTGATCGCGCTCTGCAGCGTCGGACTGACGCAGGCGGCGCAGGCGCAAGTCACGCCGCCGGATCCGGCCGCCTCCGCGCCCGCCCCGACGACGGCGCAGAAGCTGCAGCGCGTGGAGATCACCGGCTCCGCGATCAAGCGCATCGCGGACGAGGGCGCACTGCCCGTGCAGGTCATCAACCGCAACGACATCGTGAAGGCCGGCGTCACCACGGCGGCCGAGATCATGGCGACGGTGTCGTCCATGAGCAACGCGCTGACCGACGGCGTCAGCATCGGCACCGGTGGCGTGCGCGACCAGATGGGACTCAACTCGGCCAACCTGCGCGGACTGGGCACGTCCTCGACGCTGGTGCTGCTGAACGGCCGGCGCATGGCCAACTTCGCCTCGCCGGGCGACGACAACGGGGTCGACCTCAACAACATTCCCGCGGCGGCGATCGAGCGGGTCGAGGTGCTGCTCGACGGCGCCTCCGCGATCTACGGCACCGACGCGATCGGGGGCGTCGTCAACTTCATCACCCGCAAGGACTATCAGGGCGTGCAGCTGGACGTCTACGGTGGCAAGACGGGCGAAGGCGGCGCGGGCAAGCGCACCGCGTCCATCGCCGCCGGTCACGGCGATCTGGCGCGCGACGGCTTCAACGTGATGGGCGTGCTGGACTTCCAGAAGACCGACGCACTGCGGACCTCGCAGCGCGACTTCATCGCCGACCTGCGCATCCCCGAGCGGCTGCCGCACCTGCTGTCGGGCGTGACCTTCCCGGGCAACATCCGCCTGAGTTCCGACCAGCGCGACTATCTGCAGGAACAGGGCTTCCTGCTCAACGGCCGGCCCATCACGAACCGCACGATCAACCTGAGCATCCCGGACTGCCAGGCGCCGCACACGCTCTACCTGCCGGCCGGCATCGGCGGGGTCGACGCCTGCTCGTACGACTACATGCGCGACCTCGAGCTGTATCCCAAGACCGAGAAGGGCAACTTCCTCGGCCGCGGCGTGGTGGCGCTGGGCGGCAACCACCAGCTCTTCGTCGAGGCGTCCTACTCGCGCAGCAAGAGCTGGTACGTGGGCACGAGCAACCGGATCGACGCGCTGCTCGACGTGTCCATGATCCCGGCGCTGGCGGCGACCGGCCTGGCCGACGTGGATCCGGAGATCGAGGTCCGCACCCGCATGCTCGAAGCCGGCAATCGCGCCAGCGAGCTCACCAGTACCGGCAGCCGCGTCGTGCTGGGCATGACCGGCACGATCGGCGCGTGGGACTATGACTGGGGCCTCAACCACAGCGTGAACCGGATCTCGGATCGCGACGTGCGCGGCTACCTGCCCTACAACGCGACGATGCAGGCCTATGCCGACGGCATCCTCAACCCGTTCGGACCGTCCAGTCAGGCGGGCCTCGACTTCCTGCGCGACAACAACATCAACCAGGAAGTGCGCCGCGCGCGCGGCACCATGGACAGCTTGGACGTCAAGGCCACGCGCACGCTCAGCCGGATGGCGGGCGGAGACATGGCCGTCGCGTTGGGCGCGGAAGTACGACGCGAGAAATCCGACTCGGCGGCCAGCGACCTGCTCCTGTCCGACGACATCCTCGGCGACTCGACCCCCGGCGACGCGCAGTTCACCAAGAACGCGCGCAACATCTGGGCCGCGTACGGGGAGTTGCTGGTGCCCTTCGCGAAGCAGTGGGAACTGCAGCTGGCGGTGCGTCACGACCACTATCAGAAGATCGGCGGCTCGACGAACCCCAAGATCGGCCTGCGCTTCGCGCCGATGAAGGATCTGACCTTCCGCGCCTCGGCCGGCACCGGCTTCCGTGCGCCATCGATGAACGACCTCTACCGCTCGGTGAAGACCAGCACGACCCCGGTGCTGGCCGACCCGGTCTGCATGCGCGAGAACGACAACGACCTGACCAGCTGCTCGGACTTCTGGGAAACGCGCATCTACTCGAACTCCAAGCTGAAGCCGGAGAAGTCGCGGCAGTTCTCGATCGGGGTGCTGACGGATCCGACGCCGAACTGGAGCGTCGGCCTGGACTACTGGAACATCGAGAAGCGCAACCTGATCAGCACGATCGGCGAGGACGTGATCCTGGCCAACGCGGACAAGTACGCGTCGCTGATCCATCGCTACAACGATGCGACGCCGGTCGCGGGCTGCGATTTCGATCCGGACGATTCCGAGATCTGCTTCATCGAGCTGCACAAGGAGAACCGCGGCAAGCAGAAGGCGTCCGGTCTCGACCTGACCTTGCAGTTCCGCTCACCCGCCACCGACTGGGGACGCTTCGGCGCCAAGCTGGTGGGCACGCTGACACTGGCATCGAAGAAGCAGACCGGCGACGGCGATCCGTTCATCAGCAACCTTGGCCGCTTCGTCACCGACGGCGTCGTGCAACGCTGGCGCCATCGCCTGAACGTCGACTGGTCGCGCGGGCCGTGGAGCCTCAACCTGGCCAACAGCTTCTACAGCGGCTACGACGATCAGAACACCGCCATCGACAACGACGCCGGGAACATCGTCTCGAAGAACAAGGTCAAGGCGTATTCGCTGTGGGACCTGGCAGGCGGCTGGGACGCGACCTCCGCCCTCACCCTCCGCGCAGGCGTGAAGAACCTGTTCGACAAGGCACCGCCGTTCTCTAACCAGGCCTACTTCTTCATCTCCGGATACGACCCGAGCTACACCGATCCTCGCGGACGGTTCTTCTATCTGTCGGCGTCGTATCAGTTCAAGTGAGGACGCCTGACCGCTGAGGTCGGGCGTTGGCCGCGGAGGCATGGGGCCCCGCCGGCAAGCGGCGAAACCCCAAGCCTCCCCGTCCCCAACCACTGTCTCACTTCAGCGGTCTGGTACCGAGGACTCAGTCCAACTTCCAGCTCATGACTTCGCCGCCGCGCAGGGGCTTGAGCTGCGCAGCCTCGCCGAAGGGGACGGACTCGGGCAGCGTCCAGTCAGTCTTGCGTAGCGTGACCTTGGCGGTGTTGCGCGGCAGGCCGTAGAAGTCGGCGCCGTGGAAGCTGGCGAAGGCCTCCAGCTTGTCGAGCGCGCCCGCGGCCTCGAAGGCCTCGGCATAGAGCTCGATCGCGGACAGCGCGGTGAAACAGCCGGCGCCGCACACCGAGTTCTCCTTCATCACCGAGGCGTGCGGTGCACTGTCGGTGCCGAGGAAGAACTTGGCGCTGCCGGACGTGGCAGCCTTGATCAGCGCGAGGCGATGCTCCTCGCGCTTGAGCACCGGCAGGCAGTAGTAGTGCGGACGCAGCCCGCCCATGAAGATGGCGTTGCGGTTGTAGAGCAGATGCTGCGGCGTGACGGTCGCGCCGGTGAAGCGGTCCGCGTCGGTCACGTACTGCGCGGCTTCCTTGGTCGTGATGTGCTCGAAGACGACCTTCAGCTCGGGGAAGTCCTTGCGCAGCGGACGCATCACGCGATCGACGAAGAAGGCCTCGCGATCGAATACGTCGACGTCGCCGTCGGTCACCTCGCCGTGCACCAGCAGCAGCAGGCCGGCCTTCTGCATGGCCTCCAGCGTCGCGTAAGTCTTGCGGATGTCGGTGACGCCGGCATCGCTGTTGGTCGTGGCGCCGGCCGGGTAAAGCTTGAGCGCGACGATGCCCGCGGCCTTCGCGGCGGCGATGTCGTCCGGCGTGGTGCGGTCGGTCAGATAGAGCGTCATCAGCGGCTCGAAATCCACGCCGGCGGGCACGGCGGCGAGGATGCGCTCGCGATATGCGACGGCCTGCCCCGCCGTCGTGATCGGCGGTCTCAGGTTCGGCATCACGATCGCACGCCCGAACTGGCGCGCGGTATACGGGACGACGCTCTGCAGGGCGGCACCGTCGCGCAGGTGCACGTGCCAGTCGTCGGGACGGGTCAGGACAAGGGTTTCGCTCATGAGGCGGGATTGTCGCATCCACGCCCTTCAGCGTCCGCTCGCCGGGGGACCCGCGGCAGGCGGCGGAAGGCGCACGACGCCGGGCGTCGTCGAGGTCAGCATGTCCGTGACCACCTTCACCAGCGGAGCAAACTGGACCAGCCCGAGTCCGACAAACAGGGCCAGGACCGCCAGGATGACATTGAGAGAAGTCTTCACCCCTTCGAGATGGCCCTTCACCCCCTCGATCTGACCATTCAACCGCTCCACATCACCCTTGATGACGGAGATCTGCTGCGTCACATCCAGGCGATGCTGAGCAATGTCGCCTCGGATGCCGGCGATGTCCGATCGAATCGTCTGCAGCATCGCATCGTTCTTCGCGTCATGCTCGACACGCGTCACGAAGTCGCTCTTCGCTTTCCAGCCTGCCCGGCGCGATTGCGTTTTCGGCTTGCCCTGAACGTTGTGCCATGTGCTCATCAACAACACCCCCGTACCACTTGAGGACCGAAGCACGGCCTGACCCCATCGGGCGGATTCCCGCACGGATGTCATCGCGCCTCATGCGACTCACCACACAGTCCGGTCGAATCGCGAAGTCATCGATTGTTGGGATCTGACCGTCGGCCGTCACTGACCTCAACCAGGAGTCTTTCGCTCATGCATGCCGTGGACGAGTGACAACCTGACTGGAACCTCGGAGGCTCGGAAAGCAGAAGGCCCGCACCTAACGGAGCGGGCCTTCTTGGCGGAATACGGGACGCCGGTGGCGTCCGCGCTCAGTGCTGCAGGATCTTCGCCAGGAAGTCCTTGGCGCGCGGCGAACGCGCTTCCGGATCGCCGAAGAATTCGTCGCGGGTGCAGTCCTCGATGATCTTGCCGGCGTCCATGAAGATGACGCGGTGGCTGACCTTGCGCGCGAAGCCCATCTCGTGCGTCACGCACATCATGGTCATGCCTTCGTTGGCCAGCTGGACCATCACGTCCAGCACCTCGCCGACCATCTCGGGGTCCAGCGCCGAGGTCGGCTCATCGAACAGCATGACGATCGGGTCCATGGACAGCGCCCGGGCGATCGCCACGCGCTGCTGCTGGCCGCCCGACAGCTGGCCCGGGAACTTGTCCTTGTGCGCCATCAGGCCCACGCGCTCCAGCATCTTCAGCCCACGGGTCTTGGCGTCGGCCATGTTGCGGCCCAGTACCTTGACCTGCGCCAGTGTCAGGTTCTCCGTCACCGACAGGTGGGGGAACAGCTCGAAATGCTGGAACACCATGCCCACGCGCGAACGCAGCTTGGGCAGGTTGGTCTTGGGATTGGTCAGGCTGGTGCCGTCGACCACGATATCGCCCGCCTGGATGGGCTCCAGCGCGTTGACGGTCTTGATCAGCGTGGACTTGCCCGACCCTGACGGGCCGCACACCACCACCACCTCACCCTTCTGGATGGTGGTGGAGCAATCGGTCAGCACCTGGAACGGGCCGTACCACTTGGAGACGTTCTTGATTTCGATCATGGGGCGGACCTCAGCGGATGATGGCGATCTTCTTCTGCAGCCGGCGGACCAGCATGGACAGGCTGAAGCAGATCACGAAATAGACGACGGCGACGAAGAGATAGGTCTCCATCGGCCGACCGAAGTTCTTGCCGGCGACCTCGAAGCCCTTCAGCAGGTCGTACGCGCCGATCGCATAGACGAGCGACGTGTCCTGGAACAGCACGATGGTCTGCGTCAGCAGCACCGGCAGCATGTTGCGGAAGGCCTGCGGCAGCACCACCAGGCTCATGGTCTGGCGGTAGGTCATGCCCATCGCGTACCCCGCGTAGACCTGGCCCTTGGACACCGACTGGATGCCCGCGCGCATGATCTCCGAGTAGTAGGTGGCCTCGAACAGCGTGAAGGTGATCAGCGCCGTGGTCTCCGGCTTGAAGGTGCTCCAGCCCAGCGCGCCCGTGGCGTACGGCAGCAGCAGGTAGCACCACAGGATCACCATCACCAGCGGGATGGAGCGCAGCGTGTCGACGTAGAACGCCGCCGGCCTTTCCAGCCACCACCGGCCCGACAGGCGCATCAGCGCCAGCACGGTGCCCAGCACGATGCCGCCGATCATGGCCGAGATCGTCAGCTGGATGGAGAACCACAGGCCCTTGGCCACGAAGGACGTCAGGACGTCCCAGGTCAGGAACGAGAAATCGAGTTGCGTCATGTCACTTCGCTCCCAGGATGCCGGGCACGCGCACGTACCACTCGATGCCCTTGGCCACGCGGTTGATCGCGTAGGCCGAGACGAAGTACAGCAGCGTCACGGGCAGGAAGATCTGCACGAAGCTGGACTGCTCCGACGCCTGCAGCGCGAACTGCGCCAGCTCGGGCACGCTCACCGCGAAGGCCACCGCCGAGTTCTTGACGATGTTCATGCTTTCGCTGGTCAGCGGCGGGATGACGATGCGGAACGCCATCGGCAGCAGCACATGGCGGTAGGTCTGCGGCAGCGTCAGCCCCAGCGCCTGGCCCGCATAACGCTGACCCTTGGGCAGCGTCAGGATGCCGGCCTTGACCTGCTCCGCGACCCGCGCCGAGGTGAACAGGCCGATCGCGATCACCACCAGGATGGTGGGCGGCAGGTCCAGCACCGGGAACAGGCGCGGCACCACGTGATACCAGATGAACACCTGGACGATCAGCGGAATGTTCCGGAACAGCTCCGTCCAGGACTCGCCGAACATCGCCAGTTTCCTGTTCGGCACCGTGCGCAGCACGCCGATCAGCGAACCGGCCACGAGCGCAACCAGCAGACCCACGACCGAGACGAACATCGTCCAGCCCCAGCCGTGGATCATCGCGTCCAGGTAAGTCTCATAACCGGGAGCACCGAAACACTTCGGCGCGACCTCCTCGGTCACCATGTCTGTGCAGTACAACTGCCAATCCCAGCTCGCCATGGCGTGCTCCATCCAACACTACGAAGGCCTGTTGCGACAAGGCGCCCCGCGGGGCGCCTTGTGCTCAGGCGAGGACCATCACTTCTTGGCGTATTCCTCGACCGGCTTGTCGTTCGGGTTCGCCCAGGCGTCCTTCGTCGCGGCCGTCGCCGGCAGGCCGACCTTGGTGTTGGTCGGCGGGATCGGCTGCGTGAACCACTTGTCGTACAGCTTGGCGATCTCGCCCGACTTCATCAGGCCCTTGATGCTGTCGTCCACGGCCTTCTTGAAGGCCGGGTCGTCCTTGCGGACCATGATGGCGATCGGCTCGACCGACAGCACTTCGCCGACGATCTTGAAGCCCGCCGGGTTGCGCGACTTGGCGATGTTGCCGGCCAGGATCTGGCCGTCCATCACGAAGGCGTCGGCGCGGCCCGACTCCAGCAGCAGGAAGCTGTCGGCGTGGTCCTTGCCCAGCACTTCCTTGAAGTCCACGCCGTTGGCGCGCTCATGCTTGCGCAGCAGCTGGACCGAGGTGGTGCCGGTGGTCGTCGCGACCGTCTTGCCGTTCAGCTGGGCGATCGAGGTGATGCCCGAATCGGCCTTGACCGCGATGCGCACTTCCTCGACATAGGTCGTGACGGCGAAGGCCACGTCCTTGGCGCGGGTCATGTTGTTGGTGGTGGAACCGCACTCGATGTCGACCGTGCCGTTCTGCACCAGCGGCACCCGGTTCTGCGAGGTCACCGGCAGGTACTTGATGTCCAGCTTGGCCAGGCCCAGCTGCTTCTGGACGTCGCCCAGCACCTTCTGGCAGATCTCGACGTGGTAACCCACGTACTTGCCGTCGCCGAGCGTATAGGACAGCGCGCCCGAGGACTCGCGAACGCCCATGGTCACGCTGCCTGTGTCCTTGATCTTCTTGAGCGTGTCGGCCTGCGCCACGCCAACCAACGCCGCGCCAAGGGCCAGTACCAGCAATGCCTTCTTCATAGATGCTCCTGCTTGTTCGGATTCAAAAAGCGGATTCAGGGAGGTTCGACCGGTGAGCCTCCCAACCGGCAGAGCAGACCATGAGCGGTCGCTTTGCTGGGTAGGGAGTATCACGCATCTCGACTTGTTGCGTGGCTTACGTATGCAGGTTCCGTGCCCGGTTCAGGTCGGCATGTCGGGCGTCGACCGGGCCGTCGCTTCAGCCGCCGACTCAGGCGTCGATCTTCTCGGCGTGGGTCAGGAAATTCCACAGCGCCTGCGCGACCGGCTTGACCCGTCGCGTCGATCCCTGGCGCTCGCGGTACATGCGCAACTCCATGTTGAGCTCGTACTGGCCGGGCTCCGCGGCCCGCACCAGGCGGCGCGCCTTCACTTCCTTCTTCACCGAGCTGGCCGGCAGGAAGGCCAGTCCGTGGCCCTCGATGGCCATGGCCTTGAGGCTCTCGGCCATGTCGGTCTCGAAGACGGATTCGAAGTTCAGCGGCTGCGCCGCGCCCTTGACGATCAGTTCCACCAATCGCCCGAGGTAGGCGCCCGAGGCGTAACTGAGGAAGGGGATCTTCTGCCCCGGGTGTCCGGAAATCCGGAACATCGGCGCGCCGCTTGTGTCAGCTTTCGCATAGGCGGCCAGCGTCTCGTGGCCCAGCGAGACCGATTCGTAACGTTCCGGGTCCAGCTGCAGCGGCTGGCTCGGGTGGTGGTAGACCACCAGCAGGTCGCAGTTGCCTTCGCTGAGCTGCAGCGTCGCGTCGTGGACGTTGAGCGCGTTGAGCCGGCACTTCACCTCGCCGAAGCGCTGGCGCAGCTCCATCAGCCAGTGCGGGAAGAAGCTGAAGGACAGCGAGTGCGGGACGGCGAACTCGATCATGTCCTGCCCCGCCGACTGGTGGCTGCGCAGCATGTTGCGCGTGGCCTGCAGATTGCCGAGCAGGTCCACGGCCTGGCCTAGCAGCGTCTCGCCGGCGGCGGTGAGTCGCGTCGGATAGGACGAGCGGTCGACCAGATCGACGCCGGCCCAGGCTTCCAGCGCCTGGATGCGGCGCGAGAACGCGGGCTGCGTGACATGCCGCAGTTGAGCCGAGCGGGAGAAGCTGCGCGTCTCCGCCAGGCTCACGAAGTCTTCAAGCCATTTGGTTTCCACGGCGCGGGAGTTTATCCCTGCGACGCGATGGCACCTTCCGGAAGGTCCTGCCGATCCTGGCCGTCCTGCTGCAGCGACCACATCTGCGCGTACCGGCCGCGTTGCGCCAGCAGCGCGGCGTGCGTGCCGCGCTCGACGATGAGGCCCTGCTCCATCACCAGGATCTCGTGCGCGTCGACGACGGTGGAGAGCCGGTGCGCGATGACCAGCACGGTCTTGTCCTGCGCGGCGGCCTCGAGCTCGGCCTGGATGGCGCGCTCGTTGCGCGAGTCCAGCGCCGACGTCGCCTCGTCGAAGATCAGGATGGGCGGATTCTTCAGCAGCGTGCGCGCGATCGCGATGCGCTGCTTCTCGCCGCCGGAGAGTTTCAGGCCGCGCTCGCCGACCATGGTCTGGTAACCCAGCGGCAGCGCGCTAATGAAGTCGTGGATGTGCGCGGACTTCGCGGCGGCCTCGATCTCGTCCGTCGTCGCCTCGGGCCGGCCGTAGGCGATGTTGTAGGCGATCGTATCGTTGAAGAGCACGGTGTCCTGGGGCACGATGCCGATCGCGCGGCGCACGCTTTGCTGGGTCACCTCGGCGAGCGACTGGCCGTCGATGGCGATGCGGCCCGACTGCGCATCGTAGAAGCGGTAGAGCAGCCGGGCCAGCGTGCTCTTGCCCGACCCGCTCGGCCCGACGACGGCGACCTTCTTGCCCGCCGGGATCTCCAGGCTCACGCCCTTCAGGATGGGACGCTGGGGCTCGTAGGCGAAGTGCACGTCCTCGAAGCGCACGGTCGCGCCGTCCGCGCCGATCACGCGCAACGGCTGGGCGCCGGGCGCGTCGGCGATCTCGCGTTCGCGGGCCAGCAGGCCGAACATCTTCTCCAGATCGGTCAGGCTCTGCTTGATCTCGCGGTAGATCACGCCGAGGAAGTTCAGCGGGATGTAGAGCTGGATCATGAAGGCGTTGATCATGACCAGATCGCCCAGGCTCATGCGGCCGCCGACCACGCCCTGCGTCGCGCGCCACAGCATGGCCACCAGCGCGGCGGCGATGATCACCTGCTGCCCGCTGTTGAGCAGCGACAGCGTGCGCTGCGACTTGAGCTGCGCGCGGCGCAGGCGCTCCAGGCTCTGGTCGTAGCGGGCGGCCTCGAAGTCCTCGTTGTTGAAGTACTTCACCGTCTCATAGTTCAGCAGCGAATCGATCGCCTTGCTGTGCGCGTGCGAGTCCAGCTCGTTGAGCAGCTTGCGGTACTTGGTGCGCCACTCGGTGACGACGATCGTGAAGCCGATGTAGAACACCAGGGCGGCGCCAGTGATCCAGGCGAAGCGCACGTCGAACTTCACCGCCAGCAGGCTGAGCACCAGCACCACCTCGACCAGCGTCGGGAAGATGCTGTAGAGCGAGTACGAGATCAGCGCATGCACGGCGCGCGTGCCGCGCTCGATGTCGCGGGTCATGCCGCCGGTCTGGCGTTCGAGGTGGAAGCGCAGGCTGAGGTCGTGCAGATGGCGGAACACCTGCAGCGAGATGCTGCGCGAGGCGCCCTCGGTGGCCTTGGCGAAGATCAATTCGCGCGCCTCGGTGAAGAGCGAGGTGCACAGCCGCAGCATCCCGTAGGCGAGCAGCAGACCGACCGGCACGACCATCAACGCCTGCGCGCTGCCGGCGGGGATGTCGAGACTGTCGACCAGTTGCTTGAGCAGCAGCGGCACGCCGACGTTGGCGAGCTTGGCCGCGACCATGAAACCCAGCGCGATGCCGACGCGCCAGCGGTATTGCCAGAAGTACGGGAGCAGGCGCGCGATGGTGTGCCAGTCGCCGCGCGCTTCGGGCGCGGCTGCGGACGACGCGGACACGGCGGCGCCGTCGGTGGAAGGAGCGGGAGGGGTCGGCGCGGTGCCGGCGAGTGTGGAACGGCGCATGGAGGGGTGCGTGGTCTTGCCGTGGAGTCGGGCACCCGCCCTGGCGAGGGCGGACATGCTGGACGACAATGCCGCTCATTGTCACCGTTTGGCCATCATGAGCGACTCCACCGTTCCCAATGCCCCCGCCGAGGGCCCCGCCG
>SEFA01000134.1 GCA_004210455.1 Rubrivivax sp. | reverse complement strand
ATCGAAGGGGACCCGGACGCGCCCATCATCATGGGGCGGACCTACAACGGCGAGAACCTGCCGCCGTGGGACCTGCCGGCCAACGCGACGCAGAGCGGCTTCCTGACGCGCTCGACCAAGGGCGGGAGCTACGGCAACGCCAACGCGATCCGGTTCGAGGACAAGCAGGGCGACGAGCAGCTGTGGATCCACGCGGAGAAGAACCAGGACATCGAAGTCGAGAACGACGAGACGCACTGGGTCGGAAGGGACCGGACCAAGACGATCGACCGGCATGAGACGACGCTGGTCAAGGGCAACCGTACGGAGACGGTGAACCTGGACGAGACGATCACGATCCATCAGAACCGCACGGAGCGGGTCGACCTGGACGAGAAGATTTCCATCGGGATGAACCGGACCGAGGACGTCGGGATCAACGAGACGATCTCCATCGGCGCGAACCAGAAGATCGACATCGGCGGCATGAAGACCGAGACGATCACGCTGGCCTCGATGCAGAACGTCGGTCTCGGCCGCATGGACAACGTCGGCCTCGGCTACAGCCTGAACGTCGGCGGCGTGATGGCCACGGTCGTCGGTCTCAACCAGACGACGGCCGTGGGGCACTCGATCAACATCACGGCCGGCGACCGCCTGAGCATCACCGTCGGCGCGAGCAGCCTGCTCATGACCAAGGACGGGCGCATCGAGATCAGCGGCAAGGAAGTGATCATCCGCGGCGACAAGAAAGTGGAAGTGCACGGCGATGACGTCGACACCAATCCGGTCGGTTGAGGATCTGCGCGGCGCCGACCTGCCGCGACTGATCCTGCGCGACCTGACCGGCCGCTCGCACCTGCAGTTCGATGCGCTGGATCCGGCCTTGCGTCTGATCCACACGGTGGTGCTGAAGGAGCGCTACCGGCTCGGCGAGCCCGATGCCTCGGGACTCGCGCCGCTGCTGCTCGAGGAGGCGCCTGCGCCCCTGAACGACGAGGATCTGCCCCACGAGGGCAACCCGGCGCTGACGATCCGCGAGGAGAGCGATCTCTCGCCCTACAAGCCGATGTGCGACGTGCTCGTCGTGGGATCGGCCTACGCGCCGGAGGCGACGCCGGTGGCGTCCTTCGTCGCCCGGCTGCGCGTCTTCGAACCCAAGGCGTCGGCGCCGGGGGCGACCTCGCTGGAACCGGTCGCCGCGCGCGACGCATTCAGAGTGCTCATCGACAAGCAGGTGCGGGTCCACGGTCCGCGCTGGTGGATGAAGCGGCCGGCTGAAGGCGCAGGCGCTGACCCCGGGGCCGGTCGACGCGCGCCTCGTCCCGAGGACTGGATGCTGAGTGCGGCGGAGCCGATCGCGCATTGCGCGCTGCGCTACGAACACGGCTTCGGCGGTCAGGTCCGCATCGACGTGGGCAGCCCGGTGGCCGGAGCCGTGCCCGCGCGCCATCACCTGCGACCCGAACAGCTGGCGGCGCATCCGGATGCGTCGGCCGAGCCGCCGCAACGTCCGCTCGCGCACGAGGCCAGCCGCTTCAATCCGGCGGGCCGGGGATTCACGCGCGAATGGTTCCTCCAGGCGACCCGGCTCGATCGTCTGCCCGCACATCAGATCGAGCTCGCGCATCAGCCGGTCACGGTCGAGGACTTCTGGCACGTCGCCGCCGGGCGCGAGTCGCTGGAGACCGTCGGCCTCGGCCCGCTGGAACGCGGATGGGCGCCGCGCGTGGCCTGGATCGGCAAGGAGACGCCGGATCCCGCGCATGTGGCGGCCGGTCTGGCGTTGAATCCGGACTTCGACTTCCGTTACTGGAACTGCGCGCCGGCCGATCAGCAATGCCGTCCGCTTCGCGGCGGCGAGCGCGTCGTGCTGGACAACCTCTGGCCGCGCGCACATCCGGCGGCCAGACTCGTGCAAGGCGGCCAACGGATGACGATGTTCGAGCTGCCCGATCGCGGTTTCACCCTCATGGGCATCGACGCCGAGGGCGACGTGCGCTGCTTCGACCCCGTGATCGACACGGTGCTGATCGACAGCGACGAGGGCTGCATCGACGTCTGCTGGCGCTGGAGCATCGGCGCGCAATACGGC
This sequence comes from Rubrivivax sp., assembly GCA_004210455.1. GTDB lineage: Bacteria > Pseudomonadota > Gammaproteobacteria > Burkholderiales > Burkholderiaceae_C > Roseateles. Next base: position 7,097 of record SEFA01000134.1, on the reverse strand, counting down.
CTGGAAGAGGCGCGGCTGATGGAGGCCAGGACGCCCGGACAACGCGAGCGGCTCGCCGAGCTGCGCGCCGTGATGGCGCAGCCGGTCATGTAGTCGCCGCCGCAGGCGCAGGCGCGCCGCTTCCGATCTTCCCCCGCAACCGCCGCCGCCACGCCGTCGGCCCCTGATCGTCCTCATGGCCCGCGAAACCGTCACCCGATCCAAGCGATTCTTCTGCGTCAGCCTGCAGCCCGATGTCTGCCTCACCCCGGTGGGCAGCAACATCGTGCCGATCCCGTATCCGATCAAGGGCGAGTTCAAGGAGGCGTCCGCCGCCTCGCGCAACGTCAAGCACCAGGGCGATGCGGCCGTGCTGCACGGACAGACCTTCATCCCGAAGGTGACCGGCGACGCGCGCGGCGTGAAGGGCGGCGTCAAGAGCGGGACCTACCTGGACAAGGCCGAGCCCAAGGACAAGAGCAGCACGGCGACGAGCAACACGAAGTCGTGGGTGCGGGAGGCCGACCTCATCTGGATGAACGCCCGCAACACGGTGGGGCGTGTCTATGAGCGGGGCACCGCGGCGGCGAAGCGCCGGCTCAAGGGCACCGCGCAGGCGTACCGCGACAGCGGAGCCTCGGAGGCGCTGCACGAGTTCAGCGACGAAGCGATGGAGACCGGCGGGAAGGTCGCGACCGCCGGCGCGGCGACGACGCTGGTGGGCGGCGGCGTGGCGCTGACGGGCGTGGGCGCGCCGGTCGGCGGCGCCATCGCCACGGCGGGTGGTGCCGTGACGGCGGTGGGCGGCGGCGTCACGGCGGTCGGCGCGGCCACCGGCACGGCGACGGACGTGCTGGACGCGACCGCGGACTGGGTGCTGGACGACAAGGCGCCCAGCCTGGGCGCGCTCGCGGAGCAGGCCGCCGAGCGCGGCGTCAACTGGGCGCTGACGCGGCTGCCGGGCGGCGGCCGGCTGCTGTCGCGCTTCTTCCCGAAGAAGCATCCGCCGGCGAAGAAGCCCGATCCCAAGCCGCATCCGGAGAAGCATGAGGCGGACAAGTCCGACGGCGGCAAGACGCAGAAGAAGGCGCCGGAAGACAAGAAGCAGCCCAAGGACTGCTGCCCGCAGAGCCAGGGGCCGGGCAAGGCGGCGACGCGAAGCCGGCGGCCCATCCATTACGGCACCGGGGACGAGTTGCTGTCGGAACTCGATGCCGAGATCGACGGCCTGATGCCCGTCGCCTGGCTGCGTACTTACCGGTCGAGCCACGCGGCTTACGACCGGGGGTTGCTCGGGGCGCGATGGACGGCGTCGTACCTGGTGCGGCTGAGCGTCGGCGCGCGCGGCATGGCTTATCACGACGCGACCGGGCGGACCGTCCTGCTGCCGCTGCTGTCGGTCGGCGGAACGTTCGATGACGCCTTCGAGGCCTTCGCGCTGACACGCGTCGCCGAATGGCGTTTCGAGCTGCAGTGGCGCGACGGCAGCGTCGACGTCTTCGAACGTCCGCGTTGCGGCGCGCTGGCGGTCGACGTCATGCCGATCGGGCTGGAAGGCCTGAAGCCACGATCGCGTCGTCTGCTGGAAGAGCCCGCGCCGCGCAACGAGATCGTCCAGTGCTGCTACCTGACCGAGCAGCGACGTCCGGACGGGCTGCTCGTGCGGCTCGACTGGTTGCCCGGCTGGGAGGCGGCGGTCCTGCCGCAGCGCCTGGACGAGGACTTCACGGTGCTCCGCATCACGGCACCCGGCGACATCGTGCTGGAGGCGCACGCCGCCCCGACCGGCGCATTGACCGACGCACAACGCACGTGCCACGGCGCCTTGCGGATCGGCAGGCTGGTCCGGCGCCTCGCCGTCGACGGCACGGGCCCCGGCGACGTCGCCGGGACGCCGACGACCGGGTGGCAGGTCTTGACGCGCTACGCCTACGGACTCGAAGCGCCGCGCGACGGCGCCGATCTGTCGGCCCTGGATCTGCTCGGGAGAAAGGATGCGCTGGGGCATCTCTGGCGCTACCACTACGACGTTCACCTGTTGACGCGATACGTCGATCCGGCCGGAGGGGCGTGGGTGCTCCGCTGGCAGGGCGCGGACGTGTTGTTCCAGCCGGCCGTCGTCGCTGACGAACAGGACGATGTCCCACCGGAGCATCGCGGGACCTGGTCGCCGCTCACCAGTCACTGGGCGCGGGCGATCTACGCGGCCGGGGAGGACGGCACGGAGCCGGTGCACATCGACTACGTCGACGCCGACACGACCCGTGTCCGCCAGAGCGACGACAGCGTCTGGACCTACCGGTTCAACGCCAACAACCTCTGCGTCGATGTGCGGGTGCAGGACCACGCGGGAGCGGAAGCCCGCCGGCTGGGTACCCGTCGCTGGAGCGACGCCGGCGATCTGCTGGAAGAGACCGACGCCGCCGGCAACACGACGCGCTTCACCTACGACGCGCAGGGGAGCCTGCTCAGCACCACCGATGCGATGGGCGGTCGGACGGTGCTGCAGTACGACGGGCGCCACCAGCCGATCCGGACCATCGATGCGATGGGGCACGTGCAGGAGCGCGCGTTCGATCTTGAAGGTCGCGTGGTGGCGCAGACCGACGCGCTGGGACGCGTCACGCGGATGGCCTACAACGTGTTCGGCCAGTTGCGGGAATTGATCGACGCGGCCGGTCGTGCGAAGACCTATGTCTACGACGGCAACAGCCGCTTGATCGCCTATGTCGACTGTTCCGGATCGGAGACCCGCTTCGACTGGGATGCGCGTGGCCGCCTCGTCGCCCGCACCGATGCGTTGGGGCACAGCGTGCGTTACGGTTGGGATGAGATCGACCGTCTCGTGGCCATCCGCCACCCCGACGGCGGCGAGGAACGATTCAGCTACGACGCCATGGGACGCCTGCTCGTCCACATGGACGGCGTGGGCCGACAGACCACCTATCGCTACCAGATGCAGGGGCTGCCGATCGAGCGCATCGATGCGGCGGGTCAGCGGCTGCAATACCGCTACGACCGAGCGCTGCGGCTGGTCGAACTGGTCAACGGCAACGGCGAGTCGTACCGGCTGGCCTACGACGCGCAAGGGCGCCTGATCCAGGAAACGGGGTTCGACGGACTCGTCAGCCGTTACGACTACGACGCCGCGGGGGAACTCATCGCCAGCCAGCGCGGCGCGATCCGCACGGACTACGTGCGCGACGCGCTCGGCCGGATGGTGGCGCGCGTGACGCCGGACGGGCAGGAGCGTTTCGCCTGGGATCCGCTGAGCCGGGTGATCGCGGTCGAGAACGCGGCGGCGCAGTCGCGCCTGCGCTGGGACGCGGCGGGTCAGCTGATCGAAGAACGGCAGCGCATCGAATTGGCGCCGGAGCGCGTGCGGTTGGATCCCGCGGGCGGTTGGCCCGACACGGCTGAACGCGGCACCGCGGCCGCGTCGTTTCTGCTGAGGCACGAGTACGACGCGCTGGGGCAGCGCGTGGCGACACGCCTGCCCAACGGGCGGGTGGTGCAGACGCAGCGCTACGGACCGGGCCATTGGCACGGCGTGCTGTGGCAAGGTCGACCGCTGGCCGACGTCGATCGCGACGCGTTGCATCGCGAGACACGACGCAGCCTGGGCGGACTGCGCCGCGGCGGCATGCGACGCGAGCTGCGATACGACCGCGCATCGCGTTGGACGCGCAGCGTGTTCGGCTTCGGGGATGCGGCACCGGGCGCGCTCCGGGAGCGCGAGTACGGCTATGCGCGGACCGGCGACATCGAGCGCATCGACGACTCCGTGCTGGGAGAGCTGCGCTACACGCATGACGTGGTGGGGCAGCTGATGTCGGCGGTCCAGCCGGGACTGCGGGAGACCTTCGCTTTCGATCCGGCGGGCAACCTCGTGCCTTTGCCGGGGATGACCGCCGGGACGTCGGTCCCCGGGGGGCCCGGAGGACACAGCGGAACGGCGTTGCCTGCGGCGCCAGTGCGAGGCAACGTCGTGAGCCGGGCGCTCGGTTGGCACTATGAACACGATGCGGACGGCAATGCGGTCCGCAAGCACTGGGTACAGGACGATGCGGCCAATGAGGGGGCGATCGGCGCCGCCATCGACGCGCTGAGCCTGCAGTACGACGCGCATCAGCGACTGGTCCGGGCCGAGCGCACGACGCCCCAAGGCGCGCTGACGAGTCGCTACGCCTACGACGCGATGGGACGTCGAGTGCTCAAGCGCGTGGCGTCTCCGGACGGTGAGCGCGTCACCGTGTTCGTCTGGAACGGCGACCTCATGGTGCAGGAAGTCGACGCGTTAGGCAGCGTGGCCTACGTGCACGAGCCCGACAGCTTCACGCCGCTGGCGCGGGTCCGCAGCGCGGAGACGCTGGCCGCGTTCGATGGCGGATCGGTGGCGTTCGCGCCCGTGATCGCGTGGGATCGACCGGATGCGCTTTCCGCGGAGCCGGACGCGCATGTGCGCTGGTATCGACGGCTGGCGCGCTGGCGCACGGACTGCGATGCCGAGCAGTCGGCGCAGGCGAGATGGGACGGCGTCGACAGCGCGAACGACGAGGTGCGCTTCTACGAGTGCGACCATCTCGGCACGCCGCTCGCGCTATTGGACGAGAACGGCCGCACACGCTGGCGCGCGCGTTACCGGGCCTGGGGCCGCGTGGCGCGCACCGACGTCGACGAGAACCGCCAGCCCTTGCGCTTCCAGGGGCAGTATGAGGACGAGGAGACCGGGCTCTTCTACAACCGGTATCGCTACTACGACCCGGATGCGGGGCGGTATCTGACGCAGGATCCGATCGGGTTGATGGGCGGATTCAATCCGTACCAGTACGCCCCGGATCCGGTGCAGTGGATCGATCCACTGGGGTTGACGAAGGGCAAGGGCGGATGTGATCCCTGTTGCGGGAAGGACCCGGCCACCGAAGCGCGCAGTTGGCAGGGGACGACCCCGTACGACGGCAAGGACAGCTACACCAACGTTGTTATGAAGAAGGGCACGGTGCTCTACACCCTGTATCCACACGGGCCAGCGCCCGGAAACTATTTCGTCAAGGGTGGTGAGGTGCTTGGGGCCAAGTCGGCGCGCGATTACAACGATGCATTGCAGGTCGCGCACAAGGACAATTGGAAGAGTCCGAAGGCGCGGGACATGCGCACCCAGGTGCATGCCTACGTGCTGAAGGAGGACACATGCGTGGCGATGGGCAAGGCTGCTGCCAACCCACATCTGGGCAAGGGCGGCGGCGTCCAGTACTTCATGTCCAATTCCGAAAAGGGCAACCTGTCGGACACCTTCCGGATCATCAAGCTGGGCAAATGAAAAAGGGCTTCAAGTGAATCTCGATATCGATGTGACGACGGGGCGGGTGCTGATCGATGGCAAAGGCGTTTGGGCACCTGGCGAGCCCGTGTCGCCGTCTGAAAGCTCCGTGCGCTATCTCGATCTCTCGGCGAGACTGGTGATCGCCGAGGAGGAAGGGCATGGCGTCGTGGCGGCGGTGCTTTTCGATGAGGAAGAGTTTCCGGACACCATCGTGACCAGCAAGATCGTGAAGCGCTTCGCCAAGAAGACCGGCGTCTCGCCGGAGATGGTCGCCAGACCGTTGGCACTGGCTCGATTCCCCTGGGGCGAGATCGAGTTCTCCGTCGACCCGAAGCAGGGCGACCTGTCGATCGTGGTGCGCGGTCGCTGAAGGGATGCAGCGCTGACCGTGATACCCATCCACGATCTCAAGCGCGCCGTACTTGACCTCACCAGCGCAGCGTTCCTTCGAACCCACTTCGGCGAGGATTGGTTCCGGCATGGCGACCCTCGGACGGTGCTCCCGTTGAGCCTTGAGGAGCTGCTCGCGTTCGCCCGCTCTCACGGGATTCCTCGCTCGGTGCTCACGGAAGACTGCTGGACCGGGGACGATCATTTCGTCATGGACAAGCAGGACGGATGCTGGCGGATCGGCTTCGCTGAGCGGGGTGAGGTCCGGTTGATCGGGACTGCCGATTCAGAACAGGCCGCACGGGACCTCGTCACACAGGAGCTTTTCGCCCTCTACGAAAGCGCCGCGGATCCGTCGCATTGGCGTGGCGGAGTACCCGCGGGTACGCCCTGGGGCCGCTTCTCGCTAGAGGGGAATGCGTGACCAAACGTTCGTCCTGGAGTCGCTACCCGCCTTCCGATCGCCTCTGCTTTCGGTGCTCCATGGACTGGCGCTCGATGTCTGAAGCCGATGCGGCGGCAATCGCCAGCACGTTCGCCGCGGAGATCAGGGCGCGAGTTCAGGATCCTTGCGCGGCGCGAGACTGGATTTCGCTCGTCTACCGACTTCCGGCCGGCCTGCGCCAGGTCTTGCTCGAAGAACTGGATCGAGGAAACCTGCTGGTCGACATCGGAGAATCCGCCTGGCCTGGGCCGCAGAGCATCGTCGGGATGATGCGCGATCGTTTCCACGGCGAAGGCAGGACCTGGCCCCCGGGCGTCGCCTGGCACCAGGTGAACGACATCCGGCAGTGGCGGGAAGACGTTGCCGAGATCTTGGACGGCCAGGAATTCCTGTTGATGACCTGACCTGGGTCAGGTCTTGCCGGTCATTCTGATAATTCTGCGAAATTCGCTTTTGCCACTGCCAGGTGCGGGAGTGACTTTCGACCGTTGTGGTGATTGCGGGTGATCCCTAGCCTCCGGGTGTCGACCTGACCCTTGGTGCCATGGCCTCACCTTTCCGCCTCAAGACCGCCTTGCCTGAAGACACTCTGCGCGTGCACACCTGTGTGTCGCGGGAGGGTCTGAGCGACGCCGGAGACACTGTGCTGACGCTGCTGAGCGAGCGCAAGGACATCCTGGCGTCGGACCTGCTGGGCAAGCCCGCGACGCTGACGATCGCGCTGCGCGACGACGCGCCGCGTTACCTCAGCGGCTACGTGACGCGCTTCGCGCAGCGCGGCTTCGAGGGCAAGCACTGCGTGTACGAGATGCAGCTCAAGCCGTGGCTGTGGCTGCTGGGACGGACCTCGGACTGCCGGATCTTCCAGGAGCTGTCGGTCCCCGACATCGTCAAGCAGGTCTTCGAGGACCACCCGGTCGCGCGCTACGAGTTCAAGCTGCTGCGCCCGTACCGGACCTG
>SEFA01000172.1 GCA_004210455.1 Rubrivivax sp. | reverse complement strand
GCGCGCCAGCCTGCCGCCGCTCGATCCGCGCCGCTACGCGCCCAGCGCCGCCCGGCCGGTGCGCGCCAAGTCCCGCAGCCTGGACGGATTCATGGACATCCAGGCCCATCTCCACACCTGGGGCCAGTTCGTCTTCTCCGTGACCGGCGTGGTCCGTGTCAGCACCGACCGGGCGACCTTCCTGGTGCCGCCCTCCCGCGGCGTGTGGATCCCTGCCGGCGTCGTCCACGCCGTGACCGCCGTCGAGCGCTGCGAGCTGCGCACGCTCTACCTGCTGGATCCGCCCGACGAGGGCGAGGTCTGGGCGGAGAACCGCGTCCTCGAGGTCTCTCCGCTGCTGCGGGAACTGGCGGTGCAGCTCGCACGGGATGAGGTCGAGCCAGTCGGGACCATGGCCGTCGCCGAGCCCGTGGCCGACCGCGAAGGCTGGATCGGCAAGCTCATCCTCGACGAGATCCGCCGCGCGCCCAGCCTGCAGCTTGGCGTCGCGCTGCCCACCGACAAGCGCCTGCGCCGCCTCTGCGAGGCCGTGCTGGCCGAGCCGATGCGCCATGCCAGCCTGGATGATTGGGCGGCCGAGGTCGGCGCGAGCGCGCGCACCGTTTCGCGCCTGTTCCGCCAGGAATTGGGTAGCAGCTACGCGCAATGGCGCCAGCAGGCGCTGCTGGCCGAGGCGCTCCGCCTGGCCGCGCATCGCAAGCCGATGCAGGTCATCGCCGCCGAGCTCGGCTACGCCAGCGCGAGCGCCTTCACCGCGATGGTCACGCGGACGGTCGGCATGCCGCCGAGCCGGTTTTTCGGCCAGACCTAGAATTCCGACCCTATGGAACAGGTTCTCTACGACTTCGCCCGCCAGGATGCGGACGGCGCCACCTGCACCGCCCATGCGTGGGCCAAGGTGCCGGCACCGTTGACGCCCAGCCAGCGCTCGCAACTCAAGGCGCGTGCCGCCGAACTCCTCAAGGCCAAGGGGGCGGTGCTCGTCGCCCATTACTACGTCGACGGCGACCTGCAGGACCTCGCGCAGGAAAGCGGCGGCATCGTTTCCGATTCGCTGGAGATGGCGCGCTTCGGCCGCGACCACGCGGCGCAGACGCTGGTCGTCGCCGGCGTGAAGTTCATGGGCGAAAGCGCCAAGATCCTCAGCCCGGAAAAGCGCGTGCTGATGCCCGACCTGGACGCGACCTGCTCGCTGGACCTGGGCTGCCCGGCCGACGACTTCGCCGCGTTCTGCGACGCCCATCCGGACCGCACCGTCGTCGTCTACGCCAACACCAGCGCCGCGGTGAAAGCGCGGGCGGATTGGATGGTCACCAGCTCCTGCGCGCTGGAGATCGTCAGCGAGCTCAAGGCCCGCGGCGAGAAGATCCTGTGGGCGCCCGACCGCCACCTGGGCCGCTACATCCAGGAGCAGACCGGCGCCGACATGCTGATGTGGAACGGTGCCTGCATCGTCCACGACGAGTTCAAGGGCCTGGAGCTCGAGCTGCTGCGCGAGCAGCATCCGGACGCGATGATCCTCGTGCACCCGGAGTCGCCGGCCTCGGTCGTCGCGCAGGCGGACGTGGTGGGCTCGACCTCGGCGCTGATCAAGGCCGTGGTCGAGGGCACGGCGCGTGAGTATGTCGTCGCCACGGACAACGGCATTCTGCATGCGATGCGTCAGATGGCGCCCGGCAAGGTGCTGATCGAGGCGCCGACGGCGGGCAACAGCGCGACCTGCAAGAGCTGCGCGCACTGCCCGTGGATGGCGATGAACGGCCTGCAGGGGCTGGTCGACTGCCTGGAACGCGGCACCGGCGAGATCCTCGTCGACGAGGCGATCCGGGTCGAAGCGAAGTCGTGCATCGACCGCATGCTGGACTTCACCGCGAAGCTCAAGGCGAAGAAGGCGGCGGAAGCCGGCGCCATGGTGCGGGGCATCGGGGCGGCCTGACCGTCCTTCGACGGCCGCTGGCCCTCACCCCCCCGCCCTCTCCCGCACCGCGGGGGAGGGCGGGGGGGTGAGGGACAGCGGCCGTCGAAGGACGGTCAGGCCGCCCCGATGCC
>SEFA01000133.1 GCA_004210455.1 Rubrivivax sp. | reverse complement strand
GGGTGGGGCCGGAATGGGGCTTGGGGTTCGCGGACGCGAGGCCCCATGCCCCGTGGAGAGCCCGCGCCTGGCCTGACGGAGGCTGTCTTCCATCCCCTCCAAGCCGCCCACAGAAGCGGCCCACGGAAGCGGCCCAGGAGCGGCCTGCAAGGCCTCAAAAGCGGCGCGTACCAAGTGCTCGCCCAAAGTGGCTCCCCGCCACTACTTCACGCCCGCCATGGGGCGTTACAAGCTTTCTTTCCAAGAAGGCCTCAAGTCCATTCCTGCGCGGCCCGATAACTGCATCAACGGGTCCGCAATTCAACAGCAAGGGCCACGTGGTCCGGCTCAGTCGGACGATTATTCAACCGTCCGCCGAGACCGCCAAAAGGTCTTTGAAACTTGAAGGAATGAATCATGGCTCAGATCATCAACACCAACCTGCAATCGCTCAACGCTCAGCGCAACCTCTCGTCCTCGCAGTCGTCGCTGTCGGTGTCGATGCAGCGCTTGTCCTCCGGACTGCGCGTCAACTCGGCCAAGGATGATGCCGCCGGCCTGGCGATCGCCGAGCGCATGAATGCCCAAGTCCGCGGCATGAACGTCGCGATGCGCAACGCCAACGACGGCATCTCCCTGGCGCAGACGGCTGAAGGCGCCCTGTCCAAGGTGGGTGATTCGCTGCAGCGTATGCGTGAACTGGCGGTCCAGGCCCGCAACGCGACGAACACGACGTCCGACCTCGACTCGATCGGCAAGGAATACGCGCAGCTGGGCCAGGAAATCGGTCGCGTCATCGGCGGCACCACCTTCAACGGCAAGTCCATCCTGGGCGACGACGCCGGCACGCAGACCTTCCAGATCGGCGCCAACACCAGCGCCAACGACTCGGTCGACGTGATCACCAACAACATGACCAACGACGCGACGATCACCGCCGTCACCGGTGGCACGATCGACAACGCCTCGACGCCCGACTCGCTCAAGACCGTCATCGACAACATCGACGCGGCCATCACCACGGTCAGCGGCCAGCGCGCCATCCTGGGCGCTTCGCAGAACCGCTTCGACGCGATCATCTCCAACCTGTCGGTCTCGGTGGAGAACCAGACCGCCGCCCGCAGCCGCATCATGGATGCCGATTTCGCCGCGGAAACCGCCAACCTGAGCCGCGCGCAGATCCTGCAGCAGGCCGGCAACACGATGGTGGCGCAGGCCAACCAGCTCCCGCAGCAGGTGCTCTCGCTGTTGCGCAGCTGATCCCTCTTCCAACGGTTGACTCCTCAAGCACCGGCCTTCGCGGCCGGGCCTCCAAAGGCTCCGCATCGCCCCCCCAGGGGACCGATGCGGGGCCTTCTTTTATTGGTTTTTAAAGGCCGGTTTTCCGCCCGTTAATCAGCCAATCGGCGTTGGAGCACGTTTCGCACAATGGGAACCATCGAGCAGGCAGTACCGCTCGACCACCGGTCCAACCGGCAGATCCAAACAATGACTGCGATGGCGCAGCGAGGATCCGCAGGTGCGGTCGGGAACCGACCCACCTAACCGGGATCGCAGCCAGGACAGGATCTCCGCAGGAGTGCATCAATGCCACAGACCATCAACACCAATATTGCCTCGCTGAACGCGCAACGCAATCTGAACTCGTCGCAGTCGTCGCTGGCGACTTCGATGCAGCGCCTGTCGTCGGGCCTGCGGGTGAACTCCGCGAAGGACGACGCCGCCGGCCTCGCGATCGCCGAACGCATGAACTCGCAAGCGCGCGGCATGACGGTGGCGATGCGCAATGCCAACGACGGCATTTCGCTGTCGCAGACCGCCGAAGGCGCGCTGGGCAAGGTCGCCGATTCGCTGCAGCGGATGCGCGAACTCGCCATCCAGGCGCGTAACGCGACCAACGCGGACAGCGACAAGGATTCGCTGGACAAGGAATTCGGTGAACTCGCCAAGGAAATCCAGCGCGTCACCGCGGGAACGACCTTCAACGGCAAGTACATTCTCGGTGCCGATGCCGACCTGCCCCAGGTCTTCCAAGTCGGACCGAACACGACGTCCAACGATGAAATTTCGGTGACCACGCCGAATATGAGTCGCGACCCGTCCATCACGAGCGTGGCCGGTACCGATGCCAACGGCACAGATCGTGCGGTCATCGACCGCACGGCAGACGCCGGCGCGATTGCGACCGTCGTTGCCAACATCGACGCCGCGCTGGATACGGTCAACAGCAACCGAGCGACGCTCGGCGCCACGCAGAACCGCTTCGACGCCGTGATCTCCAACCTGCAGGTGGCGTACGAGAACCAGACCGCCGCCCGCAGCCGGATCATGGACGCCGACTTCGCGGTCGAAACATCCAACCTGAGCCGCGCGCAGATCCTGCAGCAGGCCGGCAACGCGATGGTCGCCCAGGCGAACCAACTGCCGCAGCAGGTGCTGTCGCTGCTCAAGGGCTGATAGAAAAACGCAATCAATCCCCCGGGTCACCGTCCTAAAGTCGGTGCCAAGGGCGCCGATAAGCAGGACAGGGCCTCACGCGACACACGCGGGGCCCTGTCGCGCTTGGGACTTCCGCGAGGGGAGCCGGGCCACAGTGGTCAGGGTCACAGGGAGCAAGAACGATGGCATCCATCACTTCCGCCGGTCTGGGCAGCGGCCTGGACGTCGAAAGCATCGTCACGAAGCTGGTCTCGCTCGAGCAGCAGCCGATCGTCGATCTCCAGAAGCGCACCGACACGATCAAGGCGCAGATCTCCGAGTACGGGAAGATCAAGAGCGCCTTCAGCGCGATGCGCGACGCGGCCGCCAAACTGGCCAACCCGTCGACCTGGGCGGCGCTCACCGCCACGTCGTCCGACACCTCGATCGCCACGGTGATCGCGGGCGCCGGTTCGGGCGCGGGCTCGTACGCGCTCAGCGTGACCAATCTGGCCTCGCCGCAATCGCTGTCGAGCAACGCCTTCGCGACCAACGCGACCGTCGGTTCGGGCTCGATGACCATCGAACTGGGCCAGTGGAGCTCGAACAACTCGACTTTCACCGGCAAGAACGGCGCGACGCCGGTGAGCGTCTCCATCTCGGCCACCGACACGCTGTCCAGCATCCGCGACAAGATCAACGGCTCCGGCGCGGGCGTGCTCGCCTCGGTCGTGACCGACGCCAACGGGCAGCGCCTGGTGATCCGCTCCAAGGACACTGGCGAGGCCAACGGCTTTCGCATCACCACCGCCGATGACGACGGCAATGGGTCAGATGCGAGCGGCCTGTCCGCGCTCGCCTACGACCCGACGTCCTCGATCAAGTCGATGACCCAGAACACGGCGGCCATGAACGCCAACCTCACGGTCAACGGCCTGGCGATCAGTTCCGCCTCCAACAACATTGAAGGCGCCGTCGACGGCCTGACCATCAACCTGCTCAAGGGTGGCACCAAGGATCCCGCGAATCCCGACGACCCCACGAAAAACACTCCCATCCAGTCGACCATCACCGTCGGCCAGGACAAGGACAGCGTCAAGAAGGTCATCAACGACTTCGTCACGTCGTACAACAGCCTCATGACCTTGATGCGCAACGACACCAAATACGACGAAGCCAACAAGACCGCCGGCGCGCTCCAGGGCGACAGCACCGCCGTGGGCCTGCAAAGCCAGCTGCGCAACATCACGGCGTCCGGCAGCACGCTGGGCGGCCAGTTCGGACGGCTATCGGACATCGGCATCGACGTCGCCGCTGACGGCACGATGAAGGTCACCGACACCAAGTTGACCAGCGCACTGGGCAACATGAGCGACTTGAAGAACCTGTTCATGGGCGTCGACACGAACGATGCGAACAACAACGGCCTCGCCACACGCTGGCGTGGCTTTGCCGACCAGGTCACCGGCTTCGACGGCTCGATCACGACCCGGACCACCGGCCTGCAATCGCGCGTGACCGCCAACGGCAAACGCACCGACGAGCTCAACGACCGTTCCGCCGCCTACGAGAAGCGCCTGCGCGCGCAGTACACGGCGCTGGACACGCAGATGGCCAAGCTCAACGACCTGCAGAGTTACGTCAGCAAGATCACCAGCATGATCAGCAGCAGCAGTTGACGCCGCGACGGCGGTCGCGATCGGAACAAGACCGTCGCCACCGCCCTTCTCCGGCGCTTCGAAAAGAGCACCGACAAGCCTCCTCACGGAGGCTTTCCTTTTTCTTCACACGAGCAGAATTTCGAGACAAATTCGACACGGGGGAGGCTCAAGTTGGGCCGGCGGGGGCCGAAAACTGATTCAAGCACTTCAGCACACCGCAGCAACACATCATGTACGGCAACTCCTCTCCCTTCGCCTCCCACGGTCAACGCGCCAGCAGCATGTACAACCGCGTGGGCGTTGAAACGGACGTGATGACGGCCTCGCCGCATCGCCTGGTGAGCCTGCTGCTGGACGGCGCGTTCGATTCGATGACGCAAGCCATCGGCGCGATCCGCTCCGGCAATGTCGAAGTGAAGAACCGCACCCTGAGCCGCGCGGTCCGCATCCTGGACGAAGGCCTGAAGGCGGCCCTCAACCTGGAATCGGGCGAGCTGGCCCTGGACCTGCGCGACCTGTATGCCTACATCTGCACCCGGCTGACCTACGCCAACCTGCGCAGCGACGACGCCGCGATCGAGGAATGCGTGAAGCTGCTGCAGCCGATCAAGGAAGCCTGGGCCAGCATCGCCCCGGCCACCGCCGACCAACGCGCCGCGGCCTGAGCCCCGGACACCCCCTTCAGCCTGACGACTTGAGAAGTTCCATGTCCAAGTACACCGCCAAGCCCCAGACCTCCGCCGCCCACGCCGCCCCGACCCCGGATCGCCTCATGAGCACCCAACTGTTGAGCTACTACGAAGCCATCGAACAAGCCAGCGCCGACATGCTGAGCGCCGCCCGTTCGGGCAACTGGGACGAAGTGGTGAAGCTCGAAGGCGCCTGCGTGCTGCTGATCTCGCAGCTCAAGCATGCGGCTTCCAGCCAGAACCTCGGCCCGGACGAAGCGCAGCTGAAGACGCGCATCATGCAGCGCATCCTGGTCAACGACGCGGAGATCCGCCACCTGGCCGAGCCGTGGCTGGAAGACCTGGACCAGCTGATGAAGGGCAAGTCCAAGACGGTCCACTGATCAGCGCACTGATCCATCCCTCGTCCGACCGCCCCGCGGATTCGAGACATCGGTCACGCGACCCGCTTCCGGGTTCACGACAGCGCCGCGACCGGCCCCTTGAACGGATGGGGTTGGCGCGGCGTTTGCCTTGGGGATGCGAGAGAATTTTCCCAACGAATGCTGCCGGATGCTGGCCTTGAGCGACCTGAAGCTATCCCCGAGTCCCCCCGACGCCGCGGACACCGATTTCCGGATGGACGCGCCCGGCGAGATCATGAACTGGCTGCGCGAACTGCTGCAGTCGCAGGCGCGCATCCAGCTCTCGACGCCGGACGGCGAAGCGATCCACACGGTGCTGCGCGCCCTGGACACGCCGCATGGGATGCTGACGATGGAAGCCCCGCAGCTCGGCGACACGCTCGCGCCGGTACTGGCCAGCGACGAACTCGTGGCGACCGCCTTCCTGGACAAGATCAAGCTGCAGTTCGACGTGTCCGGCCTGGTGGCCATCCGCGGCGACGGCGCGGAGGTGCTGCGCTCGCCGGTCCCGCTGCGCCTGTACCGCTTCCAGCGTCGTCAGGCATACCGGGTGGCGTCGGCCGGGCAGCTCTACCCGGCGCTGAAGCTGTCCGATCCGGACCTGCCGCGTCTGCGCGTCATGAACGTGAGCGCCGGCGGCGTTGCGCTGCAATGGCCGGCGAACGTGGTCCCGGTCCCGCAAGCGGGTGCGGAGATCAGCGGCACGCTAGAACTGGAACGAGAAGTCAGCTTCACCACGCTGCTGAGGATCCAGCACATGTCGGACAGCGATCAAGGCGCGCCGCACCATGCCGGCTGCGCGTTCGTCTCGCTGGCGCCCACGGCGGCCCGCGCGCTGCAGATCTTCATCGACCAGGCGCAGAAGCGGGAACGGTTGATGCGGCGAAGCCTCTGAGACCACATATCGCAGAATGAACAAAGCCGCCCGAGAGGCGGCTTTTTCGTCTGTGATTCGATCTCACACCTGCATGTTCATGATTTCCGAATAGGCGGACACCAGCCGGTTGCGCACCTGCAGCGTCGCCTGGAAACCGATCTGCGCCTTCTGCATGGCGACCATGGTTTCTTCGAGGCTGACGGTGGGGTTGTCCAGCTGAACCTCCCGCTGCAAACGAGAGGCTTCGTTCTGCTGCGTGCTCACGGACTTCAACGCCGAGCTCATCGCATCCGCGAAGCTCGCACCGCCCGGCGCGGCCTTGGCCACCGGCTGACCTTGGGGGGTCAGCCCGGCGCGTGCCACCGCGTTGGCGAAGTCGAAGGGTTTGAGTTTCAGGTCCACGGAACGCATCGTACGGATCCCCGTGGCGCCCATAGCTCCGAACTGGGGGGCCTTCTTCGGCCTGTTCCCACCATTCTTGAGGGCGTGCGTCGAAATAATCCAGTCCTGTGTCGAGGCGTCCGCCTGGGCACTCCGTTCGACACCAGCCGTACACGCACATCCCATGGACAACGCCCTGAGCAGCCCCGCCGCCGGACTCCCCGAGGTGCAACAGACCGCCAAACCGGCCGGCCTGCCCGCACGCCTCGCGGCCATGCCTGCGAAGAGCAAGATGATGCTGGGCGGCGGTGTGGCCGCGCTGCTGGCGGTCATCGTGGCGATGTCGATGATGACCGCCAAGCCGGACTACCGCCCGCTGTTCTCCGGCCTGTCCGACAAGGACGGCGGCGCCGTCATCGCGCAGCTGTCGCAGATGAACGTGCCCTACCGCAACGACCCGGGCGGCGTCATCATGGTGCCCGCCAACCAGGTCTACGACCTCCGCATGAAGCTGGCGTCGGCCGGCCTGCCCAAGGGCGGCGTCGTCGGTTTCGAGCTGATGGACAAGCAGTCCATCGGCCAGACCGCCTTCAACGAGCGGCTGAACTTCCAGCGCGCGCTGGAAGGCGAGCTCACCCGCACCATCACCGCCATGGCTGACGTCGCCGACGCGCGCGTCCACCTGGCCATGCCGCAGCAGAACGGCTTCTTCCGCGAACAGCAGAAGCCCAGCGCCTCCGTCATGCTGACGCTGCGCGGCGGTCGCACGCTGGACCGCGCGCAGATCGCCGGCATCGTGCATCTGGTGTCCTCGTCGGTGCCGGAACTGAACCCCAAGGCCGTCAGCGTGCTTGACAGCACCGGCGCCCTGCTCTCCCAGAACCCGGACGGCAATGCCATCGGTCTGGACAGTCAGCAGTTGCAGTACAAGCAGCAGATCGAAGCCAATCTGAACAAGCGGGTGGCGGAACTGCTGGAGCCGGTGGTCGGCCGCGACAACCTGCGCTCGACGGTCACTGCCGACGTCGACTTCAACCAGGTCGAATCCACCGCCGAGGAATACAAGCCCAACCAGGGCCCGAACACGCAGAGCAGCGTGCGCCGCCTGACCTCCGAGGAGCAATCCGGCGGCAGCGCCGGCGTGCCGACCGGCGTGCCCGGCGCGACCACCAACCAGGTCCCGCCCCAGGCCGCCGCGCCGATCAACGGCCAGGCCCAGCAGCTGCAGCCGGCCGGCCAATCCGGCGGCACGCAGAACCTGCGCCGCAACAACGACACGCAGTTCGAGCTGGACCGCACCGTGCGCGTCACCCGCAACGCGATCGGCCAGATCCGTCGCCTGAACGCCGCCGTCGTGGTCAACCAGAAGACCGTCACCGACAAGAACGGCAAGACCTCCAGCCAGCCGCTGTCCGAGAACGAGCTCCAGAAGCTGGACTCGCTGGTCAAGGAAGCGCTGGGCTTCTCGCAGGAACGCGGCGATTCGATCAAGGTCATCAGCACCCCGTTCGTGTCGGACAAGATCGAGAACGCCGACGTGCCGCTGTGGCAGCAACCGTGGCTGCGCGACGTCGCCCGCGACTTCGCCGTGCCCGCCGCGCTGGTGCTGGTCGCGCTGATCGCCGTGTTCGGGCTGGTTCGCCCTGCTCTCAAGGCGGCTTTCCCGCCGCCGGCCGAACAGAAGGACGACACTGCCAGCAACAATGCCCTCAGCGTGGTCGAGGACGAACAGCTGGCGCTCGGTGGCCCGCGCGGTCCCGGCGGCCTGCCGGCCTTGGAAGCGCCGATCTCCAACGACAAGCTGGAACGCGCCCGCCTGCTGGCCAAGGAGAACCCGATCGCCGTGGCCAACATCATGCGCGCCTGGGTCAACGGCGAGGAGCTGGAAACGGCCGCTCCCGCCGGCGGCCGCCGCTGAGCCCCGCCGATCAGGCACGAGCACCCGGACCGATAGCGAGACACGCGAGACACCACCATGGACGACAAAGGCGTAGAAGACGCAGCCATCCTGCTGATGTCGCTGGGCGAGGAGGAAGCCTCCGAGGTGTTCAAGCACCTCGCGCCCAAGGAAGTGCAGAAGCTCGGCGAGACCATCGCCAAGATGAAGGTCGTGCCGCGCGAGCGCGTCGAGCGCGTGCTGGACAAGTTCGACCTGGTCGCCGAGACCCAGAGCACGCTCGTCAGCGACACCGACGAGTACGTCCGTTCCGTGCTGCGCAAGGCGCTGGGCGAGGACAAGGCCAACCTGCTGCTGGACCGGATCCTGCAGGGCTCGGACGTGTCCTCGATCGAATCGCTGAAGTGGATGGACCCGGGCTCGGTCGCGGAACTGCTGCGCAACGAACACCCGCAGATCGTCGCCGCCATCCTGTCGCACCTGGACTTCGACCAGAGCAGTTCGGTGCTGCGCGTCTTCACCGAGCGCCAGCGCAATGAGGTGCTGATCCGCATCGCCACGCTGGACGGCATCCAGCCGATGGCGCTGAAGGACCTCAACGAGGTCATGGGCCAGATCCTGGCCGGCGGCGAGCGCATGAAGAAATCCAACCTCGGCGGCGTCAAGACGGCGGCCGAGATCATCAACATGATGGGTACCAGCGTCGAGGCGTCGGTGCTGGACTACATCCGCGAGGCCGACTCCGACCTGGCACAGAAGATCATGGACAACATGTTCACGTTCGACGACGTGGACAAGATCGACGACCGCGGCATCCAGGCCATCCTCAAGGAAGTGCAGTCGGAATCGCTCATCGTCGCGCTCAAGGGCGCGGGTCCGGAACTGCGCGAGAAAATCTTCCGCAACATGTCCTCCCGCGCGGCCGAGACGCTGCGCGAGGACCTGGATTCGCGCGGCCCGGTCCGCCTGTCCGAGGTCGAGGCCGAGCAGAAGGAAATCCTCAAGGTCGTCCGTCGCCTCGTCGACGAAGGCCAGATCGTGCTCGCCGGCGGCGGCGACGACCAGTTCCTGTAATACGCTGGTCGACCTTTCCGCCGACGGACGACCTTGAGGATTTCCTTCTGCTCGGC
>SEFA01000132.1 GCA_004210455.1 Rubrivivax sp. | reverse complement strand
GAGCTGCCGAAGGACAAGGAAATGGTCATGCCTGGCGACAACGTCAGCATCACCGTGAAGCTGATCGCTCCGATCGCCATGGAGCAGGGTCTGCGCTTCGCCATCCGTGAAGGCGGTCGTACCGTCGGCTCGGGCGTCGTGGCAACGATCATCGAGTAATTCAAGTCAGAGGCCACAGGGGCATAGCTCAATTGGCAGAGCGTCGGTCTCCAAAACCGAAGGTTGGGGGTTCGAGACCCTCTGCCCCTGCCAACGATCAGCGATAAGCGAACGTTGGTCCTGGTGGTCAAGCCAAGCCCGCGGGAGTCATCTCGGCGGGCTTTGGTGCTGGTGGATCCGCTCAAATGTTTGGGTGGGTGAATGCCGCGACACAGCGTCGTGGCACGGAAGTGAGTTCAATGTCCAATCCTCAAGTCGAAACCGTCACGACGGGCGCCGACAAGGTCAAGCTGGCCGGCGCCGTGGTGCTGCTGGTCGCGGCGATCGTGGCGTTCTATGTGCTGAGCAAGCAGGGCCCGTGGGTGCAGTGGGGCGCCCTGCTGGCGCTGCTGGCTGCCGCCGTGGCCGCGTTCTTCACGTCGGAGTCCGGCAAGTCGCTGATCGCCTACGGTCAGGATTCGATCAAGGAAGTGGGCAAGGTGGTCTGGCCGACCCGCAAGGAAGCCGGCCAGATGACCCTGTATGTGTTCGTGTTCGTCGTGGTGATGGCGCTGTTCCTGTGGCTCACCGACAAGACGCTGGAGTGGGTGTTCTACGACCTGATCCTGGGTTGGAAGCGCTGAGCGAGAACGGATAGGGACCAAGATGAGCGAAGATCAAAACGTCGTTGCGACCGAGTCGACCGCGCCCGCTGGCCCGGCCAAGCGCTGGTACGTCGTCCACGCCTATTCCGGCATGGAGAAGGCGGTCGAACGCAACCTGCGTGAACGCATCGATCGCGCCGGCATGCAGGACAAGTTCGGCCGCATCCTGGTGCCGACCGAAGAAGTCGTCGAGCTGAAGAACGGCAAGAAGGCCGTGACCGAGCGCCGCTTCTTCCCGGGCTACGTCCTGGTCGAGATGTTCATGGATGACGACAGCTGGCACCTGGTCAAGCACACGTCCAAGGTCACTGGCTTCGTCGGTGGCGCAAAGAACCGTCCGGCGCCGATCTCGGAAGCCGAGGTCATGAAGATCGTCAACCAGATGCAAGAGGGCGTGGACAAGCCGCGCCCCAAGGTCGAGTGGATCGTCGGCGAGGTCGTCCGCGTCAAGGAAGGCCCGTTCACCGACTTCAACGGCAGCATCGAGGAAGTCAACTACGACAAGTCGAAGCTGCGCGTCTCGGTCACGATCTTCGGCCGTGCGACGCCCGTCGAACTGGACTTCGCCCAGGTCGAGAAGGTCTGATCGCGCAAGAAGCGACATGGCGGCCTTGGCCGCCATCGGTCGTTTCAGGAATATGAGCTTGAAGGTGCTCGACGGCGCAAGCCGGCACACCCTTCCGTGACCAGTCCGCAACGAGAGGCGGACAAGAGGAGCAAGGGTAAGTCTCTGACCAGCCCCTTGCGTTAGCACTCAGGCGATGCGGCGTGGCCGTCGCGTTGCCATCAGGAGAAAACATGGCCAAGAAGATTGTCGGCTACATCAAGCTGCAAATCCCGGCTGGCAAGGCGAACCCGTCGCCGCCGGTCGGTCCCGCGCTGGGTCAGCGTGGTCTGAACATCATGGAATTCTGCAAGGCGTTCAACGCCCAGACGCAGAGCTATGAGCCGGGCCTCAAGCTGCCCGTCGTGATCACCGCCTTCGCGGACAAGAGCTTCACCTTCATCATCAAGTCGCCCCCGGCGACCGTGCTGATCAAGAAGGCAGCCAAGATCGACAAGGGCTCGCAGCGCCCCCATCTGGACAAGGTCGGCAAGCTGACCCGCGCCCAGCTGGAAGAGATCGCCAAGACCAAGCAGAAGGACCTGACGGCCGCCGACATGGATGCCGCTGTCCGTACCATCGCCGGCTCCGCCCGCTCGATGGGCATCATCGTGGAAGGTGTCTGACATGGCCAAGCTGACCAAGCGTCAACAAGCCCTGCAGGGCAAGGTGGAATCGACCAAGCTGTACGCGTTGTCCGACGCGCTCAACCTGGTCAAGGAATGCGCCACCGCCAAGTTCGATGAAGCCATCGACGTGTCGATCCAGCTCGGCGTCGACGCCAAGAAGTCGGACCAGGTGGTCCGTGGCGCCGTCGTGATGCCCAACGGCATCGGCAAGACCACGCGTGTCGCCGTGTTCGCCCAAGGCGCCAAGGCTGAAGAAGCCAAGGCCGCCGGCGCCGACGTCGTCGGCATGGAAGACCTGGCCGAACGCGTCAAGGCGGGCGACATGCCCTTCGACGTCGTGATCGCCTCGCCGGACACCATGCGTATCGTCGGTACCCTGGGTCAGATCCTGGGCCCGCGCGGCCTGATGCCGAACCCGAAGGTCGGCACCGTGACGCCCGACGTCGCTGGCGCCGTCAAGAACGCCAAGGCCGGTCAGGTGCAGTTCCGCGTTGACAAGGCCGGCATCATCCACGGCACGATCGGCCGTCGCTCGTTCGACACCGACAAGCTGGAAGGCAACCTGCGCGCGCTGGTCGAAGCCCTGAACAAGGCCAAGCCGGCCTCGAGCAAGGGCATCTACCTGCGCAAGATCGCTGTCTCGTCGACGATGGGCGTTGGCGCCCGCGTGGACGTCGGCACGATCAACGCCGCGGCCGCCGCCTAAGCTGCATTCAATTGAGGCGTCGCGCGAGTCTGGCGCGATGCCGATGAATTGGTGGGCTGGCCGGAGTCATCCGGTCAGGTCATCCAAGACCGCTGGCGAGAGATCCCGCAGTTCTGGGGAGATCGCTTAATCGGAGGCTTCCGCTTCCGGCCAGCGCAGATGGCGGTCCCGCTGAAAGGATTCGAATCGCGATTCGTCGCGGTGGGTTCCTGACAGGAGGTCGCTGATTCCGGTGCCCGAGACGCGATGCTCAACCATCGCATCGAGGGCGAAATGTGAGGAGTAGACCTTGAGTCTCAATCGCAACGAGAAAGCAGCCGTCGTGTCCGACGTGGCAGCGCAAGCCGCCAAGTCCCAGACGCTGGCGTTGGCTGAGTATCGTGGCCTCACCGTTGAAGCCCTGAACAAGCTGCGCGTCACCGCGCGTGCCCAAGGCGTGTACCTTCATGTCCTGAAGAACACGCTGGCACGTCGTGCTGTCGCCGGCACCTCGTTCGAGGCTGCAACGGACGCCATGGTTGGCCCGCTGATCTACGGCTTTTCCGAAGACGCTGTCGCGGCTGCCAAAGTCATCGCTGACTTTGCCAAGACCAACGACAAGCTCGTCATCAAGGGTGGTGCCTACGGCGGCAAGGCTCTGGACGTCAATGGCGTGAAGGCGCTGGCGGCTGTCCCGAGCAAGGAAGTCCTGCTGTCGCAGATCGCCGGCCTGCTCAAGTCGCCGGTGCAACGCACCGCGGCCGTGCTGGCTGCCCTGGCTCAGCAGAAGGGTGGCGGCGCCGAAGCCGTTGCCGAAGAAGCTCCCGCCGCGGCCTGATCGACGCTGCATTCGCGCATTCAAATCTCTCTGTATTTAGGAACCTATCATGGCAT
Source organism: Rubrivivax sp. (assembly GCA_004210455.1). Taxonomy (GTDB): domain Bacteria; phylum Pseudomonadota; class Gammaproteobacteria; order Burkholderiales; family Burkholderiaceae_C; genus Roseateles. The sequence goes on along the minus strand of SEFA01000132.1, from coordinate 5,967 downwards.
TCGACAAAGACGCTTTCCTGGCTGCCCTGGACAGCATGACCGTTCTGGAACTGAACGACCTGGTCAAGGCGATTGAAGAGAAGTTCGGCGTGTCCGCCGCTTCGATGGCCGCTCCGGCTGCTGGTGGCGCTGCCGCCGGTGGCGCTGCCGCCGCTGAAGAAAAGACCGAATTCACCGTCGTCCTGACCGACGCCGGCGCTCAGAAGGTCTCGGTCATCAAGGCCGTTCGCGAAATCACCGGCCTGGGCCTGAAGGAAGCCAAGGACCTGGTCGACGGCGCTCCGAAGCCCGTCAAGGAAGGCATCGCCAAGGCCGACGCCGAAGCCGCCAAGAAGAAGCTGGAAGAAGCCGGCGCCAAGGTCGAACTCAAGTAAGACCTTGTGGGGATCCGGTGACCTGTTCACCGGGTTCCGCACCGCGAGAGGGGTGGCCCCATGGGGCCTCCCCTTTCCTCGTTTCAGGGTTTGTCCTGGGGCGGTTTCGGTTGACAAAGTGCAATCGAAAGCATCGTGCTGTATCATGCACGGTTCTTTCGAGTGTTCTCTGATCCGACTGCAGAGAACGGTTTGGTCGGACCGCGGTCAAGCCGTGCGTCACGCGTGGGGTGCAACGCCCTCCGTGCCGCTCGGTGATCGGGGTTGTCCGCCAGCGGTTGGTAGTGGCCAACCACCAAGCTTCGTGGTGCAACGCCCGAACAGCCAGTCGCCGACGCAGCACGCCTCCAGGCCAGGGGCGCGCTCGACACGGAGTCTTTATGGCGCAAGCAACCCCCTACAGCTACACCGAGCGCAAGCGAATCCGCAAGAGCTTCGGCAAGCGCGTGAGCGTGCTCAACGTTCCGTACCTGCTGACCATGCAGAAGGAGTCGTACGTCGACTTCCTGCAAAAGGATGTCGCGCCCTTGAAGCGCAAACCGGAAGGCCTGCAAGCGGCGTTCCTCTCCACGTTCCCGATCACGTCGCACAACGGGTTCGTGGAAATGAAGTTCCTCGAATTCAACATCGCCAAGCCGCCGTTCGACGTTCGCGAATGCCAGCAGCGCGGTCTGACCTTCGCCGCGGCCGTCCGCGCGAAGCTGCAGATGATCATCTACGACCGGGAAAGCCCGCAGCCGAAGACGGTCAAGGAGATCAAGGAGCAAGAGGTCTACATGGGCGAAGTGCCGCTCATGACCGACTACGGCTCGTTCATCATCAACGGCACCGAGCGCGTCATCGTCTCGCAGCTGCACCGCTCGCCCGGCGTGTTCTTCGAACACGACAAGGGCAAGACCCACTCGTCCGGCAAGCTGCTGTTCTCGGCCCGCATCATTCCGTATCGCGGCTCGTGGCTGGACTTCGAGTTCGACCCGAAGGACATCCTGTACTTCCGCGTCGACCGTCGCCGCAAGATGCCGGTGACGATCCTGCTCAAGGCCATCGGCCTGAATCCCGAGCAGATCCTGGCGCACTTCTTCGTCTTCGACAATTTCCGCCTGATGGATTCGGGCGCCCAGATGGAGTTCGTGGCCGAACGCCTGAAGGGCGAAGTCGCGCGCTTCGACATCACCGACAAGAGCGGCAACGTGCTGGTCGAGAAGGACAAGCGCATCACCGCCCGTCACGTGCGTCAGCTGGAGCAGTCCGGCACGCAGCATGTGACCGTGCCGGAAGACTTCCTGCTGGGACGCGTGCTGGCCAAGAACATGGTTGACCCGGACACCGGCGAGATCATCGCGAAGGCCAACGATGAGCTGACCGACTCGCTGCTGAAGAAGCTGCGCGGCGCCGGCATCAAGGACATCCAGGCGCTGTTCACGAACGAGCTGGACGAAGGCGCGTACATCAGCCAGACGCTGGCCTCGGACGAGACGGCCGATCAACTGGCCGCCCGCGTCGCGATCTATCGCATGATGCGCCCCGGCGAGCCGCCGACCGAAGACGCGGTCGAGGCGCTGTTCAACCGCCTGTTCTACAGCGAAGACACGTACGACCTGTCGCGCGTCGGCCGGATGAAGTTCAACGCCCGCGTGGGCCGCGACATCCCGACCGGTGCGATGACGCTGTCGAACGAGGACATCCTCGACGTCGTCAAGATCCTGGTCGAGCTGCGCAATGGCCGCGGCGAGGTCGATGACATCGACCACCTGGGCAACCGTCGCGTCCGCTGCGTCGGCGAACTGGCCGAAAACCAGTACCGCTCGGGTCTGGCCCGTATCGAGAAGGCCGTCAAGGAACGTCTGGGCCAGGCCGAGACCGAAGCCCTGATGCCGCACGACCTGATCAACTCCAAGCCGATCTCCGCGGCGCTGAAGGAGTTCTTCGGTGCGTCGCAGCTGTCGCAGTTCATGGACCAGACCAACCCGCTGTCCGAGATCACGCACAAGCGTCGCGTCTCGGCCCTGGGCCCGGGCGGTCTGACCCGCGAGCGCGCTGGCTTCGAAGTCCGCGACGTGCACCCGACCCACTATGGCCGCGTCTGCCCGATCGAAACGCCGGAAGGCCCGAACATCGGCCTGATCAACTCGCTGGCGCTGTATGCGCGCCTGAACGAGTACGGCTTCCTGGAGACCCCGTACCGCCGCGTGGTGGACTCGAAGGTCACCAACCAGATCGACTACCTGTCGGCCATCGAAGAAGGCAAGTACGTGATCGCCCAGGCGAACGCGTCGCTGAACGAAGGCGGTCAACTGGTCGACGAGCTGGTCTCCGCGCGTGAGAACGGCGAATCGGTGCTGACCTCGCCGGAACGCATCCAGTACATGGACGTGGCGCCGACGCAGATCGTGTCGGTCGCGGCCTCGCTGGTGCCGTTCCTGGAGCACGACGACGCGAACCGCGCGCTGATGGGCGCCAACATGCAGCGTCAGGCCGTTCCGACCCTGCGTCCTGAAAAGGCGTTCGTGGGCACGGGCGTCGAGCGCGTGGCCGCGAAGGACTCGGGCACGGTGGTCGCGGCTCGCCGCGGCGGCGTGGTCGATTACGTGGACACGAACCGCATCGTGATCCGGGTGAACGACGACGAGACCGTGGCCGGTGAAGTCGGTGTCGACATCTACAACCTGATCAAGTATCAGCGTAGCAACCAGAACACCAACATCCACCAGCGTCCGATCGTCAAGCGTGGCGACAAGGTCGGCGCGGAAGACATCATCGCCGACGGCGCATCGACCGACCTGGGTGAACTGGCGCTGGGCCAGAACATGCTGGTCGCGTTCATGCCGTGGAACGGCTACAACTTCGAAGACTCGATCCTGATCTCCGAACGCGTGGTGGCCGAAGACCGCTACACCTCGATCCACATCGAGGAACTGGTGGTCATGGCCCGTGACACGAAGCTGGGCAGCGAGGAAATCACCCGCGACATCCCGAACCTGAGCGAACAGCAACTGGCTCGGCTGGATGAATCCGGCATCGTGTACATCGGTGCCGAAGTGAACCCGGGCGACGTGCTGGTCGGCAAGGTCACGCCCAAGGGCGAGACCACGCTGACGCCGGAAGAGAAGCTGCTGCGCGCGATCTTCGGCGAGAAGGCGTCGGACGTGAAGGACACGTCGCTGCGCGTGGACCAGGGCACCAACGGCACGGTCATCGACGTGCAGGTGTTCACCCGCGAAGGCATCCAGCGCGACAAGCGCGCTCAGCAGATCATCGACGACGAGCTGAAGCGCTTCCGCCTGGACCTGAACGACCAGCTGCGCATCGTGGAAGCCGACGCGTTCGACCGCGTCGAGAAGCTCCTGGTGAACAAGATCGCCAACGGCGGTCCGAAGAAGATCACCAAGGGCACCGTCATCTCGAAGGACTACCTGGCCGAGGTCGAGAAGTTCCACTGGTTCGACGTCCGTCCCGCCGAGGACGACATCGCCAACCAGCTGGAGTCGATCAAGAACTCGCTGGAGCAGACCCGTCACAGCTTCGACCTCGCCTATGACGAGAAGCGCAAGAAGTTGACGCAAGGCGACGAGCTGCCGGCCGGCGTGCTGAAGATGGTCAAGGTCTACCTGGCCGTCAAGCGCCGTCTGCAGCCTGGCGACAAGATGGCCGGCCGTCACGGCAACAAGGGCGTCGTGTCCAAGATCACCCCGATCGAGGACATGCCCTACATGGCCGACGGCACGCCTGCCGACATCGTGCTGAACCCGCTGGGCGTCCCGTCGCGGATGAACGTGGGCCAGGTGCTGGAAGTCCATCTGGGCTGGGCCGGCAAGGGCATCGGTCAACGCATCGGCGACATGCTGCAGCGCGAGGCCCGCGTGGCCGAGCTGCGCGACTTCATGGACCAGCTGTTCAACCAGAACGGCGGCAAGTCCGAGGAGCTGGCGCAACTGAGCGATGACGAGATCCTCGGCATGGCCCAGAACCTGCAGCACGGCGCCACCTTCGCGACCCCCGTCTTCGACGGCGCGAAGGAAAGCGAGATCCGCGCGATGCTGAAGCTGGCCTACCCGGACGACATCGCCGCGAAGAAGGGGCTCACGCCTACCCGCACGCAGGCCTTCCTGTATGACGGCCGCACCGGCGAGCAGTTCGAGCGTCCCACGACGATCGGCTACATGCACGTGCTGAAGCTGCATCACCTGGTCGACGACAAGATGCATGCCCGCTCCACCGGCCCGTACTCGCTGGTCACGCAGCAGCCGCTGGGCGGCAAGGCGCAGTTCGGCGGACAGCGTTTCGGCGAGATGGAAGTGTGGGCGCTGGAAGCCTACGGCGCTTCCTACATCCTGCAGGAAATGCTGACGGTGAAGTCCGACGACGTGAACGGCCGTACGAAGGTGTACGAGTCCATCGTCAAGGGCGAGCATTCGATCGAAGCCGGCATGCCCGAGTCGTTCAATGTGCTGGTGAAGGAAATCCGTTCGCTGGGCATCGACATCGAGCTCGAGCGCAACTAAAGAGAACAGGAGAATCGTATGAAGGGTTTGTTGGACCTGTTCAAGCAATTCACGCCGGACGAACATTTCGACGCGATCAAGATCGGGCTGGCCTCGCCCGAGAAGATCCGCTCGTGGTCGTTCGGTGAAGTGAAGAAGCCCGAGACCATCAACTACCGGACGTTCAAGCCGGAACGTGATGGCCTGTTCTGCGCCAAGATCTTCGGCCCGATCAAGGACTACGAGTGCCTGTGCGGCAAGTACAAGCGCCTGAAGCACCGTGGCGTGATCTGCGAGAAGTGCGGCGTCGAAGTCACCCAGACCAAGGTGCGCCGTGAGCGCATGGGCCACATCGAGCTGGCCGCGCCTTGCGCGCACATCTGGTTCCTGAAGTCGCTGCCGTCGCGCCTGGGCCTGGTGCTCGACATGACGCTGCGCGACATCGAGCGCGTGCTGTACTTCGAAGCGTACGTCGTGGTGGATCCGGGCATGACCCCGCTGAAGAAGTTCAGCATCATGTCCGAGGACGATTACGACGCGAAGCGCATCGAGTTCGGTGACGAGTTCATCGCGCTGATGGGCGCCGAAGGCATCCAGAAGCTGCTGGCGGAAATGGATCTCGACGTCGAGATCGACCGCCTGCGCAACGACATGACCGGCTCCGAGCTGAAGATCAAGAAGAACTCCAAGCGCCTCAAGGTGATGGAAGCCTTCAAGCGCTCGGGCATCAAGCCGAACTGGATGGTGCTGGAAGTGCTGCCGGTGCTGCCGCCGGACCTGCGTCCGCTGGTGCCGCTGGACGGCGGTCGCTTCGCGACCTCGGACCTGAACGACCTGTACCGCCGCGTCATCAACCGCAACAATCGCCTGGCCCGTCTGCTCGAGCTGAAGGCCCCTGAGATCATCGTGCGCAACGAAAAGCGCATGCTGCAGGAAGCCGTCGACTCGCTGCTGGACAACGGTCGCCGCGGCAAGGCGATGACCGGCGCGAACAAGCGTGCCCTCAAGTCGCTGGCCGACATGATCAAGGGCAAGAGCGGCCGTTTCCGTCAGAACCTGCTGGGCAAGCGCGTCGACTACTCGGGCCGTTCGGTCATCACCGTGGGCCCGAC
>SEFA01000131.1 GCA_004210455.1 Rubrivivax sp. | reverse complement strand
GGCTGGGTGGTGGTGGGGTATCTGGACGACGCGCCGGCCAAACGCGGCGCGCGTGTCGCCGGCGTGCCGGTGATCGGGGCGCTGGAGGACGCGACGCGGCTGGCCGATCTTCATGGCATCACGCATGTGATCGTGGCGATGCCGGCGGCGACGACGCAGGAACGGCGCCGCGCGCTGGACCTGGCGGGCAAGACGGGGCTGGCGGTGCTGACGGTGCCGAGCAGCCAGGAACTGCTGGCCGGGCGAGCGGTGAATCAGGTGCGTGACATCGAGCCGGAAGACCTGCTTGGGCGCGAGCCGGTGGAACTCGATGAAGGCGGCATCAGCGAGTGCATTGGCGGCAAGGTGGTGCTGATCACCGGCGCGGGCGGATCGATCGGGTCGGAGCTGTGCCGGCAGGTGGCGCGGTATGGCCCGTCGAAGATCGTGCTGTACGAGTTGAGCGAGTTCGCGCTCTATTCGATCGAGCAGGAACTGAGCGAGAAGTTCCCGCACGTGCCGCTGGTGCGGCTGATCGGGGATGTGAAGGACCTGGAGCACCTGCGGTTCACGTTCGGGAAGTACCGGCCGCAGGTCGTCTTCCATGCGGCGGCGTACAAGCATGTGCCGTTGATGGAGGAAGAGAACGCGTGGGCGGCCTTGCGCAACAACACGCTGGGGACGTATCACGCGTGCATGGCGGCGGCGGAATCAGGCGCAGAGCGCTTCGTGATGATCTCGACCGACAAGGCGGTGAATCCGACGAACGTGATGGGGGCGACGAAGCGGGCCGCGGAACTCGTGATCAGCCACATGGCCGGGCAAGGGCACGCCACCAAATTCATGGCCGTCCGCTTTGGCAACGTCCTCGGGTCCAGCGGGAGCGTGATCCCGAAGTTCAAGGAGCAGATTGCGAAGGGTGGGCCGGTGACGGTGACGCATCCGGAGATCATTCGCTACTTCATGACCATCCCCGAGGCGGCGCGGCTCGTGCTGCAGGCCGGTGCGATCGGCGAGAGCGGGCAGGTGCTCGTGCTGGACATGGGCGATCCGGTGAGGATCGTGGATCTGGCGAAGACGATGATCCGGATGGCCGGGCGCTCGGAGCAGGAGATCGGGATACGGTTCACCGGGCTGCGGCCGGGAGAGAAGCTGTATGAGGAGCTGATCGCGGATTCGGACAGGACGGTGCCGACGCGGATCGCGCGGGTGCGTATCGCCAAGCTGGGCCAAGTGGAGGCCGACGGTGGGCTCATCGAATGGGTCACCGGTGCTGTCGATCAGTCGCAGTCCGCGCGGGACATCGTGGTGGCGGGCCTCAAACGCTGGGTCGTCGAGTACGGTGCGCCCGGCGCCGCGCGCGAGGCGGGCACGGCAGCACTGAGAGGCGGCGATGGCGCCTCGTCTATGGTCGCGCGAGCGCCCGACGAGACCGCGGGATGACGCGAGCGCTCTCGGTGGGGATCGCCCTGACGGGGTTCATGTTCGTTGCGACGATCGGGCTGGCAGCGACGGCCGGTGGCCGCCAATGGCTGCACCGTGTCGATGCGACGCTGCTCGGCGAACGCGCGATGGACACGTTGGCGCGACTGCGCTCGGATGAGGATTGGTCCACGGCTGCGGCTTTGCGGCCGGAACAGGACTACACCTGGCTCCAGGCCGGAGGCGCGCCGCCGGTGCGCATTGCCCATGCACTCGGGGAGTCGGGATCGGCGACGGCCAACACGCTGGCCGCGGCGCGCCGCGCGTACGCGGCGGGCTTCCGGGTGCTGGAGGTCGATCTTGTCGAAGAGTCGGGTGTGCTGCGCTGCCGGCACGACCCGGGGCCGCAAGGGGATCTGGTGCAGGACGGCTGCACCTTCGAGACCCTGATGACTGCGCTGCCGTCGGACGCCTGGGTCGTGCTCGACATCAAGACGGACTTCGAGGCCGTCGGCCGCCGCATCGTCGACCGCGTAACGGGCACTGCCGTTGCGAAGCGCGTCGTGTTCCAGTTGTATCGTCCCGGGGACTTCGCACTGTTCAATCTCTGGCAGGCGAAGGCGTCGCTGCCGGGGCCGATCCTCACGACGTATCTCGCGCATCGCCGCATCGATCACGTGGCCGCGGAGGCGGGGAGAGTCGGAGTCCGTGCGCTGACACTGCCGATTGACCGCCTGCCGGCGCTGACGCTTCGGCCTTCCGCCACGGCCGTGCTGGTTCATCCCGTTCACAATTGCGCCTCCTGGGCGGATGCGACGCGCGGTGCAGATGGCGTTTACACGCTGTCGTCGCTGCGTTGCGTCGAGCCCTCCTCGTTGGGGTCTCGATGAGTTCCATTCTTTCCTCCCGTCGGGCCATGGGAGCGGGCCCCGCGACGCGTGCGGTCTCGCTGGGATGGCGAGTCGTCCGTTTCGTCGGTGTCGTCGTGGCACTGCATGCGCCGTCGTGGCTGAGCGTCTGGATCTTCCAGACGCCGCTGGCCGAGGAGCGGCCGCTGTTCAACCTCGACCTGCTGGTGGCCGCAGCGCTGGCCTGCGTGTCCACGCTAGCGGGTGGGGTGGCGCTGGTGCTGGCCTGGTCAGCGGACGTCATCCGGGCCGCGGCCAAGAACTATCACTTCATGTCGGCGTTCGATTTCATCGACGCCGCGCGCTTCGCCGACATGCTCGACCTGCGGACCTTCCTGTCCGCGTCGCTGCTGGGCGCGGTGACGGGCTTCCTGTTGTGCCTTTGGCTGGTGCTGCGCCTGACGCACCGTTCTGGCGCGCTAGCCTGGCCGCTGCTGATCCTGGCCGTCCTTGCCGCGGGGGGCGATGCCGCCAATGGATCCTTTCATATCTTCGGACTGGACAAGGACAGCCGGATCGTCAACATGAACTTCGCCGGGAGCCCGGCGTGGAACGTGTGGCGCACGGAGCGGCAGAGTCTGTCGGCGTCCGGGCCGCCGTCGCCGATGCGAGATCCGGCCAGTTTCAGGGCGCTGCGGGACTGGCAAGCCGCGCATCCCGGCCAGACCTCCATGTTGGTGCTGGTGGAGTCGATGGGGCTGCCGCGTGATCCAGCGCTCCGCGACTGGATGGCGCGGCGCCTGACCACGCCGCGTCTGGGGGCTCGGTGGTCGATCCAAGTCGCGGATGAGGAGTTTGTCGGATCGACGACATCGGGAGAGCTGCGCACGTTGTGTGGCCTGCAAGGCCACTACGCCCGGCTGAACAACGACATCGCTGCCGGGTGTTTGCCGCGGCGCCTCGCGAGCCAGGGTGTGATCAGCACTGGCATCCATGGCTTCGGCCTGCGGATGTTCGATCGCAGCGAATGGTGGCCACGTGCCGGACTGCAGCCCTGGCGTTGGGCCGAGCACGGCGCGTCGATGCCGATGAACTGCAACCAGGCCTTCCCCGGCGTCTGCGACAGCGCGGTGCTGGAGGAAGCCGTACGGCAGGCGCAGGCGCCCGGGCGTTTCGTGTATGCCCTGACCCTGGACACGCATCTGCCGCTGGACATCCGTCGTGCGGCACCGTTGCCCGCGGAGTTGCAGGCCGCCTGTGCGGCGTCGTCGACACCAGAGCAGGCCTGCAGGATGATTCACGAACTGGGCGAGGTGCTAGAGCATCTTGAGTCGACGTTGGCGGCATCGAAGGCGACACCGTTCCTCGTCGTCGTGGGCGATCACATGCCTCCGTTCAGCGAAACCTCAAACCGCGAATCGTTCGCGGCGCACCGGGTGCCGATGTTCGTGATGACCCCGCGCTGAGTCGGCAGCACAGCGGCGTGGTCCGGGCCGTCCGTCAGCGTCGGCCCTCGTAGATCGCGGTCATCTTCTCCATGCGGTCGGACAGCGTGTAGCGTGCCAGCACCTTGGCCCGCGCCTGCGCGGAAAAGCGCGAACGCGTCGCGTCGTCGTCGATGAGATCGATCAATGCCGACGCCAGCGCTTGGTCGTCGTCCAGCGGGAACAGTCGACCGTCTCCGCCGTCCTGCACGAGATGGTGGTTGCCGGGGATGTCGCTGGCGAGGACGGGTACGCCGGAGGACATGGCCTCGAGGATCGCCAGCGGCATACCTTCCCATCGAGACGGCAGCACCACCAGGTCCAGCGCTTTCAGGAGCGCGGGCACGTCGCTGCGCCAGCCCAGGATGCGGATGCGGTCCGCGTGGCCGGAAGCGAGGATGGCTGCGTCAAGCTCGGCGCGGTATTCGCCGTCGCCGATCATGAAGAAGCTCACCTTGCCGCGTTGCGCCGCGACGCGGATCGCGGCACGCACGAAGCATTGAGGATTCTTCTGAAGCCACAGCCGGCCGACCATTCCGACGATGACGTGGTCGTCCGTGTCGATGCCGAATGCCGATCGGCGGAGCGCGCGACGTGACTCGGGGGGGGCGGGCGCATACGTGTCGACATCCACCCCGTTGGGCAGCAGCGCCAGACGGGCGTCCGGAATGCCGAGCAGGTCGCGGGCGATGGTGGCGTCCGTGTCGTTGAGGACGATCATCCGGTCGGTCACCTTGCCGGCACGCCGTTCCAGGAACTTGAAGACGGCCTTGATGGCCGGACGCGACTCGGCGGGGAAGGCGTAGCCATGGACCGTGTGGACGATGGTCGGGACGCCGGCGGCCTTGGCGGCGAGGCGCCCCAGGATGCCGGTCTTGGAAGAATGCGTGTGGACGATGTCGGGGCGCTCCGCACGGAAGAAGTCACGCAGGCCGAGGTAGGCCTGGACGTCCCGCTTGGGCGAGATGGCGCGCTCGAGTTCCGGGACCAGGTGCACGCGCACGCCGATCTGGCGGAGCTGTTCGGTGAACTCGCCCTCGCACTTGCAGACGGCGATGCGTTCATAAAGCGCCGGGTCCAGGTGCGACAGTTCATCGAGGGACACCTTCTGTACGCCGCTCATCAGCGGCAGCAGTTGCAGGTGGACGATCTTCTTGCGAGAGGTCATGAAAGCCGGATCCAGACGGGTCAGGGGCGCGCCTGGCGCGCTTGCATCACGCCGATGTCGGACAGCGTGCGGACGAGGCTCAGCGCGGAGTTGTGCCAGGTGAAGGTCTCGGCGCGGACGCCTCCGGCCCGGCGCAGATCGTCAAGCCAGGCGTCGTCGTGCAGGGCGCGTCGCATCGACGCACGGATGTCGGCCACGTCGTATGGATCGAAGAACGCGGCGCCGTTGTCGCAGATCTCGGGAATCGATGCGGCGCGCGCGGCCAGGACGGGGCAATCGCAGAACATCGCTTCGACGGGGGGCAGTCCGAAGCCTTCGTAGATGGACGGGAACACGTAGACCCGGGCGTGGCTGTACAGCGCCTTGATCTCGTCGTCGGTCAGACGACCGGCGCGGACGATGCGCGGATCCTCGCGGGCCGCATCGGAGCTGTCGGCGAACACAGTGGCGTTGCTGCCACCCACCACGACCAGACGAGCCTCCGGATCCTCGAGGCCGGCGAAGGCTTCGATGAGGCGGGAGAAATTCTTGTTGGGATTGGCGCTGCCGACAGCCAGGAAGTATCGACCGGCGTCGACGCCGAGCTTGCCGAGCACCGCGGGATCCGCCGGCTGGCGACGCATGTGGTCCGCGCCGCAGTGGACGACGGCGATCTTGTCCGCGTCGATGCCGAGGTGGTGGACGAGCCGTCCCTTGGAGAACTCCGACACCGTGAGGACGCGGCGGCTCAGCCTGCCCTGCGCGTTGAACAGCAGCCGGTACCAGCGCACGAAGTTGGCACTGAACGACGACGGCACGTCGAAGACGGCGGTGTCGTGGAAGGTGCACACCTGCCCGAACTTGATCAGCGGGGTGCTGCCCGCCAGGTTGATCAGCATCGCGCCGCGCGCGGCCCAGGGCAGGCGGACCTGTTCCCAGACATGAAGGTTGCCGGACGGGATCTCGCGGATCTGGATGTGTCGCAGTGCCGGCAGTGGCTGGATGCGCGTCGAGGGCACCAGCAGCACCACGGGGCCGGTGGCGGTCCATGCGCCGTCGGCCAGCAGCGCATCGAAGGCCTGCAGCAACTCGATCGCGTAGCGTTGGACGCCGGTCAGGGACTGGGCGAGGAACTTGCCGTTGATGAAGATCATTCGGGGGATATCAGGCGATGGGCGCAGGCGCCTGCAACCCGGGGTGTTGCCGGGCGGCGCGCCTTCTCTTTTTCACGAGGGGTGGGGGCGGCGATCTGCCGGACAGTGCGATTGCAATGATGACGGCCGCGGCAGGATTGAAGAACATGTAGGAACTGATCGACTGGACCAGCAGACCCACGAGCGCAATGCGGATCCAGCGCGCGGGCGTGGACGACAGCGCGTAATGGAAGACCCAGAAGTAGGCGAGCAGGTACAGGATGCCGCCATAGGCCAGGAACATGGCAGGATCGTTGTTCGGATACCAGTCCAACTGTGGCGCAGGGAAGCTGGCCAGGTCGTAGAGGTTCATGAAGTAGCCGTACAGACCGGGACCGACACCGAACGGATGGTCCAACCACATGTTGATGCAGATACCCAGGGCGTTGATGCGTTCCGACGCCGAGCGCTGGAATGACAGCAGGGCCAGGAGTTCGTCCAGGTTGGCCCAGACGACGATGCACAGCGCCGTGAACAGCAGCGCGTACAGGGGCGTGACGAATCGGCGCAGCCGATGCGGATAACCGATCAGCAGCGCCACGGCGGACGCGACGATCGCCCCCGCACTGAAGGTGTGACCCAGCACGACAAGTCCGAGCAACGGCCAGCGGTTGCGGGCGAACACGCGGAGACAGCAGACCACCATCAGGCTGGTGCCGTAGCCGAGCGGCTCGAATTCGAAGCCCATCAGGCGCAGATACCCGGAGTCGTAGACACCGCTAAAAGGGCCGAGGCCCGCGCGCTCGAAATACGGCAGGTCAAAGTAGACGCCCGAGTACATCCGGAGCATCTGCAGCACCCCCGGCAGCAGCGTCAGGATGTAGCACCAGTCCAGCGCCTTGCGCATCAAGGCGTTGGACGCGGTGCGGAAGAAGTGAGTCAGGCCCGTCACCACCAGCAGGTAGGCCAGGGTGCGCACCACGGTCATCAACACGGAGGCTTCGGGGGAGGAATACAGCCCCTTGTCGCTGGTGATCGTGTTGTCGCCGGTGCCCAGCGTGAACATCGCGGGCAGGCAGGCCAGGATCGTCGCCAGCAGGAAGAACCCATAGCATTTGAAGATGCGCTGGAGCGTCCGGGGCGAGGTCACCGCGCTGGCCAGGCTGATCAGTGCCAGCACCTCGGTGAACTTGAACGGTCCGACGCGCGGGAAGGTCCAAGACAGCAGCGCGACGCTGGGCACCATCGCGGGCGCGCGTGCGATGCCGTGGGGACGCTTGGGGGCAGGAGCGTTCATGTGAGCAGCGGGAGCGTGGGGCTCGATTGTGCGTCGGTCGCTCTGGCGGCGGCATCCAGACCCATGGCCGAGACGATCCGGTCTGCGCAGACCTGCCAGGAGAACCGGCCATGGTCGTCGGCGACGACGGACCGGTCTGCCGCCGCCAGCAACCGCGTCAGCCCGCCGGCGATCTCGGCCGGCGGCCCCTGGAAGTCCATGAGATGGACGCCGTCGATGGCGGCCGCGAGTTCATGGAACACGGGAATGTCGTTCGCGATCACCGCGCAGTGCCCTACGGCCTCCAGGATGGGCAGGCCGAATCCCTCGTACAGGCTGGGAAAGATCAGATAGTCGGCGCCATCGTAGAGCGCGCGCAAGGCCTCGTCCGAAATGCGCTGGTGGATGCGGATGCGAGGATGCTGGCGGATCTTCGTCCAGACGGCGTCCCCCAGCACGTCGCCCCACGCGTCGCCGCTGACGAGGTCGAGCGTCAAGCGTGGGTCCTGCTCGGCGGCGATGAGGAACGCCTGAAGGAAACGCGGAACGTTCTTGCGAGGCTCCATGGAGCCCACCACGAGCAGCGAGAGGCTGCCGGGCTCCGGGGGGCGCGCGCGCCCGACGTCTGCACCGCCCAGGTCGGGCGTGCGTCCGGGATAACACACCGTCGATCGCGCGGGTGTGATCCCCAATTCGGACACCATGTCGTCGCGGGTCGTCCTGGAGACACAGAAATGGTGATCGGCGCGTCGGATCGAACGAGGTGCGAAGAAGCCGGTCAGCAGCCGGTTCGTGCGCGCCATGGTGTCGGGGAACAGCTCGAACACGAGGTCGTGGACGATGACGCCCTGTTCAAGGCCCCCGGTGCGCCAGAGCGGCAGGACGTGTTGCGTGCCGAGAAAGTGGGTCGCGCCGAGCCTGCGGGCCAATGCCGGCACGCGCAAGGTCATCCAGAGCGTGCCGGGCAGGCGGGAGAAGACATGCGTGTCCTGCAGGCATTGGATCCCGGCGGGCAGCGTGGCATTGCTCAGGATGGGCTTATTGGAGATCAGCGTCGTCTGGAAGGCGCCGGCTGCTGGCCACGTCGCGATCAGCTGTTCAACGAATCGCGTGATGCCGTTGCGCGCGCCGTTGAGCGGGCGCGCGTCCACCAGCAGGTGTGGCTCGGACGGGACGGGACGCTTCACCATGGCCCGCTCAGCCGCGCTTGTCTAGGAGGAAACGGTGATGCTCGAAGCGGCCGAGCCAGGCCGCGAGCTTGACCAGCTGCGCATAGCGCCGCACGCCGACGACCTTCAGCAGCAGGCGCATGGCGCGTTCGACGGTGCGGATCTTTCCCGCCATGTCGCCCACCGTGGCCTTCGAATAGTTCGCCTTCGCGGCGGAGCTGCGGTCGAGCAGTCCGGCCAACGCGAGTGCCGCGTAGAAGGCGCCGCTGGCCGCGAACGGTGACGCGATGGCGGTTTCCTTGACGCGCACGCGGTACAGGCGGCGGTGCGGCTGGGTGATGGGCGTGCCATCGTCGAAGGTGGCAAACGCGTAGGGCACGGCCAGCAGCCGCTCGTAGCCGTTGGCATGGACAGCCTCGCGGTACTGCTGGGCGAAGGCGAGCAGGGTTGGCGTGGTGTAGCTGCCCTGGTGATGGGCGGGGGTGTGCTTGGTGAGCGAATTGCCGCGGAACTCGAAGCCGGAGAAGTGGAAAAAGATCAAGGGATCCCGTCCCGCGAAGTAGGTCCCGTCACGCTTTTCAATCGGGCGCTCGCCGAGGTTCCAGTGGGCGGCATTCACGCCGTAGTGACGCACGACCTGCAGTTCATCCTGGAAGAAGACCGGCGCGTAATCCATCCACTTCTGGTCGGTATGCAGGCCGTCCACATGATCTGCAAAGCAGTAGTCGCGCAGGCGGGCGTCCCACCAGTCGAGGATGCGGGAGGTGGCGCCGGTGCGGCGGATCGCGCAGAAGCCGAGGTTGAAGATGCCTTCCCAGAGATGTCGGAACTCCGGGTAAGGGTGGTCGTCGGCCAGGTGACAGTCGATCAGGTGAGGAGCCAGGTACAGCGTCTTGTCCGGCGTCCCCGCGGTGATCGGATCGAGTCGCTGGTACAGATGAGTGTCCGGGTCCATGTAGTAGACGAGGTCCACCGATGGGTCTGCAAACAGCGTTTTGAACATCAGCGGCTTGATCGCCGTGCAGTACTCGGTGATGTTGTACTTGAACGCGAGATCTTCCAGCTGCTCGCGCGGCAGGAGGTCCGGCGCGGAAACGAGTCGATGACCTCGATGGGGAGAGGCCGGGACGAGACCATCCAATTGGTCAAGGCCGTCCGCGACGCAGATCGTGAAAGCCGCTTCGGGATGGTGGCGAGCGATGGAGTCGCCGAGGGTCAGCGCCAGGCTGAGGTAGTTCCTGGCGGTGATCGTGAAGATGTGGATCATGGCGTGGTCGATGTGGCGGAACGCTCGCCGGGGGACAGGGTCTTGATG
>SEFA01000063.1 GCA_004210455.1 Rubrivivax sp. | reverse complement strand
GCCCAGCAGCACCGAACGCATGCCCGTGCAGTCGACGAAGAGGTCGCCCTCGATCTCCGTCCCGTCCTGCAGCTTCAGCGCGCGGATGTCGCCGTCGACGTGCATCAGCACCTCGGCGATCTTGCCTTCGAGGCGCTTCACGCCGAAGCCCTCGCTGAAGCGGCGCAGGTACTGGCCGTACAGGGTCGCGTCCAGATGGAAGGCGTAGTTGATGCCCTGGTCGGGCAGATGCGCGAACTTGAGCGCCTGCGCGGCCCGCGCCTCCAGGCAGTAGTCGGCGTAGTCGGACGCCAGCCCGCGTTCACGGCCCTTCAGCCAGAAATGCTGGAAACCCGCCGTCCAGTGATCGATGCCGGTGTTGCCGAACGCGTGGATGTAGGTCGAGTCGGTCTCGCGCCAGCCCTCGAACTTGATGCCCAGCTTGATCGTCGCCTGCGTCGCCGCCATGAACTCGCGCTCGTCGAGACCGAGCAGCTGATGGAAGGTCAGCATCGTCGGGATCGTCGCCTCGCCGACGCCGACGGTGCCGATCTCGTCCGACTCCACCAGCCGGATGTCCAGCTGCTTGCCGAGGTGCTTCGAGATGCAGGCCGCCATCATCCAGCCCGCCGTTCCGCCGCCGGCGATGACGACGCGCTTCACGGGGCGGCGAGGGGATTGTGATTCGGGTGCGGTGAAGGTCATGGCGTCTCCTCCATGTTGTCTCGGGTGTTCAGCGTTGCTTGAGCCGCTGAATCAGATGTCCGCGCAGGTGGCCCGCGCCTTCCGCCGTCAGCGGTGCGAGCGCATGCCGCGCATGCGCGGGGATGTGGGCCGCCGTGTCGGCGTCCGCGTTGAACACGTAATGGTCGAAGATGCCCCGCCACGCTGCGCGCTGCGGCGCGGGCAGGTCGCGCATCGACAGCAGCGCCTGCATCAGCGCGAACAGCGGCGGATCCATGTGCGCCGGTGACTGCCGCCACCAGTAGTTGATGAGCACGTTGAAGGCGTCGAGCGCTTCGACCTGATGCCACCACATGCTCGGGATGTAGAGCGCGTCGCCCGGTCCGAGTTCGGCGACCTGCGCCTGCTCCAGCGCCTGGGCGAAGCGCGGGAAGCGCTCGAAGTCGGGGTGTTTCAGGTCCACCAGGCTGACCGGCTGGCCCGCCGGCGTGAAGTCGATCGGGCCCACGTAGAGGTTGGGCAACTGCTCCGGCGGAAACAGCGTGAAGCGCCGACGCCCCGCCGCGACGCAGGCGATGTTGTCCGGCAGGTCGTAGTGCGGCGCGATGCGGCTGCGATTGCCGAGCCACACGCTGGCAAGGGCCTCCAGCGCCACATGATTGCCCAACGCGTCCGATCCGCCCAGCGGCGAGAGATCCAGGTCGTTGTCGGCTTGGAAGCCCGGCAGGCAGGTATCCACCGACGTCGAGCCGACGTAGTAGCAGGGCGGGTGCTCGACGTCGGCCAGCTTGAGCAACTCCTCCATCAGCGCCGGCAGCGGCGCGTCGGCACGACCGAAGTTCATGCCGGTGAAATCGTCGTTGTAGAAGATGCGGCCGGCGATCTCCGGCGGCCCCGTCATGATGGCCACCGGCGCGCCGCGCCAGCAACCGTGCAGGTAGTCGACTGC
Source organism: Rubrivivax sp. (assembly GCA_004210455.1). Classification (GTDB taxonomy): domain Bacteria; phylum Pseudomonadota; class Gammaproteobacteria; order Burkholderiales; family Burkholderiaceae_C; genus Roseateles. The sequence continues at coordinate 37,382 of SEFA01000063.1, read as the reverse complement.
CGCGCGGTCGGAGCGCAGGGCCTCGCGCACCATCGGCCAATGCGACACGAGGCCGCGCAACACCACCGGTTGCGCGGCCTCGAGCAGGTCGGGAGGAAGCCGACCCGGGACCAGGTCGTGGATTTCCAGGATCGGCTTCATGCGGGCAGGGGCCCTCGCGGGCTCAGAACTTGTAGCGGAGTCCCAGCATATAGCGCCGGCCGGTCTGCACGACGTTGAACACTTCCTCGGAGGTCCGGCCATGCTGACGCAGGATCGAATCGGTGAGGTTGATCACTTCGGCCTGCATGCTCAGCTTCTCGCTGAAGTTGTAGCCCACGCTGAGGTCCAGCTGCTTGTACGGCTCGGTGAAGATCGGCGCCGAGCGGCCCAGCTGGTTGCCGTCGTTGACTGCGGCCAGGAACTTGTCGCGCCAGTTGTAGGCCAGGCGCACGCTGAAGCGCGCATCCTCGTAGAAGCCCACCAGGTTGGCGGAGTCGCTCAGACCGACCAGCGCGTACTGCTGCGCCAGGCTCATGTTGTCGAACTTGAGGCCGGACTTCACCTTCGTGTAGTTGGCCGCGACGCCGAAGCCCGAGTTCCCGAACGCGTGCTGCACGTTCAGCTCGAAGCCCTTCAGGCTGTTGGACTGCGTGTTGGCCGGCACCGTGATCTGGAAGTTGGCGATCGGGTCGCCCGGCTGTCCCGCGATGGTGCCCAGTGCATGGCCGTTGGCGTCGCCGGTCTTGGTCACGCCCGGCTGGCCGTTGTAGCGGTTGAGGATGTAGTCGCGGATGCAGGTGATGTCGCTGCCGCAGCCGCCGGTCGACGCGGCCTCGTTGTAATACGCGCCGCCGATCGGGGTGTGCAGGTTGAACGGCGTCGCGTCGATCAGCGTGGAGCCGATGTAGTTGCTGATGTTCTTGCGGAACACGCCGGCCGCCACATAGCTCGACCGGGCGTAGTAGTACTCCAGCGAGAAGTCGATGTTCTTGGACTTCAGCGGCTTCAGGCCCGGATTGCCCTGCGCGCCGGTGCCGCCGCTCAGGCGCGCCAGGTCGTTCAGCGTCTGTCCGCCCTGGATCGCGTCCCAGCCCGGACGGCCCAGCGTCACGCCGTAGCTGGCACGCAGCTTCAGTTTGTCGGTCAGCTCGGCCTGGTAGTCGATGTTGGGCAGCCAGTAGTGGTACTTGCCGTCCAGCTCGGTGAAGCCGGGATCGCCCTTGAGCACCGTCAGCTCGTTGTTGGAGCCCCAGGTGATGCCCGTGGCCGTCGGCACCAGCGCCTGGGAGTTGACCTTGGTCTTCTCGTAGCGCATGCCCACGGTCGCGCTCATCGGCACGCCCAGTTCCCAATCGCGCGTGTACTCGGCGAAGGCGCTGCTGGACTTCTCTGTCGTGCGGCGGTCCGTCGAGAAGACGTTGGACGCGAGGTACTTCGACGGATCGCCGTTGGCCTTGGAGGCCAGGTCGCGGATGGTGGCGAAGTCGAAGGTGTAGAACTGCGTGAACAGGCGCGGATCTCCGTTGCCGCCCATCTTGCCGAAGTAGTCGCGCAGGTTGGCCGGCAGCCAGACATTGTCCGGATAGTTGTTCCACCCTTCCGCGGTGCCGCCCCAGTTGTCGAGCTGCACGTTGGCGTAGGCCGAGCGGTTCTTCGCCTTGGTCAGGCCGACGCCGAAGTCCAGCTTCGAGTCGTCGTCGATGGTCCACGCGCCGCGGATCTGCTGCTGGTCGACCTCCGACTTCATGTAGCTGTTGCGGAAGGACGAACCCGTCACCTGCTGCAAGGCCGCGTCGCGTTGCGTCGTCGGCATGATCAGGATCGGCATCTCGTTGGTGAAGTCCGCCGTGGTCTGGCCGCGGTTGAAGCTCGCCGTGCTGATGACGTTGTTGGTGCCCCAGGGGCCGTCCGCGCCCGACGTCGCCGTGGAGCGATGCGCGTCGAATTCGAAGCGCAGCTTGTCCGTGGCCTTCCAGTCGGCGTTGAAGCCCAGCGACTTGTTGTCGTTCTTCGTCTTGAAATCGGCGCCGCCCATCGAGAGGTCGGCGTTGCCCGCGGCCAGGGCCTCGGTGTAGTTGAGCGGGGCGGAGACCGGACCGCTGGTCCAGGAGCTGCTCGACGGGCCGAAGCTGAACCAGGCCGACATGTCGTTGCGGCGCGTGTGGACCTTGTTCTGCGAGGCGGTGTAGTCCAGCGTGGTGGTCAGCGTCTTGGTCGGCGCGAACTGGAAGGTCACCTGGCCGTTGGTGCGTTCACGCTTCACGCCGGTCATCGCGTAAGCGACGTTCTGCGGCAGCGAGTAGACGTCGTTCGGGCCGGGACGGTTGGTGATGTTCTCCGAGCCGGGCTGGCCCGGCTGCGGCAGGGCCGGCAGCTGCGGCGTGTTGACCTCGCTGCCCTTGAACGGCAGCCAGCCTCCGGGCACGCCGGCGGTGTTGTAGCCCGCGTCGCGCTTCTGCAGACTGCCCGACACCGCCAGGCCGAACATGCCGTCGGCGAAGGTCGTGCTGAAGATGCCGGAGACTTCCGGCGTCGTGCCGCTGCCCTTGATGTTGTCCGGCAGGCGCGAGTTGCCTTCGTCATGCACGGCCTTCAGGCCGATGCTGGCGATGGTCTTCTTCGTCTCCAGCGGACGCGCGGTCTTGATGTTGATCACCGCGCCCAGGCCGCCGGTCGGCGCGCTGGCGCGGCTGGTCTTGTAGACCTCCAGCGCGGAGATCGATTCCGTGGCCAGGTTGGCGAAGTCGAAGGCGCGCGAGTTCGACGGGCCCGTGTCCGCCAGCGTCGACGCCGGCATCTGGCGGCCGTTCAGCAGCACCAGGTTGAAGTCGGGACCGACGCCGCGCACGGTGACCTTGGAGCCTTCGCCCATCGACCGGTCGATGGACACGCCGGCGATGCGCTGCATCGACTCGGCCAGGTTGGTGTCGGGGAACTTGCCGATGTCCTCGGCCACGATGCCGTCGACCACGCCGCGCTGCTGGCGCTTGAGGTTCAGCGAGGTGTCCAGCGATTGCCGGATGCCGGTGACGACGACGGTGTCGATCGTCGCGTCGGCCTTGCGCTGCGCTTCGGACGCGGCCGTTTCAGGCGCGGCCGGCGCCTGCTGCGCGTGCGCGGCGGCGGCGAAGAAGAGGAGGGCGCAGGCAGCCGCGACCGGCTGACGTTGCATACCGCGGGCCTGCCGCTGTCGGGTGGGGTGGACGTGCTTCATCTTGTCTCCTTGTTATCTCTCAGTCTTGACCAGTGACCCCCATGCGTGGCGGGCCCGATTGTCTGCAGGGCAAGCTGGATCCGTGTATTCGGCGGTAACTCTGAAAGCGCTTTCAGAATTTATCCGCTTCAGCCATGGGACCTCTACTGACTTTCCCTAGCGAGGGTTCCGCGCCACACGAGCGCGGGGGGTACTGCGAACCGGGGGGGCGGCTTCAAGCCGCCGGAATCGTCCTGCCGGGGCTCACGCCGCGGCGGGCACCGGCACGCGCGGTTCGAGCGCGCGTGATTCGGCGTCGAAGGCCAGGGCGTGGTCGGCGGTGGCGAGCAGGCGGACGGTGTCGCCGTCATGCAGCGCCGCCGCGCCGGCGGGGAGCTTGGCGGTGAGCAGGTCGGCGATGCCGTCGACGCGCAGGTGCAGGATGGAGGTGTCGCCCAGGTGCTCGGCGAGCACCACCGTGGCGGGCACCGCGCTCTCGTCGGTGCCTGTCCCCAGAAGCAGGTGCTCGGGCCGCAGGCCGAGGCGCTTCGCCGCGGGCCGCGAGGCGCCGCCGAGCGACTCCCACAGCCGCCGCGCCGCGCCGGGCGCGTTGGCCGTCGGACGCTCGACGAAGTTGATCTTTGGCGCGCCCAGGAAGCCCGCGACGAACTCGTTGGCCGGATGGCGGTAGAGGTCCATCGGCGCGCCGAGCTGTTCGATGCGGCCCTTGTTGAACACGGCGATGCGGTCGCCCATCGTCATCGCCTCGACCTGGTCGTGGGTGACGTAGATCATGGTCGTGCCGAGCTGCTGGTGCAGCCGCGTCAGCTCGATGCGCATGTCCACGCGCAGCGCGGCGTCGAGGTTGGAGAGCGGCTCGTCGAACAGGAAGACCTTGGGCTTGCGCACGATCGCGCGGCCGATGGCCACGCGCTGGCGCTGGCCTCCGGACAGCTGCTTGGGCGTGCGCTGCAGCAGGTCGGTGATGCGCAGGATCTCGGCGGTGCGGCGCACCTGCTCGTCGCGCTCGGACCGGCCGACGCCGGCCATCTTCAGCGCGAAGCCCATGTTCTCCGCCACCGTCATGTGCGGGTAGAGCGCGTAGCTCTGGAACACCATCGCCGCGCCGCGGTCGGCGGGACGCAGGTCGTTGGCGCGGTGGCCGTCGATCAGCAGGTCGCCGCCGGAGATCTCTTCCAGCCCGGCGATCATCCGCAGCGTCGTGCTCTTGCCGCAGCCCGACGGGCCGACGAAGACCATGAACTCGCCGTCCCGGACGTCGAGGTCGATGCCCTGGATCACCTCGTGATCGCCGTAGCGCTTGCGGATGCCGCGCAGCGTGACTTGTCCCATGACGGTCTCCCGATCAGCCCTGGCGCGCCGCGCGCCGCTGCGACACCTGTTGCAACACAAAATCCCGGTACGCGAGCGCGCTGTCCTTGGGCGTGCGCTGCTGCGTCGCGTAGTCGACGTGCACGATGCCGAAGCGCTTCGCGTAACCGGAGGCCCATTCGAAATTGTCGAGCAGGCTCCACACCATGTAGCCGCCCATGGGGACGCCCTGCGCGATCGCGTCGCCGACGGCGGCGATGTGGGTGTCGAGGTAGCGGGTGCGGTCCTCGTCGTGCACCCGGCCGTCGGCGCCGACCGGATCGGGGAAGGCGCCGCCGTTCTCCGTCACGTACAGGCGCTTCGCGCCGGGGTAGTCGCGCTTGATCGACACCAGCAGATCGGTCAGGCCTTGAGGGTAGACCTCCCAGCCCATGTCGGTCAGTTCCAGCCCGCTGGTCTTGCTGTCGACCGGGCCGTCCGCGCTGATCATGCCGCGCGAGTAGTAGTTGATGCCGACGAAGTCGATGGGCACCTGGATCTTGGCCATGTCGCCGGCCTCGACGTAGGGCGCGTCGTGGCCGAGGTAGTCCAGCACGTCCTGCGGATAACGGCCCTCGAAGAGCGGGTCCATGTACCAGCGGCGCAGCTTGCCGTCCTCCAGGCGCGCCGCGGTGCGGTCGACGTCGGAATCCGTCGCCGGGTACATCGGCGCCATGTTCAGCACGATGCCGAGCGAGGCCTTCAGCTTCAGCGCGCGCATCGCGGTGATCGCCAGGCCGTGGCTCAGCAGCAGGTGGTGGGAGACCTGCGCGGCGATGCGGCGGTCCTTGATGCCGGGCGCGAAGACGCCGGACTCGTGGCCGAGCTGCGCGACCACCCAGGGCTCGTTGTGCGTGGCGATGGAAACGACCTTGGACCCCAGGCGCTTCGCGATGCCCACGGCGTACTCGACGAAGCGTTCGGTCGTGACACGGTTGCCCCATCCGCCGATGTCCTGCAGCGCCTGCGGCAGGTCCCAGTGGTTCAGGGTCAGGTAGGGCTTCATGCCGCGGGCCAGCAGGCCGTCGACCAGCTTGTCGTAGAACGCCAGGCCGGCCTCGTTCCAGTCGCCCTGGCCCGTGGGCATCACGCGCGGCCAGGAGACCGAGAAGCGGTAGGCGTCGACGCCCAGGCGCTTGATCAGGTCGAGGTCCTCCTCCCAGCGCGTGTAGTGCTCGCACGCGACCTCGCCGTTGCTGCCGTCGGCGATCGCGCCGGGCTGGCGGCAGAAGGTGTCCCAGATCGAGGGGCCCTTGCCGTCGGCGTCGTGTGCGCCTTCGATCTGGAAGGCGCTAGTGGCGACTCCCCAGACGAAGTCGGCGGGGAAGTCCTTGGCGGCGGCCGTGGCGAGTGCGGTCGAGGCGGCGGAGACAGGCGTGGAAGATGACATGGAGGGTGTTGTTCTAGGTGTTGGAGGAGAGGCGCACGCGGCCGGCGTCACTTCACCGCGCCGACGGTCAGGCCCGAGATGAGCTGCCGCGAGCACAGGGCGAAGAGCACGATCAGCGGCAGCGTCGCGATGGCGGATCCGGCCATCAGCGCGCCCCATTCGGTGTCCACCGGGCTCTGCAGCGATCGCAGGGCCAGCGGCAGGGTGTACATGTCGGGCGATCGCATGACGACCAGCGGCCCGATGAAGTTGTTCCAGGAGGAGATGAAGGTGATCAGCCCCAGCGTGCCCAGCGCCGGCTTGAGCAGCGGCAGCACGATGCGGGCGTAGATGCCGAGCTCCCCGCAGCCGTCCATGCGCGCGGCCTCGACCAGTTCGCGCGGCACGGCCGAACCGATGAACTGGCGCATCAGGAAGATGCCGAAGGCGCTGGCCGCGCCCGGGATGTAGAGCGCGCGCGGCTGATCGATCCAGCCGAGCAGGTCCATGATCATGAAGCTGGGGATCATGTTCATGAAGGTGGGGATCAGCATCGTGCCCATCACCAGGCCGAAGAGCGCCTTCTTGAAGCGGAACTCGTACATCGCGAAGGCATAGCCGCCCATGGAGCAGAACAGCAGCGTCAGGCCGGTGTTGCAGATGCCGACGTAGAGGCTCAGGCCGAGGTTGCGCCAGAAGGGCAGGCGCTTGGTGAGGATGTCGACGTTGTTCAGGAAGTCGTCGCCGAACCACATCGGCGGCGGCAGGCTGAAGATCTCGGTGCGCGAGTGCGTCGCGAAGACGAACATGAAATAGAACGGCGCCAGCATGAGCAGAGCCCCGGCGCCGACCAGCAGGTAGGCCGACCAGGTGGTCATGCGCGGCGGCTGCGCGGCGTGGGGGGCGGCGGCGTCGAGGGGGGCGTGCATCGTGGTGCTCATGGCGTTGCTCGGGGTCGGCCCTCAGTCGTCCTTGCGCCTGAACGCACGGTTGGTGAGCCAGGTCAGCCCGGCCACGATGAAGAACAGCAGCCACGACATCGCGCTGGCGGCGCCGAAGTCGTTGAAGTCGAACGCGTTGCGGTAGAGGTAGACGGCGGCGCTCATGCCGGCCTGGTCGGAGCCGCCCTTGCCGTTGGTGAGGATGAAGGGCTCCTCGAACAGCTGCAGTCCGCCGATGACGCTGAGCGTCACGCCGAAGAAGATCATCGGGCGCAGGCTGGGCAGGGTGATGTGGAAGAACTGCTGCATGCGGCTGGCGCCGTCCATGGTCGCGGCTTCATAGAGGTCGGGCGGGATGGTCTGCAGCGCGGCCAGGTAGAGCACGACGTTGAAGCCCACGTAGCGCCAGAACACGATCATCGAGATGGCGGGCTTGAGCGCGTCGGGGTCGTTGAGCCAGTCGACCGCGGCCTGCGGCATCAGGTGGCCGATCAGCGGGACCTCGCGCACGGTGGCGATGGCGAGGTTGATCAGGCCGTAGTCGGTCGAGAACAGCGAGCTGAACAGGATCGCGATCGCGACCGAGGAGGTGATGTAGGGCAGGAAATAGGCGCCGACCATCGGGTTGCGCCAGCGCTTGAAGGCCAGGTGCAGGAAGGTGGCGAGGGGGATGGCGACCAGGTGCTGCGGCACGCCCGAGGCGATCGCGAGCCAGCCGGTGTTGCGCAGCGACTTCCAGAACCATTCGTCCTGGAGCGCGAAAGTGAAATTGTCCAGGCCGACCCAGTGCATCGCGCCTAGGCCGCTGGTCGGCTCCCAGCTGTGGAAGGCCAGGTAGAGCGAGAACAGCAGCGGGAACAGCCCGAAGACCGCGAACAGCAGCAGGAAGGGCGCGAGCAGCGCATACGGCGCGTACCGTGGCGACAGTCGCAGGGCTTGAGGGAGGCGGAAGCTCATCGGAGGGGTCCCGGTTCAGCGGTGCGCGCGCAGCTGCAGCAGACGCTGCGCGTCGGCCAGGGCGGTGGGGATGTCCTTGCCGCGATCGAGCACCTTGTCGAGTTCGGTGTCGATCACTTCCTTGGCGAAGTTGTCCTGCTTGTGCACGGGGAAGGCGCGGATGTGGTCGGCGGCCTCGCGCCAGTCGCGGCGGGCCTGCTGGCCTCCGAGGAAGGGCAGGGGCTGGTCGTAGAAGGGATCGGTCTGCGCGTCGATCAGGGCGGGGAAGGCGTCCTGCGCCTTGAAGGCGGCGAGCTGCTGCGTGCGGTTCATCGTCATGAAGCGGATGAACTCGTAGGCCATCGGCTTGCGGGACGCGTCGGCGTGGCGCGCGATGGCGAAGAAGGTGCCACCGTAGGCCGCGAAGGCGCCCTCGGGGAGCTGCGCCGAGCGCCATTTGCCGCGGGTGCTGGGCGCGAGCCAGGTGTTCAGGTGGCCGGCCAGCCACGCCCCCGACATCTGCGTGGCGATGCCGCCGCGCTTGAAGCCTTCGGACCAGTCGGACGACCAGGCGATGACCTTGGCGTCGAGCTGCTGGCGGCGCACCGCGCGGGCGAGTTCGAAGGCGCGGACGAAGCGCGGCGTGTTCACGAGGGGGCGGGAGTCCTTGTCGAAGAACAGGCCTTCGCCCGGCTCCAGGCCGGTGCGGATGAGGATGTCCTTCATGTCGCGGGCGTGGGCCATCAGGTAGGCGCCGGTGGCGGCCTTGATCTTCACGCCGGCGGCGACGTAGCCTTCCCAACTGGCGGTGAGATCGGACTCCTTGAGTCCGGCCTTGGCGAGGAGGTCGGTGCGGTAGAGCAGGGCGCCCGGGCCGATGTCGGTCGGGACCGCGAGCACCGCGCCCTTGGGCGTGGTCGCCTGGTCGAAGGCGTAGGTGACGAAGCGCGCTTTGTCGACGCTCAGGTTGTAGGGCGGACCGGAGAGGTCCTCCAGCCCGGTGCCCTGCGCGAAGCGGCCGAGATAGCCGATCTCCAGCGCCATCACGTCGGGCAGGCCCTTGGCGGTCGACAGCGCCGTCGTCATCGCGGTGTGGTGGTCGTTGAGCTCGCGGCTCACGATCCGGACCTCGACATCGGGATGCAGTGCCTTCCAGGCCGGCAGGGCGCTGCGGACGATCTCGTCGATGGCGGGGAAGGCGGCGACGGTCAGCGTGGTGGTGACGGCAGAGGGCGCGGTTGAAGGAGCGGCCGAAGGCGTCGTCGCGGAAGCGGAAGTCTGAGCGGCAACGCCTGACCCTGCCTGGGCGACGCCCAAGGTCAATGCCATCGCCCATAGGCATCGTGCCCACTGCCGCATGCTGTCTGTCTCCGTCGTCGTTCTGTTTATGAAAGCGCTTTCATGATAACGAACGGCATGGCGTCACCGTACCAGGGTTATCTCTAGGGAAGCTACTGGCGAGAGAGAAGTAGCTGGTCTGCATGGCCCCCTCTCTGTCCCTCTCTGGCCCCTCTCCCGCAGTGCGGGAGAGGGCGTAAGAAGGAGGACTCCGCGTCAGAGCGAGCGTGTCGACGACCGGATGATCAGCCGCGGCTCGGGCAGTTGTGCGGTGGGGTTCTTGTTCCCCAGCAGATCCAGCAGCGCCTGCGCGGCGCAGCGGCCGAGCTCGAGGCCGGCCTGGTGGATGGTGGTCAGCGGCGGGATGCAATGCGCGGCGCCGGCCAGATCGTCGAAGCCGACGATGGAGACGTCTTCCGGCACGCGCAGACCGCGGCGGTACAGCGCGAGCGATGCGCCGAACGCCATCTGGTCATTCGCCGAGAAGATCGCGGTGAAGGGCTCGCGGCTGTCGATCAGCCGCTCGACGGCCATCACGCCGCTGTCTTCCTGGAACATGCCGGGCAGCACCAGGGCCGGCTTGTATTTCACGCCGGCCGCCTCCAGCGCGGCGCGGTAGCCCTTCAGACGCTCCTGCGCATCGGGGTGGACCGGATCACCGGCGATGAACGCGATCTTGCGATGGCCCTGCGTCAGCAGGTGATGCGTGGCGAGTCGAGCGCCTTCGAAATCGTTGAAGTTCAACGCGTAGAGGCTGGGCGCCTTCATCGTCCGGCCGGTGACGACGACCGGCAGTTCCTTCGCCAGCTTGCGCAGCGAGTCGTCGCTGAGCCGGCCGGTGAGCACGATGAGGCCGTCGACGCGGCGCGCGCGCAGCGTGTCGATGCAGCGCTGCTCTTCCTTGGCGTTCCAATGGCCGCTGGCGAACAGCGGCACGTAGCCGGCGGCGTCGAGCACTTCCTCGATGCCGCGCAGCGCGACGCCGTAATACGGGCTGTCGATGGACTGCGTCACCACGCCGACGCTCAGCGAGCGTCCGCCGGCGAGCACGCGGGCGATCGGATTCGGGACGAAGCCGAGATCCGCGATCGCGCGATCGACGGCGTCCTTCTTTTCCTGGCTGACGACGGCGGTGCCGTTGAGGATGCGCGAGACGGTGCTCGGCGAGACCCCGCTGACTTCGGCCACCATGCCCAGCGTCACCTTCGAGGGCGGCGTGCGGGCGGACTTGGTGCTCTTCATGAAGGGGATAGCGTTGTCGTTGCGCGGGGAGTGTAAGGGACGGTTGCCAGGGGGAGGCGAAGGCACCGTACGGCGTGCGACCCTCGCCTACCCCGCATCGGCGAGTCGGCGTTTCGTTAAATAACGCCGCATTCGCGCCGCTTGCGGCGGGTTACAACCACAGCACTCCGGGTTTTCCCGTCGCTGTAACGAAGCGTTGCAAGACTGGCGGCGCCTCCCCAGCACCGGCCTCCCAAGGTCCCGCCGCATGTCTCTCAAACACCGTCTCGCCATCGTCGCGCTCCTGTGCGGCGCCGTCTGCCTGCTGCCCACCGCGCAGTTGGGTCTCAACCTCCTGGAAGCGCTGCGCACGGTCAAGGCGCAACGCGCCGCGCTGCCCGCCAACCAGGCGTGGCAACGCGTGATCGCCGATCTGTCCGAGCATCGGCTCGCCTCGGCCACCGCGTCCAGCCATCCGGAGCAGGCCGCCGCCCGCGACGCCGCCGCCGTGAAGATCGACAAGGATTTCGCGGTCGTGCTCGCCGAACTCGACGACGTGCGTCATGGCGACGCGCTCGCCAAGGAGGCGACAAAGGCCCGTGCGCAGTTCAAGGCGCTCCACGCCAAGGGCGTGAGCCAGATGCTCCAGGTGCAGACGCCGCAGTACCGCGCACTGTTCGATGCGATCTTCGACGCCGTCGCGCAGCTGAATGCGCGGTCCGGGCTGTTGATGCAGCACGACGGTGCGACCTACTTCAACGTCGTCGCCGGCCTGCAGGTCGCGCCGCAGTTGACCGATACGCTCGCCGAGCTCGGCGCGATCGGCGCCGCGGCCGCCGTGGACGACGTGGCGGCAGTCGGCAATGCCGCGGGTCGCTATCGCGCGGACCTGCGCCAGCTCAATGCCGCGCTTCGCCAGGCCGCCGTCGCCGACGAAGCGCATGCCGCCGACTACGCCGAGACGCTGCAACGCGTCGCGCAGCAGCGCCAGGTGGTGCTGGAGGCGCTCGACGCGTCGGCGAAGGATGTGAACTATCCGCTCGATCAACTCGTCGCCACGCTGAAGAAGGGCGCCGTGCTGCAGTCGGAACTGTCGGCGCGCGTGATGGACACGCTCGCCCAGCGGCTCGACGACAGCGAGTCCGCCGTCGCCCGGCGCTTCCTGCTGACGACCGTCGTCGTGATCGGCGGCCTGGTGGCGATGGGCCTGGTGCTGTGGCGCACGCTCCTCGGCGTCTGGCGTCCGATCCGGGAGGCGGAGATGCTGACCGAGCGCATCGCGCAGGGGGACCTGAGCGCGGAGTCCTCCTGGCATACGAACGACGACCTGGGCCGGATGCTCGACGCGATCCGCTCGATGCGCGACCGGCTGCGCGGTCTCGTGACGCAGATGCAGGTGGCGTCGGGCGAGATCCACGGTGCCGCCGACGAGATCGCGTCCGGCAACCAGGACCTCAGCGTGCGCAGCGAACACGCCGCCGCGCGCGTGCAGGAAGCGTCGAGCAACGTGCAGCGGCTGTCGGAGACGCTGGACGGGACGGCGCAGGCCTCTGTGCGCACCCGCGGTCTCGCGGACCAGGCGAGCGCGAGCGCCGCCGCCGGCGGCCGCATGGTGCAGGGCTTCGTCGAGACGATGACGTCCATCGGCGCCAGCTCCAAGCGCATGTCGGAGATCGTTTCGGTGATCGACACGATCGCCTTCCAGACCAACATCCTGGCGCTGAACGCGGCCGTCGAGGCGGCGCGCGCGGGCGAGCAGGGCCGCGGTTTCGCGGTCGTCGCGGCCGAGGTGCGCAACCTGGCCAAGCGCAGCGCGGGCGCGGCCGGCGAGGTCAAGGTGCTGATCAGCGAATCGGTCACCCGCGTCGAACGCGGACAGGCCGAGGTGCAGGCCGCCGGTGCCGCCATCGCCGGCATCGAACGCGGCATCGGCGCGGTCAGCGCCGAGATCGAGCGGATCGCGCATGAGGTGGCCGAAGAGGCCGTCAGCCTCCAGCAATTGCGCGGCACCTTCACCGACGTCGAACGGATGGTCCAGCAGAACGCCGCGCTGGTCGAGGAGGCCGCCGCGTCGGCCGCCTCGCTCAACGATCAGGCGGAGCGGATGAACGAGCTGGCGTCGGCGTTCCGGCTGGGCTGAACGTCGATCCGATCGAGCCGCCCGCGCCGGCCACCAGCCGGGCGCGGGCCTCGTCGAGCACGTCCACGAGCTCGGACGACGCGACGTGCACGGCGAAGCTCGCTGGGGATTCGCCGGAATCGCGTGGCGTCTCCACGCGGTCCACGCGCTCGGCATCGTGGAGCCACAGCGCGAGCCGGTACGCGCGCTCCAGCAGTGCGGCCAGCTCGCAGCGCTCGTTCCGGGATGGATGGCGCGGATCCGCGTTCATAGCCCGCGCCACAGGTTCGCGATGCCGAGCACGATGAAGACGACGAACAGCGCGCGCTGGAAGGTCGTCGCGCTGATCCGTGCCCGCACCGCGGCGCCGACGCCCAGGCCGGCGAAAGCCGCGGCGAGCGCCACCAGCGAGGACACGGTCAGCACCGAGCCGCTCTCGAACGAATGGAGCCGCGCGGCCAGCGACAGCGTCGCGACCGTGAAGGACAGGCCGAGCGCCTGGATCATGGTGTCCTTGTCCAGCCGCAGGGCCTGGAGATAAGGCACCAGCGGCAGGGCGAAGACGGCGGTCGACGCGGTGACGAAGCCGGTCGCCAGACCGGCGGCCAGGCCGATCCACCAGGCGTGCGGCGACACCTGCGGGACGACGGGTTTCCACAGGCCCCACAGGCCGTAGACGACCAGGATGACGCCCAGGGCGAACCGGGCGTCGATCGGCGCGATCGAACTGAGGTCCGGGCCCCACACGGTGCTCACGACCATGCCCAGCCACACCGGCCACAGGGTCGTGATGATGCGGCGCCAGGCCGGGCCCTGGCACTGGGCGATGTTCGTCACGAGGGACGGCATGACCAGCAGCGCCGCCGCCTGCGCGGGCGCCATCCACAGGCCGAGCAGGCTCATGGCGACGGTCGGCAGGCCCATGCCGGTGACGCCCTTGACGCCGCCCGCCAGGACGAAGACGAGCCCGATGCCCAGCCAGGGGGCGAGCGCCGCGAAGGAGGTGGAATCCATGCGGCGCATCTTCGAGGCGGGCGGAGGCGCTGTCGATCTCGGTGTGCGGCGGATATCCTTCGCGTTCGCAAGAGGATGAGGTCGACGACCTCGACGACCTCGACGACCTCGGCTACAGGGAAGGCCTCGATGACCGCCACGCGCTCCACCGCCCGTCCGATCGACTACCGCGTCGATCCCTTCGACCTCCAGCTGTTCGAGGCGGTCGTCGCGCAGGGCTCCATCACGGCGGGTGCGGGGGTGATGAGCCTGTCGCTCGCCGCCGCGAGCGCGCGGTTGAAAGGACTCGAGCATCGGGTCGGCGTGCGGTTGCTGGACCGTTCCAAGGCCGGCGTCGTCGCGACCGACGCGGGGCGGGCGCTGTCGCGTCAGGCCCGGCGGGTGCTCTCCGAGCTGGATTCCCTGCACATCGAGATGTCGGCCTTCGGCCGCGGCCTGCGCGGCACGGTGCGCCTGCTCGGCAATACCGCGGCGATGGTCGAGGCGCTGCCGCCGCGGCTGGGCCGGTTCCTCGCGGAGCATCCGGACATCGACGTCGAGCTGCAGGAGATGCCCAGCGACGCAGCGCTGCAGGCGTTGCGCGAAGGCCTGGCCGACGTCGCCATCGTCACGAACCATGTCGACACGACGGGGCTGACCTCGCGCCCCTGGGTGGAGGACGAACTGGTCGCGCTGCTGCCCGCAACCAGGCGAGGCCGCGCGCCCAAGAGCGTGCGTTTCATCGAACTGCTGGATCAGCCCTTCGTCGGCCTCGGTGCCGACAGCGGCCTGAGCCGCTACCTGCTGGCGCAGGCCGCGCGCAGCGGCCGGGTCCCGCACCACCGCGTGCGAGTGGCCAGCTTCGAAGCGGTCGTCCGTCTCGTCGAAGCCGGCGCAGGCGTCGCCGTGATGTCGCGCAGCGCCGCCGAACGCGGCCTCACTGCCGGCGCACGGATCGCCCGCCTCGACGAACCGTGGGCGCTGCGCACGCTGATGCTCTGCCATTCGGCGCAGGCGCTGGAGCAGCCGGGGGTGATCGCGTTGGTGACGGCGTTGATGAGCGGGACAAAGGCATCACTGGCTTAGGACCAGCGTGTTGGACAAAGGTTCTTGTCTCCGATCGGCCAACAGCACCGCCCCAGTCTACGAATTCCAGTCATTGGCAAATGCGGTCGCTAGCCCTTTCGAGCAATAGACGGGGCCTCATGCGATCCGTAAATATCTGCAGTTCACCGATTCAATTTCATGAATCGCCGGTCAGCCCCTAGATTGGGAACAAGCCACTCTTCCCAAAAGGACTTCCCATGGCCCTCAAAGACCTCCTCCCCGGCAAGCTGGGATTCGGCACCGCCCCGCTGGGCAACATGTTCCGCGACATCCCGGAAGCCGAAGCCCGCGCCACCGTCGACGCCGCCTGGAACGACGGCATCCGCTTCTTCGACAACGCGCCGTTCTACGGCGCCGGCCTGGCCGAGATCCGCATGGGCGAGGCGCTCGCCGGGCGCCCGCGCGACGAGTACGTCATCGCCACCAAGGTCGGCCGCCTGATCCTCGACGAGGTCGAGGACGTCAGCGCCCGCGACAACGGCGAGAAGGGCGACGTCTTCAAGTACGGCCGACCCAACAAGATCGTCAACGACTACTCCGGGGACGCGACGCTGCGCTCGATCGAGGACAGCCTCAAGCGCCTGAAGACCGATCGCATCGAGATCGTCTGGGTGCACGACGTCGCGCAGGACTTCTACGGCGACGAGTGGCTGGGCGTGTTCGAAGGCGCACGCAAGGGCGCCTTCAAGGCGCTCGACCGGCTGCGCGACGAGGGCGTGATCAAGGCCTGGGGGCTGGGCGTCAACCGCGTCGAGCCGATCGAGCTGGTGATGGCGCTCGACAGCGCGCGGCCGGACGGCTTCCTGCTCGCGGGCCGCTACACGCTGCTCGACCACGATCGCGCGCTGCAGCGCGTGATGCCGGAGGTCACCCAGCAGGGGCTGGGCATCGTCGTCGGCGGGCCGTACAGCTCGGGTGCGCTGGTCGGGGGCCCGAACTTCGAATACGCGCCCGCCACGCCGGCCATCCTCGACAAGGTCGCCCGCATCAAGGCGATCGCCGATCGCCACGGCATCAGCATGAAGGCGGCCGGGCTGCAGTTCTCGCTCGCGAATCCGGCGGTCGCCGCGGTCATTCCGGGAGCCAGCCAGCCGAGCCGCCTCGCGGAGGATCGCGCCGCGCTGAACGAACAGGTGCCGGCCGACTTCTGGCGCGAGCTGCGTCAGGCGAAGCTGGTGCATCCGGAAGCGCCGCTGCCCGGCGGCGTGTAAGGCAGACGGCGAATAACGCGCGCGGCGAATGACGCGCGCGGCGGGTAAGGCGGGCGGCGCAGACCGCGGCCGGGCGTCCGGCTTGCCGTGACGGTTATCGTTCCAGCTTTCTGCCTCGCCTCGCGCCTCCTCGCCCATGCCCCTGCCGACCGACTCCCGCCTCCCGCCGCTCTTCGTCGTGTTCAACCGGGCCTCGGGTCGCGGGAACCGGGATGAAGTCGGTCCCGCCGTCGAGAACGCCGGCCGGGCGGCCGGACGGGAGGTGCATCTCCTCCCCGTCGAGGCACCCGGCAAGCTCGCCGAGACTGCCCGGGAGGCCGTGCGCCGCGCCCGTGAAGTCGACGGCATCGTCGTCGCCGCCGGCGGCGACGGCACCATCAACTGCGTCGCCCAGGAGGTGCTCGGCAGCGGCTGCACCTTCGGCGTGCTGCCGCGCGGCACCTTCAACTATTTCGCCCGGACGCACGGCATTCCCTCCGACATCGACGGCGCGCTGCGCGTGCTGCTCGAGGAGACACCGTCGCCGGTGCAGGTGGGCCTGCTGAACGACCGGGTGTTCCTCGTCAATGCGAGCCTCGGGCTCTACTCCCAATCGCTCGAGGATCGCGAAGTCTGGAAGAAGCAGTTCGGTCGCAGCCGCCTGATCGCCATCGGCGCGGTGCTGGCGACGATCCTGCGCGGCCATCGCAGCCTGGGCCTGACGATCGAATTGCACGGGCAGCCCCGCCAGGTCCGTACGCCGACGGTGTTCGTCGGCAACAACGCCCTGCAGATGGAGCAGGTCGGCCTCCCCGAGGCCCAGGCCATCGACCGCGGCGAGCTGGCCGGCGTGATGCTCAAGCCGGTCGGGCGCTGGGGCCTGCTGAAGGTGTTGGCGCGCGGGGCGATGGGCAAGCTGGCCGAGGCGGACCAGGTCGTCAACTTCCCCTTCACCCGCTTGACCGTGCGCAACCGTCGCTTCGGCGCGCGTCGCGTCAAGGTCGCCACCGACGGCGAGGTGTTGTGGATGCGTCTGCCGGTGCGCTTCGAAGTCGCTCCGCAGCCGTTGATGCTGATCCGGCCCGATGGGCTTTCTGAAGAGCGACGTCAGGCTCAGGAGAGCGGCCGATGACGGTCGTGCTTCAGATGTCCGACCCGCATTTCGGCACCGAGCGGCCGATGGCCGTGGGCGCGCTGGAGCGGCTGTGCGGCGAGCTGAAGCCCGATCTGCTGCTGATCACCGGCGACATCACCCAGCGCGCGCGGCCCGTCGAGTTCTCACGCGCGAAGGCCTTCGTCGAGAAGCTCGGCGTGCCGGCGCGCCTGGTCATTCCCGGGAACCACGACATCCCGTTGTACGCGGTGGCCACGCGCCTGCTGCATCCCTACCGACGCTACGAACGCGCCTTCGGCCCCGCCGAGGACGGCGAGTTCGAGGCCGACGACCTGCTGGTCGTGGCGCTCAACACGACGCGGCGCTACCGGCACAAGCACGGCGAAGTGTCCGATCCGCAGATCGAGCGCACGGCGCGGCGGCTGGCGCAGGCCAAGCCGGGGCAGGTGCGGCTCGTGGCCGTGCATCAGCCGGTGGCGGTGACCCGCACGGACGACGTGGTCAACCTGCTGCGCGGCCACGCGAAGGCGGTGCGCCGGTGGTCCGAGGCCGGGGCCGATGCCGTCGTCGGCGGTCACATCCATCTGCCTTACGTGCTGCCGCTGCACGAGCGCCGGCCAGACCTGCCGCGCCCGGTCTGGGCGGTGCAGGCCGGCACGGCGCTGAGCATCCGCGTGCGCGGCGGGATCCCCAATTCGGTCAACGTGATCCGGACGGGCCCGGCGCGCACCGCCGTCGTCGAACGGTGGGACGTCGACGAGACGGCGGGGCTCTTTCAGCGCGTGAACTCGACGCCGCTGGCCTGACGCCCGACGCGTCTTCGGCGCGCCCAGCGCGCCAGTTCGATGCTCACGATCGAGACGGTGAGCCAGGCGGCGCCGGAGGCGAAACCGGCCAGCACGTCGCTGGGGAAATGCACGCGCAGGAAGATGCGGCTCGCGCCGACCGAGAAGGCCAGCGCCACCGCCGCGGTCCAGACCGGCACGTGCCAGCGCCTGGGCAGCAGGCGCACGGCCAGGTAGGCGAGCATGCCCATCGCGATCACCGAGCCGGAGCTGTGGCCGCTGGGGAAGCTGAATCCCTCCTCGGTCAGCCACTGGGTCGGGTGCACCGGGCGGGCGCGTTCGAAGATCTGCTTCAAGGTCGGATTCAACGCGGCGTTGCCCAGCATCGCCAGGGCCCAGCCCAGCGCCAGCCCACGGCGGCGCAGGGCCACCAAGCCCACCGCGACGGCGATGCCGAGCGTGATCAGCGTCTCCCGGTTGCCGACGAAGGTGATCAGGTAGAACGCCCGCAGCGCGAGGTCGGGCACGTGCTCGATCATCGCGACGATGAAGGCCTCGTCGAGCTGGCCGAGCGTCTGCTCGGTGTGGAGCTCCTCGGCGATCTCGGCGAACAGCATCGCGCCGCCGACGATGAACGCGAAACCGGCGGCGAAGCGCAGCAGCAACGACACCGGGGAGAGCGGTTCCGGCGCGGAGGCCTGGCCCCCGCGGTCCGGCATCAAGGCGCGCGCGACCAGCCAGGTCGTGCCGGTGACGAGCACCAGGAGCGCGCCGTAGATCGCCAGCGCATGGGCGCCAGCGTAGCTGGCGGCGTCTAGGAGGGAGACGTGGGACATGCGTCGATTGTGCAGGGCACGTGAGTGCCCTGATGGCCAACTTAATGAGGACGCCCAACGGAAAACCAGGTCGTGACTTGTTCCTGTGAGAGTCCGTGACGCGTGCAGTTGCCTTCGTACAGACCTGCGAGTTCATCGAGCAGGAATTCCAGGAACATCGCTGCGTCCTCGACGGGGACGTGCTGCTCGGAGGCCGCGGTGCCGGCAGGTTTCCGGTCGACGACCACGGCACGCATGGCGGGGCTCAGCTGCCGATGGAAGCGCGAGTACCGGGGATCCTTCCTCGATCCGGCCTCGGCCAGCATCCACGGGTACTTCTGCATCGAGCGGCGATACATCCACTCGAACAGATCGACCGCTACGGACACATCCTGGCGCTCGTAGACGCCCAGCATGGCGACGGCATGGTCGTGCGCCTTGACGCCGCCGAAGCTGAGCGGCGCGCAGTGCCCCGTGAGGAGAGGAAGATTGGCCGCGAGGCGCCCTGTGCGCTTGTTCCCGTCGGAGAAGGCCTGCAGATAAGCAATGTGAACCCACAGGAAGAATGCGGCCTCTACGGGGTTCCGGATCGCGGCGGCCTTGACGGCGATCTGTTGTAGCAATTCTTCGAGTTGGACCGGGATACCGCCCGGGGTGTAGGCCGTGCCTGTCACCTGGACCGCGATATTCCTCACTCGACCGCAAAGCCCAGGGGGCTGGAGACCGTCGATCAGGCAACCCTGGAGACGCAGAAGAAATTCGAAGCTCACGCGGCGCGGCGCATCGAACGCGATCAGCTCCAGCGCCCGCTTGTGGTTCAGGACGATGCGCATGTCGCTGCTCTGCTCAGCGGACGCCGTCGCCAACTGCTCGTTCAGACGCACGATGGAGGCAGTCTCCGCGAGCGTGAAGTGGCAACCCTCCAGCTTCGAAGACGACCAGCAGAGTTCCGTCATGAACTCGGTCATCAGCGTCACGGCGCCATAGAAGTGATGCGGGCCGTTCTCCCAGTGCGCCGTCCGGTACAGGCTGTCCGCAAGATGGGTGGGAAGCAGCGAATCGACATTGGGGTCGTAGCTGTCCAGAAACTCGCGGCGGTACGGCACCTTGTCCCGGAGATCGACCGGGGTGTCCAGGAAGTCGAAGAGCCGACCGGAGCGCTCCGACCAGTTCGGCGGCTTGGGTCGAGGTGCGAGGTAGGTGGAGTCCGGCTCGGACACCCCCACAACGGGTCGGGTCGACTGGACGGGTCCGGTTTCATATCCAGCGCCCGCCATGTCATGGCGGGGCGGCTCCCGCGCCGCATCGTTCAGGAAGTCCATCGCTTGCCTCGCTTTCAACAACAAGGCGTCGATGCTGCTCGGCGAAGGGGTTGACCTTGATCAAAACGCCGGAGGTGGGCGCCTCATCGTTGCCGGGTTTGACGGATCACGACTCGCGGACTCCCTTGGATTTGCTAGGACGGCTGTCTCCCGACACCCTGCTGCGGCGTCCGCGCGACAAAGAAAAAAGCCGGACCTCGCGGCCCGGCTTTTCCTTGCAGGAGGGACGCTGGTCAGGCGTCCTGAAGAAACTCAGTACATCATCCAGCCGTTGCGGGCGACGCGGCGCAGGGAGAAGGCCAGGTCCGGACGCTCGGCCGACTGCTCGGCGGCGGCTTGCAAGACGGCTTCTCGGGGGCGCAGCTCGACGGCGGCGTGGACGAATTCGACAACGGCGTGTGCGGCGCGCAGGACCAGGCTGACCAGACGCTCGCCCGCAGCGCTCGCGGTGCGAGCCCGGGCTGCGTCGGCAGCCATCAGATGGACATTCAGCGTGGCGGTGGTCATGGCGGTTCCTTCTGGGGTGATGTTCGGTGGCGCTTGGCGGGTGGCCGTTGCGCCATGGACGTCATATTGCGGTTTTCACGTACGGCACGCCAATTGCACTTGGGAATCGCGTCATCACCGCCGGAAATGACCCGTGACGGAATTAGCATCCGGCTCATGAGCACCCCCCGCCCCGTCAACTTCCGCACACTGGACCTGAACCTGCTGCGCGTCTTCGACGTGGTGATGGAGGAACGCCACGTCACCCGCGCCGCCCACCGCCTGGCCATCACCCAGCCCGCCGTCAGCAACGCCCTGAGACGCCTGCGGGAAGCCACGCACGAGGAACTCTTCATCCCGAGCTCCACCGGCGTCGAGCCCACCCCGCACGCCCAGTCGCTCTGGCCGGTCGTCCGCCGGGCCCTGGCGGCGCTGCAGCAGGCCCTGGAGCCTCAGGTCTTCGACCCGCGCGCCGCCGGCAACACCGTCAGCTTCACGCTGGCGATGGCGGACGCGACCGCGGCGCTGGTCGTCCCGCAGCTGAGCCGGCGCTTCCTGGAGGAAGGCATCCACGTCGGCCTGCGCGTGGTGCCGCTGACCACCCGGGACCCCCGTGAACTGCTGGAACAAGGCTGGGCGGACTTGGCGATCGGCTTCTTCCCGGACCTGACCGAGCAGTTGCTGGTCGAGGATGACAGCACCGCCTTCCGGCGCGAGGCGCTCTATGCGAGCCGCTACGTCTGCGTCATGCGCGCCGACCACCCGCTGGCGGCGCCCGGCGCGCTGACGCTGGACGCCTACTGCGACGCGCCGCACCTGCGCGTGAGCTTCGCGGGCCGGCCGCACGGTTTCGTCGACGACGCGCTGGCGATGATCGGCCGCAAGCGGCGGGTGGCGATGACGGTCAACAGTTTCTTCACCGGCACGATGGCGGTGGAGCAGTCCGACCTGATCACGGTGCTGCCGGACAGCTTCGTCCCGGCCACCGGTTTCGCGGGCCGACTCGCCTGCCGGAACCTGCCGTTCGCGCTGCGCGGCATCGACATCAGCCAAGTCTGGCACATCCGCGCCGAGCCCGATCCGGCCCAGCGCTGGCTGCGGCAGGTGATCGGGGAGATCTCCGACGTCATCGCCGCCGGCGCGCGGGCGCTGCCGCAGCTTCCCTGAGCGGTCGGAGGTCTCCTTCCGCCGCGCGGTTCCGACGCCTGCAACAGGGTCGGAACGATGGCGGAGGGGCGGCTCGTCGAATGGAGGCAGTCCCGCGGCGGAACTGGCTTGAATCGGTGATTGAAGGCTGATCCGCCGGCAGGGAGCATCGACGGCTTCTCATGACGGAGTCCTCCATGCGACGCGGCCGCTCGGGCAACCACGAATCCTGGATCGTCGATGGCGAGGCCTGCCGGACCTTCGTGCCGGCACCGCTCCCCCCGCGACCCGAGCTGGCGCTCGATGCGGCGCTCCAGGAGCGTCTGGCAAGCGCGAACCTGGCGTTGGGCAGGCTCGACGGGGTATCGGTGGCGATGCCGGAGGCCTTCGTGCTGCCGCCCCTCCTCGTGCGCAAGGAGGCAGTGATGTCATCGCGGCTAGAAGGCTCGCGTGTTTCGCTGGCCGACCTGCTGCTTGAGGAGGCGGGCGGTGTCCCCGCAGCGCCTGCAGGCGACGTGCGCCAGGTGCTCCGCTGCGTCGTGGCCATGGAGACCGGCGTCGCCCGGATGCGGCAGGGCATGCCGATCTGCCTCCGGCTGATCGACGACATGCACGAGCGGCTGATGCCGCATGCCCACGGGGCCCGAAGTTCGCCGGCGCATCGGGCGGGCGGGGGACTGCCCGACCTGGTGCGATTCATCAACGACGACGCTCAGCGCCAGCCGGCGCTGATCAAGGCGGCCCTCGCGTCCCTGCAATTCGACGCGATCCCGGCCCGTCCCGGCGGAAACGGACTTCTCGGGCGCCTCCTCGTCCCGTTGATGCTGGTCGCCGACGGCGTGCTGCGCGAGCCCCTGCTGCCCCTGTCGCTCTCCCTCGATGCCCATCGAAGCGATTACGAGAGACTGCGCCACGACGTGCGCGAGCATGGCGACTGGGAGGCCTGGATTTCCTTCTTCGTCGCCGCGGTGGAGGTCGCCGCCCTGCATGCGGTGAATACGGCATTGGCGATCAGGCGCCTTTTCGATGGCGACGGCGCGCGGCTCGCGGCGCTGGCCGAGGACGAGGCGATGCGGGTGCATCACCTGCTGCTCAGCAGTCCGGTGGCGAGGGCAGGCGACATCGCCGCCTGCCTGCGCGGGACCTCCGCGGTCGTCGATCGAGGCATCGCGGCGCTGGCGTCCATGGACATCGTCCGGACGGTGTGCGGAACGGCAGGGCAGGGCATCGTGGTGTACACCGCGTATCTCGACCTGCTGAATCGCGAAGACCCATGAGCGTTCTCATCCGCCCCGCCGTTCCGTCCGACATTGCCGCCTGCATCGACCTGCGGGGGCGCACGCGCGAGAACGCGGTGCCTGCCGCGCGGCTGGCCGAACTCGGCATCACCGAGGCGTCCTGGTCCGGCCAGGTCCGCGACGGCGAACTGCCGGGATTCGTCGCGGAGTCCGCCGGTGTGCTCGCCGGCTACTGCTTCGGCGACGCCGGCAGCGGCGAGATCGTCGTGCTCGCGCTGCTGCCCAGGCACGAAGGCCACGGCCTCGGCCGCGCGTTGCTGGAGCGCACCGTCGCCCACCTTCGCGGGCTGGGGCATCAACGCCTGTTCCTCGGCTGTTCCGACAACCCGGCGCATCGCTCGCACGGCTTCTATCGCCGGCTCGGCTGGCGGCCGACCGGTGAGCGCGATGGTCACGGCGACGAGGTGCTGGAGCGCCTGCCCGATTGACCCCGTCGCGTGCGAAGCCATGGGGCGGGCCCCTCGAACAGGGCGTGTCCCCTCGGTTTCTCTTGATGCGAGCTTGATGCCGGACGGGCTACTCTCGGGAAAGCCCTGAGCCCCAGGGCGGTCGTGCATTCAAGAACAAGCGGGACATCCCATGCTCATCAACTGCGTCGCCTACCGCGACGGCCGCCGGCTGGCCGATATCCAGCCGGAAGAGATCAGCGACTACCTCAAGCTGCCCGACTGCTTCGTCTGGGTCGCGTTGCGCGACGCGTCGACGGAAGAGGTCCTCGCGATGAAGGAGGAGTTCGACCTGCACGAACTCGCCGTCGAGGACGCGCTGCACGGGCAGCAGCGACCCAAGGTGGAGGAGTACGGCGACACGCTGTTCGCCGTCATGCAGACGGTGCAGTTCACGCCGACGGACGAGCTCTGCACCGGCGAGGTGTCGATCTTCGTCGGCAACAACTTCGTGCTGTCCATCCGCAACCGCGTCGCGCAGAGCCTGCTGGGCGTGCGCGCCCGCGCGGAGAAGGAGCCGCACATGCTCAAGCGCGGTCCGGGCTTCGTGATGTACGCCATCATGGACGCGGTCGTGGACCGCTACTTCCCCGTCATCGAGGCGCTGGAGACGGAGCTGGAGGCGATCGAGTCGCAGATCTTCGAGCCCGGTGTCACGCGCGAGAACATCCGCCGGGTCTATGAACTCAAGCAGCGGGTGACCGTGGTCAAGCATGCGGTGTCGCCCCTGCTGGACGCCGTCGGCAAGCTGGTGCGCGGCCGCGTGCCGCCGGTCTGCGAGGACACCCGCGAGTACTTCCGGGACGTCTACGACCACCTGGAGCGCATGCAGTCGGCACTGGACTCGTTGCGCGATACCGCGACGACCGTTATCCAGGTCCATCTGTCGATGGCGGCGATCGAGGACTCGGAGACCACCAAGCGCCTCGCGGCCTGGGCCGGTATCTTCGCGGCGGCGACGGCGTTCGCCGGCATCTGGGGCATGAATTTCGAAGTCATGCCGGAGCTCAAATGGCGCTTCGGATATCCCGTGGCGCTCGGCGTGATCGCCGCGACCTGCGGCGTCCTCTTCTGGCGCTTCAGAAAGGCCGGCTGGCTCTAAGCCGCTCGGTCTCTCTTACTCCCTCTCCCGCACTGCGGGCGAGGGCGGGGGTGAGGGTCGTCGCAGTGCCACCACCCTCACCCCAACCCCTCTCCCGCAGTGCGGGAGAGGGGCTCAGAAAGAGGTCAGAAAATCCAGGGATCAGATCAGATCAGATCGGATCAGATCAGCTCAGCGATCGCCTTGCCCATCTCGGTGGTGTTCGCCGTGCCGCCGAGGTCGCCCGTGCGTGGACCCGACGCCAGCGTCTGTTCGATCGCCTTCAGGATCGCGTCATGCGCGTCCTGCTCGCCGAGGAACTGCAGCATCAGCGCGCCGGACCAGATCATCGCGACCGGGTTGGCGATGTTCTTCCCGTAGATGTCCGGCGCCGAGCCGTGCACCGGCTCGAACAGCGACGGGAAGTTGCGTTCCGGGTTCAGGTTGGCCGACGGCGCCAGGCCGATGGTGCCGGTCGTCGCCGGACCCAGGTCCGACAGGATGTCGCCGAACAGGTTGGAGGCGACCACCACGTCGAAGCGCCCGGGCTGCAGCACGAAGCGCGCGCTCAGGATGTCGATGTGCTGCTTGTCCACGGTGACCGACGGATACCCGGCGCCGACCGCATCGGCGCGTCCATCCCACCACGGCATCGAGATGGCGATCCCGTTGCTCTTGGTCGCCACCGTCAGGTGCTTGCGATCGCGGCTCTGCGCCAGCTCGAAGGCGTACTTCAGCACCCGGTCCGCGCCGAAGCGCGAGTACACCGATTCCTGGATCACGATCTCGCGATCGGTGCCCGCGTACATCACGCCGCCGAGGTTGGTGTACTCGCCTTCGGTGTTCTCGCGCACGACGAAGTAGTCGATCTCACCCGGCTTGCGGTTGGCCAGCGGGCAGGGCACGCCGTCGAACAGGCGCACCGGGCGCAGGTTGATGTACTGGTCGAATTCGCGACGGAACTTCAGCAGCGAGCCCCACAGCGAGATGTGGTCCGGCACCGTCGCCGGCCAGCCCACCGCGCCGAAGAAGATCGCGTCCTGGCCTTCCAGCTGCACCTTCCAGTCGTCCGGCATCATCTGGCCGGTCTCGCCGTAATAGTCGCAGCTGGCCCACCCGATGTGGGTGAACTCGAACTGGATGCCGAAGCGCTTCGCGGCGGCGTCCAGCACGCGCAGCCCTTCGGGCATCACTTCCTTGCCGATGCCGTCGCCGGGGATGACGGCGATCTTGTACGTCTTGCTCATGGTCGTGCTTTCGATCGTGAATTCAACAGGCGTCCTGAACGGGCGTTCCGGACAAGCGTTCAGTAAGGCGAACCTGTCGGGGCCGGCAGCGGCGGGGCCAGGTCGAAGTCTGCCGCAAGGCGGCGCGTGGCCTGTGCGAGCAGCGTGACGTCGATGCCGACCGCCACGAAGGTCGCGCCCAGCGACAGGTAGTGCCGCGCGAGCTGCGCGTCGCCGGTCAGCGTGCCGGCGGCCTTGCCGCTGGCGACGATGGTGCGGATCGCCTCGTCGATGGCGGCCTGCACCTCCGGGTGGGTCGGATTGCCGCGATGGCCCATCGAGGCCGCGAGGTCCGCCGGCCCGATGAAAACGCCGTCGACGCCGTCCACGGCGCAGATCGCCGCGAGGTGCGTCAGCGCCGTCGCGGTCTCGGCCTGGACGAGCACGCAGGCGTCGTCGCCGGCTTCGTCCAGGTACTGACGCCGCAGGCCCCAGCGGGACGCGCGCGCCACCGCCGCGCCGACGCCGCGCACGCCCAGCGGCGGATAACGCGTCGCGGCGACGACCGCCGCCGCCTGCTCGGCCGTGTCGATCATCGGCACCAGCAGCGTCTGCACGCCGATGTCCAGCAGCTTCTTGATGCCGTCCTTGTCCGCGTTGACCGCCCGCACCACCGGATGTGCCGGATAGGGCGCCACCGCCTGCAGCTGCTGCAGCGTGCTGGTCAGCTCGTTGGGGGCATGCTCGCCGTCGATCAGCAGCCATTGGAAGCCGGCGGTCGCGCAGACCTCGGCGCTGTAGGCCTGGGCCATCGACAGCCACAGCCCGACCTGCGGCCGGCGCGCGGCCAGGCCTTGCTTGAAGGTGTTGGAGAAGTTCATGGGGGCGTGCTTGGATTCAGGCGTCGAGGCGGTCGTCGGAGCGCTGGACGGACTCACGACAGTCCGCCCTGGCAAACGTACTTGGTGTGGAGGTAGTCGTCCAGCCCGTGGGTGGAACCCTCGCGGCCGTAGCCGGATTCCTTGACGCCGCCGAAGGGCGCGGACTCGGCCGCGATCGCGCCTTCGTTGAGGCCGACGATGCCGCTCTCCAGCGCGTCGGCGACGCGCCAGGCGCGGGCGATGTCGCGGGTGTAGAAGTAGGCCGCCAGGCCGAACGGCGTGTCGTTCGCGGCGGCGACGACCTCGTCCTCGGCCTCGAAGCGGAACACCGGCACGACGGGACCGAAGGTCTCTTCGTGCCAGAGCAGCATCCCGGTCGTCGCTCCCGTCAGCACGGTGGGGGCGAAGTAGTTGGGACCGGTCGCGATCTCGTCGCGCACGCGCTCGCCGCCGGTGATGACCAGGGCGCCGTGCTCGACGGCGTCATCCACATGGCGCTCGATCTTGTCCAGCGCGCGGGCGTTGATCATCGGGCCGATCTGGGAATCGGGACGGCTGGCCGGTCCGACCTTCAAGGCGCGGACGCGCGCGGCGAGCTTCTCGACGAACGGGTCGTGGATGCCGGCCTGCGCGAACACCCGGTTCGGGCACACGCAGGTCTGGCCGCCGTTGCGGAACTTGGCCGCCATCAGGCCCTCGACGGCCGCGTCGACATCGGCGTCGTCGAAGACGATGAACGGCGCGTTGCCGCCGAGCTCCAGCGAGAGCTTCTTCAGCGTCGAGGCCGATTCACGCGCGAGATGCTTGCCGACCGGCGTCGAGCCGGTGAAGGTGATCTTGCGCACCCGGGCGTCGGCCAGCCAGACGTCGACGACCTCCGGCGTGCGCTCGCGCGACGCGCACACGATGTTGAGCACGCCGGGGGGCAGGCCGGCCTCGACGGCCAGTTCGACCAGCGCCAGCGAGGTCAGCGGCGTGTCCTCGGCCGGCTTGGCGACGACGGTGCAGCCGGCGGCGAGCGCCGGCGCGATCTTGCGGGCGATCATCGCGGCGGGAAAGTTCCACGGCGTGATCGCGGCCACGACGCCGACCGGCTCGCGCAACGCGAGCATGCGGCGGCCCTGGACCGGCGCGGGAATGACCTCGCCGTTCGAGCGCGTCGCTTCCTCGGCGAACCATTCGACGTAGCTCGCCGCATAGGCGACTTCGGCGCGGCCTTCCGCCAGCGGCTTGCCCTGCTCCTGCGAGATCAGCGCGCCGAGGCGGTCCTGGTCGCGCAGGATGAGGTCGTTCCAGCGCTTGAGGAGGGTCGCGCGCTGCTTGGCCGGCACGGCGCGCCAGCTCGCGAAGGCCGCGTGCGCGGCGTCGACGGCCGCGGACGCGTCTTGCGCGCGGCTGTCGGGCACGTCGGTGATGAGGCTGTCATCGGCGGGATCGACGACCGGGAAACGGTCGCCAGCGGCCGCGTCGCACCAGCGACCGGCGATGTGGTTCTGCGTCTGCATGGGGGAGCCTCGGAGGCGGGAAGGAGGAAAACTCAGCTCACGATGCCCAGATGCCAGGGCACGAACTCGTGATCGCCCAGGCCGAGCAACTCGCTCTTGGTCGGCTCGCCCGACGCCGAGCGCAGGATGTGCTCGAAGATCCGCTGGCCCATCTGCTCGATGGTCAGCGCGCCGTCGATGACCAGGCCGCAGTTGATGTCCATGTCCTCTTCGAGGCGGGTGAACATCGGCGTGTTGCTGGCCAGCTTGATGGTCGGCGCCGGCTTGGAGCCGAACATCGAGCCGCGCCCGGTGGTGAAGCAGATGAGGTTCGCGCCGCTCGCGATCTGGCCGGTGACGGCGACCGGGTCGTAGCCCGGCGAATCCATGAACACGAAGCCCGACTGCTCGATGGGCTCGGCGTATTCGTAGACTTCCTGCAGCGGCGTCGTGCCGCCCTTCATCGCGGAGCCCAGCGACTTCTCGAAGATGTTGGCCAGGCCGCCGGCCTGGTTGCCCGGTCCGACGACACCGTTGAACTGGCCGTTCTGGCCGCGGGTGTAGTCCTCCCACCAGGCCAGCCGGTCCAGCAGCTTCTGCCCGACTTCGGGCGTGACCGCGCGGCGGGTGAGCATGTACTCGACGCCGTGGATCTCCGGCGTCTCCGACAGGATGGCGGTG
This sequence comes from Rubrivivax sp., assembly GCA_004210455.1. Classification (GTDB taxonomy): domain Bacteria; phylum Pseudomonadota; class Gammaproteobacteria; order Burkholderiales; family Burkholderiaceae_C; genus Roseateles. Next base: position 8,857 of record SEFA01000063.1, on the reverse strand, counting down.
CCGCCGTGGCGCACGAGGATGTCCATCGCCGCGCCCAGCGCCGGATTGGCGCCGATGCCGGAGAAGCCGTCCGAGCCGCCGCATTCCAGCCCGATTTTCAGGTGCGAGGCGCTGACCGGCTGCCGCGTCACGCGGTTGGCGATGGGCAGCATGGCCTCGACCGCGCGGATGCCGGCCGCTATCGTGGCGCGCGTGCCGCCGGTGTCCTGCATCACGAGCGTCTTCAGCGTCTCGCCGGGGACCAGGTGCTGCGACTCCATCAGGCCGGCGACCTGGTTGCGCTCGCAGCCCAGGCCGACGATCAGCGCGCCGCCCAGGTTGGGATGCTTCGCATAACCGGCGATCGTGCGGCGCAGCAGGTCGAAGTGGGGGCTGGGCGAGGACATGCCGCAGCCGGTGGTCTGCGCGAAGGCGACCACGCCGTCGACGTTCGGATAGTCCTTCAGCCGTTCCGGCGTGAAGTGCTCGGCGATGCGGTTGATCGCGGTCGACGAGCAGTTCACCGACGCCAGGATGCCGATGAAGTTGCGCGTCGCCACGCGGCCGTCGGCGCGCACGATGCCCATGAAGGTGGCGCGTTCGGACTCGGGCAGGTAATCGACCGGCTTCACGTCGGCGCCGAAGGCCGGATCGCGGTCGAACTCGACCAGCGCGATGTTGTGCGCGTGCACGTAGTCGCCGGGCTCGATGTCGCGCGCGGCGACGCCGATCACGGCGTTGTACTTGCGGATCGGCTCGCCCGCGGCGATGCGGCGGGCGGCGATCTTGTGGCCGGCCGGGACCTGCGCCTTCAGGCGCAGACCGAATTCCGGCAGCTCCTGGCCCAGCGTCAGCACCTGGCGGGCGATCAGGACGTTGTCGTCGCGATGCAGTCGCAGCAGCGGCGACGAGGTCGCCATCGCGGCCGACGCGGCGGCGACCGCGTCGGAGGTGGTGGCGCCGGCCGAGATCGCAGTCATGCTCAGCCCTTCGCCAGCAGTTCGCGCAGCTTCAGGCGCTCGATCAGCTGCGTGTCCTTGCGATAGGTGGCGGCGATGTACTTCTCGTAGTCGGGCTGATCGAGGTACATCACCGGCGAGTCGATGCGATCGCAGGTGGCGATGAAATCGGGATCGGCGGCCGCCTTGCGGAAGGCGTCGCGCAGCTTCGCGACCACCGCCGGGTCCATGCCCTTGGGGGCGCCGATGCCGTTGGGCGCGTCGACGACCAGGTCGTAGCCGGCCTCCTTGAGCGTGGGCACGCTGGCGAAATCCTTGGTGCGCGTCTCGCCCCAGGTGACCAGCAGGCGCAGCTTGCCGGACTTGACGTGCGGGGCCCACGAGGTGGAGTCCGCCACCGCGTCCACCTGGCCGCCGAGCAGGTCCTGCAGCGCCGGGGCGCCGCCCTTGTAGGGGATGTGGTTCAGTTGGATGCCGGCGAGGAGGTTGAACTCCTCCATGCCCACATGGGTGGCGCCGCCGATGCCGGCGCTGCCGTAGGTGAGCATCCCCGGCTTGGCCTTGGCGGCGGCGACGAACTCGGCCAGCGTCTTCCACGGCGAGTCGGCGCGCACCACCAGTCCGAAGGTCTGGCCGTTGACGCGGGCGAGGTAGGTGAAGTCCTTGAGCGGATCGAGCTGCACGGTGCGCAGCTGCGCGAAGCGGGTCACCGAGATCGGCACCTGGCCGATCGTGTAGCCGTCGGGCTTGGACGTCGACAGCACCTTGGTGCCCAGCATGCCGGAAGCGCCGGCGCGGTTCTCGATGATGATGGTCTGGCCGAGCACCTTGCCCGCGGCCATGCACAGCGAGCGCATCGTCACGTCGGCGGTGCCGCCGGCGGGCCAGGGACAGATGAAGGTGATGGCGCGCTCGGAGGGATACGCGGCGGCGTGGGCGGATCTGACGAAAGGCGGCAGCGCCAGGGCGCTGGCGCCGAGGCCGGCGGCGCCGGCGAGCAGGACGCGGCGGCGGTCCATGCGGATGGTCATGTCTTGTCTCCTGGCTCGGGATCGATGCTCGCACCGATCGGACTCGTGGGCTGGGGCCTCGTTGGGCCGGTGCGCCATGGCGCGCCGTCGTCGAGGTCTCTATGCGACGCATTGTGGGCACCCGCTCCATGCGACTCAATTGAAGAACTGGACTGCCTTCATGTCATGAACGGAATGAAGGCGCGTCGGCGTCCTAAGATCGGCCCATGAGCCAGATCGACCGCGTCCTCCGTTCCAACCTGAAGCTGCGCCACCTGCAGATGCTGGTCGCGCTCGACCAGTTCCGCCACCTCGGCCGCGCGTCGGAATTCCTGTCGCAGACGCAGCCGGCGGTGTCCAAGTCGCTGGCCGAGGTCGAGCGCATGTTCGGGCTGGACCTGTTCACGCGTTCCACGCGGGGCACCGAGCCGACGCCCTTCGGCGAGGCCGTGGTGCGCTTCGCCCGCTCGGTGCTGTCGGACTACGCCCGCACCCGCGACGAGATCGCCGCCGTGGCCAGCGGCGCGGCAGGCCGGGTGAGCGTCGGCGCGATGGTGGTGGCGACGCCGGGTCTGGTGGCCGGCGCGGTCGAGCGGCTCAAGCGCCATTCGTCGCTGACGACCGTCCACATCGAGGAAGGCGACCTGACGCGCCTGCTGCCGCGGCTGCGCGTGGGCGAGCTCGACGTGATCGTGGCCCGGCTGGAGCCGGGTTACGCGTCGCCGGACCTGTCGACGGAGCCGCTGGTGGAGGAGGCGATGCGCATCGTCGTGCGGCCGGACCACCCGCTGGCGACGGCCCGGAAGACGAAGCGGCCGCCGTGGGCCGAACTCGCCCGCATGCCCTGGGTGATGCCGCCGCCGTGGGCCTCGTCGCGGATCAAGCTGAACCAGATGTTCTATTCACAGCAGCTGGACCCGCCGAGCGACATCGTCGAGAGCGCGTCCTTCCTGGTCACGCTGACCTTCCTGCGCCAGCGCGGGGCGGCGGCCTTCGTGGCGGACAACGTCGCGCGCTACCTCGCCAAGGAGGGCCTGGCGAAGGCGCTGCCCATCGACGTGCCGATCGAACTCCCGCCGATCGGCCTGTTGACCCTGCGCAACCGCCGTCCGTCACCGGCGGCCGAGCAGTTCATGAACTGCTGCCGCGAGACGGCCGCCGGGAAGGACGTCGCGCCAAGCGCCGTCAGGTCGCGGGGCGGCTCCACGGAGGGGGTGTCCCGGAGGTGAGGCCCGGCGGCGGCGAACCTCGGAGCGTCGCCGGTGCACTCGGCGTCTCTTGCCTCTCGGAGATGCCATGTCTTTCTCGTTCTTGCCGGCTCGGCTGGAGAATGATCGATGGTCGAATGTCGACGATTTCGCTCCGAACGAGAGAACCTCGCGGGAGTCGAGACGGCACGATGAACCCGAGCCGGGAGCGAGCTGATGGGCGCGTGGCCACCGCTTCCAAGCGTACGGACGGGGGGAACTGCGGAGGCAACAGAATTCGGTCAGCGGAGCGCGCAATGCACCGATCGTCGACGCGTTCGTTGCGGGTCAGCGGGACGAGCTCGCCGTGCTCAAGATGACGGGCTCGTTGATCCGGCGGTGCGGCAGGGACGTGCTGGCTGCCGACGCTTGCATGCGGGAGCTGAGGCGGGCCGTGTGCCCGCACACCGGGAGGTTCGTCGTCCCGGATCTCCAAGTGTTCACCGCTGTAGTCTCAGCGCACGCGAAGGTCGGGGATGTGGAAGGCGCGCGCTCCTGGTTCCAGCACATGCTGGACCGCAAGGTCTCGCCGAATGAGGTGACCTACAGCGCCCTGATCTCGGCGTACGAGAAGGTCGGGGATGCCCAGGGGGCCACCGAGTGTTTCCAGCACATGCTGGGCCGCAGGGTCTCTCCGAATGTGGTCACCTACAACGCGCTGATCTCGGCGTACGAGAAGGCCGGGGATGCGCAGGGGGCCGCCGAATGGTTCGAGTGCATGTTGAAGCAGGGCATCCACCCTGATTTTGTGACCTGCTCGGCCATGATTTCGGTGTTCGAGAGAACCCGTCGGTGGAAGGAGGCCGCCGACCAACTGAACGATGCCCTGGCGCGAGGGATTCTGCGGCCATCGCTGGGTTACGACGACCGACGCAATTCACTGGACCTTCATCGGTCTGCCGTGGCGACAGGTGAAGCAGGCTCGCGGTTCGGCATCAATCCGTGCCTGGCCCGCAACATCTTCCGTGCGTTGCTGGCTCAAGGTCGTCTTGATGAACGGACGGTCTTCATCGTGGGGTGTCATGGCGACGACCGCCTCAAACACACCATCCGGGCCTGCATGGAGGCGGTCGGATGGACGCCCTGTCATCCGCTGGATCGTCGTGGGCGAATCAACGAGGGGGCCTGGCTGGCGATGTAGGCCGCTCCGGCTCACCAACCCAAGGCGGCGTCCCGGAAACTGTCGAGTGCCAGCTCGTAGTTCAGTTCCCCGAGCAGGCCCACCAGCCGGTCGCGGTCCGCGTTCCAGGCGTCGACGACATGGCGCCAGGCCGGTGCCAGCGAACGCGGTTCGGCCTCCTCGTCGGGGATCTCGGCCTCGATCGAGGCCGGCGGCAGGTCCGACGGCAACATCAGCCGCGACGGCACGGGCGGCCGGTCGGCGTCCTCGTCGTACTGCGTGTCCAGGTCGCCCGCGTCGGTGCCGGGATCGATGCGCCAGCGGCCGTCATCCTGCACGGTGATCCGCGGACGCAGCCAGGGCTCGTGGGCGCGCGGGTTCAGCAGGTGGCAGGTGCGATGGCGGGCGTCGACCACCAGCAGGCTCAGCACCGAGCCGCGGCCGTTGGCCAGTTCCTCGACGTAGTCGGGATGCTCCGGCGGGCCGTCGACGTCGACGACGAAGTAGCGGTCGTCGATCCACTCGCCCGAACCGTTGATCGAGCAGCCGAAGGTCAGCTCCTGCGGGTACGGCAGCAGCCGGCCGTCCAGCCAGAGCGCCGCACCGTAGGGCATCTCGAAGACGCGCTCGGTGTCGGGGTATTCGGGGGCGCGGCCGTCTTCCCACCAGACGACGGCCCGATGCAGCCGGCCCGGGGCGTCCGCGATGCGGAAGCCGGCGGTCCGCCATTCGGGCCAGGAACTCCAGACGCGGGACTCGACGCGCTCGTCCAGCCCCATCGCGCGTAGGTCGCGGGTGCTGGCGTGCTGCAACAGATGCTGTGCGAAGTGCCGCCACATGGCCGGACCCAGCGCGCGCGCGAGCGGTTCGGCGTCGCGCAGCCAGTCCAGCAGCAGCGGCACCACGGGCGCCTGGCGGGACCACAGCGCGTGCGCGGCGATCGAATGGGCCCAGCGGCGCTCCAGTGCTTCGTCGCCCGCCGCATCGAGCGGGGAGGGCTCTGTCTCAGGGGCGGCGGGGTCGGGCCGCTCGTCGCTGGACGACAGCCCGAAAGGCGAGGGAGGCATCCCGACCGGCGACGGCGGGATGGGCGAGGGAGGCAGGTGGTACAGCGGCATCAGGTGGGGTGCACCGGGGTGAGGGAGGCGGTGGCGCAGGACCGTGGGCAGATGAGAGTCCCGGGGCAGGGTGAGCCCGTCGCCATCGTCGGGGACGCTCGAACGCGGGGTGCGGGGCCGGGTCTTGCTCGATGCCTTGCGGCATCGGAAAAAGCTGCAGGCGACGCCTGTTCCCGCCGTCGACGCCGCCGGCGCGGCGCACCATCCTGGTGGCCCTCGGAGGTGGAGGCCGACGTTGCCCTCGTCGCCGAAGCGCCGGCCGATGTCCATGTGGACCTTGGCGCCGCCGTGGTCGTTGACGGTGGTCGTCAGCGACGTGACCGGCGTTGGCCCGGCGCGCTTCGTCACGAAGTCGACGATGCCCGACGGCGGCACCAGGCCGTAGTACATCGGGACTTGTCGCGAGGCCGCCACCCTTTTGGAGGTCGCGCGGGGTGAGGAACACGTCCGATTGCTGCCAGACGGCGGCAGCAGCGCGGCCTAGGATCCGGCGGTCCACCGACCGAGGAGACCGTCATGAGCATCCCATCCCAGGCCGTCGAGCAGATTGCCCCCACCCTCGCCGCCAAAGCCGCCGCGCTGCGCGCGTTGCATGAACGCCCCGGCCCTTTCGTGATCGCGAACGCTTGGGACATCGCGTCGGCGCGCATGCTGCAGGTGGCGGGTTTCCCCGCGCTGGCGACGTCGAGCGCCGCGGCGGCGGAAGCCGTCGGACGCAAGGACGGCCAGCTCACGCGCGATGAGACGCTCGCGCACATCCGGCTGCTGGCCGGCGCCACGCCGCTGCCGCTGAGCGCCGACCTGGGCAACGGCTTCGGCCATCGTCCCGAGGACTGTGCGCTGACGATCCGCCTTGCGGCCGAGGCGGGCGCGGTCGGCGGCTCGATCGAGGATTCGTCCAGCGAAGGCGGACCACCGATCCTGGACTTCGACCTCGCCGTCGAACGCGTCGCCGCTGCGGTCGAGGCGGCGCGTGCGCTGCCGTTCGCTTTCCTGGTCACGGCGCGCTCGGAGAATTTCCTGCACGGCGTCAACGACCTGGACGACACGATCCGTCGCCTGCAGGCCTTCGAGCGCGCAGGCGCGGACGTGTTGTTCGCGCCGCTGCTGCCCGACCTCGAGGCGGTGCGCCGTGTCTGCGCGTCGGTGACGAAGCCCGTCAACTTCATGGCCGGCATCCCGGGGCGCACGTTCACGGTGCGTGAGCTGGGCGACGCCGGCGTGAAGCGCGTCAGTCTGGCGATGTCGCTGTTCCGGCACGCGATGAAGGCCGCGCGTCTGGCCGCCGAGGAGATCCGCGACCACGGCAGCTTCGGTTATCTCGATCAGGGTTGAAGGGCGCAGACGGGTGCTGAAGGACTTGGATGGGCGCTGTGCGTCGCCGGGGGCTCGCCGGAGCGGGTTGACGGAACGACACTTGCCCGCTTCGGGACGCCGTTCTCGTCTCGACTGGAGTCCCCGTGAAGAAGACCTTGCTCGCCGCCGCGCTCGCAGTGCTCGCTTTGTCCGTCCATGCGCAGAGCGCGCCCACCTACGGCGCGCGCCTGGAGGGCTTCGACTACCCGCATCCGCAGCAGCGCTTCAAGCTGACCACACAACGCCAGGCGCTGGAGATGGTCTATATGGACGTCGCGCCGACCGGTCAGCCCAACGGCCGGACCGCGGTGCTGCTGCACGGCAAGAACTTCTGCGGCGCGACCTGGGAGCAGACGATCACCGTGCTCACGGGCGCGGGCTACCGCGTCATCGCGCCGGACCAGATCGGCTTCTGCGCGTCGAGCAAGCCGACCGGCTACCAGTTCAGCTTCAACCAGCTCGCGGCCAACACGCAGGCCTTGCTGCAGTCGCTGGGCATCGCGAAGGCGACCGTCATCGGCCATTCGATGGGCGGGATGCTCGCGATGCGCTTTGCGCTCGCGTATCCGGCGCAGGTGGAGCAGCTGGTCGTCGTGAACCCGCTGGGCCTCGAAGACTGGCAGGCCGCCGGCGTGCCGTACGCGACGATCGACCAGCTCTACGCGCAGGAGCTCAAGACGACGGTCGAGACCATCAAGGCCTACCAGCTGCGCTTCTATTACAACGGCCAGTGGAAGCCGGAGTACGACCGCTGGGTGCGCATGTCCGCCGGCCAGTATGCGGGGCCAGGGCGCGAGTTGGTCGCGTGGAACCAGGCGCAGACGTCCGAGATGATCTTCACGCAGCCGGTGGTGCAGGAGCTGCCGCGGCTGAAGGTGCGTACGCTGCTGATGATCGGCGGCAAGGACCGCACCGCGCCGGGCGCGGTCCGCGCTCCGAAGGAGATCGCCGAGCAGCTCGGCGACTACGCGACGCTGGGCCGCTCGACCGCGAAGATGATTCCCGGCGCGTCGCTCATCGAGTTCCCGGCGCTGGGGCACTCGCCGCAGGTCGAGTCGCCGAAGGAATTCCACGAGGCGCTGCTCAAGGGCTTGAGCGCGCGCTGAAGCCTCAACCCACCGCCAGGTTGCTCGTCACCGTCTTCAGCGCCGGCGCGTGCGGCTTCTTGCGGAACAGTTGCGCCGGCCGATGGCTGCCGCCGCTGGTGAACGCGCCAGGGATCTCCTCGATCACGTCGAGCTCGTCGATGCGCCGGCGGAAGCCGCGCTTGTCGAGCTCGGCGCCCAGCACCTGTTCGTAGGTGCGCTGCAGCTCGCCGAGCGTGAACTCCGCCGGCATCAGGTGCACCGGCAGCGACGAGTACAAGGTCTTCGACCGCACGCGCTCGACCGCCGTGCGCAGGATCTGCGCGTGGTCGAAGGGCAGGGAACGCAGGCTGTCCACGGCGGCCCAGCGGAAGCGCGCGCCCATGCCGGCAGTGGCGCCCGCACCGGCATTGGCCGCTGCGTCGGCGTTCTCCACCGCGCCGCGATCGACATCGCCCGGTACCACCGCGTAGTAGCTGACCGACAGTGACCATCCGCGCGAATCGCGGTGCATCCCGGAGAAGGTCCTGAGCTGCTCCAGATAGGGCGACACCAGTCCGGCCTTCTCGCGCAGGATGCGCGCGGCGGCGTCGTCCGCATCCTGGTCCACGTCGGTGTGCACCCAGCCGCCCGGCAACGTCCACGCGCCCAGCGCCGGCTCCTTGTCCCGCTGCGCGAGACCTGCGTGCAGCACGCCGTCGCGCAGCGTCAGCAGGACGATGTCGACGGTGACGATGGGGCGTTCGAAGTCCACGGGCTTCTTCTTAGTGCGGAAAAGCACGAATTATGGGCGACGTCGATCCGGCGCGTCAAACGACCGCGACTAACAAGCGCGACGAACGGATCATGGAATCATTGGAACGCGGAGGAACACCTCGTTGCACCCTCAAACGTCGCACGTCACGTCACTTAGTGCAAACAAGCACGAAGTGAGATATGCTGAGGTCACGACATGACAAAGACGGAATCGGAGTTCGCATGAC
>SEFA01000171.1 GCA_004210455.1 Rubrivivax sp. | reverse complement strand
TCCGCTGACGCGTGGCCACGGTCCATCGGGGCGATCCTCGGGGCGCTCGACACGGGGGCGAGCCCGCCCCCGACACCACCTTCCCCCCGACCGAACTCTTCATCGACTCGCCGGCACGTCAGGGACGTCCGGCGAGTCGATGAAGAGTTCGGTCGGGGGGAAGGTGGTGTCGGGGGCGGGCTCGCCCCCGTGTCGAGCGCCCCGAGGATCGCCCCGATGGACCGTGGCCACGCGTCAGCGGAAGAGGCTGATCATGTGCGAGCGCGACTTGACGTCCAGCGCGAGCAGCAGCGAGGAGACGTAGTTCTTCACCGTGCCCAGCGACAGCTGCGTCGAGTTGCTGATCTCCTGGTTGCTGCATCCGGACAGCACCAGCTCGAGGATCTCCAGGTGGCGCGGGCCGAGTTCGGCCACGCGGTCGTACATCGCCGAGGACGGGAAGCGCGGGAACAGCGTGCCCGACTGCGACTGCCGATGGCGCTGGCCCTCGGCCAGCAGCGCGCGCAGCGTGCTGCGCATCTCGGCCATCATCGCGCCCTTGGGCAGGTAGCCGACGGCGCCCAGCGCGCGCGCCTGGCGGACGACGAATTCATCCTGCGTGCCGCTGAAGACGACGACGCGGGCTTCGGGATAGGCCTCCATGAACTGCCGCAGCCCTTGCAGGCCCTTGCAGTCCCCCAGGTTGAGGTCGAGCAGCACGGCATCCACCGCCCCGCCCTGCGCGTACGCCAGCAGACCTTCCTGCAGCGACGCCGCCTCCACCCACTCGATGTCGATCTCGTCCAGCGACTGGTACAGGGTGCGGATCCCCGCCCTCACCAGTTCGTGGTCGTCGACCAGCAGCACCCGGCGCTTGACCGCCGGCAACGCATAGCCACCACTCCCAGCCGCCTCGAACGTACGGGCAACGGACACTGCTTCCATAGGGCCTCCCTTTTATCGACTGACCGAGGGGTCTCCGGCACGGTCGTCGTCACCCTTTACTGCACGCCGGAGAAGCTGTGCATGATAGGCCGATGGTCACTTGCGTCGCCCCCTCTTCAGGGGGAACCCTGAGGGGTGAAGCCAGAAACACTTGTGACGACATGTTGCCGATGTAAGTCGTCAACGTTGTCATGCCCCTCCCTATCTATCGCGCCATTTGCGGCGGGGCTATCCCCCATGAGGTGGGATCTGCAAACGTACTCTGCACGGACACGCCGCAGTCAGGCAAGACGGGCGCTTGACGGGAAAGAACCGGTGGGACGACAGCCTCCAGCAAGGTCTGGCCGCCACCCGCTCCCTAGAATTCCGTCCAGCTTCCGAGACCCAATGCGCCGCCTTCTCCGCCCTCTCGTCCTGCCGATCGCGCCGATGCTGTGTGCCGGTCTGGCGGCGGGCCCTGTGTCCGGTCCGGCGATGGCGGCGGGAAGCCTGGTGCTGATGGACGCGCCGCCGGCTCAGACGAGCTGGTCCGGCGGGCTGTCCACCCGCAGCTGGCCCTCCGCGCCCGGCAGCCGCGCCCGGAGCAACGACCTGCTGCCGGCCGTCGAAGTGCTGACACCCGAAGGCGGTTTCGTCTCCACGGATCTCGGCGTCGGCTGGAACCTCGTGCCCTGGGTGGCCGATGCGGACACGGCCAGGACCTGGCAGGCCGGCGCGCGGCTGTGGCCCCAGTTCGGACGACCCTCGCGGGTCACCCCCAAGGGCGTCGACCGGCTCGGCTCGCGCGTCACGACGGAGGCCTTCGCGAATGTGCAGGCGACTTCGTGGCTGATGCTGCAGTCGGGCTTCTCCTGGGGCAGCGGCCGCCGTCATGACGGCGAGCTGCTCGAGCTCGGCCTGACCTCGGGCCTCCCGTTCGGCGACGAGCTCATCGCCGTCACGCTGGGCGCCACCGCCGCCAACGGCGCGCACCTGCGCAGCAGCTATGGCATCGGGCCGGGCGAGTCCCGCGCCAGCGGCCTGCCGGCCTGGCGCCCGCGCGCCGGGATGATGGACTGGAGCGTGGCGCTCAGCGGCGAGCACAAGTTCTCCGGGCACTGGTCGGTCAGCGGCCAGTGGCTGGACGCGCGGCTGGTCGGGGACGCGTCGCGCTCGCCGCTGACCACCTCCCGGACACAGCAGACCTTCAGCGCCAGTCTCTGGTATCGCTTCTGAGGCAAGTCCTGCC
>SEFA01000062.1 GCA_004210455.1 Rubrivivax sp. | reverse complement strand
GAGCGGATCCTGGTTCTTGATCTGCGCGACGAGCAGCGTGGTGAACAGGCTGCTCAGGCCGGCGCTGTCGCCGTTGCCAGCGATGGCGCCGGAGGACGAGGCAGCGCTGCCGGTCGAGTTGTTGTTGACGGAAGTGGTCATGTCGGGGCTCCTGGGAGGATCGGGGGCAGGTCTTGATCCGGCGTCGATCAGCTTTCGCCGAGGCGCAGCAGCGACTGCTGCATGGACTTCACGCGCGACAGCACCTCGACGTTGGTCTCGAAGGCGCGCGAGGCGGACAACATGTCGGTCATCTCGGCGACCGGGTTGACGTTGGGATAGAAGACCTCGCCGTTCTCGTTGGCGAGCGGGTTCTCGGGCTCGTAGGCCTTGCGCAGGGGCTCCTGGCTCTCGACGACGTCCAGCACCTGCACGCGCGTGCCCGCGAGTTGCTGATCGCCCAGCCCTTCCCGCGCGGCCAGCGCGGCGAACACCGGCTTGCGGGCGTGGTACGTGGCGGTCTCGCTGCCGGCGGCGGACTGCGCGTTGGCGAGGTTGCTGGCGATGGTGTTCAGGCGCACCGTCTGCGCGGACATCGCCGAACCGGCGATCTGGGTGATCTGCTTGAAGGACATGGGGGGGCTCCTGGGCGGCTGGCCGGGGTGACCGGCGGTGTGACTGGCGGTGTGACTGCCGGCGGTTACTGGCCGCTGATGGCCTTGGCCAGGCCCTTGAGCTTCATGTTCACGAAGCTCAGGCTGGTCTGGAAATCGAGCGCGTTCTGCGCGAAGGCGGCCTGCTCCACGCCAAGCTCGACGGTGTTGCCGTCCTGCGCCGGGTGGTAGGGAACGCGGTACTTCATGTCCTGGTCGCCGGTGTCGAGCGCAAGTTCCCCGTTGAAACCGTCGCCCGATCCGTCGCCCGAACCCAATGCGCTGCGCAAGGACGCGGCAAAATCGATGTCGCGCGCCTGGAACCCCGGCGTGCTGACGTTGGCGATGTTGGAGGCGAGGACCTTGGTCCGCTCCGCGCGCAGACGCAGCGCGTCGTCATGCACCCCGGCCGCCTTGCTGAAATCGATGCTCATGCGCGACTCCCTCTTCCCGTTCGTTTCCGAAATCGTTGCTGTCTGTCGTCCGCTGTCGATCGCTGTCGCGATCTCAGCGGCGTCCTTGCCGTACGGCCTGCCGGCCGCCATGGCCGCGGGCGCCCCATCGGAGGCATCCGGCACCGCCCTGCTCGACGCCCAGGTGCTGGACACCGCTCGCAGCGCCTTGCTGGACCAGGCCCAGCAGTCCGGACTCATCTCGCCCGAGCTGCAGCTGCAGCAGCCCGCGCCGCGTCCGCGGCCGGCCTGCCCAACCGGCTGGGACGTCGCGCTGCAGGACAGCCGCAGCCTGATGCGTCTGCGCCTGGTCGCGCGTTGCACCGACGACGCCGCCCGCGTGCCGCCGCAGGACTTCCTGCTGCGTGCCACGCTGAGCGCCGAGGTCCTGGTCGTCACGCAGGGCGTGGCCAGCGGACAGCCGGTCACCGACGACCAGTTGCAGCTGCAGCGCCGCGACATCAGCCAGTCGCCCGACGCCTTGTCCACGCTGGCGCCCGGTTTCGCCGCGCGCACGACGCTGCGTCCGGGCCAGCTGCTGCAGAAGCGCCTGCTCGCCGCGGCGATCGTGGTCAAGCGCGGCGACGCCGTGCGCATCCAGGCCAGCCGCGGCGGCGTCAGCGTCGAGGGTGCCGGCGAAGCGCTGGACAGCGGCGCGCGCCAGGGCCTGATCCGCGTGCGCAACAACGCCAGCGGCCGCGTGATCCAGGCGCGCGTGCTGGACGCGGGACTGGTCGAGCCCGCCGAACTGCGCTGATCCCTTCACGACGACATCGATCGTCATTTCGAAGCTCCCACCGCTCGGGTCGATGCACCTGTCGTGACCGACATCGGCGTGATCGTCGGCAGCGCGCCGACCTGCGCCGACACGCGCGCCGCGACCTGCGCCAGCTTCTGCGCATACGCCGGATCGGTGGCGTAGCCGCCGCGCAGGAGCGCCGCGCCATAGACGTGGGCATCGGCGCCGGCGTTGAGCGCGCCTTGATAACGCGGGCTCGTGCCGACCAGCCGGGCCAGGTCGTCGAAGGACTGCGACGGCGACGCGTAGGCGCGGAACGCTTCGCTTCGCGCGACGGGCTGGCCGCCTTCGAATTCCGTGGTCATCGCCTGGGCGACGGCGCCCTGCCAGCCGGTGGCCTTGATGCCGAAGTAGTTGTGGCTGCTCGCGCCGTCCGCCGCGCGGATGGGCGACCGACCCCAGCCCGTTTCCAGCGCGGCCTGCGCGGTCAGCACCTCGGGCGCGACGCCCAGCTTCGCGCCGGCACCGCGCGCGAGCGGCAGCACCTCGTCGATGAAGGCCTGGCGTTGCGACTCGCTGACGCCATCGTCCGCGGAACCGCCGGTGCCCGGCGCGGCGTCCATGCCCGCCACCGACAGCGATCGCGCGCGGCCCCACGCCCCTTCGGGACTCAGGCCGCTGCCAGCGCCGCCAGCGCCGCCGATGCCGCCCCCTGAGCCGCCGTCGCCTCGCTCGATGTAGCGGACGACGTCACGGTTCAGCTCGTTGAACAGCGCGTCGAAGCGCGGCGGACCGAAGGCTCCCGCTCCCGCAACGCCGAAGGCTCCGGCGGCCCGCGCCGGTGCCACCGGGCCAATCGGCAGCGACGGGACCTCACCCGCCCGGACATCAACGTTCCGCATAGACGTGCTCCTCGCGGCCCAGCAGCTGCTGCATCAGCGCCTGCTGCTCGCCGAGCAGTTGCGCGTTGCGCAGGTTCATCGCCTTGCACTCGGCCAGCGCGCGCTCGATCGCGCGGCGCAGCGTCGCGATCGGCTCGGCCGTCGCCGCGGGCAGCCGCTCCAGCAACGCGCGCAGGCTGGGCTGCGCGGCGCGGCCGAGCAAGGCGACCAGCAGCTCGCGGCGACGCGAGCGTTGGGCCTCCATCTCCGCGGCCTGCGCGAGGATCTCGGCGGAGAGCGCCGCCATCAGCTCGGCCTCGTGCCGCAGCGCGGCGTGGAACTGGCGCTCGAGCAGCGCGCGCAGCGCCTCGTAGCCGCGCAGATCCTGCGAGAGCCCCTCGCCGAGCTGCTGCAGCATCACCACCGCGGTGCTGTCGGCGCGACGCGCCGTGCGGGCCAGGGCGGTGCTCACGCGCGGCCTCCGTGATAACGCTGGATCAGCTGCGACAGGCGGTTCGCGTCGAACTTGATCTCGCCCTTCGCCAGGGCGTCGCGCAACGCGGCGACCTTCATCTCGTCGACCTCGGGCATCGCCGCGAGCGCGGCCTGCGCGGGCTTGAGCGACTCGCTCGCGAGCTCGCCGGCCAGCATCGCGGGACCGGACGACGGCCCGGCGCCGAGCGCTCCGACCGCGCCGCTCACGCGCTCAGTCGATTCGACGGGCGCCGACGCGGTCGTGCCGGCGGCGGGGTTCAGCGGGTTGGTGCCTGTGATCTTCATTCGTTCACCCTTGGATCTGCTGGTGCGCATGGGGCCTCTTCAGCGGGAGGCCGACGACGCGTCGGGCGCGGCGCGCGCGGAGGTCGAGGCGGGCGCGGGGGACGTGGCGGGCGTGGTGGTCGGAGCATTCGATCTGGAGAGCGCGCCGCGGACCTGCTCCGCGGCGTCGCCGTCGCGGCCCGGGTCGCGCAGCCCCGTCGGGCCGAACATCCCGGCGATCGCCTGCGCCTGCCTGGCCGTCAGCAGCATCAATTCGATACGGCGGTTGGCGGCCGCCGTCGGTGCCAGCGGATCGAGCGGCGCGGCGTCGGCCATGCCGGTGACCTGCAGCACGCTGGACTCGGGCATGCCGCCGACCAGCAGCTCCTGGCGAGCCGCCATCGCGCGGTGGCTGGACAGCGCCCAGTTCGTGAAGGCGCCCGGCCCCTTGTCCTGATAAGCCGTCGCGTCGGTGTGCCCGACGATCAGCAACTGGTTGCGGATCTCCGCCAGCAGCGGCCCCAGCTTGCGCAGCAGCGCGCGCATCGGTGCGGCCGGTTGCGCGCTGCCGCGCTCGAACATGCCGCTGGCCTCGGTGTCATGCAATTGCAGCCGCAGGCCCTGCGGCGTGACGGCGCTGCGCAGGTGACCTTCCAGGCCCTCCTCCGCGGCCAGCGCGGCGATGCGGCGCGCCAGCGCCTGCAGTTGCTCCGGCGAATCCAGACTCGGTCGTCCCATGCGCGAATCGGTCGAGCCGTGCTGCGGATCGCCGGGATTGGGCTCCTCGCTGCGCGCGGGCACCGGATGGCGCTCGATCATGCTGCCGCGAGAACCCGCAGCCAGCGAGTTGGTCAGCCCCTGGCCGTCCTCGATGAGGTTGGCGCCCGCGCTCTGCAGCACGACCTGCAGGCGCTCGGCGTTGCGCGAGGCCAGCAGCCACAGCACCAGGAACAGGCACAACAGCGCGAGGCAGAAGTCGGCGAAGGCGACCTTCCACGCGCCGCCGTGACTCTCGTCCTCGGCGCGGCGCGAGACGCGCTTCACCACCGTCGGATGGTGATCGCGCGCGCTCCTCCCGCCAGCACCGCCGGCGCCGCCCAGGCCCTGGAGGCCGCCAGGTCCGATGGACACGACCTCAGGCTGCACGGCGCTCTCCTTCCCCCGCCGGGCGGTCGCCCGCGCGGCGGCGCGGCGCGCCGGATTGGGACGCGTCCGCGCCGATCGCGTCGATCCAGCTCTCCAGCTGCGCGAAGCTGGGCTTGATGTTGAGCTGCACCAGGCGGCGGCCGGCGTCGATCGCCAGCAGCGGCGGCTTGCCCGACACATGCGTCACCAGCACCACCTTCACCGATTCGAGCGAGGACAGCTCGTGATGCACCAGCTGCTTCATCATGTTGGACAGCGGGTCCATCACGCCGTAGCAGAAGAAGATGCCGATGAAGGTCCCGACCATCGCGGCGGCGACCATCACGGCGATCTCGCCGGTGCCCGCGCCCTCGGCGACATGGTTCATCGCCATCACGATGCCCAGCACCGCGGCCAGGATGCCGAAGCCCGGCATCGCCTCGGCGATCTTGTGCAGCGACTTGGACGGCTGGATCAGCTCGTCGTGGATGGCCTCGAGCTCCTGCTCCAGCACGCCTTCGAGCTCATGCGCGTTGATCTTGCCCATCGCCATCAGCCGGAAGTTGTCGACGATGAAGTGAAGCAGCTTGCGGTTGTCCAGGATCAGCGGGTAGCGCTGGAACAGCGCGCTCTCGTGCGGCGCCTCGACGTGCGCGTCCAGCGCCTTCAGCCCGCCGGCCGCCGTCTGCAGCAGCTCGTACATCAGCAGCAGCAGCTGGCGCTGGAACTCCTGGCCATGGTCGCTGCGACGCACCAGCTTGCGCAGCTGCAGCAGCATCTCCGACAGCACGTGGCGCGGGTTGCCCAGCACGATCGCGCCGACCGCGGCGCCGACGATGATCAGCAACTCGACCGGCTGCCAGATGACCTTGAACTGGCCGCCGTGCAGCATGAAGCCGCCGAAGACGCAGCCCAGGACGATCGCGATTCCGACGAGTGCCTGCATGTCCGTTTCCTTCTTTCCTGTTGCGCCGGTCGTCAGACTTGCTGGAGGAAGGCGCGCATCTTGGCGAGCGCGGCCTTGTTGATCTGCGAGACGCGCGCCTCGGTGAGATCGAGCACGGCGGCGATCTCCTTGAGGCTGGCGTCGAATTCGTAATAGAGCTGGATCACGCGCTGCTCGCGCTCGTTGAGCGCCGTCAGCGCCTGGGCGATCGAGCGCGTGACCATCAGCTGCGCCTCCGGGTTACGGTGCTCGCTGGGCAGCCGCGCGAGTTCCTCGACCAGTTCGTCGAAGCTGGCCATCTCCTCGGCCACCTCGGCCTGGAGGAAGTCCTGGTATTGCCGCGGCGTGAGCTTCAGATGGCGCAGGATCTCGGCCTCGGTCGCCTCGCGGCCGAGCTGCCGGGTGAGCGCGCGCAGCGCGTCGCGCTGCTTGTGGCTGTCCTGGCGCACCGTGCGCGGACGCCAGTCCTGCCGACGCAATTCATCGAGGATCGCGCCGCGCACCCGCAGCGCGGCGAACGCGCCGAAGCCGGCATCCGGCGGCCCGTAGCGGCGCAGCGCCTCCAGCAGGCCCATCAGGCCGATCTGCGCCATGTCCTCGCGGTCCATCACCGCGCTGGCCTGCGCCGACAGCTGACGCACCACGCGCTTGACCAGCGGCGCGTACTCGAGCAGCGCGCGCTGCTCCAGCGCGGCGCTCTGCGCGGCGCTCAGGCCCGCCGTCGTGACGGCGTCCCATTCGGCGTAGGCGTGCTGCACGGTGCTGTTTCCTGTGGGCGGGGTGGGGCGGGTCGCGTGCGGCGGTGCCGTCACTCGATGATCAGCTTGCCGATCAGCGCCTCGGCGAACGGCGCGTCGCGCCGGTCCGCCGCGTAGCTCTCGGCATAGGCCTGGTTGAGCAGCTGCGCGAACTGCTCGACGCTCATCGCCTGCGCGCTCTCGACCGTGTGCGTGGACAGCGCCTTCACGGCCACCGTGCGCAGCAGCGGCAGATGGTCCTTGGTGCGCTTCTCCTGCTCGGGCAGCGCCTTGAAGACGATGTCCACGGCCATGTAGTGCGACACCGCCGAACCGTTGGGGCCGCGCAGCATCACCAGGACCTTGTCCAGCGTCACGTACTTGTAGTCGGGCGCGGGCTTGCCGTCGTCCTTGGGAGGCGCTCCGTCCTTCGCATCCTTCGCATCCTTGCCGCCGCGGGCCGCGTCGGCACCGGCGACGGCGGCCTTCGCGCCGTCCGTCTTCATCCACCACACGGCGGCGCCCGCGCCGCCCGCGGCCAGCAGCGCGACGACGGCGATCACGCCGATCAGCTGGGTCCTGCTCTTCATCGCGAAGTCCTCGTGTTGCCGACGTTGCCCGCCAACGCGTCGGCGAAGGCAGCTGATGCGCTGGATGCGCTGGATGCGCTGGATGCGCCGGAAGCGCCGGACGCGCCGAGGTCCTCTTCCTGCAGCGCGCGGCCGGGCTGGCGCTGCTCGTCGCGCTGTTGGCCGTTCGATGGCGATTGACCGCCGGAGGCCGCGCCGTCGCGGCCGCGTCCGTCGCCGGCGGCCTGCGCGCCGGAGGCGACCTGCACCGACACGTCGCCCGCATGGCGCTGCACCAGCTCGTGGCGCAGCGGCTCGGCGATCTGGCGCAGCTGCTGGCGCACCTCGTCGTTGCTGGCCGACAGCTGCACCTGCAGCGCCCCGCCCTGCTGGCGGATGTCGATCTCGATGCGGCCCAGCTGCGGCGGCTCCAGGTGCAGCCGGGCGCTGTCCGCGCGCTGCGCGATCTGCAGTTGCAGCCGATCACCCAGGGCCTGCATCAGCGGCTGCTGCCAGGCTTCGCGCGAGGCGGGCAGCGCGAGCGTCGAGCCCGTCGCGTCGCCACCGCCGGCAAGGGCCGCGCCGGTCGCCGTCGCCGTGGCCGAGGTCGCGGGCGCCATCGCGGTCATCAGGTCGGCGCTCCAGCGCTGCAAGCCTTGCCAGGCCGGAACGTCCGCCGGCATCGCCACGGCGTCGGAACCCGGAATCGCCAGCAGACCGGCCAGGTCGGTCGACAACGCGGACCTGGACACCGCCTGCGACGACGGCGCGGAGTCGCCCGCGCCATCCGACGCAGCGGAAGACAACGGAAGCGCACGCGCCGCCGGCGTCGGCGGCATGACTGCGGGGATCGACGCGGGCATCAGCATCGCCAGGGTCGGTGTCGGAACCACGGCCCGCGTGTCGTCCGGCGTGTCGTCCGGCGTGTCGGCCGTCGACTCCTCGTCCGCAGCCGCATCGGCGTCGGGCATGGCTGCCGCGGAAGACCCACGATTCAGCATCTCGTCGAGCGCCTGCATCAACGCTGCGTCGAGCACATCGACCGGGACTTCGTTCGCCGCGTCGTCCGGCACCGTCATCGCCGGTGCATCGTCCGCCGCCGTCAGGAGTGGCGCAAAGGGCAAGGCCGGCACGGCCGCGCTGGTGGCTGCGCCTTTGGCGGCGCCGGCCGCAGGGCCGATCCCGAGCGAGGGAGCGGTCGGCGTCTTCGCGGCGACCAAGGAATTCATCGTCATCGTCATGCTTGCGCCTCCGTGCCCCAGTCGGCGGATTCCGCGTATGCGGACCAGCCCTGGCGCTGCTGGCGCATCTGCTCCAAGGTCTGCCCGACGCGTTCGAGTTCGCGTTGGCATTCGCCGCTGATCTGCTGGTGGAGACGGCGCAGCTGCCGCAGCGCGGTCCGCTCGATGGGCGTCAGCGCCGCGACGTCGAGTCCGCCCAGCACCTGAGCCAGCTCGGCATCGCTGCGCGCCAGCGCGATCCAGTTGCGCTGCGCGCAGGCGTCGCGCAGGCGCTCACCCAGCTGCTGCAGCCGGGCGGTCACATGACGCTGGGAATGAGGCATCGCCGTTCCTTTCTCAGCCGTGTCTGGCCTGCACGCCCAACCAGCCGCCGCGGATCTGCGCGAGCAGGCCGCGGACCTCGTCGACGGGACCGACGTCCAGCTCGATGCCGGCGCGGTACAGCCGCTCGGCGCAGTAGTCGTAGAGCCGGGCGAGGCTGACCACGACCTCCCCGCCCGTGTCCAGGTCCAGCGCGCTGGACAGGCCGTTGATGATGGCGACGCACTTGTCCAGGCTGGCGGCCTTGAGCTCGAAACGCCGCGCCTCGATGTGGGCGCGGGCGCGGGCGAGCTCGTCGAGCAGGCCGTCCATCAGCACCAGCACGAGCTGGAGCGGCGAGGCCTGCGCGGTCTGCGCGTGCAGATGGACGGACTGGTAGCTCTGGTAGGCGTCGTGGCTCATCGTGTGGTCATCGGTCTTCCCGGCGTTCAGGCCGGGACGGCGTCGAACAGGCTGCTGGTCCCGCCCAGTTGCGACTGCAGGTTCTGCAGCTGCGTGAACTGTTGGAGGTAGCGCGAGTACGCCTGGTTGTATTGCTGGTCCAGCCGCAGCTGGCGGTCGCTGATGCTCTTCTGCTGCGACTGGATGGTGGTCTGGCGCTGCTTGATCTGGCCGTTGGCACTGTTGGTCCAGGCGTCGGCGAGCTTGTCCATCGCGCCGAGCAGGCCCGACGGGTTGGACAGCGAGGCCGAGCCCATCAGCTTGTCGAGCGCGTCCGGGGTGGCCGACAGCGCCTTGGTCAGCTTGGCGCCGTCGAGCTTGGCGCTGCCGTCGCGCTCGATGGACACGCCCAGCGTGCGCAGGTTGGCGCCGGCGTAGTCGTTGCGCAGCGCGTTGCCGATGCGGTCGCGCAGCGCGCGCACGCCGGCGTCGCTGGCGAAGGCGCCGTTGGCCGTGCCTTCCTTGCCGACGACGGTCAGGTCGTCGAGCGCCTTCTCCAGCACGTTGTACGCGTCGACGAAGCTCTGCAGCTTGGCGCTGGTGGCGGAGTCGTCGCGGGCGACGGTCAGCGTGACCGGGGAGTCGCCGGGAGCTTGCGCCTTCTTCAGCGTGATGGACACGCCCTGGATCGCGGTCACCGTGTTGCCGGCCTGTTGCAGCCGCACCCCGGTGCCCTGCGCGCCCAGCCAGACGACGGCGTCCTGCGCGCCGACCAGTTCCTTGCGCTTGCTGGTGTCGTCCAGCGCCGTCTTGAGCGGGCCCGACAGGCCGGAGGTGTCGATGCTCAGCTTGCCGCCCGCGCCGCTGACGCCGGAGCTCAGCACCAGCTGGGTCGCGCCGCCGACGGTCACCACCATGGCCGTCGCGCTGCCGCTGGCCGCGGTGTTGATCGCGCGGGCGATCTCGGTCTGCGACAAGGTGCCGTCGCCGTCGCCGTCGGCGCTGGCGAGATCGACGTTGAAGCTGGTTCCGTTGGCCAGCTGCACCGACATGCTGCCCGGGCCGGCCGGCACCGCCGGCAGGTCCTGGAAGGCGACCTGGTTCGTGGTCGCGAGCTGCTCGACGAAGATGGGCGTGCTGGTCGGCTGCGCGCCGGCCGCGGCGGTCGCGGTCATCACCGCGCTGTCGCCGGGCGTCGCGCTGTACTGCGTCACCGCCTGGCCGGGCTTGGACGACAAGGCAGCCAGCGCCGTCTTGAACGCGCTCAGCGCGCTCTGCAGCTTGGTCAGGCCGCTGGACGCGGTCTGCGCGGCCTTGGTCTGGGCGTCGAGCAGCGTCTGCGCCGGCTGCGTGTACGCGGTGGCCAGGCTGGTGGCCGTCGAGGTCGGATCGAAACTAGTCGCCATGGCGGACTCCTCCACAAGGTCCAAGGTTGAGACTTCCCTTGTGGTGGGCGACCGGCCGCGGCCGGAACTTAAACGGGCGCTCAGCCACGATTCCCCCGGTCGGTGCTGCGGGTCTTCGGGCCGAAGCCGCCGAAAGTGCCGAGAGCGCCGAGAGCGCCGAACGCGCTCAGGCCGCCATAGGCGCTGTCGTTCTGGGCGCTTTGCGACGCGATCTCGTCCTGGCCCTTCTGGTCGCGGCGGGCCTGCTCGGTGCGGGCGCGCGCGTCGGCGCGGTCGACCAGTTGACGCAGCGTCTCCTGCTTGCGGGCGGCGGCCAGCGTGTCCGCCTGGGCCAGCGCCAGCTCAGCCTCGCGGCGCGCCAGTTCGGCGCGCTGCTGGTCGGCCCAGCCGCGCATCGCCTGCTTGTAGGCGGCGCTGTTCTGCGCCAGGCCGGGCAGCGCGACGCCGCTCAGCGTGGCCTGCGCGCCGAGGGCCTCCAACCGGTCGACGGTGCCCTGCACGCGCTGGCACAGCTGCTGCTGCGCAACCAGCTTCGCCTGCTGGCGATCGAGCTGGCGCTGCTGCAGCTCGGCCAGCCTGCCCAGGTTGCGACGCAGCGAATCCTGGCTGCCGCTCATGCGAGCACCTCCGTCAGTTGGGTTTTCGTGCGCGCCAGCGGCGCGCCTTCATGGGTCCCCTGGTGCAGGAAGGCCTCGATGCGCGGCCACAGCGCGACGGCGCGATCGGTGGCCGGATCGGCGCCGGGCACGTAGGCACCCAGCGGCATCAGCTCGCGGACCTGCTCGAAGCGGGCCATCAGCTGCTTGAGTTCGCGCGCGGCCTGCTGCTGGCCGCGGTCGGCGACCAGCGCCATGCAGCGACTGATCGACTGCGCCACGTCGATGGCGGGATAGTGGCCGCGCTCGGCCAGCGCGCGCGTGAGCACGATGTGGCCGTCCAGGATCGCGCGGGCCGTGTCGACCACCGGATCCTGCTGGTCGTCGCCCTCGGCGAGGACCGTGTAGATCGCGCTCATGCTGCCGTCGCCCTCGCCGTTGCCGGCGCTTTCGACGAGTTCCGGCAGCAGGCTGAAGACCGACGGCGGGTAGCCGCGCGTGGCCGGCGGCTCGCCGAGCGCCAGCGCGACCTCTCGCCGCGCCATCGCGTAACGCGTCAGCGAGTCCACCAGCAGCAGCACGTGCTGTCCCTGGTCGCGGTAGTGGGCGGCGATGCTGTGGCACAGCTCGGTGGCGCGCAGGCGCATCAGGGGCGACTCGTCCGCCGGCGCCACCACGACGACCGCGCGCGCCAGGCCCTCGGCGCCGAGGGAGAGGTCGATGAACTCGCGCACCTCTCGACCGCGTTCGCCGATCAGGCCGACGACGACGACGTCGGCGACCGTGTTGCGCGTGATCAGGCCCAGCAGCACGCTCTTGCCGACGCCGGACCCCGCCATCAGGCCGACGCGCTGGCCGCGGCCCAGCGTCAGCAGGCCGTTGATGGCGCGCACGCCGACGTCCAGCGGCTCATGCACCGGCTTCTTGCGCAGCGGATTGACCTTGGGCGGCACCATCTGCAGCGGCAGGTCGCCGCCGAGACGGCCGCGGCCGTCGATCGGTTCTCCGAGACCGTTGACGATGCGGCCCAGCCACTGCGGACCGATCATCAGCGACGACCGCTCCGGCGCGGGCAGCACACGCGCGCCGGCGGCCAGGCCGTCGGGCTTCTTGAAAGGCATCAGGTAGGCGACCTGGTCGCGGAAGCCCACGACCTGCGCCGCCAGCCAGCCGTCGGGCGAGCCCTCGACCGCGCCTTCGAGCCGCTGCTCGATCAGGCAGCGCTGGCCCGTGCGCAACGTGCAGCCGCTCGCTTCGAGCAGCAGACCCGAAGCGCCGACCAGGCGGCCGGTCGGCGTCGACACCGGCACGTCGCCGAGTTCGACGCGACGCAGCGCAATGCTGATCATCGTGCGCCCTCCCCGGTCGCGCCGAGCGCATCGAATGCGCCAGCCGCGGTGGAAGCATGCGCGTCCGGATCGACGGATGACTGCGGCTGCTGCGAAGCGCCGCCCTCTCCATCGATGGTCGTCTCGGGCATCAACTGACCCCGCACCTGGTCCATGCAGGCGGCCAGGCGCTGGCGGCAGCCGGCGTCGGCCTCGCGTCCGCCGGCGATGACGCGGCACTCGCCCGGGTCCAGAGACGCGTCCGCATGCAGCGTCCACTCGTGCACGCGCTCCGGTCCCAGTTCCAGCAGCCGCTGCCTGTCCTCGGGATTCAGGAAGACCTCGACGCCGTCTCGCGTCGGCGGCATCGAGGACAGGGTCTCGTCGACCAGCGCCATCAACTGCGTCGGACGCAGCGTGAGCTCCGCGCGGATGACCTGGCGGGCGACGCGCTCGACCAGCTCGACGACCTCGCGCCGCATCGCGGACTGGTAGTCCTGCTGCAACTTGCAGAGATGCGTGAGCAGCGTGTCGACCGCGGCCACGGGGCTGACCAGCAGAGCGCGCGCGTCCTCGCGACCGGCGGCGAGACCCGCGGCATGGCCGCTGGCCTCGGCGGCGCTGCGTGCCTCGGCGGTGCCGGTCTGGAGGCCGCTCGCATACCCTTCCTCGTAGCCCTTGGCCAGCCCCTCCTGGAAGCCCTGCGCGAGGCTGGCCTGCAGCTGCGCGCCCGACTGCCCGTCGAGCAGCGAGGACGCCCGGCTGACCTGGGCCAGCGGCGGGAAGCGATGCGGGCGAAGCGTCTTCATTCGACGACGTCCTCGGCGAACAGCTGGACCTGGATCTCGCCCGCGTCCACCAGCGCCTTGACCTGCGCCATGATCTCGGCGCGCGCCTGCTCGACGCGGCTCATCGGCATCGGGCCGCCGCGGCGCATCAGGTCCTCGAAGCTCTGCGCCTGGCGGCGCGGCATCGCGGCCAGCAGCGCGTCGCGCACCGGCGGCTCGGCGCCCTTGAGCGCGACCGCCCACAGCTCCAGCGGCACTTCCTCGATCAGGCGCGTCAGCGTGGCCTCGCTCTGGCGCGAGAGCATGAAGAACTCGTACATCGAGGACTCGATCTCGCCGACCACGCCCGGGTCGTGCGCGCGCAGGAGCTCCACCATCTGCTGGCGCTGGCCGGGCATGCGGTTGAGGATCTCGGCGACCTGCCTGACGCCCTCGACGGCCGCGCCCTGCTGGCCGAGGCCGGCCAGGCAGCGCTCGACGAGGTCCTCGAGTTCCATCAGCAGTTCGGCGTCGACCTCCGACAGCCGCGCCATCTGCAGCAGCACGCGGTCACGGCCGCCGGCCGGACCTTCTGGCAGCGCGGCGACGACGTCGCCGGCCAGCGCGCTCGGCAGGAAGGCCAGGAACACCGCCTGCATGCGCTGGTGCTCATGGCTGATCTGCTCGGCCAGCCACTTCGGCGAGGCCCATTGCAGACGCTGCATCTTGGGCCGGATCGCGTCGCCGTAGATGCTGTTGAGCACGCTGGACGCGATCTGGCCGCCCAGCGCCAGGTCCAGCGAGCGCTTCAGGTAGGTGCGCGACGCGCCGTGCACGCCGCTCTGCTCGCGGTAGTCGTCGAAGAAGGTCTGCAGCGAGGCGCGCACCCAGTCGACCTTGATGCCCGACAGCCGCGACATCACCTGCGTGACGTCCAGCAGTTCGTCGCGCGACAGGCACCGCAGCACGGCGGCCGCGGGCTCCTCGCCCATGCTCAGCAGCACGATGGCGGCACGTTCGACCGGGCTCAGCGACGCGGCGCTGCCGGGCGGAATGAAATCACTCGCTTCGGCCATTTTTCTTCTGCACCCATTGCTTGACGACTTCCGCCACCCGCTCCGGCTCCTTGGCCGCGAGCACCTTCAGGTGGTCCACCAGCACGTCCACCGGAGAGCCCGGCGGCGGCAGTTCGTAGTTCTCGAGGAGCGTGGTGACCGCGGAGCCCGACGACGCCGCGCCACCGGCGCCCCCGGTGCCGCCGAGGAGACCGCCGGCCGGTCCGACCAGCGCCGGTGCGCCCTCGCCCGCCGGCGACATCCCGGCTTGCGCCCCGGATCCCGTGCCGCCCGACGCGCCGGACAGCGGTTCCAGCGGCGTGATCCCGGACCCGCCGCTGCGATCGGCGCGGCCGTCGTTGCGGCCCTCGTTGCGAGGGTCCTTGCGCGCGCCGCCCATGCCCAGCGCGTGCTGACCCATGCGAATCAGCGGACGCGCCAGCAGCAGGTAGCCGAGCAGCGCGGCCAGCGTGTAGGCGCCCCAGCCGCCGAACTCGACGAGGGTGTCGCGTTGCTGGTACCAGGGCTCGACGACCGGCGGCGCCGGGAAGGCGAGCGTGGAAACGCTCAACTTGTCGCCGCGCTGCGTGTCGATGCCCAGGCCGCCGCCCAGCAGCTGCTCGACCTTCCGCAGGTCGGACGCCGTCCAGTCCTTCGCGCCGCCGGGCGCGGCCGCGGTGTTCAACAGCACCGCCACGCTCAGGCGCTCCAGCCGGCCGCGGCTCTTCTTCACCTGCGTGATCGAGCGGTCGTAGGCGTACTGGCGCGTGGCGGCGTTCTTGCGCGCGGTGTTGCTGTTGGCATTGGCGTTCGCACCGTTGGGATCCTCGCCTTGCGCCGCGGACGCGGCGGCCGCCGCCAGCGCGGCCGGCGGCCGGTTGCTCAACGAGCCCGGCACGCCCAGCGCGATGCGCTCCCGGTCCTGCTCCTCGCGCATGGCTTCATTGGTCAGCTTGGGCGCGTCGCCGTACTGCTCGCGGGTTTCCTGCACGCGGTCGTTGTTGACGTCGGCGGTGACGCTCAGGCGATAGTTCTGCTCCCCCAGCACCGGCGCCAGCAGCTCGTGCACGTTGCGGCGGATGTCGTCCTGGATGCGGCGCTGCGCCTCGTTGCCCTGCGCGCCGCCGTCGAAGCCCTCGCTCATGTCGACGCGCGCCGACAGCAGGTTGCCCTGCTGGTCGACCAGGCTGACGCGCGACGGATCGAGGTTGGCCACCGAGCCGGCCACCAGGTTGATGGCCGCGGCGATCTGCTCGTGGTTGAGCGAGCGGCCCGGCTTGAGCGTCAGCACCACCGAGGCCGAGCTCTTCTGCCCGTCGTTGAGCACGAAGGAGCTGCTCTTCGCGACGGACAGGTGGACGCGCGCGCCCTCGACGGCGTCCAGCGCCATCATGCTCTGCGCGAGTTCGCCTTCGAGCCCGCGGCGGAATCGGATGTCCTGCACGAACTGGCTCACGCCCAGGGGGTCGTTCTGGTCCATCAGCTCCAGGCCGGCCGGCAGCCTGGCCACGACGCCCTTGGCGGCGAGCAGCATGCGCGCGCGGCCCAGGTCGGAGTCGGGCACCAGCACCTGACCGCTCTCGGGATGCAGCCGGTAGGCGATGTGTTCGGCGTCGAGCACCGACAGCACGTCGGCGGTGGGCACATGCTCGCGCTGACCGAAGACCGGCTTGTAGCCGGCCTGGTCGCGCCACAGCAGCATCAGCACCAGCGCGGTGACGACGGTCGCCAGGATCAGCAGCGGCGCGAGACCGCGCAGACCGCGCATGCCGGCGTCGGCCGAGGGTGCGGCCCTGTTGAGGCCGCCCAGCGCCTGGCCGAGGCGGCGGCGCCACGCGGGCGCGGCGTCGTCTGGGGCGCCGGTCGCGTTCTGGAGGGTCTGCAGCTCGTTCATCGTGTGCGTCCCGCAGGCCTCAGAGCTGCATCTTGATCAGCTCGTCCACGGCGCCCGCGACCTTGTTGCGGACCTGCATGAGCATCGAGAAGGACAGGCTGGCTTCCTGGCTGGCGAGCATCGCGCCGACGAGGTCGTCGCTCTCGCCGCGCTCGACCGCTTCCATGCGGGCAGCGGCGGCCTGGTCGCGGTCGTCCACGCGCCGCAGCACCTGCTCGAAGCTGATCTCGTTTTGGTTATGGGTGGAGCCTGGGACTACGCCCTGTGAAAGCGCTTGCGCTTCCTGCTGCAGGCGCACCGCATCCTGTTTCAGCAGGGACGCCATCGACGATTGGCCGATGGCGGCATTGAGCATCACAGCCGACATACTTTTGCTCCGGGCAATAAGGGACCTGACCACGCCGGACGGCGCGGGTTTTCCCGTGACCATTCATTGACCTTATCCGTCCATTCCCTCTGGTGAATGGACCGGCTTGGCCAGCTCTGTCTTCAATCTCCGTTGCGGAGATTCACGCCGGACTTGAATGTCGCCTTTCTATTTGTCACCGCGTCGGCGGCTCATATTTTTGCGACGACATTCTTCTGATATTTACAGACAGTTTCATTCCCAGCATTTCGGACAAAACATCTCCCTCGCGCCAAATCGGCAGCGATATTGATTCGTCGTTGGTCTGGTGAATATCCGGAACCGATGCGGCGGCGCGACCACCTTCGGGCTCGGCGAGGCACGCGGACGGCAGTCCGATCGCCCCGTCGCGGGCCGGTTCAGGGAATGAAAAGATGTCTGTGAATGACCATGTCCGTCCTCTCTCTGCAAGACGGGCGCACCTCGGCGAGGGCAGGCAGGGTCACAACAAGCCCGGGTGGGGCCTGGCAGGCGAGCGCCTGTGAACCACGCGTCACGCGGCTCGCAGACTCAGGTCTGGCAACCCCGCTATCGTGGTCCGGCGTCCGGCTGGAAGAGTTTCCAGCGAGCGCCCGACGGTAGACCGGAGGCTTTGCGACCCCGGCTTTCGCTCGGGTGTGCCCTGATGTGTCCGGACTGTAGCCACTGTGAGGGTGCGCAACAAGAACCCATTTTGCACCGCACCAAAACAGCGTACGACACTGTGACGTATGTCACGAATCACCACCGATATTCCCAGAATGGTGATCCGCTGTTCGCGCATTTGCCTTTGAATAAGTCGATTTTGTTTCTGGATTGATAAATGTGACAAATCAATCCACCTCGCGGTGTTCGTGGGTATTTTTGCAACTGTCTTCGGAGTGCTCTTAATCGGACAGATTTTGCGATGTGCGACTCGTGGCTGGCCAGTTGTGATTTATTTCCCGCATGCTTCGATACAGCAGTTCCAATGCTGGTCTAAGTCACCATCGATTCCTAGAATTCGTCGGTTATACGACCTTGCGTCGACGTTTTTTCAAAACGCCACTTTCCTTTTCTGGATCACCAGATGACCCCGTCGCCAACCGCTCAGACACACCGGCCCGCCGCGCTCGATCCGCGCAGACTGGGCCGCCCGGTGCACCTGCTGCCGCAGGTGGCCCAGCGCCTGCGCGAGGCGCTTCAGCGCCTGCTCGTGCAGCCGTGGAACCGCCGTTATCACAGCCGCTACGAACTGCAGGCGCTGACGCTGCGTCCGCTGCCGGACGCGTCTCGGGACGCGGGCGATGCGCTGCGCTGGCTGCGGGCCGCCGGCCCGGCCGGCTTGCTGGCCTGCCGCATCGACCGGCCGCTGGTGCTGGCGCTGATGGCCAGGCGGCTCGGCCTGGGCGCGGACACCGCGCTGGCCACCGCCGACACGCCGCCCACCGCGACCGAGGATCGATTGCTGCACCTGCTCGCCGGGCAGTTCGCCAGCCTGTGCGTGTCGTGGCTGGCGCAGGCCTCGCGTCCGGACGGCGACGCCAGGCAAGACCTGCCCCTCGAGAACGATCTGCCGCCGCTTCAGGGGGGCACCCTGCCCGCCTTCGGCCCCGACGGCTGGGAACTGGTCGCCTCGCTGCGCGACGGCGATCAGGAAGCCGCGATCTCGCTGGCCCTGGCGGGCGCCTACCTGCTGCCGCTGCTGCGCCAGTTGTCCGCGCAGCACCGTCCCTCGCGTCCGCCAGCGCAACAGCAAGCGCTGGACCATCGCCTGGCCCTGACGCTGCAGGCGCGCCTGCTGGAGCGCGAGCTGGACCTGGGCGCGGTGCTGGACCTGCGGCCCGGCGCGCTGATCCCCATCCGGCTGGCCGACGCGACCGTGATGGTCGAGGGCTCGCCGCTGATGAGCGCGGCCGTGGCCGAACACCAGGGCAAGTTGTGCCTGACCTCTTTCCAAGACCTGGAGTGATTGATGATGAGCGATACCGATCTGATCGCCGGCCTGCTCGACGAACCGATGGCGGAAGACGCCCGGGTGGTCGAGTCCCGCCCCGCCGGCCGCGACCTGCCCGCGCTGATGCGCAAGATCCCGGTCACGCTGACGCTGGAGGTCGGCGAGGCGCGCGTGTCGCTGCATGACCTCGCGCAGCTGCAGGCCGACAGCGTCGTCGAGCTCGACACGCTGGCCGGCGCGCCGCTGGTGATCAAGGTGAACGGCACGCCGATCGGCCATGCCGAGGTCGTCGTCAGCGGCGACAGCCACGCGCTGCGCGTGCTGGACATCGACGGCCTGGACCTGGACCGCCTGGGGTCATGACGATGGACGACGCGACCGCCGCCGAACGTGTGCGGCGCCGCCCGTGGACGTTCAGGCTGGTCGCGCTGGGCGGCCTGATCGCGCTCGCGTCGGTCGCGGCGGAGCCGGCGACGGCGGCCATCCGCATCGCCGGCGCGGGCGCCGGTGGCGGCGACTTCACCTTGAAGACGCAGGTGCTGGTGATCATGACGCTGCTCGGGCTGCTGCCCGTGCTGGTGCTGATGATGACGAGCTTCACCCGCTTCGTGATCGTGCTGTCGCTGCTGCGCCAGGCGCTGGGCCTGCAGCAGGGCCTGCCGAACCGGCTGGTGACCGGCATCGCGCTGATCCTGACGATCCTCGTGATGAAGCCCATCGGCACGCAGGTCTATGAGCAGGCGATGCTGCCCTACGACAGCGACCGCATCACGCTGTTGCAGGCGCTGGCGATCGCGGAGAAGCCGGTGTCGCGCTTCATGCTGGCGCAGACCGGCAAGAGCGCGCTGGCCCAGATCGCGCAGCTGGCGGGGGAAACGGACGTCGCCAGACCCGAGGACCACAGCTTCCCGGTGAAGCTGGCCGCCTTCACGCTGTCCGAGCTGAAGACCGCGTTCCAGATCGGCTGCATGCTCTTCATCCCCTTCCTGGTGATCGACCTGGTCGTGTCCTCGGTGCTGATGGCGATGGGGATGATGATGCTGTCGCCGCTGGTGATCTCGCTGCCGCTGAAGCTGCTGCTGTTCGTGCTGGTGGACGGCTGGACGCTGACGGTGAACACGCTGGTGTCCAGCGTGCGCGGGGTGGCGGGATGACGCCCGAGATCGCGGCCGACCTGATCGGCGAGAGCCTGCATCTGACCATGCTGCTGGTGCTGGTGCTCATCCTGCCGGGGCTGGTGACGGGCCTGGTCGTGGCGCTGTTCCAGGCCGCGACGCAGATCAACGAGCAGACGCTGGCCTTCCTGCCGCGGCTGCTGGTGACGCTGCTGGTGCTGGGCCTGGCGGGCCGCTGGATGGTGGGCCTGCTGATGGACTACTGCGTCTCGATCTTCGAGCGCGCGGCGCAGCTGGCGTCGTAGCAGGACTCGTCGGGAGGCGCCCCGTGGACATCGACTTCGGCCAGCTCACCGCGTGGCTCAGCGCGCTGTGGTGGCCCTTCTGCCGCATCCTGGCGATGCTGGCGGCCGCGCCGACCATGGGCGACGCCGGCATGCCGATGTCGGCGCGTGTGCTGCTGTCGCTGGTGCTGGCGGTGGTGATGATGCCGATCGCGCAATCGACCGCCGTGCACATCCCGGTCTTCTCGATGCAGGGCGTGCTGGCCGCCGCCGAGCAGGTGGTCCTCGGGCTGGCCATGGGCCTCACCTTCCATCTGGCGATCGCGGTGATCGGGGTCCTGGGCTTCCTGCTGTCGTCGCAGCTCGGCCTGGCGATGGCGGTGATGAACGATCCGATCAACGGGAGCTCGTCGGACGTCGTCGGCGCGCTGCTCAACATCCTGTGCGTGCTCGCCTTCTTCGGCATGGACGGCCACCTGCTGTTCACTGCCGTGCTCGGCGAAAGCTTCCGCGCCTGGCCGCTGGGCGCCGGGCTGTCGCTGCTGACCTTGCAGAACCTCGCCTACAACCTCGCGTGGGTGTTCTCGGCGGCGCTGCTGCTGGCGATGCCGGTGGTGGCCGCGACACTGGTCGTGCAGCTGGGCATGGGCTTCCTGAACCGCGTGGCGCCGGCGCTCAACCTGTTCTCGCTGGGGTACTCGCTGGTCACGCTGTTCGGGCTTTTCATGCTGACGCAGATGCTGGCCCACGTGCCGGCGCACTACCTGCGCATGACGCAGCAGCTGCTGCGGATGCTGGAGCAAGGCATGCGCGGCGTGCCTGACGCGGCAGGCGTCGTCGGCATGGTCGGACCTGGAGGATTCCATGGCTGAATCCGACACCGCCGACAAGAGCGAGAAGGCCTCCGAGCAGAAGCTGCGCAAGGCCCGCGAGCAGGGTCAGGTCGCGCGCAGCAAGGACATCGGCGCGGCGGTCGGCCTGCTGGTCGGACTGAAGCTGCTGATGATGATCGCGCCGTCCTACCTGGAGGACTTCGCGCGGCTGTTCCGGTTGGCGCTCGCGCCGCTGGGCGGCGACGATGCGTTGCAGGGGTTGGACGCGCTCTGGGGCGAGGCCGCGCAGGAGTCGCTGTGGCTGCTCGCGAAGATGGTGATGCCGTTGCTGGCGCTGCCCGCGGCGGTGATCCTCGCGACGCAGCTGGGCGGCGGCATCGTGTTCACGCCTTCGCAATGGGCGCCCAAGTTCTCGAAGCTCAATCCACTGAGCAACCTCGGCCGGCTCTTCAGCGCGAAGCACTACACCGAGCTCGCCGCGACCTTGATGAAGACGGGCGGCGTGCTCGCCGTGCTGTATTGGCTGACGACCGCCTACGCGGCGCAGTATGTGCAGCTGCAGGGGCTGAGCCTGCCGATGGCGCTGGCCCGCGCGGCCTCGCTGGTGATGGACGGGCTGCTGACGCTCGCGGCGGTGCTCGCCTTCTACGCCCTGATCGATGTGCCCTTGCAGCGCCTGCTGTTCCTGCGCAACCAGCGCATGAGCAAGCAGGAGGTCAAGGAGGAATACAAGCAGAACGAAGGCCGGCCCGAGGTGCGCCAGCGCATCCGGCAGTTGCAGCAGCAGCTGGCGCGGCGCAGCGTCCGCAAGTCCGTGCCCGAGGCCGACGTCGTCATCGTCAACCCGTCGCACTACGCGGTCGCGCTGCGCTACGACAGCACGAAGGCGGAAGCGCCTTACGTCGTCGCCAAGGGCGTCGACGAGATGGCGCTCTACATCCGCTCGCTGGCGCGCGAGCACCGCGTGCAGCTACTGGAGCTGCCGCCTCTGGCGCGCGCGCTCTACAACAGCGCGCAGGTGCAGCAGCAGATTCCCGCGTCGCTGTACCAGGCGGTCGCGCAGGTGCTCAGCTACGTGATGCAGCTGAAGGCCTTCCACGCGGGCCGCCGTCCCACCGAACCCAACCTGGCGGGCGACCTGCCGGTGCCGCGCCATCTCTCCGATCCGGAGTCCGAATGAAGTCCTCTCCGCCCTCCTCCGCCACATCGTCCGCGACGTCCGCGTCCGCCGCTTCCTCGCGCTCCGCCGGGGCCGCCAACGCGGGACGCTTCGGTCGCCTCGGACAGCAGCTGCGCGACCTGCGCGTGGCGGCGCCGCTGTTCCTGCTGGCCATCCTGGCGATGGTGATCCTGCCGCTGCCGCCGGTGCTGCTGGACGTGCTGTTCACCTTCAACATCGTGCTGTCGCTGGTGGTGATCCTGGTCAGCGTCAACAGCAGGCGGCCGCTGGACTTCTCGATCTTCCCGAGCGTGATCCTGGCGACGACGCTGATGCGGCTGTCGATGAACGTCGCCTCCACGCGCGTGGTGCTGCTGCACGGGCACGAGGGCACGCACGCGGCGGGCAAGGTGATCGAGGCCTTCGGCAACGTGGTCATCGGCGGCAACTTCATCGTCGGCCTGGTGGTCTTCGTGATCCTGATGGTGGTGAACTTCATCGTCGTCACCAAGGGCGCGGAACGGATCTCGGAGGTGTCGGCGCGCTTCACGCTGGACGCGCTGCCCGGCAAGCAGATGGCGATCGACGCCGACCTCAACGCCGGCCTGATCAACCAGGACCAGGCGCAGAAGCGCCGCCAGGAAGTCGGCACCGAGGCGGACTTCTACGGCGCGATGGACGGCGCGAGCAAGTTCGTGCGCGGCGACGCGATCGCGTCCATCCTGATCCTGCTGATCAACCTGGTGGGCGGCGTCGCGATCGGCGCGTTGATGCACGGGCTGTCGCTGGGCGAGGCGATCCGCCAGTACGGCCTGCTGACGATCGGCGATGGCCTGGTCGCGCAGATCCCTGCGCTGCTGCTGTCGGCGGCGGCCGCGATCATCGTGACGCGGGTGAGCGATTCGGGCGAGTTCGAGCAGCAGGTCAGCGACCAGATGCTGGCGTCACCGCAGGTGCTGACCAGCGCGGCGGGCGTGATGGGCGTGCTGGCGCTGATTCCCGGCATGCCGTGGCTGGCCTTCGGCGCGTTCGCGGTGGCGCTGGCCTATGCGGCGTGGCGGATGGGCGACCGCTCGCGCGACCGCATCCAGCCGGCCGCGCCGGTGGAGAGCGCGCTGGTGGCCGGCACGCCGCCGGAGATCGACTGGCGCGCGCTGCCGGTGGTGGAGGCGGTGTCGGTGAGCCTGGGCTACAAGCTGGTGGGACTGATCGATCCGGCGCAGGGCGCGCCGCTGCAGGCGCGGGTGCGGGGGATGCGGCAGTCGCTGAGCGAAACGCTGGGCGTGCTGCTGCCGACGCTGGCGGTGCGGGACGACCTGTCGCTGAAGCCGAGCCAGTACGCGATCTCGCTGAGCGGCACGGTGGTGGCGCAGGCGGAGGTCTATCCGGACCGGCTGATGGCGATCGCGTCGGGCCAGGTGTGGGGCGACGTGGACGGGATTCCCGGCTTCGACCCGGCGTATGCGATGCCGGTCACGTGGATCGAGGCCGAGCACAAGGCGCACGCGCTGGGGCTGGGTTACCAGGTGGTGGACGTGGCGAGCGTGATCGCGACCCACGTCTCGAAGGTGCTGCGCGAGCAGTTGCCGGAGCTGCTGAAGTTCGACGACATCGCCGCGCTGATGGAGCGCCTGAACGCGATCGCGCCCAAGCTCGGCGGCGCGCTGGACAAGGCCTACACGCACGCGCAACTGCTGAAGGTGATGCGGCTGCTGCTGGCCGAGGGCGTGGCGGTGAAGGACATCCAGAGCATCGCGTCGACCTTGGTCGAGAACGCGGAAGCGACCAAGGATCCGGTGCTGCTGGCGGCGGAGGTGCGCTGCGCGCTGAAGCGGCAGATCGTGTCGCAGCTGCAGGGACCGCAAGGCGCCTTGAGCGCGCTGAAGGTGTTCAACCTCGGCAGCGACCTGGAGAACCACCTGCTGAATGCGCTGAACCAGGCGCGGGCCGGCGGCGCGAAGGTGCAGCTGGACAGCTACCCGGTGGATCCGCAGCTGCTGTCGCAGCTGCAGCAGCACATGCCGGGGGCGCGGGACCAGATGAAGTCGCTGGGCGCGCCGCCGGCGCTGCTCGTCATGCCGCAGGTGCGGCCGCTGCTGGCGCGCTACGCCCGGCTCTTCGCGCCCGGGCTGGCCGTGCTCTCGTACAACGAGGTGCCGGATCAGAAGGAGATTGCGGTGGTGGGCACCTTGGGGTGATCAGATGCCGTCGGGCTCGATCAGCGCCACGCGGGACGGCGCGCCAGCCCGCATCACCCTGTCAGACAGGTCCGCACCCGTCATCTCCTCATAGCGGGCTGGGATCCGCTCCTTCAATCGGAAAAGTCGCTGGTGGGCAGAGCGGATGAGCTGACCGTAGGTGACCGCCCGCACGTGGCCATGCAAGACGCCTCCATCCTTGATGTCCGACTCACGGCCGGATTTGAATCCGATCGAATGTCCCACCACGAAAGCGGAGTAATACGGTGATCCGTCCAGCGCTCCACTGTCCAGGAAACCCCGGACGTATCGCATCGCTTGATCGAGGTCATCCGACACGATCGTCGAGCGGCCGCGTTTCAACTCGACGATCAGGACGTTGCGAATCTTCGACGCCGTTACGTCACCCGGTTCCAGCCCCTCACGCGCCACGACGGAACAGGTCGCATCAGCGAGGACGATGAGATCCGGACGCAGCCGGTGGTTCGGGAAGGCATCCATCGGCAGTCGATTCCCGAAGACCTTCTCCGCGGCCGTCCGCAAGCTGACATTGCTGGCGTACTCGGCGCTCTCGAACTCCGGACCGAACAACCAGCGCGCCTGCGTGACCAAGGGGTGGAGCACGCGCAACTCGTCGGCACCGGGGTCTGCGCTCAGCCTTTCGATCGTTGCGATGACCGCCATCCGTTGATCGATCTCTTCGAGTACGGCGAGCGCGTCGCAGACGGACCACTGACTCAGCAACTCCTGGAGCCCACCGATGTCCGCATCATCGAGTGCGGCCAGCCTGTCGAGCAAGCCTGAACCGCCCCGAGCGCGCTCGATCCGGATGGCAGCCAACACAGCAGCCGACAGCACGTCCTGGGAGGCCGCTGGCGTCGCCTTCACCAGTGCCCGCGTGAAAGCGGCGATTTCGGCACGTCGAATGCGCGAGAGCCTTCCGAAGATCTCCCGGTGACGCATCAGCGCGGCCTCGGAAGTTTCGTCCGCGACGGTCTTCCCCAGTTGCTCAAACGCGCTGAGGACGTAATCGCGCACCGCCAGATGCAAGGAATCGACCGCCACGCTTCGTCGGAACTGCTGCCAGTGCCGGTCTACCTCAGGCAGCCAGCCCTCCCCGGCCTGGACGATCACCGCATAGCGCCGGGCAAATCGCCCGGATGCGTTCACCACGGACTCGTCGCCGATCATCCAGCTTGGCGTGCCGACCCGTCGGCCATTCACCCAGAACGAGAGGCCTGCATGGCTGGCGCCCCTGCCATCGCGTGTGGCGTCGACGACTCGGACGACGACCGGCGGACCACCGTCGATCTCCAGTTCGATGCGCTCGATGGAATCGGACAGATCGGCTCCCGCCACGGATTCACCATTCACACGCACGATGAAACGCGGGTCATGGAGGAATGTCGCTGCGAGAAGCGAGCGGACCTGCCCGGCATCCGGAAGTCGCCTTTGAACAGCGACGGAGATCTGCGTCCCCTGGGCATCCCGGCGGGCTCGAACTTCGTTCTCGATACCTAATGGCGTCGAAGACTCGGGCGTGGCGATGTCGACGCGCAGGGACTGTCCGTCGCGCCAGGTCTCGACCGAATACCGATCCGCGAAACACAGAAGCCCGTGGCGCCCCATGCCGCTGCGGCCATAGGCGAAGCGCCGCCAGCCCTTGCGCAGCGCAGGGAACTCGACCTCCACCCCTTGTCGCTTGAGGCGGTCGTAACCCAGCATCATCCACCGCTCCCGGAACTGGTCCGCGGTCATGCCGTGACCGTCATCCTCGACGATCAGCGTTCCACCGACGGCCGACGGAATCGTCAGATCGACGAGCGATGCGCCGGCGTCCCACGCGTTGGCCACGAGTTCCGTCAACGCCATGCCGGCGTCTTCCGCGATGGGGCCGATGGTCCGGAGAAGGTAGTCCTCTTCGAAGTGCGGGCGCGTCGATTCGTCGCTCTGTGATGGGGATGCGGTCATGTGGCGTCTCTTCTGTTCAATGCATGAGGTCACTCTAGGGCCGCGCCGGAGGGCCCGAATCGAGGGCTCCGACACCGTTGTTCGGATGTCTCACCCCAGGGACCCCGAGCCATCCCCCAAAGGTGCCTATTCCTGGCGTGCTGCGTCAGCTTCTTCGCGCTCCACCTCTTCGATCGTCTCCCAGGTGCGTCGCGACTGGGCCTTTTTCAACGAGCTTTCGCCCCTTGAAATCTCGAAAGGGTTTCTCCAGCCACCGCCCGCGATGCACTCTGTTGCGCTCCGTTGCGGCGTTCTTGGCTTCAGCAGAAATACATTGGCAACAAACCAGTCAATGAGCCGATCCATGCAGAAGCAACGCCCCGTCCGCCGCCCTTTCCCCGGCATGAGCCCGATCGCCGCGGCGTTCTCGATGGCGATCCTCGCGGCCTGCGGCGGCGGATCCGGATCGAGCGAGGCCGCCCCGCCGGTGTCGACCGCGCCGCCGACGACGGGGGCGAGTTCACCGACCACGCCGACGACCCCAACGCCGACGACGCCGACGACGCCGGCGCCGACGACGCCTGAAACGCCGTCGACACCGACGAATCCGACCACGCCCACGACGCCCACGACACCGACCACGCCATCGAATCCTGAGACACCGCCGATCACACCGACACCGACGCCCGTGCCGCCCGCCGGCACCGACGATCCCCAGACGGTCGCCACCTTCACCGCGACCGACGCCGAACTCCCCAACCCCGAGCGCGGCTTCTACCGGTGGACCTGGTCCAACCTCGACACGTTCACCCGCGCCGACGCCGACGACGCCTACAAGGCGGGCTATCGCCTGCTGTTCTCCAAGCTGGAC
Source organism: Rubrivivax sp. (assembly GCA_004210455.1). Classification (GTDB taxonomy): domain Bacteria; phylum Pseudomonadota; class Gammaproteobacteria; order Burkholderiales; family Burkholderiaceae_C; genus Roseateles. The sequence goes on along the minus strand of SEFA01000062.1, from coordinate 13,222 downwards.
CTGTCCGCCTATCGCGGTTCAGACCTGACCCCGGCACTGCTCGCGCAGGTCGAGACGGCGTTCGAGCATGCGCGCGCCGCTGGCGTGAAGCTGGTGATCCGCGCTGTCTACAACTACCCCGAGTCCGAGGTCGACTACCAGAACGCCAAGGACGCGCCGCTGTCCCGCGTGCTCGCACACATCACGCAGATCAAGCCGGTGCTGCAGCGCAACGCCGACGTGATCGCGTTCATGCAGGCAGGCTTCATCGGCGCGTGGGGCGAGTGGCACACCTCCTCCAACAATCTGACCGCGGCGACCAGCCGCAACCAGATCCGCGATGCGTTGCTCGCCGCGCTGCCGGCGAGCCGGTTCATCCAGCTCCGTTATCCGCCGTATGTGATGGACGGCACGCCGACGCTGCCGAACTTGAGCGCGGTGCTGGCCGGCGGTCTGCGGGTGGGCGTGCACAACGACTGCTTCCTGGCGAGCAAGACGGATGTCGGCACCTATGACGACAACGCGACCACCGTGACGAAACAGCGCGACTACGTCGACCGGCTTGGCGACCTCGCACCCTTCGGCGGCGAGACCTGCAACCCGGCCGACGAAGCCGGCGCCGTGGCGCGCAGCCAATGCGCCGACATCCTCGCCGAGGGCGCGCGCTACAACCTCACCTACCTCAACGACGAGTACTACCGCACCGCCTTCCACGACAAGTGGGTGCAAGGCGGCTGCATGGCCGAAGTGCGCCGGAAGATGGGCTATCGGCTGGCGCTGGTGAAGGTGTCGCACGCGGCGTCCGTCGCGCGGGGTCAGTCCTTGAGTCTGCAGCTGGACCTGCGCAACGACGGCTGGGCGCGGGTGTTCAATCCGCGCGGCGTTCAATTCGTGTTGAAGAGCGCCACGAGCGGCGAGGTGCGTCGCATCGATGCCTCGGGCTCGGATCCGCGCACGTGGCTGCCGAGCGGCGTCGACCAGACGGCGACCCTCGCCGCGTCCGTGCCGGCCGATCTGCCGACCGGTCGTTATCAGGTCAGCGTGGCCTTGCCCGACGGCGACACGCGTCTCGCCAACGATGCGCGCTTCGCGATCCGCTGGGCCAATGCGGACAATGCCGCGTCGGGACAACGCTGGGATGCCACCCTGGGGGCGTTCTCGCTCGGCACCGTCATCGACGTGAAGTGACCGGGTGTTGTTGACTGCGATCAGCGCGAAGCCATCGATTCCGCCTGCAGGCGACCGATGGCCGTGATGCGCTGGAGGCGTCGCAAGGCCTGATGCGCCGACGGCCCGTCGCAGTCGTCGTGCTCCAGCGTCGCGGCCAGGGCCGCGCGCAATCGCGGAATGTCATTCGCGGACGCCGCGCGACGGAACCACACACTGAAGCACAACGACGTCAACGACGCGCGCTCGCGTTCATCGAGCGCCGCGAAGTCGCGCTGCCATCGAGGCACCGCCGCCCTGGGCGGCAGGACGTCGAGCAGGTCGCCGTCGATCCGCCGTCCGATGGCCACGGAACGCTCCGCGGACACCGGTGCCGCGCCCGGCTGCAGCGTGATCGCGCACAACATGCCCATCACGAGCGTCGCGTGATACGAGGTCCGCATGACCACGTCCTCATGCGCGAGGCCGCACGCCGGCGATCCCGCCCACCGCGCGTAGTGCGGTCCCGGCAGGAACGCGTGCTCGTCCTGCACCCGCGCCAGCAGCTCGAACGCGAAGATCGCCGCCGCGCTCCACGGCTGCCGCAACATCGGCCAGGTCCACAGCAGCTCCGCCGCCAGATCGAAGTTGTCCGCATCGAGCGCCGCGGCCAGACCCGCTTCCGCTTCGGCGAGGATGTCCTCGACAGGACGCGGCAGAGGCACCGCACGCCGCCCCATGTCGGAGGCGTACATCACCACGTGCGTGAACATGTAGAGGTCCAGCGTGGAGCAGCCCAGCACGTCGAGCGGCCACCCGATGCAGGTGGCGACCAGCAGTTCCTCATCGATCGGCTCTACATCGACCCGACCGCGCCGGATCTGGTCGAGCCAGGCGCATTCGAGCTGATGATTCGGCAGGCGTTCCGGACCGCAGGCATCCTCGCCGTCGAGGATGTCGTGGAGCAACCGGTCGAAGGCTTCGTCCGGGTACCCGGCGTCGCCCAGGAACAGATGCGCCGACGCATGCTCCAGCGCTCGACCGGCGTCGTTGCACAGGCGCTCCCGCACCCGCGCCCCGCGCGCCTGCGCCACGAGCTGCACCGCGAGCAGCCGGGACTCGACATCGAGCGTCTCGTCCTCGCCGCGCAGGGGCGCCGTCGTGCGCAACAGCATCGCGGCCTCGCCGACGACCTTCCCCAGCACCAGCGCGGCCGGCTGTTCCGGGCCGCCCTTCGCAGGCACCTCCCCCGACGTCCCCCCCGACGACTCCTCCGCGGCCGCCACGGCCGACTTCAAGCTTCTCCGGGCCAGGCGCACCGCGAGGTGCACCCGGCCGAGCAGGTCGTCCCGACGCCGGGCCGCGACCGACCGCCTGCCCACCACCGGCCAGACCACGGGCATCGAGACGACCGCGCTCATGGCCTCACCCGCGCAGCTGCGGGCCGTTGCGCAGGATGTCGAGCTCCGGTCCCGGCCAGCCGCAGTTCCAGATGGCGTGGCGGTTGATGATGGTGACCAGCGGCTCGCCCTGCAGCAGGGCGCGTTCGCCGAACTTGGCGAAGGTCGCGCTCACCGCGTCGATGTTGATGGCCTTGCTCTCGACGAGCGCTTCGATGACCTGCTGTTGGAATGCGGTTCTCGCTTCGGTTCTCATGGCTGACTCCTAGGTAATGCCTTGGCGCATCGGGAACAAAGCGGACTGCTTCCCCTCGATCGCCTACCGGTTGTAGGTGGCGCTCCCGCCGCCAACTACCCCTAGGTCTCCTCCCTCTGAAGGGGTACCTCCAATGGGCGCCCGCGAATGAGCGCCCTCCATCGGGGGAGGGCTGCGCGAAGATCGATTAGGTAATTACCCGAAGTTGTACGACATCGCTCTTGAACAGGGATGTCCTGCTCGCTACCATCCGCTCACGCTGGTACCGGTACCAATTCAAGTGCGATGACGGGTTCCAGCGCTGTTGTAGCCACGGAGACAAGCCCCTCATGACCTCGCCCCAAGACCTCAAAGCGACCATTTCCCACGGCCTGCTGTCGTTCCCGCTGACCGACTTCGACGCCCAGTTGAACTTCGCGCCCAAGCCCTACGCCGAGCGCCTGGAATGGCTGATGCCTTACGGCGCCACCGCCCTGTTCGCCGCCGGCGGCACCGGCGAGTTCTTCTCGCTCGAACCCAAGGAATACAGCGACGTCATCCGCGTCGCCGTCGAGACCTGCAAGGGCCGCATGCCCATCATCGCGGGCGCCGGCGGCCCGACCAGGGTCGCCATCCAGTACGCGCAGGAAGCCGAACGCCTGGGCGCCCAGGGCATCCTGCTGCTGCCGCACTACCTGACCGAAGCGTCGCAGGAAGGCCTGGTCGCCCACGTGCAGGCCGTGTGCCGCAGCGTCAAGTTCGGCGTCATCGTCTACAACCGCGGCGCCTGCCGCCTGACGCCCGAATCGCTGCTCAAGCTGGCCGACACCTGCTCCAACCTGATCGGCTTCAAGGACGGCTTCGGCGACATCGAATCCTTCGTCTCCATCCGCCAGACCCTGGGCGACCGCTTCAGCTACCTGGGCGGCCTGCCCACCGCCGAAGTCTTCGCCGGCGCCTACCGCGCCATGGGCTGCCCGGTGTACTCGTCGGCCGTCTTCAACTTCATCCCGAAGACCGCCATCGACTTCTACAACGCCCACGCCGCCGGCGACACCGCCACGACGGACCGCCTGATCCAGGAGTTCTTCCTGCCCTACATCGCCCTGCGCAACAAGGGCCACGGCTACGCGGTCTCCATCGTCAAGGCCGGCGCCACCCTCATCGGCCACACCGCCGGCCCGGTGCGCCCGCCGCTGTCCGACCTCAAGCCCGCCGAAGTCGACGAGCTGGGCGCCCTGATCTCCAAGCTGGGTCCGCAGTAATGTTCAAGAACCTCATCAACGGCGAGTGGGTCGACGGCCCCCGCGCGTCCCGCAACATCAACCCGAGCGACACGCGCGACGTGGTCGGCGAATACGCCCAGGCCGACGTGACGCAGACCCGCGCCGCGATCGCCGCCGCGCGCAACGCCTTCGGCAAGTGGAGCCTGGCGACGCCGCAGCAGCGCTTCGACGTGCTCGACGCCGCAGGCGCCGAGATCCTCGCGCGCCGCGCCGAGCTCGGCGACCTGCTCGCCCGCGAGGAAGGCAAGACGCTGCCCGAAGCGATCGGCGAAGTCGCCCGCGCCGGCAACATCTTCAAGTTCTTCGCCGGCGAGGCGCTGCGCGTCGGCGGCGAGGTCGTGCCGTCCGTGCGCCCCGGCGTCGGCGTCGAGGTGACGCGCGAGCCCATCGGCGTCGTCGGCCTGATCACGCCGTGGAACTTCCCGATCGCGATCCCGGCCTGGAAGATCGCGCCGGCACTGGCCTTCGGCAACAGCGTGGTGCTCAAGCCCGCCGACCTGGTGCCGGGCTCGGCCTGGGCCCTGGCCGACATCCTGAAGCGCGCGGGCCTGCCCGACGGCGTCTTCAATCTCGTCATGGGCCGCGGCTCCGAGGTCGGCGCCGAGCTGCTCGAGAACACCGGCGTGGACGCCATCAGCTTCACCGGCAGCGTGGCCACCGGCCAGCGCGTCGCGGCGGCCTGCGTCGCGCGCGGTGCGAAGTTCCAGCTGGAGATGGGCGGCAAGAACCCGTTCGTCGTGCTGGACGACGCGGACCTCGACGTCGCCGTCGCGGCCGCGATCAACAGTGGCTTCTTCTCCACCGGCCAGCGCTGCACGGCGTCGTCGCGACTGATCGTGACCGAAGGCATCCATGACCGCTTCGTGGCCGCCATGGTCGAGCGCATGAAGACGCTGAAGGTCGACGACGCCCGCAAGGCCGGTACCGACATCGGCCCGGTCGTCGACGAGCGACAGCTCGCGCAGGACCTGGAGTACATCGCCATCGCCAAGGCGGAAGGCGCGACGCTCGCCGCCGGCGGCGACGCCGTGGCCAGCAGCAGCGCGGGCGCGCCCGGCTTCTATCTGACACCGGCGCTCTTCACCGAGACCGCCCCGGCCATGCGCATCAACCGCGAAGAAGTCTTCGGCCCGGTCGTCAGCGTGATCAGGGCGAAGAACTATGACGAGGCGCTGCATCTGGCCAACGACACGCCGTTCGGCCTGGCCACCGGCATCGCGACGACCTCGCTGAAGCACGCGACGCACTTCAAGCGCCACGCGCAGGCCGGCATGGTGATGGTCAACCTGCCGACGGCGGGCGTCGACTATCACGTGCCCTTCGGCGGCCGCAAGTCGTCGAGCTACGGCCCGCGCGAACAGGGCCGCTACGCCGCCGAGTTCTACACCACGGTCAAGACCACTTACACGCAGGCGTGATCCACGCATGACGGCACGGCGCAGGATCCAGGCCCGCACCGTGCCCTGACCGAATCGGCGGGCCCGCGGGGCGGCCCGCCCTCCCCCCAGGCAAGCCGGCGCAGACCGGCCTCGATACGATTCCGGAGACAACATGCAGTTATCCCTCTCCTCCTCGGCCACGAGCGGCATCGGCCGCGCGCGCTTCGGCGTGCTGGCGATGATCTTCGCCGTGACCGTCCTGAATTACGCGGACCGCGCCACGGTCGGCGTCGCCGGCCCCGTCCTGTCCAAGGAACTGGGCATCGACTCGATCCAGATGGGCTTCATCTTCTCGGCCTTCAGCTGGTCCTACGTGCTGGGCCAGCTGCCCGGCGGCTGGCTGCTCGACAGGTTCGGCGCCAAGCAGGTCTACGCCTGGAGCATCCTGCTCTGGTCGCTGTTCACCATGCTGCAGGGCAGCGTGCATCACATGGGCATGGACGCCATGCTCTTCGGCCTGCCGCTGGCCGTCGCGTCGCTGTTCCTGATGCGCCTGATGGTCGGTCTGGCCGAGGCGCCCTCCTTCCCCGCCAACGGCCGCATGGTCGCCGCCTGGTTCCCGGTAAAGGAACGCGGCACCGCCTCGGCGATCTTCAACTCGGCGCAGTACTTCGCCACCGTGCTGTTCGCGCCCATCATGGCGTGGATCGTGCACGCGGTCGGCTGGTCCGAGGTCTTCTACTTCATGGGCGCGCTGGGCATCGTGATGAGCGTGGTGTGGATGCGCACCATGTACAACAGCCCGGCCGATCATCCGACCATCACGGCCGCGGAACGCGAGCACATCGAGTCCGGCGGCGCGCTGCTGTCCAGCGGCCAGGCCAAGGAAGCGTCCGGCCCCAAGCTCGGCTACCTCAAGCAGCTGCTGGGCAACCGCATGCTGATGGGCGTCTACATCGCGCAGTACTGCGTGAACGTGCTCACCTATTTCTTCCTGACCTGGTTCCCGATCTACCTGGTCAAGGAACGCGGCATGTCGCTGCTCAACGCCGGCATCGTCGCGGCGCTGCCCGCGATCTGCGGCTTCGCCGGCGGCGTGCTGGGCGGCGTGATCTCGGACTGGCTGCTGCGTCGCGGCCATTCGCTGACCTTCGCCCGCAAGGTGCCGATCGTCGTCGGCATGCTGCTGTCGACCTCGATGATCGCATGCAACTACGTCGGCATCGAGGCCGTCGTGGTCGGCATCATGGCGCTGGCCTTCTTCGGCAAGGGCCTGGGCGCCCTGGGCTGGGCGGTGGTGTCGGACACCTCGCCCAAGGAGATCGCCGGCCTGTCGGGCGCGCTGTTCAACACCTTCGGCAACGTCGCGGGCATCGTGACGCCCATCGTGATCGGCTACATCGTGCAGACGACCAAGTCCTTCAACGGCGCGCTGATCTTCGTCGGCGCGCACGCCCTGATCGCGGTGGCGAGTTACCTGCTCATCGTCGGCGAGATCAAGCGCGTCGAACTGAAGCCCGTCTGAACTCTGAAAGCCCGGAGGCGAAGGCGCCGAGAATCGCGTCTTCGCCTTCCCCGCCGCCTTTCTCGTTCCCTTTCCCCAGGTTGAATCGACCCAGGACCTCGCCATGATCACCTCCCCGCTGACCATCCAGATGCACGAGGCCGACAACGTCGCCATCGTCGCCAACGACGGCGGACTGCCCGAAGGCACGGTGCTGCCCTCCGGGCTGGTGCTGCGCAACCAGGTGCCGCAGGGCCACAAGGTCGCGCTGGTCGACCTGCCCGCGGACACCGCGGTGCTGCGCTACAACGTCCCGATCGGTTATGCGCTGCAGGACATCCCGGCCGGCAGCTGGGTGCACGAGCGCCTGCTGCGCATGCCGCCGGCGCGCGAGCTCGAAGGCCTGCCCATGGCCACGGTGAAGGCGCCCGCGCTGGAGCCGCTGGCGGGCTACACCTTCCAGGGCTACCGCAACGCGGACGGCTCGGTGGGCACGCGCAACATCCTGGCGATCACGCAGACGGTGCAATGCGTGGCGGGAGTGGTCGAGTTCGCGGTGGAGCGCATCAAGCGCGAGCTGCTGCCGAAGTACCCGAACGTCGACGACGTCGTCGGCCTGGCGCACACCTACGGCTGCGGCGTCGCGATCGACGCGCCCGACGCGGTGATCCCGATCCGCACGGTGCGCAACATCAGTCTGAACCCGAACTTCGGCGGCGAGGTGATGGTGGTCAGCCTGGGCTGCGAGAAGCTGCAGCCCGAGCGGCTGATGCCGCCGGGCGTGATCCCGATCGCGGATCAGCGCGGCCAGGGCGTGGACGGCGTCGCCGCGGAGGCGCTCGACGTCGTCTGCCTGCAGGACGCCAAGCACGTCGGTTTCATGTCGATGATCGATTCGGTGATGACGCAGGCGGCCTTCCACCTGGAGCGCCTGAACCAGCGCCGTCGCGAGACGGTGCCGGCGTCGGAGCTGGTGGTCGGCGTGCAGTGCGGCGGCAGCGATGCGTTCTCTGGCGTCACGGCGAATCCGACGGTGGGCTACTGCGCGGACCTGCTGGTGCGCGCGGGCGCCACGGTGATGTTCAGCGAGAACACCGAAGTCCGCGACGGCATCGCGCAGCTGACCTCTCGCGCGAGCTCGCCCGAGGTGGCGGAAGCGATGGTGCGCGAGATGGCGTGGTACGACGCCTACCTGGAACGCGGCAGCGTCGACCGCAGCGCCAACACCACACCGGGCAACAAGAAGGGCGGGCTGTCCAACATCGTCGAGAAGGCGATGGGCTCGATCGTGAAGAGCGGCAGCTCGGCGATCTCGGGCGTGCTGTCGCCGGGCAACAAGCTGACGCGCGAGCAGCGCGGGCTGATCTACGCGGCCACGCCGGCCAGCGACTTCATCTGCGGCACGCTGCAGCTGGCCGCGGGCATGAACCTGCACGTCTTCACGACGGGCCGCGGCACGCCCTACGGCCTGGCGGAATGCCCGGTGATCAAGGTCGCGACGCGCAGCGACCTGGCGCGCCGCTGGCACGACCTGATGGACATCAACGCCGGCCAGATCGCCGACGGCGAGAAGTCCATCCAGGAGATGGGCTGGGAGATGTTCCGCATGATGCTGGACGTCGCCTCCGGCAAGAAGACCTGGGCGGAGCAGCACAAGCTCGCGAACGCGCTGGTGCTGTTCAATCCGGCGCCGGTGACCTGAGGCTCAAGGATCGGTCCACTGCACCGGCACGTTCTCGTCGCCGGTGTCGTTGTAGACCGTGACCATCACCCTGAACAGGATGTCGCGCGCGGCCTGATCGCCGGCGTGCGGCCGCCTGCCGCCCCGAAGATCGCCACCTAAGCTCGCCACTGCGACCACAACATCGCCGCATTCATCATCAGGATCACGGCCACCAGCACCGTGGCGATCACGGTGACGGCGCGACTGCTTGCGGGACCGAGCGTCTCCGCCGGCGGCGTTTGAAAGCCAACCTCGGGGGGCGCGCCGTACCGTTCAGGCCCTGCTGGTGGCCTGACGGAAGGAGAGCGCCAGGATCTCCGCGAGCTGGTCCAGCAGCCGCCCTGCGTCATCCGCCGGCAGCATCTCGTGCGCCTCGGGTTCGATACGACTCAAGCCCAGCAGCGCATGGAAGGGCGTGCAGCCCAGCGCGCCGGCCGGCACGTCCTCGCCGAGGTAGCGGTTGTCGTAGGGCGCCACTGGCCGCTCGGTCAGGTCCACCATCGTGCCCAGCATGCGCTGCACGTTGCCCCGGTGGTCGCGCTGCACCACCCGGCCGCGCGACAGCACGCTCCGATAACCGGAGCCGTTGCTGCGCAACCGGAAGCGCTGTTCATAGGTGTCGGTGAAACCGTCGAGGTGCGCGCGCAGCGTCAGCATCATCGCGTCGAGGTCGTCGGGATGGACGCGGCAGCGCCAGAACGCGGTGCTGTCGGGCTGTTCGGGATGCGGAAAGCCCAGGTGCTCCTTCCAGCGCGGTGAGTAATGCACCAGCTCCAGCGGCGGATTCAAGTCCCAGACGCCGAAGGCGCCTTGATCGATCGCCGTCCGCCAGTGCTTGACTTCGTCATGACGGATTCCCATGGCGAGGGATCTTAGCGCCGGCCCGACCCTACCCCAGCGCCGTCACCAGCTCCGCCGCCGCGGTCAGCAGGGTCGCGTCCGAACGCATCGGCGGCGACGGGTCCACCGGCACCCACAGCGGTTGCCTGCGCCAGCCCAGGCGCCGCAGACGGAAACCGGCCCGCACCAGTGCCGCGACGACGCGCGCAAGCTCGCCCCGCAGCGCCGTCAGCACCTGCTCATGCTCGGCGAGGACGGTGAGGGACAACGCCGCGCGCGTGCCCTGGAGCTGCAAGGCGACCGCCTCGCCGCGCCAGCGCAGCAGCAGGCTCAGCGCAGGCTCCTCGCCCGCCGCGAGGCTCTCGGGGGTCGATGGCGCACGCGGCGCGGGCGAGGCGTACAGCGCGTGCGTCGCGTGCGTCGCGTCGTCGCCACCGTCGCCGCGGTCGCCGCGGTCGCCGCGCACCCAGTACGCGAGCGGCAGCAGCCACAACGGCTTGCCCCACGGCCCGACCGGCACCTGCCCATGCGCGAGCGCCAGCGTCCACGCCGACACCAACCCCGCCGGCGTGCGCGGCGCGGGGGGGTCGACGACGGGCGTCAGCATCTGCCGCCGCCATGACGCCAGGTCGACACGCAGCGCCGTGAGCAGTCCCCAGCCGCTGGGTGTCGCGCCGTCGTTCCGGGTACGACCAGCGGCGCCTCCGTCGCCACCGGCCATGTCGGGACGGCCAGGATTCCGACGGCGCTCGATCACTTCCAGCTCCATCCGTGGCACCACCGCGCGCACGCGCAGCAGCACCTGGTCGCCCGGCAGCAGGTCGTCCAGCGGCAGCTCGATCAGCGTCATGACTTCGCCGCTGTCCAGCGATTCCAGCCGCCATCCGGATGTGCCGCCGCGGTCGCCGCCGCGATCGCCGCTGCCGGACAGGAGCAGCACCGCGCCGGGCATCAGGCCGGAAAACTCGCGGAGGGACGACTGAAGCCGTCCGACGCCGCTGATGCCGTTGACGCCATTGACGCCGCTCACGCCGCCGACCGCGCCGGCATTCGATGTTGCCCCCGCCATGTGCCCCCGCCTCGTCCGCACGTGTCCGTGCCGTTGGAAAAGGAAAGGGCCGGACGTCGCCGTCCAGCCCTCGCGTCGATGTCGTCGGGCGCGCCGCGCGGCGCGCCCCGCGGTCATCAGCCCAGCAGCGACATGACCAGGCCGGACATGCTGTTGCTCTGCTTGAGCATCGCCGTGCCCGACTGCATCAGCATCTGCTTGGTCGTCATCGTCGACGATTCGGCGGCGTAGTCCGTGTCCATGATCCGGCCCTTGGCGGCGGCCGTGTTGGTGCTCATGTTCTGCAGGTTGTTGTAGACATGGTCCAGGCGGTTGGCTGCGGCACCGAAGGAGGCGCGCAGTTCGCCGACCTTGTCGATCGCGCCGCCGATGGTGGTCAGCATGGCGTTCGTCGCGGCCGACAGTTCGGTGCCGGCGGCCGGCGTGGCGGCATACTGCGTCGACACCGTGCCCAGCGCCGTCGTCAGCGCGGTCAGCTGCGTGCTGACGTCCACCGACATCGATTCGCCGGCCGAGGCGCCGATCTGGAAGCTCATCGCGGCGGACATCTTGCCCAGCGTGCCGTCGATGGTCGCGCCGTCCGAGAACAGCTGCGTGCCGCCGAAGGACGTGTTCTTGATGATGTTGGTCAGTTCGGTGCCGAGCGCGTCGTACTCGCCCTGCATCGCGGTCTTGTCGGTCGCGGTCGACGAGGCCGAGAAGGCTTCCGTCGCCAGGTCCTTCATGCGCAGCAGGATGTTGCTGACTTCGTTCAGCGCGCCTTCGCCGGTCTGCAGCATCGAGATGCCGTTCTGCGTGTTGCGCTGGGCCACGGCCATGCCGCGGGTCTGCGCGTCCAGACGCGTGGCGATCTGCAGGCCGGCCGCATCGTCCATCGCGGAGTTGACGCGGAAGCCGGTCCCCAGGCGGGTCATCGACGTGGCCAGGCTCTTCTGCGTCGAGCTCAGCGAGTTCTGGGTCGACAGGGCCGAGGCATTGGTGTGCAGGCTCAACATGGTGATTCGCTCCTTGAGAGTGTGGGCAAGCGCCGGGGCGCTTCGTTGATCGAAGGGCTTGAGCTGCCCTCCCACTCACAGGACGACCGGTTGTCCGGGCGACTTAAATGCGGGGGGAGAAAAAACGCCTACCTCACCTCGTACATGTAGCGCCGCGTCAACGGCACCGGAGCCGGCCCGCCGTCGCGCTTGCTGGCCAGGATCTGGTACAGGCCCAGTTCGCCGGTTTCGAATTCCAGCGCCGAGGCCGCCATGTACAGGCGCCAGATCCGGTAATGCGCTTCGTCCACGTACTGCAACGCCTGGTCGTGCCCCTCCTCCAGCGTCGCGACCCAGGCACGCAGCGTTTTCGCGTAATGCATGCGCAGCGCTTCGACGTCGTGGAGTTCGAACTGCTCCTGCTCCATCACCCGCATCACGTTGCTCACCCGGTCCAACTCGCCGTCCGGAAAGACGTAGCGGTTGATGAACGTCGACGACAAGGCCTGCCCCCAGCCGTCCTCCTCATGGGTGATGCCGTGGTTCAGGAACAGCCCCGCCGGCTTGAGCAGCCGGTTCACGCTGGCAAAGTAGGTCGGCAGGTTCTTCAGGCCGACGTGCTCGAACATGCCGACGCTGGCAATCTTGTCGAACTGGCCCGTCATGTCCCGGTAGTCGCACAGTCGGACCTCCACCTGCCCCTGCAGACCCGCCGCGGCGATGCGCTCCCGCGCAAGCGCCCACTGGCGTTCCGACAGCGTGATGCCGATGGCCTTCACGCCGTAATGACGCGCCGCATGCATCACCAGCGCTCCCCAGCCGCAGCCGATGTCCAGCAGTTCCTCGCCGGGCTGCAGGCGCAGCTTGCGGCAGATGTGGTCCAGCTTGGACCACTGGGCGCGTGCCAGCGGGGTGTCGTCGGTCTCGTAATACGCGCAGGAATAGACCATCGCCGGGTCCAGCCACAGCGCGTAGAAGTCGTTGGACAGGTCGTAATGGAAGGCGATCGCGGCCTTGTTCTCGGCCCGCGTGTGGCGGCGCACGCCGTCGGCGCGCAGTTCGGCGTCGGTCGCGGGCGGCACCGGCGCCAGCAGCCGCACGGCCAGGCGCAGGCGGTCGCCCCAGGAGAGCGTCAGTTCCGGCAGGTGGTCCTTGAGTTGCAGCGCGGCGAAGAAGTCCCCCTCGACGTCGATCTGTCCGGAGAAGTAAGCCTCGGCGAAACGCAGCGGGTCGCGCCCCAGCAGCAGGCGCCGCAGCGCGGTGGGATCGTTCAGGACCAGGGTGAACTCGGCCGGCTGGTGCGCCTGCCGGCCCAGTCGCGTCGCCCAGTGCCCCAGCCGCAGCCCGACGCTGCCCGGATAGGCCGAGAACAGGCGCTGCAGCAGCGTCAATCCGGCGGGCGGCAGCGGCGGCGCGCCAGCGGCCTCGGGGATCACGTCAATCGCCCGGGGGGCGGCGCTCGACGTGGGCGACAACAGGTCCTGGTCCATGGGTCCCTCGTCCGGAAAAGCTGCGAAAGAAGGTTGGTCGGATGCGCCCCAGGGTCAGTTCTTGTCGGCCCGGGTGCAGGCGGCCTTGAAGTCCTGCGGCGATGGTAGCCAATGCCTCCACGCCCCGCCCGGACTGGGGACATTGATGCCGGCGGCGGGCCCGTGAGTTGCCGGTTTCCCGCTGGACGGGGTGGGGA